>CAJCHZ010000077.1 GCA_903970165.1 Betaproteobacteria bacterium
ACGGTGGCGGTGGGTTCCATGGCGGCGGTGGACACCGGTAATTTGAACTAGCTCAACTCCTAGAAAATCGAACGGCTGGCGGCTCTTCCTGCCAGCCGTTTTTTTGTTTCAGGCGTGAAAAAAAGCGAAGAACAGCCTTATGACGAAAGAATTGGCCCCTCGAAGCTCGGGGTAAACGAGTGGCGAGTGACGAGTGGCTCATCGCGAGGCGCTCCTCGCTTTTGGTTGGGCGAACTTGAGTCCGGGTGAGGTCTGTCGTATTGTACGGCGCGTGATGCGAACGAAAAATTCTGGAATACGGGACGGCCTGGTGAACGCCTTCCCGGGGCAAAGTTAGGTGCCCCATCTCGAACTGGTTCACTCCCCCCATGCGCCTGGGCATAGTCCTCTAACGATTCATTACCGGGAGTTTGGGAAGGGGATGCCGCTGCTTTTTCTACATGGCGGCTGGGGATACGGTGTCTATCCATTTGACAACCAGATTGAGCAATTGCAGGGGGAATACCGGATCCTGATTCCGGACCGCTCGGGGTATGGGCGGTCGACGCGGGTGCCGGAAGAGATGCCGCTGGATTTTCATAACCGGGCGGCGGCGGAGACGGTCGCGGTTCTGGATAAACTGGGGATTGAGAAGGCTGTTGTTTGGGGACATAGCGATGGTTCGGTCATCGCAGCGAAGATGGGATTGATCGCGCCGCAGAGATGTAAATGTTTGATTCTGGAGGCGTTTCATCTGCTGAAGCGAAAGCCGGGTTCGCGCGGATTTTTCGAGCGGTTTGCGGCACGGCCTGAAGAATTGGGCGATGAGACGAAGAAGTTGCTGGCTGCGGATCATGGAGAAGATCACTGGACGTCCGTTTTGCGGCGGAATTGCCGCGTGTGGTTCGAGCTTGCGGATCAGGTGAAACAGGCAGATGAGGATTTATATGAGGAGCGGCTGGGGGAGCTGAGCGTGCCGACGTTGTTTTTACATGGGAGGCTGGATCCGCGGACTGAACCTGGGGAGATGGCGCGTGTGCGGAACTCCGTGCCACAGGCGACGATGAGCTTCGTCGAGAATGGGAAGCATTGCCCTCATAGCGAGGAAGAGGCTTGGAGAGAGACGAATCGGATGGCCACGGAGTTTTTGCGAACCCAGCGGTAGCAAACGAAAAGAACCACGGCCTTGCTTAGTCGTACATCGCAAAAGCGGGAGCAGGGCTCCCCTGCACTCCGCATAGAACCGCAAAAGCCAACAAGCCTTTTTGAATTGCGGGATCAGGCGTGAGGGTGAGATTTGTCGTAGATGTCCATGAGCTGGCGGATGGAGGCGTGGGTGTATTTTTGCGTGGTGGAAAGGGATTGGTGACCAAGGAGTTCCTGAATAGCGCGGAGGTCGGCGCCGTCGGCGAGGAGATGAGTGGCGAAAGCGTGGCGCAGGGAGTGGGGATGCAGGTCCCAGTTGACGTTGACGAGGCGAATGTATTTTTTGACGATTCGACCGACAGAGCGGGTGGTCAGACGGCGCCCGGCGTAATTGAGGAACACGGCTTCGGTGTGCGGAGCGTTGCGATGACGACTGCGGCGGTGTTTGGAGGTGTGCAGGAGCAGTTCGTCGCGTAGCGGCCAGTATTTGTCGAGCGCTTCCTGAGCTTTTGAGCCATACGGGACGATGCGTTCCTTGTCGCCTTTGCCGCGGACGCGGAGGATGCGATCCTTCTGGTCCATGTCGGAGAGATTGAGGCCGGTGAGTTCGCTAACGCGAAGGCCGGCGGCGTAGAGCAATTCGAGAAGCGCGCGGTCACGACGGAGCAGAAGAGTCTCGTCGGTTACTTTGGCCGGTTTGCCGGGCGAAGCGTTTGGAGCCATGCGCAGAGGCTTGTGGGGGGGCGCGCCTCCCGCACTCGCGGAGGGCCCCATTTCGGCGAGTTGATTCAGGAAGCCATTCATCTCTTCGGCGGTGAGGACGGAAGGGATACGTTTGGGAAGCTTGGGAGTGGGAACGAGGCGGGCGGGATTTTCCTTCAGCAGGCCTTCGCGGACGCAGTATTTGAAAAAGGAACGGAGAGCGGCGAGCTTGCGCGCGATGGAGCTTTTCTGGAGGCCGTGGTCGTGGAGATGGGCGACAAATTCGCGGATGGTGGAGTGGGAGACCGCGGCGAGAGCAGGCGGCGCAAGGCCAGGAGGAGAGAGATAGGCTACAAATTGGCCGAGGTCTTTGCCGTAATTGGAGATGGTGTGCGGCGAGGAGTTCTTTACTGCGTGCAGATATTCGAGAAACTTGGTGATGGCCGTTTTCATTTTGTGCCGGGGACTAGCCGGATTGCAGCTCAATGATTATAGGACAGCGGATTGCCGCGGGTGCGAGCAAACTACGAAGTGCCAGTGGCAAAGCCGGTGACGACGATGAACTGACGCGTCGTCTCAAGATCAAAATTAATAGATTAGGGTTTGGCGCCGACAGGAGTGGGTTCTTCTGGCTGAACCTGGGGTTGCACGGTCTGCGGCTCGGGGGCAAGTTTTTCCCAGTCGCAACCTTCTTTAAGGCACGTGTGGACAGTGCCGATCTTGCTTTTCTTTTCGATTATAAATGGCGCGCCGCATTTCGGACACGGTTCCGCGATAGGCAGAAACGGAGTCGTGAAATCGCAGTCGGGGTAACGCGAACAGCCGTAGAAAATGCGCGGGCGGCCGCGGCCACCTCTGCCGGCACTGCCCCGGCGAACAAATTCGCCATCCTTGCATTTCGGACATTTGATACCCATGGTGATGGGTCGGGTGTATTTGCACTTCGGGTAGCCGGAACAGCCAATAAATTCGCCGAAACGGCCATGTTTCTTGATCAGGTGCTCGCCGCAGAGCGTGCACTTTTCTTCCAGGGGCTCGTCGGGCTGCATGGCTTTGCGAGTGCCTTCGACAAGGCGGCGCGTCGTCTGGCAATCCGGATAAGCTGAGCAGGCCAAGAACGGTCCGAAGCGTCCGGCTTTGATGACCATTTCCTTGCCGCAGTTGTGGCAATACTCGACTTTGGTTTCCCCGGGAACGGCGTCGGGGACGGCGGGCGAGAGATCCTGAATGAAATCGCAGTCCGGATAGCGTGAACAGCCCAGGAAAAAGCCCAGGCGGCTGATACGCTCGAGCAATTCGCCCTCTCCGCACTTTTCGCACTTCTTGCCGGTAGGAATGCCGGCTTTGTAGGAAAGCATCTCGTCGTCGGCTTTGTCGAGGTCGATGACGAACTTTTCCCAGAACTCTTTTACCGCGTCGCGCCAGGGGAGCTTGCCTTCTTCGATTTCGTCGAGCTCTTCCTCAAGGCGGGCGGTGAAGGTGACATCGAAAATGTCTTCGAAACTTTTGATGAGCAGGGTGGCGACGCGTTCGCCGAGCATGGTGGGCGTGAAGCGGCCCTGCTCTTTGGTGACGTACTCTCGTTCGACGATTACCGAAATGATCGAGGCGTAGGTCGAAGGACGGCCGATGCCTTTCTCTTCGAGGTCTTTCACCAGGGTCGCATCGTTGTAGCGAGGCGGAGGTTGCGTGAAGTGCTGGTCGGGACGAATTTTATCGAGCTTGAGCGTCTGGCCTTCTTCGACTCGGGGCAGGGCGTTGCCTTCGTCTTCTTCGTTTTTGTCGTCGTCGGCGGTGTCCACGGCGGCGGTTTGATAGACGCTCAAGTAGCCGGCGAATTTCTGGACCATTCCGGTAGCCCGGAACGTGTAATCGGCCACCGAAATATCGATGGTCGTCTGATCGAAGACGGCGGGCATCATTTGCGAGGCCACGAATCTTTGCCAGATGAGCTGATAAAGCTTGAACTGGTCCTCTTTTAGATATTTGCGGACGTCTTCCGGCGTGCGCGTCACGTCCGTTGGACGAACGGCCTCGTGGGCTTCCTGGGCGTCTTTTTTGGATTTGTAGTAGTTCGGCTTTTCGGGCAAATAGGCGCTGCCGAATTTTTGCGGAATCAGTTCGCGGACTTGGGCGAGAGCGTCCTGCGAGACGTTTACGGAGTCCGTACGCATGTAGGTGATCAGCGCGACGGAGCCTTCGTCGCCCAGTTCGACGCCTTCATAAAGCCCCTGCGCCACGCGCATGGTGTTCTTCGCCGAGTAGCGGAGGCGGTTGTAGGAAGCCTGCTGGAGCTTAGAGGTGGTGAACGGCGGAGGCGGATTACGCTTTTTTTCGCGTTGCGTGACGCTGGCAACCTGCCATCTGGCCTTGCTGACCGCGGCGACGATTTTATCGGCGGCCTCCTGGTTCACTACTTCGATGTCTTCGCCTTTGTGCTTGAAGAGCTTGGCCTCAAAAAGAGGCGGCTGACCGGCGTCAAGCAGGGCGTGGATGGTCCAGTATTCCTGGGGCACGAAGGCGCGGATTTCCTGTTCGCGCTCAACGATTAAACGCAACGCGACGGTTTGCACGCGTCCCGCGGAAAGTCCACGGCGGACTTTGTCCCACAAAATCGGGGAAACTTTGTAGCCTACGATGCGGTCGAGAACGCGGCGAGCTTGCTGGGCGTCCACGAGATTGGCGTCCACTTTGCGCGGGTGCTCAAAGGCGGCGCGGATGGCTTTAGGGGTGATCTCGTTGAACGTGACGCGAAAAATCTTTTTGGGATCGATCGCAACGACCTCGGCCTTGGGAACTTCTTTAGGCGGTTCCACAACCGAAGCTTCCGGTTTGGCGGCTTTTTTCTTGAAACGCGAGGCGGTTGGCTCTTGCTCCACAAATTTGGAAGGCTTCGAAAGAACCATCGCCAAATGCGCGGAGATGGCTTCTCCTTCGCGGTCGGGGTCGCCGGCGAGGTAGACGGCTTCCGCCGTGCTGGCAGCTTTCCGCAGATCGTTAATAACCTTGCCTTTGCCGTGGATGATCTGAAGCGTGGGCTCAAAAATGTCTTCGTCGCTCAGCTTGATGATTTTTCCAACCGGCTTTTCTTTTTCTTTCGCGGTCTTCTTGCCGCCCTTTTTGGCTTTGGACTTTTTCTTTTTTTTGCCGTTACCTTCTTCTTCGCCGGGCAGACGGATACCAATGGTTTTCGTAGGCAGGTCCATAACGTGGCCGATGGAGGCCTTAACGAGGAAATTCCGCCCCAGATACTTATTAATTGTCTTCGCCTTGGCAGGCGACTCAACGATCACAAGAGAACGTGCCATCTTGTCTTTGTAACCCCGTAATGTTCAGCTGAGTGAGCCGGAGAGCGCGGCGTGTGTCCTTCTCGCTACTTACGTGTAGATGCGGGGATGCGCCGCTGCGATACTCTCCACCCTTAGATGCAGGACCAGTCGCCAGTGATTCGAGTCCGTATCCGCTTTCAAAGCAACACTTTGCTGAACCGCTTGCCGGGCGACTGCCGGACAATGCCTTTCATCTCCAGATTAAAAAGCGTAGCGAGAACCTCCGAAGAGTTCAAGCCGGAACGTTCGACGATGTCATCAATGTGTGTGATTCGTCGGGGCTGAGGAAGTCGTAAAGCTTTTCTCGGATGAATTCAGGCTGGCGGAGACGATGAGGTTGCGCTGCTCGGCTTCCGGCTTTTCGGCTTTGACCGGGGCGGCACGGACAGGGGTGGGGAGCTCTTCGATTACGTCCTCGGCGTGGGTTACAAACTTCGCGCCTTGTTTGATGAGCTGATTGGGAGCGAAGCTGACCGGCGGCGTTACGTTGCCGGGGACGCCAAAGACTTCGCCGCCGAATTCCATGGCGAGACGCGCGGTAATGAGCGAACCGCTGTACTGGGCACCTTCGACGATGATCACACCAAGAGGCATTCCCGCGACGATACGGTTGCCGATGGGAAAATTTTCCGGGGCGGGGTGAGTGCGAAGGGGGAATTCGCTCATGATGGCGCCGCGTTCCAGAACTTTTTCTTAAAGCTTTCTGTTTTCCTTTGGGTAGCAGACGTCAAGGCCGGTGCCGAGGACGCCGATAGCGCGGCCTTTGGCGGCCCTGGCGCCTTGATAACCATGCCGCGCGCCGCCATCTGCGTGCCCTAGAGGGTGGGTTTCCTGGTGCCGACGATGCTGAGCGCCGGAAAGTTGAGGACTTGCGGATCGCCGCGGACATAGAGCAGGACGGGCGGATCGTAGATTTGCAGCAGCGTTTGTGGATATTCGGGGTCCGTCCAGTTGATCAGGCAGCGGTCGATGTTGCGCGTGGCGGTTAGCTCTTTTTCGGCACGTTTGAAGGATTTTTTCTTGAAGACGGACTGCGCGACGGGAGCGGGCAGGCCTCAAGGTCGGTGAGCGGAGCGCGGAAGACGGCGTCTGGAGAGCCGAAACGCTTCAAGAGGCGAGCGGACAGACGGGAAGCGAGGCCGGGCGTCAGCGCCAGCCAGGAGAGGGAGTCTGGCTCCATTGCGGGAGGAGCGGATGCGAAAGATAACTGCATTGTTAAATAGTATTGCAGGAATATAAATGAGCTTAGACAGGTGGCGCTATGCGGGCTGAGCGGCCTCTTCGTTAAGGACTTTGTCCAAAGTTGTGACGAAGAGATCGGCGTCGGCTTGGGAAAAGATTAGAGGAGGGCGGAGTTTGAGGACGTTGTGGTACGGGCCGTCGGTGCCGGTGAGGATGCCGCAGTCGCGCAGGCGATTCACGACGTAGGAGGCTTGCATTGGGGCTGGGGCGCGCGTTGTGCGGTCAAGGACCAGATCGATGCCGAGGAAAAGGCCGGAGCCGCGAACGTCGCCGAGGAGTGCGTGTTTCGATGGCAAGGATTTCAAGCTCGCGAGGAAATAGTTTCCTACCGTGAGCGCGTTTTCCTGGAGGTGTTCCTCTTCGAGGACGTCGAGAACGGCCAAGCCCGCGGCGCATGCAACGGGATTGCCTCCGAAAGTGCTGAAGAATTCCATGCCGTTGTCGAAACTGGCGGCGATTTCTGGAGTCGTGATGACGGCTGCTAGAGGGAACGCGTTTCCGATCGGCTTGCCGAGGACTACGATGTCTGGGACGACGCCTTGGGTCTCGAATCCCCAGAAGTCCGTGCCGAGGCGGCCAAAGCCAACTTGTACTTCGTCGGCGATGCAAACGCCGCCGGCTGCGCGGACGTGCTGGTAGGTTTCGGCAAGGTAGTTCGGTGGAAAAACGATTTGGCCGGCGACGCTGGGAAGGGTTTCGGCGATGTATGCTGCCACGCTGCGGCCTTCATCGGCCATGTTTTCCATGATTTGGGCGACGTGCCGGGCGTATTTTGGGCCGGCTTCGGGATCGTCGCGGCGGTAGGGGCCGCGATAATCATCCGGAATGGGTGCGACGTGGACCCACGGTTTGCGGCCACTGCCGCCGGGGCGGTCGAATTTATAGGGACTGATGTCAATGAGCGTATTTGTGTGGCCGTGGTAAGCGTGCTCCAGAACGATCATGTCCTCACGGCCGGTGTGGGTGCGCGCGAGGCGCAGCGCCAGCTCGTTCGCCTCGCTGCCGGAGTTCACGAAATAACAGATGCGGAGCGGTGATGGCAGAAGACGGGTGAGACGTTCGGCGTAGCCATTGACGTTATCGTGAAGATAGCGCGTGTTGGTATTGAGAAGGGCAATTTGCTCTTGAACGGCGCGCACGACACGCGGGTGGCTGTGGCCGACCAGCGGGACATTGTTGTAGACATCGAGGAAGGCGCGGCCGGTGTCGTCGTAAAGGTATTGCTTCCAGCCACGGACTATTTTCAGCGGCTGCCGATACGAAAGGCTGAGATTTTTTCCCAGCAACTCACGGCGGGCGGAGAGAGTCTCTACAAGAGCTGGCTCTGAGGGTGGAAAACGATCGTTGGGGATTCCCAGAAGCAGATTCGGATCAGGCGAAAGAGAAGTCCACACGTTGCGTTGGGATGCGCGAGCCACTCCGGGAAAATCGGTGGCGTGATGAAGCAAGTCAACGATGACCTGAAAGTGAAGGTGAGGAGTCCATCCGCCGTTTTCGTGGACGTCGCCGATGCTGGCGAAATGCTGTCCACGCGGAATGCGCTGCCCAACTTGAAGCGCGTTTAGTGACATTCGATTCAGGTGACCGTAGAGCGTGAAGAATTCCTGGCCTTCTCCAGTCGCGTGCCGAAGTATCACAAGCGGACCGTAGTCGAGCGGGGCGGTGTTGTTTGCGGCAGCATGAACGATGCCGTCGAGCGGCGCATGGACGGGGGTACCGGCGGAGGCGAATAAATCGATTCCCAGATGAATGGTCCGACGTTCTTCGGTCGGATTTTCGCCGGCACCAAAAAGCGGAGACGTGTAGAGCAGGCGCGCCTCGTCGTATCGGCCAACGCCGAAGGCTGCACTTGCTTTCTTCATTTCGCGGAAGATGGCTTCGGCGAGGTTGGGCGCTTCCGAGGCGCGGGGATCGGCGCCGAGAAATTTGCTGCCGGCGCTCAAATCAAAAACGACGCATGGCGCTGCCCGTAAATCCCTATTGAGGATGGGAGCTGCGGCGCCCGCGTTGGAGGCGAGCCATTGCCGGACTTTTTCGTTTTCTGGAACAGCAGGCAGGCCACAGGCATCGCGAAACGTGAAATGCGCGAATCGCGGATGAATCTCGGCGAGCTTTTCGAGGGCATCCCATGCCAGGGCTTCGCTAATGGTCACGTAAGGATCATGGGGCACGACGGATTTGCGATGTGCCGCGTTCGTCACGCTGACGGCGAGGCGCAAGCCGATGAGTGCGTAAAGCGTGCTGATCTCCGCTTCCTTGAGTGGAAAGACGCTGTGGTAACCCGCGACGACCGCCGCTGCGGTGGGCAAAGGGTCTTTCTCTCCCAGCACGGCATACGCAGCCGCGATGGCGACTTCGGAGACGGTGAGTCCGTAATGCATGTCGCCGAAATCGATGACGCTGACTACTTTTCGCGGCTGGGGCCACGCCGGGCTAACCAATACGTTGTAATCGTTGGCGTCACCATAAATGACGCTTCGGCGCAACGACGCCAGATTTGGAACAACTTCGGATTCGTACAAGGCAAGAAAGCGCTTGACGAACGCGCGCCTGACAGGATCCCGGATGTAATGGAGATAGCCGCGAATCCATCCAGACTTGGACAGGTCCCATTTCAATTCGCGATGAGCGGCTGGATGAGAAAAATCCGTCAGGGCAGCGTCCATTTCGCCTAGAAATTGACCGAGGCTGCCTAACAACTCCGGACTGTGTGGATTTACTTTGGCTAAGACCGTGCCGGGAACATACGTGATCAGCCAGAGGAGCCGCTTCGTTCCATCCGAAAGAGGACTAAACGGAAATGCTTCTCCGTCTGGGGCCGAGAAGACGCGAGGAAGAGCGAGCTGTGGCACACGTTTCGCCAGGTGCTGCAGCGCCTGGCACTGCATTTCCACGAAGGATGGTTGCCTCGCGGGATGCATGATTTTCAGGACAAATTCGCGGCCGTCGTCACCGGTCAAATAAAAATTGTCGTCGTATTCACCGGGAAGCGATTTGGCGGAGATTTCTAGACGGAAGATTTCGCGCGCCAGCCGAACCGCTTCCGATTCGGTGACCGGCTGGGTCACGCGGGCTTCGGGCATCATGCGGTGAATCTTATCCGCAAGCGATGGAGCGCGTCCAATGGTGTGTAGTGGGGCGCCTCGGCCCTCACGCTACCGGAGACACCGCAGCATTCGACACGCGCAGTGAACTTAAGTCCTTTCGATGCAACACTTACGCCGACCCTCAAGGGTTGATTCTAGGAGACTTACAAAATGCCTAACTCTTTTCGGTGCAACACTTACCGATTTGCACGAGGGGCTTTTTGACACTTTCCCCGATGGCCTATCTGGCTTCTGCGCTGCGCCGAACAGATCGAATCACATTTCTCCCCGCGGCGACTGCACGGAAACAGGTCCATTCACCGTCGAAAGCCGGATCATTGCCGGCGAGCCGCCGAATTCGATGCGGCGGTTGTTGTCGTCCCAGGTCTTGTGCGCGTTATCGCAGATGCTGGCCTTGCAGCTCATCGGCGAATCGTTGCGCGATTCCACGCTGAAACTGGACTTGTAGTCCGAAGGGACAGAAAGCGTCATAGGGCCGTTATTCGCGTCGGCCTCCAGACCCGCGCCGGTCCAACTGGTCCCTTTCAGATCGATGGAAATCGGGCCATTGCCCGTGTGGATGCGGACGTTGCCGCTGCTCCCTGAAATGGTGACAGGGCCATTCTGCGCCCGGACATCGGCATCGCCGGAAAAATCGCGCAGTGTGATCGGTCCGTTGGTGGCCCGGGCGGTCAGCTTCCCGTCTACGCCGTAGAGAGAAATCGGGCCGTTGGCGGTCTCCATGTCAATGACGGACGCTTTCGGCGCGCGAATGAGAAGATGGACCGTCCACTGGTCTTCGTCGTTGGGCCCGTTTGTCGAAACTTCGCCGTTCTTGATGGAAAGCGTTATTTGGGGCAGAAGCCGCTCGGCGCGGCTATCGTAATCTGCAGCGAACTTGCAGGCCGTCACGGAGTAGGTGTCTTTCTCCCAGCCCTGTATCTGGACGCCGCCATTCTGATGCGGACGAACGCGCAGTGTTGGCGCATCGGCTTTTGTTACGGTGCGCTCCTCAGACTGCATTTTAGCTTCCGCATCCTCAAAGCGAACGTGGAGGTCGGAGCAATCCGTGGCGGGTTCATGATGGCGATTGAAACTCATGGAATGGTTCAGCTGCCCATCGGGCGGCGCAGGCGGTGCTTCCGGAGCGGCGGGAAGATCCGGCATAGGAGATAGGGCAGCCATTGCCGGACTTGCCGCCGCACCAGGCTCGGCTGGTGCTGGAGCATGAATCGGAGTAGTGGGAGGCGCTAAAGGAGCTGGCGACGTGATTGCCGAGGATGGCGGGGTCGCGGGACTTGGAGGCAACAGATCGTTCTGGGCGCTCACAGTGGCATTAAACGCATAAAATCCGGAGCCGACGGTTACGGCCAATAAGAAAAGTTCAAAGCGCGATTTCATGGAACATACCCTCCCATGGCTACATAGACGAACGAAACTCGCCTCGGTCTGGTCGGTTCGGTAAGTAATTGGCATAACGAGACGAGCAGGGCAATCGGCCGCCCCTCCCTGACGCAGATGCGGTTCTTTCTGATTTAAAAGGAGTTGTTGTTTTTTACGGGTTCGTCAGCGGGTGCAGGCGCAGAGCGGTTATGCGGGCGATTTGAGAAAAATCCTTGTTTAGAGTGAAGACTCTGGCTTGGTTTTCCAGCGCCATGGCGGCAATCAAAGCATCGGTGGTGGTTGGTGTAATGCCTCTCGAACGCGCAAGCCTAAAAATACTCGCGGCCTCCCGGGGAGTCGAAAGGCCCTGGGGCTCGAGGATTTCCCACATGGAAAGGAACTCCTCCACCTTAGTTATATTCCGGGTAAGCCCCTCGAGAACTTCTGTGACCATAAGGCCAGCCAGAGCAAAAGGCTCGGCGTCAATAATCATTCGCCGAAGCTGAACCCCGGCCGATCCAGGAGAAGAACTGAAAAAATCGATCCATACCGAACTGTCGACAATGATCAAGCACGATTCCTGCGCATGGCCTTCCGATCACCCTTCCAAATGCCTGTACCATAATCGCGAAGGATACCCTTCCGGGTTTCGGAGCTCACGAGCAGGTGCAAGGCTCTATCCACAATGGCTCGCTTGGTTTTGAGCCGGGTAAGCTTGCGGGCCTTGCGGACCAGTTCCTCGTCAATTTCACACCCTTTTCAGAGAACTTGGTGTAAAGGTTCAGGGGCGGCCTTAATCTAAAAAAATTACGGCTGCCAGTCGCAATCGAGCATCCCCATACTCCCTATCGGCGGGCCATCGGGCGGCTCGACGGGCGGCGTCAGATCCATGCGCTTGGGATCTTTTTCAAACAGCTCAATTTGCCTGGCCGCGAAGTAGACGTGCGCCCGATCGGAAATTACGCCTGAGGGTGAATTGAGCCAATCCTGTAGCTCTTTGAGTTTGAAGGAGGCGATGGCGCGAACTTCGTCAGTTGCGTGGTCATTGGCGGAGAGGGCCATCAAATCGTATAGGGCGACATTGTCGATGGTGTTGGCGATTTCCGCGTTGTAGTCTTTCCCGTGCGGCGCTTTCCACGTCGCGCTGAGCACGGCGTCGAGGATTTCGTCGAGGCCGGGGTTTTCTTGATTGCGCGCGTGGAATTCGACGAGGCGCGCGGCGCGCTCCGGATTGAAGAGAAATTGCAGGACGTGCTGCGCTGCGGATTCCGCGGGAGCGAGCGCGTCAAAAGCCGGGCTGGTGTGAATCTTGAAGTCCTCGCGGTCACGCGGGTATTCCGGCGGACGCGGGGGAATCATTTTTAGCAGCGGCTCGGGCAGGGCGAGCACCTCCGGTTTCAGCGTAGCCAGAACGGCGGCAAGTGCGCGGCGCTGCTCGGCGGGAGCGACGATTTGCGTGGGAATCTCGCCATCCCCGCGCAATGCAAAGGTGTAGTCCATTCCTCCGACGAGCTTGCTGGCGGCTTCGACCTGGTAGCGATGCAACATGTAGATGGGTGCGAGAGTGTCTTCCATGGTCGCGAGTGGCGCGCCTTCGCGAATATTGTTTTCGCCGAAGCGTTTTAGGGCGCCGCCGCGGACCTGCATCAGCCGGTTCAATTCGTCCACAGGATTCGAGCCGCTATCCCAAAGATGCGCGACGCTGCTGGAAGAGCCTGGGGGACGCGCATCCTGGTCCGTGAGGTAACGGAGGCCACGGCCGAAAGCGTCGGTAAGTATTTTATTGAGAGCGGCGCGCTCGTCGGTACCCGGCGCGAAGTCGCGGTAACCCCATGTGATGGAGACTTTGTCCCATTCGCCGATGCCCGTGGCATAGGCGTCGGAGAGATCGGGAGTTCCGTCGGCGGCGAGGTTCACCAGCGGTGGCGGATAATCCATCACCGAGGAACGGTTGACCGTGCTGGCGGAATAGTTGTGCATTAGCCCGAGAGTGTGGCCAACTTCGTGGGCCGCGAGTTGGCGAAGGCGCGCAAGGGCCATGTCCATCATTTTTTGTGAGACAGGTTTTCCTTTTTCGTAGGGGGCGAGCAGCCCTTCGGCAATCAGGTAGTCCTGGCGCACGCGCAGCGAGCCAAGCGTGACGTGTCCCTTAATGATTTCGCCGGTGCGCGGGTCAATGACCGCCGCGCCGTAGGACCACCCGCGCGTCGCGCGGTGCACCCACTGGATCACGTTGTAGCGGAGATCCATCAGGTCAGCATCTTCGGGCATTAGTTCCACGCGGAAGGCGTTTTTGTATCCGGCGGCTTCAAACGCCTGGTTCCACCAGCGCGCGCCTTCGAGAAGCGCGGAACGGATCGGTTCCGGCGCACCGCGATCGAGGTAATAAACGATGGGCTGAACCGGCTCGCTGAGCGCGGCTTTCGGATCTTTTTTCTCGAGGCGGTGGCGAGCCGTAAAACGTTTGACGATGGGTTCGCTGACCGCCGTCGCGTAATCCATGTAGGCGATTCCGAAGAAGCTGCTGCGTGGATCATAGATGCGGGGCTTGTAACCCGGCGGGGGAAGCTGGACGAAGGAGTGATGCTCGCGAACGGTGATGGATTCAGGGGACGGAGTGACCTGGCGCACCCAGCCGCCTGGTTCGTCACCTGCGAATGTCAGCGTGGCTTCGACTTCCGTGTTGAGCGGAAAATTTTTGGTGTGGGAATTTTCCGCCAAGGGAGGAAAAATCGCGCAGCGCGAGGCATCGAGGTGGTAGGAACCCTGCTTCGTGCGTCGAAGCGTCGCCGGAATGCCGTGAGCGTCTCGCAGGAAGAAGTCCGTCGCATCCACCAGCGCGTGGCCATTTTCTTCGGCGCCAACGGTGAAACCCCAGAGCGCGGATTCCGCGAAAGAATCACGGACCGCGCGGCGCTCATCGGCGTCGTTCGAAACAGCGCGATATTCCAGGTTTTCTTGGATGAGCAGAATTTTTGGGCCGCTGCGCTCGAACCGAACGATGCCCGTAATGCCCAGCTGGCCGCGGTCGAGCCCAATGTCGTTCGAACCGATGCCCGCGGGGAGACCGCTCTGATACAGGAATTCCGTGCTCCACTTATCAATTTCGAGCCACAGCTTGCCCTGCTTTGCGTCCCAATAAAGATTGAAATATCCGGGGAGCTTTTGCATCCCCGCCGTTTTGTCGGCGATGGTCGGCGTCTGTGCTGCGTCGGGAAGTGCTCTATCGCGAGGTGCCGCGAAAGCCAGCGCGGGCACGGCCAGCACGCAAAGCAAAAAAAGACACCTGCAACGTTTCAGCATTTTCAAAGCCTCCGAATGGAAAGAACGTTTTACAACAAAGACGGCTCGCACGGGGGAAAATCCGGTCTGCTATACTTGGTTGAAATCGCGAGCATCCCGAACTTGAACAAACTTCGCATCTCCATCGTGCAATACCTGAATACGGCGCCACTGGTTCGTGGTTTTACGCACGGCCCGCTGGAAGGCAAGTACGACCTGTCGTTTACCGTCCCCTCGCAATGCGCGGAAGCCCTGCGCACCGGAGCAGCCGACATCGCGATTATTCCAGCGATTGAGTATCAGCGAATCCCGGATTTGGAAGTTCTGCCGGGGATGGCCATCGCCTCGCAGAATCGCGTACGCAGCCTTTTGATCGTCTCGAAGAAACCAATCGAACAAGTGAAGAGCCTTGCGCTCGACCGCAGCTCGCGCAGCACGCAAGCTCTAACGCGAATTCTCGCCGACGAGTACTGGAAAATCTCTCCTGAGTTTTTTGAAGCCGATCCTAATCTGCCCGCCATGCTAGAAAAAGCCGACGCAGTTTTGCTCATCGGCGATCCCGCTCTGCGCCTTTCGATCGCCATCGAGAAAAAGTGCGCCGTCGGGCCGGAAGGACGTGCTACATGCCAAGCCGCAACTCTGGGCCTTACGAACTCCGGCATTTTCCGCGTGTACGACGTGGTCGGTGAATGGCGCAAATGGACGGCGCTTCCTGCGGTTATGGCAGTGTGGGCGGCAAAGCGCGGAGTGATCACGCCAGAAGTGCTCGCTGACTTCACTCTGTCGCGTGATTTCGGTCTGATCAGCATCGGCGAAATTTGCAAAGAAGCCTCACTCGAACTCGAGCTGCCGCAATCTGAACTCGAGTCTTACCTGCGGAACAACATTGACTTTCATCTCGGAGAAGACAATCGCCGCGGACTCGAAAAATATTTTCAGGAAGCCGACAAACTGCTGCTGATTCCCGAAAACAAGAAAATTGCATGGGCGAGCGCAACAAAAGACGAGGTCCGTGCCTCTGCGAAGCTCTAGGGGCATGGCACTTTCACCCGAGCCTCGCAGGGCCCTGCCGTCCGGCGAGGCGATTAGAGTTTGCATGCGGCATTCGATAGAATGAAAAGACATCGAAAAGAAGGAAAACCGTGGGATTAACCAAGCAAGAAGCCCTGGACATGCTGCAATCCGACGACCTCGTGGGCGTCGGTATGGCCGCGCACCAATTGCGCTTGAAGAAAAACGATCCGCGCGTCGCGACCTACCAGATCGACCGCAACATCAATTACACGAATTTCTGCACCGAGTACTGCTCGTTTTGCGCCTTCTACCGCCCACTCGGCGCAAAAGACGGCTACATCCTTTCCTTTGAAACCATCTACGAAAAAATCGAGGAGATGCTGACGCTCGGCGGTACCGGCGTACTGCTCCAAGGCGGCCTGCACCCCGATCTGCAAATCGGCTATTACGAAAATCTTCTCCGCTCGCTGAAAGCCCGTTTCCCGCAAGTGCACTTGCACTGTTTTTCCGCTCCGGAGATTCTTTGCATCGCGGAAGTCAGCGAACTCAGCGTCGAGGACACCATCAAACGCCTGATGGACGCTGGTTTGCAATCCATCCCCGGCGGCGGCGCGGAAATCCTGGACGACGAAATCCGCGGCAAAATTGCCCGCCTGAAGTGCACCAGCGATGATTGGGAGCAGGTCCACCGCGTCGCTCACAAGCTCGGACTACGCACCACGGCGACGATGATGTTCGGCTGCGGCGAAGAGCTGCGCCACCGTGTGAATCACCTCGAACGCCTCCGCCGCATTCAGGAAGACACCGGCGGCTTCACGGCATTCATTCCGTGGATCTTCGCGGCGGAAAACACCGCTCTCGGGAAAAAAGTGCAGGAAACGACAGCCGTCGATTATCTGAAAACGCTTGCGGTCAGCCGCCTCTATCTCGACAATATTGACCACATCCAATCGAGTTGGCTCACGCCCGGCATAAAAGTCTGCCAGGTGGGTCTGCAATTCGGCGCCGACGACGTCGGCAGCATCCTGATTGAAGAAAACGTCGTCTTCGCCGCTGGCGTAAAAAACCGCACCAATGAAAACGAGCTGCGCCGCATCATCTCCGACGCGGGCTTCATCCCCGCACAGCGCGATACGCTCTATCGTTCCTACGCTCTGAAATAACCGGAAATAATCGCGAAAAGTTGTCTACTTGGCGGGTTTTCGAAGGGGTCGAAGCACAAACTCCACCTCAGTCCCATCCGGCAAATCAATATCTTCCAGGGGGTACATGATTCCGCTACGGAACCGCGCCTTGATCCACCGGGGCCCCGGTTTGGTTTCGCTGACCTCTGCCTTTACAGGCGCTCCCGGCCGGGGCGGCGCTTCCGCCGTCTCATCGAGCGCCTCATTCGCCAGCGCATCCGCTTCCCGGTTCTGCTCGCGGTAAACATGGTTGATGTGGAACGATTCGAATCCCATCGACATTTTCTTCGCCCGCTCGAACAGCGGCCGCAAATCCTCGCTTTTCACCTTGTACTGCCCCTGCATCTGCTTGACCATCAATTCCGAATCGCTCTCGACTCGCAAAGCCCGGATGTTATGCGTTTGCGCATAGTCCAGCGCCGCAATCAATCCGTAATATTCCGCGACATTGTTGGTCATCCGCCCGATGTATTTTTTCAGCTTGGCAACAAGCTCGCCCTTGCCATCACGAATCACCACACCATAAGACGCGGGCCCGGGATTTCCACGCGCCGCGCCATCAATGTTGGCTTGGTGCGCAGGCATTGCGGGCTTGTCCTCGGCAGGCGCGCCGGGGAACAGTCCACCGGCGGCTTTCGTTGGTTTTGGCAGTCGTGGCATCAGGAGTGGGTAGCCAGCGGAATCGGCTCCAAAGTATACAAAATCAAACCGCAAGACTCGCATCGGTAAATCTCTTCATTCGGCTCACGGCGAAGTTCCTGCAAAGTATGCGGCAAGACGCGCATCCCGCAACCGCGGCATTGGCCATCGCGCGCCTCCGCAACCCCGGAGCCATGGTGCCTCTTGGCGATGCGGTCGTAAAGGTCGCGCACATCCTGCGGTATCGGAGCCAAAGCCCGTTCGCGTTCGGCCAGTAGAGACTCCACCTGTTTCTTCTTTTCCGTTTGCAGAGCCTCAATTTCTTTTTTCTCTTTTGCGACAGCCTGCTCGTCTTCCTTCAGGTTCGCTTCCGCGTGCCGCACGCGCCGCTCTGCCTCTTCGCTGGCCATCATCACTTCCAATTGCGCGTCTTCCGCCTTGGCGACTTCCGCCTCTGCATTCGCAATCTCATGCTGCAGCGCTTTGTAAGCTTCGTTGGTCTTCACCGCCCCGCTCTGGTCACGATACTTCTTCGCGCGGTCTTTCCACTGCTGCACGTCCAGCTCGAATTTCTTCCGTTCCTTCTGGCTGTTGAGCAGTCCCTCTTTCGCTGCGACTACGGAGGCCTTCGCCCCGCTCAGTTTCGTGTCGGCTTCGCGCACGCGCTTCGGAAACGTCTCCAACTCCGTGCGCAGCGCGGCAATCAGGTGGTCCACCCGCTGAAGCTCAATAAGATGAGGAATGGCGGAATGCATGGGCCTGTAATACTAGCACAGCACGAGCTATGCTTTGCCGGAGCGGAGCTTTGGTGCGCTGCTGGCAGGAAGGTGCCCTAAGGAAAGTGCAAGTCTTGGGCACGCAACCATTCCCGGCCGCTTCGAGCCTGCTTGGAGCCCCGTTCAGAGGAGGATGAGAAATGCCGCATGTGCAAATCACCTGGGTCGAAGGCCGGACTCCGGAAATGAAACGCAAAATTGCCGAGCGCATCACGGCCGTTTTAATCGAAGATGGCAAGGCCAAGCGCCAAAACATCCACGTTTCGTTCCACGACGTCCCGGCAACAAACTACGCCGAAGCAGGCGTGCTGGTGGCAGACCAGAAGCGAAACCCGTAAGAACACGAAACTCGGCGCCCGAAGGCTGTCAGAATGGCCATTCACTTTTTGAGTGGTCAGTTGATTTCTCGGACTTCCATGCTCTGGTCCATCGCAAGCGTGGGGTATCGTATGGGCGAACCCGCAGGCGCCGGAGCGTGTCGCGCCGTCACGCTGAAGTTGCCATCGGAGCATGCGACAGAATACGTGTAACCATCGCGCTCGGGGCGCGACATCGAAAGGGCATTGGAAGAAATCATCTCCTCCAGCGTCGCGCAATGCCCGTTCTGCGCGATAGCCGCGCGTTCAGCCTGCGCAATCTGCAGCAGATCGGCGCGCACCCCGGTCAGGCTGATCGCCTGTGTGGGAGCCGTGCCTTGATCCGTCACCGGCATGCGCTTCAAAGTCACTTCATACACCACGGCCCCCACCGCGCAAGCAACGAGGATCGCAATAAAGGCTTTCATAAACTCAATTCTCCATCCGTCCCCGACGCCCAGCAAGAAACTTATGCAGTCTAGTGCAGTAGCAGGCACCCAGCCACATATCCCTCGAGCGCTCTGTCCGGGATAGCGGACTGCGCAAGTTTCTTCCGCTTTCTAATTGACACTCGAACCCCACTCCAGTAACAACTATAGTACCCAAAGTTTCTCTAGGAGATTTCTGATGAAAACCAAGTCCCCTCTCGCCCTAGGGCTGGCACTGTTCCTCTCGGTCATCATTGCCGTCCCGGCGGATCTTTCCGCAGATCCGCAAGCCGCTGGACAGGTCGCCGGCCATGTGGATCGCGTGATTCCATCGGCTAGTATCGCGCGCGGTTCCAAGACCATCAACGCAGCCGCGAAAACGCCGGTGGACTGGCAGGATCTCGTGAACACGCAGGCCAGCGGCCGCGCACGCGTTGCCCTAGACGACGGCTCGGTCCTCAACGTGGGCTCCGATTCCTCGGTCAAAGTGGAGAAAGTAGACGCAGGCGCGCAGCAAACGTCCCTTGAGCTCGCTTACGGCAAGCTGCGCACGCAAGCGCAAAAAATTGCCAAGCCCGACGGCAAGTTTGAAGTGAAAACCGCCGCTGGTGTGGCCGGCGTCGTGGGCACGGACTTTTACGTCGGCTTTGCAAACGATGTGATGAATGTGGTCGTCTATGAAGGCCTTGTTCGCGTTTGCAATAACGCCGGCGTTTGCGTGATCGTGAAAGCCGGCCAGATGACCAACGTGCGCCACGGCGACAATTCGGCTCCCGAACCTCCCACACAGGCGCCCCTCGACCTGCTTGTTTCGCTGACCAAGGATACCGAGGTTGGCCCGCGTCCGGGCGCTGGCCTCGAAACAGCGGGTGGAATCGGCAAAGGCATGGGCATCCTGATTGGTGTTCTTGCGGTGGTCCCGATCGTGGTTTTTTCCGTTCTCGCCACTCACAAATCTACTCCGCCGGCTCCGGTCAATCCTTGCGTACTCAATCCCAGCCAGTGCGGTTAACAGCTGGAACGGGAGCGTAACACCTTCGCATGATTGGGCCCCGACTGCCTGGCGCAGCCGGGGCTTTCCCTTTCCCGCGCTATGCAACTCCCGGGAGCTAATAGCCGTCCAACCAATGTGACGAATAAGACGCCGCTGACTCCCTCATTTTGTGCCGTTACCCGCGGTAGCGTACACTGGATGTTTCGTGGTCCCGTCTAACTCTAAGTGAGGCAATCCTTGACCATCTCTGCTCGTTTTCAACCGAGTTTCATTCGCCGTGCTTTGTGTTTCTGCATGGCGCTGGCGCCGTTCACCGCAATCCTGACGCATGCGGCGCCCCCACCCGATGCGCAAGCAAAGAAGTCTCCTTTGCTGGCCGCGCTTCAGGCCGAGTTGGATCGCTCTTTAAAAACTTTCAAGTCGCAGGACCCTCCTGCCTATTTCATCGGCTACACCGTCACAGATACGCAGCGCGCGGACGTTTCCGGCTCGAATGGCGCGCTTTTGAACAGCAACGAATCCCGCAACCGCTGGCTCGAGGTTTCCGTACGCACCGGTGGCTACGACGTGGATGACACGCACAAGGTCGGCGAGCGTACGCAGACCAGCGCGGGGCCGGGCACATCGGTCCCGGTAGACGACGACGCTGATATTTTGCGCCGCGCCGTTTGGCTCGAAACCGACCAGGAATACCGCGCCGCTGCCGAGGCCTACATCAAGATCAAGACGGGCAAGGAAGTGAAGGTCGATTCCGTCGAAAACCGCGCACCCGATTTTTCTCACGAGCAGCCGCACACCTTTATCGGCCCGCAGGTCTCGTTCACACTGGACCGCAAGCCCTGGGAAGAAAAGGTTCGCGCTTACACGAGGGCTTTTCGCGAATCCCCCGCGATCATCAATTCGATTGTGACCTTCACCGCGCAGGCCCAGAACGTTTTCCAGGTCAACAGCGAGGGAACACAGCTCCAGTTTGGCCAGATCCGCTACCGCCTAGAGCTGTTCATCCAGGGCAAGGCGTCCGATGGTATGGATATCGACCGCTACTACAACTTTGACTGGGTGAATCCGTCCGACGCGCCGGACGACAAGGCCGTCTCGGCCGCGCAAGCCACGATGCGCAAGGAACTCGAGGGCCTCGTCGTTGCCCCAATTAATGAGCCTTCCGTTGGACCAGCGCTTTTAACCGGGCGCGCTGCCGCCGTGTTTTTCCATGAAGTCTTCGGTCACCGCGCCGAAGGTCATCGCCAGAAGGACGCTGCCGAGGGTCAGACTTTTGCGAAGAAAGTCGGTGAACCGATTCTCCCGAGCTTCTTGAGCATCGTGGACGACACCACCATGAAAAAACTGGGCTCGGAGGATCTTCTCGGATACTACCAGTTCGATGACGAAGGCGTCCCCGCGCAGCGCGTGACTCTGGTGGATCACGGCGTCTTGAAAGCTTTCGAGATGTCGCGCTCCCCGCTTGTCGGCTTCCCCAATTCGAATGGGCATGGACGCCGTCAGCTAGGCGCCACGCCGGTCTCTAGGCAAGGTAACCTGATCGTCGAAAGCAGCAAGACGGTTACGAACGCACAACTGCGTGCGAAACTGATTGAGCTCATCAAGGCCCAGGGAAAACCGTTTGGCCTTTTGATTGATGACATCGCGGGTGGCTTTACCTTTACCGGTCGCGGCCAGCCACAAGCCTTTCAGGTGCTTCCGCTGGTCGTCTACAAGGTGTTTCCTGACGGCCGTCCCGATGAATTGGTCCGCGGCGTCGATATCGTCGGAACCCCGCTCGCAGCGCTCACAAAAATCGTGGCTACCGGCGACACTCCGGAAGTTTTTAACGGTTACTGTGGCGCAGAGTCCGGTTCCGTCCCGGTTTCCGCTGCCTCGCCCGCCATTCTGACCTCGGAATTGGAAGTCCAGAAGAAGGAAAGCTCCACGGATCGTCCTCCCATTCTTCCGCCTCCCGCGCACGACACCGTCAAGACCGGAGGCCAACAGTGAAGCGCGTAAACGGGATTGCTCGTCTCGCTCTTTTCGCCGCAGCTTGGAGTTGCGCAATCGTGACCCCGGCCCAAACTTCTCAAACGCCGAAGGATAACGACCACACTCTTCAGGCCATGCGCGACGAGATGGCTCGCTCCAAAACCCGTCTCGAGTTGCAAATTCCCGGCTCCGCGCAGCCTCAGCGTCCTTATTACCTTGAATACCGCCTCCTGGACCTCGACGTCCGCGAAGTCGTCGCCGAATTTGGCGCGTTGCTTTCCACCTCGCACACGCGCAATCGCTTCATGGATGTTGCGGCCCGTGTCGGCGATTACAAGCTGGACAGCTCCAATTTCATAAGCGATGACGGTTTCCGCGGTTTCATCGGCCCCACCGGCTCCGTCGGCATTGACCGCGATTACGATTCGCTCCGCCAGGATCTCTGGATTGCCACCGACCAGGCTTTCAAGGAAGCCGTCGAGACATATTCCAGAAAGCAGGCTTATCTAAGCAGCCTCGCTCGCCAATCGGATATCGACGACTTTCAAAAAGTAGACCCCATCCAGATGATTGATCCGCTTGTTACTCCGGACTGGAGCAACCGCAATTGGGAACAGGAAGCGCGCGAGACTTCTGGCGCCCTGCGCGCTTTTCCGCAAATCTACGAAGCGCGCGTGACCTATTACCTGGTTTACGCCACCGAGTATCTGCTCACCAGCGAAGGTACCGAGATTCGTACCACCCATTCCTATGCCGCCATTGAATCGGGAATGAACACGCTCGCCGACGACGGCATGCAGATTAACCACATGTACGCCACCTACGCTCCAAAGCCGGCCGATCTTCCCAGTGCGGACGCGGTGCGCAAGTCCCTGAACGTAACGGGAAGTGAATTGATGGCCATGCGCGCTTCACAGCCCGCGCAGGACTATACCGGTCCCGTGCTCTTTGAAGCCCGCGCCGCCGCTCCTTTGCTCGCCCAGGTTCTGACTCCCGCGATCAACGGTGCTCGTCCGCCGGTCTCTTTCACTCCGGTGATGGAGCAACTGCTTAGCGGACTGGGGGGCCGAAGCGATTGGGTCGGCCGAATGGGTGCGCGTGTTCTTCCCGGGACTGTTTCCCTGGTGGACGATCCCAACGCCAGAGAGTTTCACGGAACGCCCTTGATCGGAAGCTATTCGGTGGACGACGAAGGTGTTCGCGCGCAGAAAGTGACGATCGTGGATAACGGCACCGTAAAGGAACTGCTGATGTCCCGCCGTCCCGGTCCGGATTCCGACCAGTCCAACGGCCACGGCCGCTCCGCCTTCATCAACGACGCCAAGCCCACCATGAGCAACCTCTTTTTCAATGCCACGGAAACGCAATCGCCCGCCGAGCTGAAGAAAAAATTCCTCGATGAGTGCCGCTCCGAAAAACTGCCCTATTGCCTTGTCGTCCGCGAGATGGACAATCCCTCCATCAGCCTTCTTCACCAGGATGATTTCTCGGAGCTCCTCGCGAGCTTCGGAGGCGGAGCTGGGACGGGAGATCGCTTGCCGCTCATCGTCTACAAGGTTTATCCCGATGACGGCCGCGAAGAGATGGTTCGCGGCGCTCGCATCATTGGTCTGAACACGCGCATGCTGCGCAACCTCGGTGGCATCGGCAACGACAATTTCGTCTATAACTACATGCAAAGCCAGGTTTCCGGTTTCGCCGGAACCGCACTCGGCGCCTTCGGCTCAGCCCAGAGCGGCTTGCCCGCCTCCCTAGTGGCCCCGTCGCTTCTCTTCGACGACCTGGAAGTCCGCGGCGCCCGCGGCGAGCCCAAACGCCTGCCTTTGCTGCCAGCACCGCAAATGACAGCTGGCAATTAGGCGCAAAAGCAGCGCGCACAATGCGAACGATAAGTTGTTTGCTTTGAATAAATCGGAATCTGGTCCAAATTTAAGTGCTTTAATTTCACCAGTACGAATATTCCTCTATTTAACCATACGGTTAAATAAAAGAGGCATTAAAATCCGTACCACGGGTGCTATGTTTAAACCGATCGTTTCCTTTTAACGTAGATCTAGATATGAACGACCTCACTCGCCGCGGTTTTATTTTCAGCGCCGCTACTCTTGCGGCTTACGGATTGTTGGTGGGTGTGCAGCGTGCGTGCCGCTCCGCCCTCGCGAGTGACAAGTCGTCGAAAGCAAATTCAGGTCCCGTGCAAATCGAAACTTTTTCGGATGACGGTACGCGCATTGGGTTGCAAACGGAAAACAAAATAGTGAAGAGCGATTCCGAATGGCGCAAACTTTTGAGTTCCGATGAATTCGACGTCACGCGCAAAGCGGACACGGAGCGCCCTTACACCGGAGCGTATTTCAACAACCACGACCCGGGGCTTTACCGCTGCATCTGCTGCGGCAACGCGCTTTTCAGTTCGGATACCAAGTTTGATTCCGGCACAGGCTGGCCGAGTTTCTGGGCGCCCATCGCCAAGGAAAATGTTTCGACCAGCCTTGACTTGAGTTTTGGGATGCGCCGCGACGAAGTGACTTGCACGCTATGCGACGCACATCTCGGCCACGTCTTCGACGACGGCCCGAAACCCACCGGCTTGCGTTATTGCATGAACTCGCTGGCGCTGCGTTTTATGCCGCGCGCAAAATCCTGAAATTCCTTTCAATCTATCCGCAGTGCACGTTTTCTTTGCGTTCGCGGCCATTGCTTCGCTCCAAACAATGGAAAAGCCTATTCCAGAAAAGCCATGCTTTCTCGCCTTCACCACAGCGAAAACGAACGGCGCTAATCCTGGCGCAAGGCTGTGACCGGGTCAAGGCGGCTCGCGCGCCGCGCCGGGAGGAAGCTGGCGAACATCGCCGCGAAAACCAGGATGGGGATCGTTACGGCAAAGGCTACTGCTGAGGTGGACTGCATTCCCTGAACCAGGTTGCGCAAGACTTGCGCCGCTCCTAAAGCGGCTGCGCTCCCCAATGCAACGCCCACGAGAATCATTCCGAGACTTTGGCGCAGCACCAGCCAGATGACGTCGGCTGGGCGTGCTCCCAGCGCAATGCGAACGCCAATTTCAGGAATGCGCCGGTTCGTCAAATAGGCCAGCACGCCGTAAATGCCGATGCACGCGAGCCCCAGCGCCAATGCCGCGAATATTCCGAAAAGCAGCAGAAGAAATCGCTGCTGCGCCAGAGAATCGTCCGCGAGCTGTTCCATGGTGTGCACTTCGTAAAGAACCTGGTCGTTCGAAGCACCTTTCAATTCACCACGCAAAGGAGCAACGAGGCTCAACGGAGAAGTTCCGGTCCGTACGGCAATGGACATGAGTTCGGACCAGCGGCGTACAAGGCTGTCCGGGAGCTGCGAAAACGGATAGTAGATTTGCGCGCGGACTTTGGCTTGATCGTCTCCGCCAAGACCCCACTGACGGACGTGGCCGACGACGCCAATGATTTCGAAAACGTTCGAGGCATAGCCCATCTCCGGGATCCAAAGACGCTTTCCGACGGGATCCTCCTTTCCAAAAGCGTTTTGCGCCAGGACTTCATCAATCACGACAACTTGTGTATTTGTGAGATCGTCGTGATCGTCAAAGAATCGTCCCCGGCGCAAAGGAATTCCCATGACCTTTAGATAGTCGGGCGACGCGTTTGTCAGCAAAGCGAACGGGAGTTTATTCGCCGGCGGCATGTCCGCCGTGGTCGAGTAGGCCTCTTCATTGTCGCCCTCGCGCATGGGAAAGGTGTCCACGGTGGCGATGGACTGCACGCCCGGCAGGCGGCGGGCGCGACCGAGGACGTCCTTCCACGCAGCGCGCGTCTTTGCAGGATCCGCGAGTGTCGCCGGCGAAAGAGCCATGCGCGTCACCAGCACGTTGTGAATATCCACTCCGGGATCAAGCGAGGATAGATAGAGAAGAGTACGCCCGAGCATGCCCGCCGAGACCAAGAGGATGATCGCCAGCGCGATTTCCGAAATGACAAAAATGCCGTGCAGGCGGCGCGAGCCTCCGGCAATGCTACGCATTCCGGCGCGAAGAGTCTGCTGCAGATTCTTGAATGGAGCGCGCAAAGCCGGAGCAAGGCCAAAAAACAGACCGCTCAAAATCGAAACCGCGCCTGCAAACAGGAGAACATGCCAATCGAACTGAACTTCTTCCGCGCGCGGTAAAGCGCCCGGCCAAAAGGTTACAAAGGGTCGAACTCCAAAACTCGCAACAAAAACTCCGAGCGCACCTCCGGCCAAGCCCAGCACCGCGCTTTCGGTCAGGCATTGCCTCACGAGCCGGCCGCGCGTCGCGCCTAGCGCCACGCGCATGGCAAGTTCTCTTTCGCGTGATACGGCGCGGGCGAGAAGCAGGCTGGCGACGTTTGCGCAAGCGATCAACAATACGAGGCCAACGGCTCCCAGCAGCAGCCAGAGTATTGGCCGCACATCTCCAACATCCGGGCGAAACGACTGCACGACGAAGGTTCGCCCCGCGTTACTGTCTTTGTAGGCCTCGGCAAGCTGCCGGCCAAGCAAAGAAAACTCGGCCTGCGCTTGCGCCAAAGTAGAACCAGGCCTGAGGCGCGCTACAACGCGCATTGGATGCGCGACACGGTTGCGCAAAAAGCGAGCACTGTCCTGGCCCACCGGCGTGTAGAGATCGGCTTCCTGCCCAAAGAGCAGAAAGCCTTCTTTTGCAATACCAACAATGGAATAGCGCTTTCCATCGAGTGTGAGAGACGAGCCGAGGGCGTCGGTGCTGCCAGCGAAATGACGCTGCCAAAAGCCGTAGCCCAAAATGGCAACAGGTGAGCCGCCGATCTTGTCTTCTTCCGGCGTGAAAGCACGCCCATGCAAGAGAGGAATGCGAAGCACGGAGAAGAGTTCCGGCGAAATTTCGCGAAAGTCCACGTACTCGGGTTCACCGGGCTCGCTGAGCGTTCCGCCATTGAATAGAACCGCGGCCACGTCGAGAGAGCGACTGGCGCGCTGGCAATCCAGAAAATCTGCATAAGCGACGTTCTGGGCGCCGAAGAGTTCAGCATTCCATTCGGCAGTCTTGCCGTGCACTACGACGAGTTGATCAGGCTCGGGATAAGGCAAAGGCTTCAGTAAAACGCCATTGACGAGCGTGAACATCAGAGTTGTCGCGCCGATTCCTAGCCCGAGGGTCAGGAGTGCGACTGCTGCAAATCCCGGCTTTTGCCGCAAGGTTCTGAGGGCGTAGCGCAAGTCCTGCCAGGCGTCTTCGATCCAGAGTGTGCCGCGGGCGCCGCGGCATTCTTCTTTCACTTGTTCAGGTCCGCCTAGCGTCAGCCGTGCGCGCCGGCGTGCTTCTGCTGGACTGGCCCCCGCGGAGATCAGCTCCGCTTCGTGATGCTCGAGATGAAATTGGAGTTCTTTGTCGAGCTGCTCTTCCATCTTGTTGCGGTGCAAGAGACGGTGCCACCAGTTCACTCCGCACCCCCGTCGGACAAGCCCAGGATCAGGCCGATTGCTTGCGTCAGCCGCTCCCAGCTTGCGGCCTCGGTTTCCAGTTCCGCGCGCCCCTTGCGCGTCAGGCGATAGAACTTGGCTTCGCGTCCCGTCTCGGTTTCTTTCCAGTCCCCGGCGAGGAGGCCGCGATTTTCGAGGCGGTGCAAGGCGGGGTAAAGCGAGCCTTGCGGAACCTGCACAACGTACTTTGACACCTGTTCCAAGCGCTGGGCGATGGCGTATCCGTGGACAGGACCGAGAGCGGCAATCTTGAGGATGAGGAGGTCCAGCGTGCCCTGGGGGAGATCGGTTTTTTGATTCATACCCATACCTCCAGCTTCTGCATATTCATTCCTTAGGACGTTTAGAAGGTCGAGGCGTTTCGCACAAAATTTCCCTTTTTTGAGACGCCGCCAAGTTCTTCTGAAACCACTGCCGGGTAGTAGCCTCCTAATCGGGAGTAAAGCTCCCGCACTCCACATTAGGAATCCACACCTTGGGACTCTAGCAGCCCTCGCGAGCTGCGGAATCGCAGCAGACTTAAGGTAGTCTAGGCAGACAGCTATGGCGGCCCGGCACAACGAAGAAGCACATGAAAAGCGCAAGGCGGCATTCCTGAGTGTTGGGTCCGCTTTGCTGCTGCTTTCGCTCAAGACATTTCTCGTGGTGCGCACGAGCAGTTTGGGCGTTTTGTCGGAAGCCCTGCATTCCGGCCTGGACCTCGTAGCCGCGGTCATCACGTTTCTTTCAGTGCGTGTATCGGATGAGCCCGCCGATGAGCGGCATCCCTACGGCCACGGCAAGTTCGAAAATTTCTCAGCATTTGTCGAGACCGCGCTTCTTTTGCTCACGGCGCTCTTCATCATTTATGAGGCGTTCGATCGGCTTTTCTTCCACCACGTGCATATTCAGCCGAGCGTCATGGCGGTCGTCATTCTTCTCGTGGCGCTGGCTATTGACGTGACGCGGGCGCGGGCCCTGAAACATGTGGCGAACAAATACTCGAGCGAAGCGCTCGAAGCAGATGCGCTACATTTTTCAACGGATGTGTGGAGCACGGTCATGGTCATCGCAGGCATTGGGCTGGTCTGGGCCGGCGAGACCTGGAACGTGCCCTGGCTTGTCTATGCTGACGCGCTCGCGGGGCTTGCTGTGGCGGCGGTGATTATCTGGGTTGGTTCGCAGCTAGGCCGGCGAACTTTGGATGCGCTGCTGGATGTCGCTCCCAAAGGATTGCAGCAGGAAATTGCCAAAGCAGTCGGGGACATGGATGGCGTGCTGGATGTAGACCGCGTACGCGTGCGGCGGGCGGGCAACCGGCATTTTGTGGACGCAACCGTGAGCGTGGCGCGCACCGCGAGTCTGGAACAGGTACATGCTCTAAGCGACGCAATCGAAAAAAGAATCGGAGAAATAGTTCCATCCGACGTCATGGTACACGCGGAGCCGCGCGCGCCGCAGGGCGAGCATTTATTTGAAGCGATTCGCGCAGTGGCCCAACGCAAGGGGCTGGCCATTCACGATGTGACCGCGCTGCAGCACTCCGGCCAGCTTTTCGTCGAGCTGCATCTGGAAGTGGATGAGAATTTGAACCTGAGGGAAGCTCACCGGCAAGCATCCGAACTGGAGGATGAAATTCTCAAGTTGCGCAACGGGTCAACTCAGGTGAATATTCACATCGAACCGCTGGGCCGGCACATCGCCACGCCCGACGAGGAAGCCGCTGAGATGAAACTGCTCTCGAAGGCGATCGAAACGCTTCTGAATACGCTGCCTTCTGAATTTGACGAGCTCGTGAATTGCCACAATGTGAGCGTGCGGCAGGTGGAGCATCACATTCTGGCGTCATGCCATTGCGCGATGCAGGGAGCGTTGCCGATTACACGGGTGCATGATGTAACTGCGGCGCTGGAAGACCGCGTGAAGGAAAAATTTCCGCAAATCTATCGGGTTACCATTCATCCCGAGCCTGTTGAAGACAAGTAACCGGAGAGGCCGGAGCGCTTCTCCTCCGGCTCGGGCTTCGAACACCGCGCGAAAAACTGTCCTGCCAGCGCCAGCAACGCCGGGAAACATTCGAGCACATAGCGAGGCTCGGGCGTCTCGAGCGTGGTGAGGAACGCCGTGCGCAGCAGGATAAACGCAAGCAGCAAACCGGTAGCGGGCCATAGAACGGAACTTTCCCGACCTAATCGCCACACGCCACAAATAGCAAGCGCTGCACACAAAACATTCAAAACAAAAAACCCGATCGTGACGGATAGATCGACCGGATCTTCCCGCCATGATTCTTTTAGAGGAAACACCTGGCCCGAAAATGGGAGCAGCTCGATGCGCGGCGTAAACCACATGGTGAAGCCTCGCGCCACGGGGAGCCAGAGATAAGTCCGCAGCGGATGGCGCGTTGTACGCTCGCGCGCCAGTTCTCCGAAGGCCACGTCCTCCTCGGGATTCAGCGTAACGTCATTGTTGTATTGCTCCAGCAGCGCGCCGACCCGCTCCTTCTCCTCCGGCGTGTCAAACGCCCGCTGCGGAATATCCTCGACGTTGATCACTTCTCCGTTCAACTTCCACGGCACGAGATAACAATCGCTGAAGCGATAGAGCCACGTCTTCTCCCAGGCCATGAAACCCAGAGGAACGAACTCGCCGGGCAAGTTCAAGTATTTGGGGGCGAGAAATTGCACCTCGTGCAGCGTCTTCGCGTTACGAAGCACCCAAGGCGACAAAGCCACGGCGCACCCGGCGGCGGTAAGTGCGAGCAGTTGGAGTCCAAAAAGGAGTCGCCGCTTCCGCAGCCAGAGCAAAGCCAGCAAAATCCAAGCTACAACGAGGAGCAGTGGCGTTTCGGGGCGAAACAATGTTCCCATGCCGATGAGAAATCCCGCCGCCAGCGCGAGGAGGGATTCCGCGTGACGCGAGGCCCACCCTTTTGCCAAGGGCACCGATTGGCCTCCGACGGCGTGCCAAATTAACGCGAGAAGCGCCACCAACGCGGCCGCGGTAAAAAATCCAGCGAACACTTCTGTCAGAGGAGTTGCCGTATAGTTAGCCGTAAAGGGGCAGAGCGCCGCGAGCCAAAGCGTCACAATAAACACGCGCCGCCAGCACTGCGGATTCGGCCTCAGCAATCCTAATAGCGCAGCCAGGCTGGCTGTTAACAGACAGCTGCACAAATCCACGGCCGCTTGCGCCAGCATCACAAAAAAACGGGCATCCGCGCCTACCCGCCGCGTCACGGCGTAAACAATCGCCAGAAACGCGGGGTAACCCGGCATGCGCACGTCCACGGGCGTAAGTGCGTCATCAATTGTTATCGCGTAAAGATGATGTTGCAGCCAGTTCGTAGCCAGCTGCTCGTAAAGGGGGATGTCCCCGGAATTGCTGGCGGGATACTTAAGTATGAAAAAGAGACGCAGGCCGAGGCCAGCTGCTAATGCGAGGATGGAGTGCGATAAAATTCGCTTCATGAACGCCACGCATCTTACAATAGAGAGGACGGAATCGCGCAGACGGATCGGGCCAGCCCACAGCCCGTTGCCGGCCATGCGCCAGGTCTCTAGGCATTCATGAAAGAACGCGGCCCTATATTTTACGACGCGCAGCGCGCCCGATGGAGGCGCACGCGCCGGACTATGGAAATCACCGGCGCGCTGCTGACGCTGTTGCTCGCCTATTTCTTTGTGACGATCGTCGTAACAGTCGAGCTTCCCGGCGGACTTCTGCCGGACGTGAAATCTCCTTTTCACGCGCTTAAGGTGGCAAAGAAGAAACCTGTGGCCCTACGCGAGGGCCGGCGCAAACGCGTTGCGGACATTGGCACAGTGCCGGCAAGCTACGACCCGCTGCGGGCAGCTTTTTATGTGAGCTGGGATGCCAACAGCCTGGCCTCGCTCAGAAAACACTACAAAGACATCGACTTGCTGATCCCCGAGCAGTTGCACGGCGTGACGCCCGACGGCGCGATCACCATTGTGGACTATACGCACAACCAAACTCGTCCCGTGAAAGCCACGCCGGCCGAGGCGATTGCTTTGTTGAAGGGGGATGAACTGCATCAGTGGATGCACTCCCTAAATCCGCCAATCGAATTGCCGATGATGGGGATGCTGGATAATTACGACGGAACCGTTTGGCGCATTGAAGAGATGGCCGCAATGCTTGCGAATCCGGCCGCGCGGCATGGTCTCATCCAAAGTGTGACGCAATATGCGGTACTGGCGCATCAAGCGGGTATCGTCGTGGATTTCGAGGAAGTGCCTGACGCGAGCCAGGTGCACTTCCGGGAGTTTGCCGCGGAACTTGCGGCGTCTCTGCACGCGGCTGGTCTGAAGCTGATGATTTCGCTCCCGGCGCGCGACGACGATTACGATTACGAATTTTTCGGCAAGCAATGCGACGCCATCATTCTGATGAATTACGATCAGCACTGGCTTACTTCGCCGCCTGGGCCGATCGCCGCGCAGGACTGGTATGTAGAGAATCTGCGACAGTTGCTCGAAGTTGTGCCGGCGCAGAAACTTGTCGTGGGTATCGCCAACTATGCTTACGACTGGGGCGAGACGAAGAAGAAGGGCGTCTGGTCGGGCGCGGAGTTCAGCGTTCAAGAAGCGCTCTTGCACGCATACGAATCGGAAACCGACGTTGAGTTCGATGAAGCTTCGTTGAATCCGCACTACTCCTATTCTGACGAGCAGAATCAGACTCATCACGTGTGGTTGCTCGATGCCGTGACGGCGTACAACCAACTTCGCGCGAGTGAGCGGATGGGTGTGCAAGGGACGGCACTTTGGCGAATGGGTTCCTCGGACTCTTCCATTTGGCCGATCTGGGATGCCACGCGGCCGGACGATGCGGCTCGTCAAAAAATCAAGGACATTCCGCCGGGGCCGGATCTGACGTTGGAAGGGAATGGAGACATCTGGCATTTTGCCGACACTCCAAAACCGGGGCGGCGCAGTTTCGTGTACGAAGCTTCCACGGATTTGTTCATCGACGAAACTTACGAACAGTATCCGCTGTCCTACGACATTGACCAGATGGGCGGGACGAAAGAGAAGAAGCTGGTGCTGTCTTTCGATGACGGGCCCGACCCGCGGTGGACTCCGAAAATTCTCGACGTACTGAAAGAAAAACAGGCCCCGGCGGTTTTTTTTATTGTCGGCGAAGTGGCCAACGAGCATCCTGAGATTCTCAAGCGCGAATATGCGGAAGGCCATGAAATCGGAAACCATACCTTCACGCATCCGCAGTTCGATCAAATTTCGCATACCGAAATCAAGTGGCAGTTGAACCTTACGCAGCGGCTGATTGAAAGCACCCTTGGAGTGAAGTCCATTCTCTTCCGTCCGCCATACGGAATTGATCATCAGCCGGAATATGCAGAAGAAGTCGCTCAGCTGCCGCTAGTGCAGGACATGGGTTACCTGATTGTCGGCCAGCGCATTGATCCCGACGATTGGAGCGAGCCGGACGGAAAGAATCAGATGCCCGCCGCGGACATCCTGCAAAACGTTTTGCGCCAGGTGGACAAGGGCAACATCATCCTGATGCATGATGGCGGTGGCGAACGAGCACAGACTGTGGCGGCTCTGCCGATGGTTATCGATGCGCTAAGAGCGCGCGGTTATCAATTTGTTTCCGTTGCGGATCTGATCGGCAGAACGCGGGCGGGCGTGATGCTGCCGCTTTCTCCGCAGGAGCGATTCGAAGCGCGCGCGGACGGCTTGATTTTCACCATTTTCCAGGCGTTTCGGTTTGGCATCGCCACGATTTTCATTGTCGGCATCATTCTTGTCAGCGGCCGGGCGATTGTCATCGGTGTTCTTGCTTTGATTGAAAAGCTGCGCGCCGATAATGCCGTGATGCCGGTCCCGGAGCCCGCCGTCACCGTGCTGATCCCCGCGCACAATGAAGAGAACGTCGTCGTCCAGACAGTTACTTCCGTGCTCGCGTCGGATGTGAAATCACTGCGCGTTATTGTCGTGAACGATGGGTCGACGGACAGCACCGGTCCCAAGCTTGACGTTTCGTTTGGGAATGATCCTCGCGTTCGAATCATTCACCAGGTCAATCGCGGCAAAGCGGCCTCGCTGCATCGCGCGCTGGGCGAAGTGAAGACGGAGATTGTTGTCACTATCGACGCGGATACAGAGATCGAGCCGGACGCCATCAGCAAACTGCTTCGCCATTTTTCCGACCCGAAAGTCGGTGCCGTGGCTGGCAACGTCAAAGTTGGCAACCGCTCGCGGTGGCTCACGCGCTGGCAGGCGCTCGAATACATCACCAGCCAAAACATGGAAAAGCGCGCATTTGATTTGCTGAATTGCATTACCGTCGTGCCGGGCGCGCTCGGGGCGTGGCGAAAGGAAGCCATCGAAGCCGCTGGCGGAATCACGGCGGACACCGTTGCGGAAGACGCGGACCTGACCATCGGCATTCGGCGTCTCGGCTGGCGCATCAGTTATGATGAGGAAGCTATCGCCTGGACCGAAGCTCCCGAAACTCCCGGCGCCTTGATTCGCCAGCGATTCCGCTGGACCTTTGGCACGTTGCAATCGTTCTGGAAGCACAGCGACACCTTATTTCGCCCCAAGTACGGCACGCTCGGCTGGATTGCTCTGCCGAACATCTTTGTGTTTCAGCTTGTTCTGCCGCTGATCTCTCCGGTCATTGACCTGATGTTCTTCGGCTCGCTGTTCCTGTGGGGGCTGGCCCAGTTCCGTATTACAAAGCTGCCGCAGCTCTGGACGGCGGCGGACGTCGAGAAGTCCGTCATTTTCTTCCTGGGTTTCCTGCTGATTGATATCCTGACGTGCGTCGTGGCGTTTGCTCTCGAAAGAAAAGAAGATTGGACTCTACTTGTGCCGGTTCTTCTCCAGCGCTTTTACTACCGCCAGCTGATGTACGTCGTGCTGTTCCGTTCCGTGAAAGAAGCGGTGAGCGGACGCCCTGTGGGCTGGCGTGGCGTGGAACCCGAAGCGCCGCGTTCGGCTGAACCTGTTTTGCATGGCCAAAACTGACTGCTCCCGCTCCTCGGCTCCGCGTGGCTCTGCCCACGGCACATCTCAGCTCACTGATACACTGATTCGCGTGAGATGACGACAATTTTCCATGTCTATGCGACCGGAATCCTAGGAATCATAACGCTGGGGATCTGGCTGCATTTGTTTTTCGGCCGTGGCTGGTTTTGGAATGTCAAAAAAGTGGACGCCGACGGCGAGAAAGTCCCGGCCATGGATGACTGGCCCGGCGTGATCGCGGTGATTGCTGCGCGGAATGAGGCTGAAACGATCGGGCACGTGGTCACGAATTTGATCCAGCAGGATTACTTGGGAAAATGTTCCGTTGTGATTGTGGATGATCACAGCGAGGACGAGACCGCAAGTATCGCAAAGAAAGTTGCGATCGAGAGTGGCGCCGAAGCGCGAGTGCGGGTCATCCATGCTTCCAACTTGCCGGACGGTTGGACGGGAAAGATGTGGGCGCTTAACGAAGGTGTCGCCAGCACACAAGTTTCGGGCGTGCAAACAGAAGCGCCAGGGTTTTTATGGTTCACGGATGCAGACGTGGCGCATGCGCCGGATACACTGCGGAGGCTCGTAGCATGGGCGCAGCGAGATAAACTAGACCTCGGGTCGCTGATGGTGCTCCTGCGAGCAAATAATTTTCCTGAGCGAGCGCTAATTCCCGCGTTTCTCTATTTTTTTCTGATGCTGTATCCGCCGCGGTGGATTGCCGACGAAGAGCTGGGCACTGCGGGCGCCGCGGGTGGCTGCATACTTTTGAAGCGCGAGGCCTTGGAGCGTATCGGAGGCTTAGCCGCAATTCGCCGCGAAGTAATTGATGACTGCGCGCTGGCGCGAGCCGTTAAGAGCATGGGCGGTCGCGTCTCGATGCGGCTCACAAGAAAAAGCACAAGTTTGCGACCGTACGGAACATTCGCCGAAATTCGAGATCTCATCGCCAGAACGGCTTTCACGCAACTGCGCTATTCGTCACTTCAGTTGGCGGGCACGCTTGTGGGGATGTTTTTGACCTACATCGCGCCAGTTGCACTACTTTTCGCGCACGATTCCTCTGCAAAAATTCTCGGTCTCATCGCGTGTTTTCTGATGTTCGTTTCATTCCTTCCAACGGTGCGCTTTTACCGGCTGACGCCGTTTTGGGCGCCGCTGCTGCCGCTTGTTGCTGCGTTCTATTCTTATGCGACCTGGCTTTCCGCCTTGCGTTACTGGCGCGGCCATGGCGGCCAATGGAAAGGCCGCGCGCAAGCACCCGAAAAGCCCCAGCGTTCCGTATACTAAAGCGGATTTGCTGTCCGGAAGATTGCAGATCATCGCAGATAAGAGATGGCTACCATCAAATTCGCCTACGACGTTCCGCTCGAACAAACGATGGAATTTGATTCCATTTATCCTGAAGGCCTACAATTCGCGCTCGACGACAAACAAACGCTTCGCAATATGCCCGGAGGGATTTTTGTCTGGATGCGGGTGGATGGCGCGCTTGCCGGCGAAGCCTACGGCATTCCCATTTCGGAGTACGACGAACCGATCGAAGGGCTCGCCGATCTCACCGACGAGGAAAAGCATGGCGCGATCTACTGCTATTCCAACACGATCCTTCCGGCCTTTCAGCGGCGCGGATTCGGAGACATCCTTAAATCGCACTGGCTCGGACTTGTTGTGAGCAAAGGATTCAAGACCGTTTACGGGCACGCGCGTCCCGGGGCAAGCCAGGCGTTAAACGCAAAGTTTGGCGCGGTCTTTCTGGCGGAGTTTCCCGATTGGTATGGCACCGGCGAGACCTACAAAATGTACCGTTTGGCACTCGATGGGACTTCCTGAAAGCGTTTCGGTGAGGTTCTGCGGGGTCGCTGCCATTCTCTCCAGCTTTCGATCACTTTCTTAGCAACAAAAACGAGTAGCCGAATCCGAAGTACGTTTTGGGTGCTGCCGAAGAAAGGCCGATGCCGATGTGGAAATCAATCTGGTGGCGGGATGTCAATTTGTAAGCAGTTCCAAAGTGAATCTGTTGTCGAGAACCGACGCGCTGAGGAAAGTCGCCTGCGTATTCGACAAATGCATCCCACGGAGTGGTCAGTTGGCGGTCGGCGAAGAAAGTGGTCTCCCCGGTGAAATCTCGTTTACCCTCCACCGTCGGCCAATAGAAGGCTACTTGACCACCGGCCGTCCACTTCTTCGTGACCGCGCGAGACCAGGGCACCTGAAGGCCGGGGTCGTACCCATGACTCGAAATTTGTTTGGCGCCTGTCGGAAAGCTGAGAAAGAAGATGGCGGAGACATCGAATCCCGCCAAGGGACCAAGCTGCTGCTTCACCCCGGCCGAGATGTCGCCAAATCCAGAAATTCCCCCAGTCCCAGAGGTGACTGTGTCGAAGTAATCCGGAGCACTCAGCCGCAACTCGGTTTTCTGGAACAGCCCAGAGCGAAAATTGGATTCCGGAATGTCGAAAACGTATCGGCCCAGCGTGTCGGTGAACAGAAAGCCGTTTTCCATCTGAAATCCACCCTGGGGAACGACGACGCTGGAATTAGCGACGGCTGGCCTATCCGTTGAAATGATCACTTCGGATGAAGAATCCGCTTGCGCAAAAACAGGCGCTGCGGCCAGCAAGACAGCCAAAAGAAGCAGGTGGATGCGCAGCATAGGAAGCGCAAAACACATTAACGGAACCAAAGAAAAACTTCCAGAACTCCAATTGAAAAACAATTTCCAGCGAAGACGTGTCCCTGAAGGCCATACTCATGCTGATTTGTTGCGCGATCCGCGGTATGCTCTCGTTTGTGATTTTGCGCAGGCACAAACTTGATTTGATCCCAATCGCACTTTTTGCGACCGTTTGCTTTGCATGCACCGTGCAGGCGCAGCAGCCCGCTGCGCCCCCCGCCGTGGCCGCGCCCTCGGACCAACTGCGAATTTCTGCGTACACAAAGCATGAAGACCTGGTGCTGAAGGCAGCCGACTTCAAGGCCCTTCCGCACATTAGCATCACAGTGCACAACGAGCATGCCAACGCGGACGAAACGTACTCAGGAGTGCGAGTCTCCGATTTGCTTGCGAAATTGGGAGCCCCGTTGGGACGCGATTTGCGAGGAGCCGCTCTCGGCGGCTACATCGTCGCGACCGGTTCGGACGGATACGTCGCGGTGTTTGCCCTCGCCGAAGTGGATACGACTTTCCATTCCGGCGAGGTGATCGTCGCGGATAGCATGAACGGCCAGCCGCTTGACCCAAAGACGGGCGCGTTCCGGCTTGTGGTGAGTGAAGACAAGCGCCCCGCCCGCTGGGTGCGCAATCTTGTTAGCATCGAACTGAAATCCGCAAAATAGTTCTCGCAGCGAACGCCGGATCTTTAGCACTTCATGGAGCCCGTGCATTGCCTGACGGGTCGCACCAGCGTATATTGGCGTCTCGCAAAGCCGATTGCAGACGTGTAGCTTCCGTGAAATTTCATTCCAGGGTGTGGTGGAGGGACTGTGAAAAGACTGTGCGGCAGTGTGCTGTTTCTGATTTTTCTGGCTGCGATGCCGTCCCCGGCAAAGTCTCCGGGGCTTTCCGAGATGTACGCGCAAATCCGCGCGGAAGAGACCAACAATTCCAAAATCATGTGGATTATCCATGAGATTGCCGACGTCTACGGCCCGCGCGTGACCGGTACCCCAAATTTGAAGGCCGCCGACGACTGGGCGGTCACCACGATGACCTCCTGGGGACTCGCGAACGCGCATCTCGAACCGTGGACTTTCCAGCCGCCGAGCGCGGCGACACCTGTACCGGGCTGGGAAAATATGGAGCTGTTCGCGGAAGCAGTCGCTCCTTTTCACGGCCAGCTCATGGTCCAGCCGCTAGCATGGACACCGAGCACGAATGGAGTCGTCACGTCAAAGGTGGTCATGATCCAACCGCCAGGACTGGCGCCGCCGACAGGCGCCGGATTTAATTTCTTCGGAGGCGCGCCGCCTCCAGCGGAACCGAAGTGGGCCGCTCCGCCGATGCCGCCGGCGGCAAAGCCTGCGGAAGCGAAGCAGCCCACGCAAGCGGAGCTCGATTCGTATTTGAATTCTGTGAAGGACTGGGTACATGGAGCGATCGTGTTGGTTGGGAAACATGTGGAAGTGCCCGAGGACATGAATCCCGCGCCCATGCGGCGCCCCGAAGACGAGTGGAAATCACGCTTTGATTCCAAGAATCCGCGGCCCTTCCGCTTTCCCGAACAGCCGAAGTTGCCGGAAGGGCAATTGACGCGGCAGGAAGTCTCGCGCCAAGTGGACCAGTTTCTTGTCGACAACGGGGCCCTGGTGCGCATCAACGACGGCGGTCGCGCGCACGGCATCATCATCGCGCAGCAAAACGGCACCTACGATTGGACACGCGCTGTGCCAACGCTGGTGATGCGCAACGAGGACTACGGACGTATTTCGCGCGCTCTCAATGACGGGACGCAGGTCACGCTGCGCGTCAACATCCAGAACAAGGAATATCCTGAAGGCACTACCGCTTACAACGCCATCGGCGAAATACCCGGTACAGACAAGAAAGATGAAATCGTCATGCTCGGCGGCCACTACGATTCCTGGCACGACGCCACGGGAGCCACCGACAACGGTATCGGTTCTTCCATGATGCTGGAAGCGGTGCGCATTCTCACCGCCCTCCATGTGAAGCCGCGGAGAACGATTCGCGTCGCGCTCTGGAGCGGAGAAGAAGAAGGCCTCCTCGGCTCCCTGGCTTACGTGCAGCAGCACTTTGGCAGCTTTGAAAACCCCAAGCCGGAATTCGCCAAGCTGGACGCGTATTTCAATATCGATTCCGGTACTGGAAAGCCGCGTGGCGCCGGAGTGTTTGGACCGGCGGCCTCGGCCGATTTGATTCGCGAGGCGATGATGCCGTTCGAGGACTGGGGATTCATGGGAGTCACGGTCAGCGACAGCCGCCGCACCGGAGGCACGGACAGCACTTCTTTCAACAACGCTGGGTTGCCCGGCATTGGACTCGCGCAAGATCCCTTTGACTACGGATCATTCACCCATCACACGAATCTCGATACCTACGAGCGCATTTACGAAGAAGACGTGCGAGAAGGCGCAGTGGAAATTGCCTCGGCGGTCTACGCACTCGCGATGGCCGAGGAAATGGTGCCGCGTTTCAAAGCGGAGGAAATGCCAAAGCCCGCGCCGGAGCCGGCCCCGGGGTCGCTAGCCACACAAGTGCGTCACGTCCCAGCGAACTGAGAAAAGCGAACCAGTGTAGTGGCCAACCTTCCACGGTTGGCCACTACCAGCTCCACGGCTCCAGCTTGTGGACGTTCACCCCACCTCTATTGCGTGACAACAAAGTCGCCGTGCAAAGTCGCATTCGAATTGCCGCCAACCCAGACGTCAAACTTCGACGCTTCTTCGACCCAGGCTTTTTTCGCTGTGCTCCAATAGGTCAACTCTTCTTTTCCAATCGAAAAATGCACGGTCTTTTTTTCGTCGGCGGCCAGTGTAAAGCGCTGGAATCCCTTAAGCTCGCGTACCGGCCGCGAAGTGCTGCCATATTGTTGATGAATGTAAAGCTGAGCGACTTCATCCGCGGTGGAAGCACCGGTGTTTTCGACGTCGACGCTGACATCCATGCTGTCTCCAGACTTGAGCTGCGTCTGGCTCAATTTCAAATTGGAAAACTGGAATGTGGAATAGCTTAGGCCGTAGCCAAATGGATAAAGAGGCGTGCTTTCTTCGTCCCAGTAGCGCTTGCCCTGACTTTCCGGAGCCTGGGTTGTGTTGTGGGCATAATAGGTGGAAACCTGGCCGACATCTCGCACCCATGTAAAGGGCAACTTGCCTCCGGGAACGGCGTCGCCGAAGAGGAGATTGGCGATTGCATTGCCGCCTTGGGTGCCCGGATACCAGGCGTCCAGAATCGCGGGAATATGTTCAGAGGCCCATTTGATGTCGAGTGGACGGCCATTGAGAAGGACGAGCACAACTGGTTTTCCGGTGGCGGCGACGGCTTCGAGAAGTTCTTCTTCGCGCCCCGGAAGGTCGAGCGATTCGCGTGAAGCGGATTCTCCGCTCATGTTTTGTGCTTCACCAAGGACAAGAATGGCGAGATCAGAAGAGTTTGCGAGGTGTGTGGCGTTGGAGAATTCCTCAGTGGATTGCTGATCGGTCCAGACAGGTGCTGGCTTCAGGCCCAGGATGGGGTCGAGCATGGAGGGAGTCTTGCGTCTAATCTGGACGCCTTGTGCAAAGGAGACCTCGGCCTGGGAACCGAGCTTGCTTTTCAAGCCTTCGAGAACTGTGACGGTTTCGGCAAGGTCGTGTCGGAAAGCCCACGATCCAAGAGTGTCTATCTTGGAGTCTGCAAGAGGGCCAATGACGGCAATTTTCTTGTAGGCGGTCTTGCTGAGGGGAAGAAGTTCGTGCTCATTGCGAAGCAGCACCGCAGTCCGTTCCGCGGCCAGCCGCGAAGCGACCCGATGTTCGGGCATCGCCAGAATCTGCTTTGAGCGCGCCTCGTCCACGTAGGGATGCTCGAAGAGGCCGAGGCGGATTTTCATTTCCAGGATTGGCCGCGCCGCTTCCTCAATTTCCTGCGCAGTGATTTCCCCGCGTTCGACAGCCGTGGCGAGGCTCTTTGAATAGGCCGTGAAACCGAGAGCCATTTCCATATTAACGCCCGCCTTGAAAGCATAAACCCCAGCCTGGTAGGTGTCTTTGGCAAACCGATGAATCTCAAGGCTCTTCACAGAGTTCGCGTCGCTGACCACGAAACCGCTGAATTTCCATTGCTCGCGGAGAACGTCGTGCAGCAGCCAGCGATTGCCAGTGGCGGGCACATCGTTCAAGTCCAGATAGGCGCTCATCGCGGTGCCGATGCCCGCTTTCACGGCAGCGTGAAACGGCGCAAGGTAGACGTTGTACAACAAAGTGTCGGGAATGTAGGCCTCGTCGTAATCGCGGCCGCCGATCGCGGCGCCGTAGCCTGCGAAATGTTTCATGCACGCGAGGATGTGATCCGGTGCGCCGATGTAGTCGCCCTGAAATCCGCGCACCTGTGCAGCGGCCATTGCCGAGCCTAGATAGGGATCTTCACCGGCACCTTCGACGATGCGGCCCCACCGCGGATCACGCGCGATGTCCAACATGGGCGCAAAAGCCCAATGGATCCCGACAGAGCGGGCTTCTTTTGCGGCGATAGTCTGCGCTTTGGTGGCAGCGGAAGGATCCCACGATGCGGCCATGGCAATCGGCACTGGAAAAATGGTGCGGAATCCGTGGATGACGTCGAATCCAAAGAGGAGAGGTATGTGCATGCGGGTCTGGTCTACGGCTAGGTGCTGAAGGCGGTTGGTTTCCGCCGGATCGGTAACAAAGAGTACCGAACCCAGCTGTCCTTTGGAGACGGCGTCATCAACCGTTTTAGCGGGGCCGAAATTGAAGAGCTGGCTGAGCTGCCCGATTTTTTCGTCAAGCGTCATTTTCTGAAGCAAGGCGTCGGCACGCTGGCGCACGGTTTGCTCGTCCGGCGGCGTATCGCCCGGGCTTTGCGAGAAGGCAAACGGAGCGCAGGCAACAACGATAAGCATCGAGCGCAAAAAGATTTTCCGTGCGTTCATTCGTGAAGAACCAGGGGCTATTGCGGTTTTCATTCGCACCCTCCAAAAGAACGCGCCATCCTATCGGAATTGTGTCCTGCGAAGCTAGCCGAAAAAATCTCAGGGCAGAAAAAGATTACTTCTGTCCGGTGACTTCGTTCCACTCGCGTTTGCCGCGTTCGAGCAAGGTGGGCAAATCTTCGCGCAGCAGGAAGCGCTCATGGACCAGCTTCATGGCCGCTTCCGCGAACTTTCCCATGTATTCGTCGCGCGAAGCGTAGCGCTCCGCAACGGAAAGCCGCGGATCGCCGGATGGGCCGCGCTCCGCAGCCGTTTTCGCGAAGGGAATGAACGAGCCGTAAAAGCTGAGACGCAAATCAGAGAGCCCTATACTGGGATCACGCAGATTCCAGCCGGTATAGGTGGCGAGCGGAACCTGCAACTCCGGAAGGCGCACGCCGCCGGAGTCGTTTCCGTCAGCGTCCGATTGCGGCACCAGCACAGCAAACGGCTTTCCAACCTTAGGAGGCTCGATCGTGAAGATTCCGTTCTTCCATTGCGGGCCAAAATCCAGGTGATACGCAAGACTCGCTTCATGCGGTTTGTTGACGCCCGGAATTTTCGGGAAATTCCATTTTGCCAGCGGCACGAGCGTCCCATCAGCAATCTTCGGATACGTGGAAGGCGGCGGCTCGGCGCCGTCTTTCACCCACTGGTCCATATCTGTAATCAGAGCCCGCCAGTACCACTGGACCGGATTTGGGTTGTGGAGTTGCTGGGCGGAGGAATCGGGCGAGCCGGGATAGGACTTTTTGGGTGGGAATTGCGCGGTGAAATGCTGCAGCCCGGCAAGCAAATAGACGCGGACATTTTCCCCGAGTTTCGCGTCGGCCGTGCCATCGGGAGAAGTATGAATCAAGGAGGCAGCGCGACCCCAATATTCGTAGGAAGTGTTGGTCAAAAAAAGCTTTGGCGTTTTGCGGGATTTGTTCGAAGCGTCGAGGAGGCCGGCTGTTTCGCCGGTTTCGGGGTCGGTTTCGGGGAGATCGGTGAAAGGGAAGAGATCGGTGGGGAAGTAGAGGCTGGAGAGCGGCTGCGCGTCGCGCGAAGGTTGCGCAAAACGGTGATTAAAACTGCCGCGGCCGCCGCCGGCAACGTGGGCGATGACGCCATCCATTACCTGGCGATCTTGTTCGTCGGCATTGAAATCCTGATAAAGAAAATCACGCAGAAAGCGGCCGCTTTGCGAAATGCCGACGGCGTAAACGCGATGAACCGGGGCAGTAGATTGCGGGTCGTATTTCAAATAGGAAAGAAAATCGCGGACGGAGGCGAAGCCCAAACCGACAACGGAGGGATCTTTTGCTTCGTAAACGACCTCATAAATCTTTCCAGCAAGAAATCCACCCTCCAGATGAATGAAATGAGAATTGGGGGCGAGTTTGCCGTCCACCGTGCGAGCAAAACTCCATTGCGCGCGAGGAATCGTCTGGCGGGCGCTTTCCGGAGTGTCGCGCACGGTCAAAATATTTTTCGCGCTGGCCGCGTCGGCTACGGGATAGCTTTTGCCGCCGGTAGGCCCGAGCAAGGAATGGCCGAGCGGCATGTCCTCCGTTTTTTGCGCGGGAGTAAAATCCGAGCGCACCAGGCCGCGAATTTCTTTTCCGCCGGGATCGTGGGCAATAGGAGCAAGAAGTTTGAGCCGGTCCCCTTCATCGGGGATATCGAATTCCCAGCCGACCCAGGCAACCGTGTAGCCTTGGCGCATCAGAAAGCCGTCGCCAACTTCCGCTTCGACAGGATAATCTCCACGGCCGTCCACGATGTAATGGATTCCTTTTCCACCGCGGTTGGAAACTTCGAAGAGCACGGAGCCGTTTCCTTTGTTCATGTCTTTCGGCTTCAGAAGATAGAGGTCGGCGGAAAATTCAACTTCGCCCTGCGCGTTGCGCGGCGCTTTATCGAGATCGACGATCCGCGCGTTGTGAATGTTCTTTGGATCGACCCCAAAATAGACCCGACCGACGATTTTTTCGTAAGCTCCGGCGAGCCCGAATGGTTTTCCTTCCTGGATGTCCATGCGGGAAATAATCTCGACGCGAGTGACGTGAGCGCCGGCAGGAGAGCAAACAATCGCAGCTGTCAAAAACAAACAAAGGAAATACGAGCATACGCGACGCATAAGCGACCTCCGAAGATGCCTCAGCCTATATCACTGTTTGCCGAAGCCAACCTGGCTGATGCAGATTTTGTACATTGCCGTACGATCGAACTTCAGCCGAACAATGCTGAGTTTTGTCGGGTCGAATTTTCTGGAATTGTCAGCGGCCGGAAACTCGGAGAGCGGCGCGCGCACGGTCTGAAATTCTGTTTCCCAGTCCTGATCAAACCCTTTTTCGTCGAGAATAGCGAGCTTTGTGAATTTCTCCTTGAACGGAGGAGGAATCGTCATGAAGCGGCTTAGGGCCGCGCTTGCCCTTGCACCGTCGCTGGTTACGAGTTCAATGGTGAAATCGGGAGAGCCGCGTTCTTTTTTCTTGTCTTTGTCGTCGCCTTTTTCTTTCTTCTTATCTTTGTCTTTTTTGCCGTCTTTTTCGTCGTCTTTTTTCTTTCCGGGCGGGTCTACGTCTTCGTCCATGGGCGCGATCGAAAGTTCCAAGGTGGAGTCCGGCCCCAGTTGCCAGTCTGCGGCTGCTGTCGCCGGCAAAGTGATGGTGTAAGTAGGCGCGGGAGCGTCCTTCACGCGGTTCCATCCGAGAAAGACGCCGTTGTAGCCGCGATCGCCCGAGCGCCAAGGAATGGGAGCCTCGTTCCAGACAGTTAAATTTTGCCCTTCGATGTGGCCGCCCGGAGCGGTAGTCGTGGTGAGGTCCGCGTCTTCGTCGAAAGAAGCGAGGGGAATGTAGTTCGTGTCCTGATAGCGATTCATGTAGAGCGTGTCCGGCAGCCAGTCGCGTGCAACGCGCCAATCTTCAAAGAGCGGGACGTATTCGCGATGATCTTTCAGAGTGGCTTCGAGGAAGGCGGAAATATAGGTTTTCGAAATGCGGCGCTGCTCTTCTCCCGGCATGAGCGGCTTCAGATTCAGGAGCCAACCGAGAGGTTTTCCGGCGTCATCGTTGCCCCAGACGGTGTTGAATTGGCCATGATTCGCGCGATAGGCGTAGATTTCAGCTTTGAACCAGGGGCCAGGTTGCGTGTAACGGACGTGGTCCCACTGCCGACTGCCGTGGAAAGAAGAGACGTCCATGTCATGAGCGCCTTGCAGGGTCAAATAGCTGACATCTTCAATCCAACGGTATTGGCCGGCGGGCTTGTATTGGCCATCAACGGGGGCGATGGCGACGACGGCCTTGATCGAAAAGTTGTAATCGAATTTGATGTTGGCGTCATCGGGATCGTACTTCATGCGATTGAAGGCCGCGGCGGTGGCGGCAGCTTCGCCGCCGCGAGAATGGCCCATCACCGCGATGCGCGACATATCCACTTTTCCCTGAAATGGATTGCCGGCGGTTTTGTTCCATTCCTGCCAGAGTTTCAAATGTTCAAGTAGCATCCAGCCGCGAACCGCTTGCTGCTTTGGCGGGTCGTTGAAAAGCCCGCTGTTCAGGAAATTTTCATCGATGGAAGCCAGGAGGATGCCGCGGCTGGCTAACAATTCGCCAAGATAGGCGTAGCCCGGATCGGAAAACGCGGCCATGTTGTGATTTCCGTGGACAATGAGGGCGAGGGGAAAGGGTCCGGGCCCCTCGGGATACCAGACGCGTGCGTTCAACGGCAGCTTGTCCATGTCGAAGCCCCAGTATTTCTTGCGTGACCAGCGCTTCCAGCCTTCGAAATCCTTGAAAAAGTCGGACGCGTCCACCGTGTGGGTCTTGATGGCCACACGGGAGCCGTATTCGGGGCGACGAATGTCGTTGCCGACTCCGTAGAATAGCTCTTGAACGTGGAACGGGCCCATCGCCGAAGGATCTGGCGCGGCCAGTTTCGCGGGCATAGAGGCGGCGGGAGGTTTCCAGGTGATGAGCTTATCCAGGGTGCCGGCGTGAGCAAGAAGCCAGACGAAATAAATATTGGCTGCGAGGGAGAGAAGGAAGAGAACAGAGACAAGGATTTTTTTGCTAGGCGCGGATGGAGCGAAATTGCCAAAGAAAAATGTGGCAATCGTGGCGCCGAGAATTCCCGTGGCGAGGCCGACAACGATGGCTATTGTAAGGCCTAGATCCGGTGGCCCCCAAAGGGCCATCACAATCGTGCAGGAACCGATGATCACCCCGGTGGCGAAGCGAGGCAGGTGTCGCGCGATGCTGAGAACCAAAATGACGAGGGCAGTGACCAGCGGAATCAATATAACGGCGACGAGGATGCAAAAAGTGAAATCGAAGAGATAACCAAAGCCGGTCTCGATATACAAGCCGCCGATGATGACGCACACGGCCGCTGCAACAAGCGTTCCCCATACCGCGCCGCGACGTGCTTCGGGGCCGGGACGAATCACGGCCCACTGTTTGGAACTCCATTCGCGAACTTTTCGCCAGCGAGATTTTCCGACAGGCGGCAGCGAAGCGCTCGTCGTTACAGGTGCGGTGATATCGGCGGAAATTTCTTCGGTCGCCATCGGTTTTACCCAAGCTTTCGGTTTGCAGCGTCACGACGACGGCATTGTACACGGAGTCTCGCGCTACGTTCGCAGGATTGCCACCCACGCGGACGATTCAGATTCTTTTGGAGCTGAGGTTATTCATAGTGAGTCATTTCGGCCAGGAAAGAATGCGCCCACGCGAGACTTGGGACTGCTTCTCGAGACTTCTAACGGAAAGAAGCGACGGCGAGTTGGGGGTCTTCAAAGACTTCAAAAAGAGAGAGAACGCGCACCAATTGGAGAGTCTGCACGGCGAATTTGGAGGGATTAAGGAGTTTTAAGGAGCCGCCGCGCTGCTTGACGTTGGTGAGGAAACGAACGAGCAGCCCGATTCCGCTGGAGTCAAGTGTAGGAACTTCTTGAAGGTCCAGAAGGAAGCGTGAGTGGCCTTCATTGAGCAAGTCGGTCACGGTCGCGTTAAGCCGATCAAGGGGCTCACCAAGGTTGAGGCGGCCGCGGAGCGTTATGATTTTCACATTGGATTGAGTGCGGACTTCGATCTCCAAGAAGACGCCTCCAGGGCCCGCGGCAGGCATGCAGAGATGCGAGCGCGCCCGCGGCACAGAACGGTAGTTGCTACGGTCTCGCACAACTTAGAAGAACCGCCGAAAATTTGCAAGCAAGTGGAACGTGGGAAGCTTGATTTGAGTTTTCGGCGGGTTCTGACTTGGGCGCCGGACAAACCCGGGCTACAAGGGCAAAACGAATTAGGAAGCTACCGAGCGAGGACGAGATTTGTGCCGTTTTTAGCTGGGCAGGGCACTCGTTGCTTCCCAACTTCAGCAGCGAGTGCCGGGCTAGGTAGTCCTTATCTTTGGTTAGTTGGCGTTTAGGTTGGCCTTCGGGTTAGTTCGCGTTGGCGAGGGTTGGGCTAGCGTTACCCCAGACGACGGAGTTGCCCCAAACGACGGAGTTACCCCAGACCACCGAATTGCCCCAAACGACCGAGTTACCCCAAACGACGGAGTTACCCCAAACCACCGAATTACCCCAAACGACCGAGTTACCCCAGACCACAGAGTTATTCCAGATCGTACCGGGGGCTCCCGAAATGGTAATCGCGTTATTGTTCGCGTTGTATACGGCCGTCGGGGAAAGGGCGGAGCCCACCGTAGCGGGCGCCAGGTCTGTGCTGGACAGCGCCGCCTCGGCGTCAACTGCGCCGGCTCCTACTGAGAATATGTCCTGTTCAATCGTATAGGTTATGCCGGTGCCGAGGTCGGTCGCCGTCGTATATTGCCCAAAACCCTTCCAAGCAGACTTCATCAAGCGGGCTTTCACCTGATCCGGTGTCAGCGACGGACTCTTTTGCAGCATAAGAGCTGAGACGCCACTGACTACCGCCGTGGACATGCTGGTGCCACTCAGGCGGACGTAAAACGAACCGCCGTATTGCGAACTACAAACCGTAAGGGCAGAGTTGCAAGGGTAGACGAGAATCGAAGGAAATTCGGAAACCAGTGTGGGTGTCCCGTTCGGCTTCCTCGAAACCACTTGATTGCCTGGAGCAACGAGGTCGGGCTTGACGATGTGGTCCAGCGCGGTAGGACCCTTCGAGCTGTAGCTGGTCATCGTCTGCGAAGTTTGTGCGCCCGTTCCGTGTGTATTCGTTGCGCCGACGGTGATCACATAAGGATCGTTCCCGGGAGCGCCGATCGTGGCATATCCGTCCACGCCGCCGACACTGTATTCGCCCATGTTGCCGGCAGAGACAACGACCACGATTCCGGCATTCCATGCTGCTTCCACGGCCTGGCAAAGAGGATCCTGCTTGTAGCTCTCGTAGATGCCGCGGCCGAGCGAAAGGTTCAGCACGCGAATGTTGTAAGTGCTTTGTAGAGAGATCGCTTCCTGGATGGCGGCGATAATGCCGCTATCGGTGCCCATGCCGTTCTGATCCAGGGCGCGAAGATTGACGAGATTGACTTCCGGCGCGAGTCCTTTATAGACGCCTGGGTAGTTGTAATACAGAGACATGTGGCCGTTACCGCCAACGATGCCTGCGACGTGTGTGCCGTGACCGTACTGGTCCGCACTGCCAGAACTCGTGGTGACGAAATTCTGATTGTAGACGACGCGCGCTTGGTTATTCGCGTCGTTGTTCAGGTCCGAGGCGGGCCCGATGCCGCTATCCACGACCGCGACGCCGATGCCCGTACCATTCCAACCATTGGACGCGGCGATGTCGCCGTTAACCGCCGTCACAACCTTATCCAGCTGGCCTTTCACCGGGCGATCCGGAGAAATGTACGCAACGTTGGCATTCGATGCCAGGCTCTGCAGGTTCGAACCCCTTACCGTTACCAGCTCTGCCTTTACCACCGGTAGATCCGCTTTCGTGGCAACTACGTTGTCGGCGAGATCGGAGGCCGTCGGCGCCTGGTGAAACTGAACGATCACGTCCATCTGAGCTTGCGGATCCACAGCCTTGAGGTCAGGGGAGATCTTGGCGGCCACCAACGCAGCCTGAGCTTCCTGCAATTGCGGTGTCCCGAGCGCCGCATTCCTGTTGCCGCTTGGCGACCCGGAGGGAGAGCTCGCCGATTTTGCCGCGTAGGCTGAAGCAACAAACGGGGCTGACACGGGTGAGGCAGCTTCCGTGGCGTTGTTTTTCTCAATGCTGAACGCAGAACTTACCTGAGACTGAGATGTCTGCAACTGGCTTGGAGAGGCGGTGCCCGATGCAGATCGAGCGTCACGCAGCGAAGAACCCTGAGCGGGCGCAAACGCGAGCAGGCTGTCAGTCTCCTGCCTTCCCCCGGTCCCATGAGAAAGGCCGGAGATACCCCAGGCCGCCAGGGCGAGCGAGAAGGCAATCAGCGTTCCCCAGGTGGTCGTCTTGAGGTACCCACCTTCTTGATTCTTTCGATCTTGGTGCGAATCGGCGTTCATGTCTTGAGGTTCTCCTCGGTCGATTGCGAACCAGATACTCTGAGCACAAATCCTCTCTGTGTTGACCGGAACAGTGTGCGGGAGGGGGCAATGCCCGTCGATGGTACAGGGGTATGTAAGGACTAGTACTAAGGGTTTGCTGGTTTTGGAACACCCGCCGGCGTGGGGATCTTCCTATACATATGTTGCCAATCGATTACCGTGGGTTCCCTCGCGAGCCCCTCGTGTTAAGAGTTTATCTTGGGACAAATCCTGCCGACAGTACTATTCGCAATCTCGCCTGAAACCTTCATTCTGACAACAACGGAGGCATGGTGTGCTCCCTTTCGGGAATTAGCCCGTCTGTAAACGCGGAAGAAGATTTGGCGAAAGTCGAATGGTGCCCACTCGACCTATGCGCAGGCTCCTCTCGCAAACGATTGTTTGGGAATGCGACTCGGAGCCTGCACACAAGATGAACGATCGCGCGTATCGGTGAACGGTTTGAAAAAAATCTTCAACAATCCCGGCAAAGACGGCCAGTTCCTTGGATGGCCTGCAGTTAGCTTTATAACCATCCAAATATTGATCGGCATTCCGCTCTTGCCTTACGCGATTTGGCACTGGAAATCGGAAAGCCTGCTGCGCCTGGCCTGCTTCATGGCTGTCGCGCTTGGCGCGTCCCTTTTAAAGGTCCGCCTACCGGGTATTCACGCCACCATGTCCGCGAATTTCCTGTTCATTCTGGTCGGCATCCTTGATCTTTCTTATCCGGAAACGCTGCTGGTTGGTTGTCTCGGCGGACTCGTGCAATCGCTCTGGCAAGCCAAGCCTCGCCCGAAACTGATTCAGCTGCTCTTCAATCTCGCAAATCTCGCCATTTCGATTACCGCTGCCAACGCGGTCTTCCACAGCCAGTCAGCCCTTGCGCTCGGTTTGCGCTGGCCGCTCCTGCTGGCCGCGGCTTCCACGACCTATTTTGCCGTCAACACCATGTCGGTTTCCGCGGTCATCGCCATCACTGGCCGCCGCAGTCCGGTGCAGGTCTGGCGCGAATGTTATCTGTGGTCCTTCCCCTATTACCTGTTGGGCGCAGTCATCGCCGGCGGAATAAGCATCGTTAACCGTGCTCTGGGATGGCAGGTTTCCATCCTGGCAGTGCCCATCGTTTACTGGATTTATCGCTCTTACCGTACCTACCTGGACCGTCTCGAAGGAGAGAAAAAACATACCGAAGAGATCGCCGAGCTGCACTTGCGCACCATAGAAGCGCTGTCCCTTGCCATCGAAGCCAAGGATCACACCACGCACGATCACCTGAAGCGTGTGCAGACATACGCCGTCGAGATCGGGAAAGACCTGGGCATCAGTGACTCCGAACTGAACGCCGTGCGCGCCGCCTCTCTCCTTCATGACATTGGCAAGCTCGCGGTGCCCGAACACATCCTTTCCAAACCGGGCCGCCTGACGCCGGAAGAGTTCGAAAAAATGCAGATTCACCCCGTCGTGGGTGCCGAAATTCTCAATCGCGTTCAATTTCCATATCCGGTCGTTCCGATCGTGCGCTCTCATCATGAGAAGTGGAATGGCAAAGGCTATCCCGATGGGTTGTCGGGCGATGCGATTCCCATTGGCGCTCGGATTCTCGCCGTGGTGGATTGCTTTGATGCGCTCACTTCCGAACGGCCTTATCGCCGTGCGATGTCGCCCCCGGAAGCTATGGGTGTCTTGCGGGCCGAGAGCGGCGAAAGCTATGACCCGCGCGTCGTCGAGTGCATTGAGCGGCGTTACAACGAACTGGAAGCGGCCGTGAAACTCTCCGAAGGGCGCGAAAATGTCCTTCAGTCGCTGTCCGTTCCAAAGCGCGAAGTGGTCCCTATGGCCGGATTCTCCACCCTTCCCAACAAAGCCGAGTTGCGTGCCACTTCCTTCCTGGCTTCCATCGTTTCCGCCCGGCAAGAGGCGCAACTGCTTTTTGAGTTGGCGCAAACCCTCGGAAATTCACTCAGTTTGCGGGAAACCCTCTCCGTCGTTGCGGTTCGCCTGAAGGAGATGATTCCCCACAATTCCATCGTGTTTTTCGTATGCCAGGAAGACAAGCTCGTGCCCAAATATGCTCACGGCATCGACTACGACCTGTTCAAGTCTCTGGAAATACCTTTGGGCCAGGGCATCTCCGGCTGGGTCGCGGCAAACCAGAAGCCGATCCTTAATGGCGATCCCGCAGCTGAGTCCAAATATCTTGGCGATCCGAAGCTCGTGTCCTGCATGCGATCGGCGCTTTCCGTGCCTCTCCAGGGCCGCGAAAATGTTGCCGGTGTTTTGACGCTTTATCTGGCGGAATCGCAGGGATTCACGAACGATCATCTTCGCCTGCTGCTGGCCGTCAGTTCCAAACTGGGCCTTTCCGTCGAAAATGCCATGCAGTTCGAACATGCCGAAGATACCGCCAGCACCGACTTCCTCACCGGGCTGCCGAATGCGCGCTCCATCTGCGCCCACCTCGAACGCGAACTGGCGCGATGCAAGCGCAGCGGCACTCAGCTGGCCGTTCTGCTCTGCGATTTGAACGGCTTCAAGAGCGTGAACGACAGTTTTGGCCACATAATTGGCAATAAGCTTTTGACCGAAGTCGGTAGGAACTTGAAGACCGCGTGCAGGGAATGCGACCAGGTCGGCCGCCTGGGCGGTGACGAATTCGTGGTGGTGTTGCCGGATTGCCTGCCTGAAGGCCTGGCAGTAGTCAAAAGCCGCCTGGACGTTGCCGTGAGAACCGCCGCTAAAGCTGTTTGTGGAGAAAGTGTGGTGACGGTCAGCATCGGCACCGCTTTCCACCCCAAGGATGGTTCGACCGTCGAAGAACTCCTCGCCGAAGCCGATCAAAACATGTATTTGTCCAAGGCATCCCATTACAAGAACGTGGACGAACAAAGCCGTCTGCAGGCCATCGACAGGCGGTGAGCGCAACATGAGCAGAGGCACCTTGCCCCCATTCAGCGTCCCGTGGAAGAAAGTGATGCGCTTGTTTTTGCGCAGAGCCGTCTGGCTCATGGCCGTGATTCTTGCAGGCGGTCTGCTTGGCGCTACCCTGGTGCGTTATGCGCCGGGATACGGCGTTGACGAACGCGAACTCGATCCGCGTTTGAGCCAGGCCAGCGTCGAAGCCCTTCGCGTCCAGCATCATCCGAATGCAAATCTTCTCGGCTACTATGCGAAGTATCTGACCAATGCCGTGCGCGGCGATTTGGGGATTTCTGAATCCACGCAACGTCCCGTCTCCGAACTCATCCGCGAGCGTTTCCCGGTAACGGCCAAAGCCGTACTTCTGGGAATGCTCAGCGCCTGGTCTTTGGCGTTTTTCCTCGCCATGCTTGGGCAATATTTTCGAGGCTGGGTTTTCGAGGTTTCCAGCACTCTGCTAACCGGGTTTCTGCTGGCTTTGCCTTCCACCGTCATTGCACTGCTCTTTGTTTATTTTCGAGCGCCCGTCTACCTGGCCATTGCGTGCGTTACCTTTCCAAAGCTGTTCCGCTTCATCCACAACCTTCTGGTGCAGGCCTACGAACAGCCGCATGTGTTGGCAGCGCGCGCTCGCGGTATCGGGCCGGTTCGCATCTTTCTTCGCCACGTTTTGGCATTTGCCTCTCCCGCTTTATTCGCGCTGCTGGGGGTTTCGCTTAGCCTCGCGTTCGGTGCTGCTATTCCCATCGAAGCGCTCACGGATTCTCCCGGTATTGGCCAACTGGCCTGGTTCGCGGCTATCAATCGAGATTTGCCCCTAGTCGTGAACTTAACCTTGCTGGTCACCCTGATCACCGTTGCCGGCAATTCCCTGGCAGATTATTCGGGCCATCTCGCCACGAGGGCGTCATGAGCTCCTCAAAAAGTTTGCGGTTGGTTGCGGGATTGCTTCTCAGTGCAATTTTCCTGCTGGCGCTCGGCGCGAATTTCGTCGCTCCCTATTCCTACGCAAAACAATTTCGCAATGCGCCGTCAGCCGCTCCTTCCGCAGTACACCTCTTTGGCACGGACGCTCTCGGCCGCGATGAATTTTCCCGCCTTTTGTTTGGCACGCGCGTGTCCTTGCTGCTGGCTCCCGCGGCCGCGCTATTATCCACGTTCATCGCTGGAATTCTTGGCGGCCTCGCGGCGTTTCTCGGTGGCTGGTGGGAACGTGCCATCCTCGCGAGCGCGGATTTATTGATGGCCCTGCCACTGCTCTTCGTTCTCCTGGCCTTACGTGCAACGCTTCCGCTGGACGTTGCACCGCTGATCTCCGCGATGGCTACTTTCCTGATTCTCAGTTTATTGGGCTGGCCTTCTTCACTGCGCGTGGTCTGGGCCGCTGCTCGCAACATCCGCGAATCGGATTTTCTCTTGCTGGCGCGTTCTAGCGGCAGCAGCCCGCTGCGCGTTATCGTTCGCCAGATCCTTCCAAGCTTGAGCCCCGTTCTGGCCGCGCAATTCTGGGTAACGATTCCAGTTTTTATCCTCGCCGAAGCCACCCTCAGCATGCTGGGCCTTGGCGTCATGGAGCCTCTTCCATCTTGGGGGAATCTTCTGCGCGGACTGGAAAACCCTTCCGCGTTTCAAGCCAACCCCTGGACCATCGCGCCTCTGATTCTTCTGATCATTGTCGTCTTCTGTTTTCAATTTATTTTGCCTTCGCGGGGGGACTTGGACTGATGCTCCGCAGACTTCGTGTTTTCGCAAGTTTGATACTCTTCGCCGCCGCTGCCTGCGCGCGGGCGCAAACCGGTGGCGTACTCCATTTCTGTTTGCACGGCGAGCCAAAAACGTTTAACCCGAATCTTGTGGACGACGAAGCAGCCGAAAACGTTCGCTATCTCACTGGCGGCGTCCTGATTCGCCTCAACCGTCAAACGCAAGTCCTCGAACCGGCGCTTGCCTCTTCCTGGCAGGTCTCCAAAGACGGCCGCAAAATCACCTTCCAACTGCGCAAAAGCCTCTATTTTTCCGACGGCACTCCCTTTACCTCGGAAGACGTCGCCTACACGATGAAATCATTGATGGATCCCCAGCTGCATTCACCAACCGGAGACTCCTTCCGCTCGGGTGAAGGAACTGTCGAAATTCAGACCCCAACTATCGGCACAATTTCGATCACCTTCCCGGCCCCGATCGCGGGTCTCGAGCGCCTCTTCGATCAAGTCGCCATAATGTCCGCTCACTCGCCCAAGAAAGAGATGGCCGTTCTGGGACCTTTCTACGTTTCTGACTACAAGGCCGGCTCTTACGTCGAACTCGCGCGGAATCCGAATTATTGGAAACACGACGCGCAGGGCCACGCCCTCCCTTATCTTGACGGCATACATCTGGATATTCAAAGAAACCGCGATATTGAGCTCCTTCGTTTCGAGCGCGGCGATTTGCAACTTATCAACCGTCTCGATGCCGAGTCCTACAAACGCCTTTCGAAAGAAAACTCCAGCGCTCCAAGGAATGCTGGTACCGGCCTGGATTCGGATTTTCTGTGGTTCAATGAGAGTCCCAACGCTCCGATGGCGGAGTCCAAAAAATCCTGGTTTCGCACGACGGAATTCCGACGCGCCATTTCTGCCGCGATTAATCGCGATGACATATCTCGCATGGTCTTCGACGGCCACGCGAAGCCAGCTTACGGTCCAATCTCTCCCGCGAACCATTTCTGGTTCAATGCCGCGATTCCAGCTCCCAAATACGATCCCCAAAGTGCCCTAAAACTTCTGGGGCAAGCCGGATTTCGTTTCGCCAACGACGAACTCCGCGACAAATCGGGCAATCGCGTCGAGTTCACGCTGGTCACCAATTCCGGCAACGCCATCCGCGAAAAAATGGCCAGCATGATTCAGCAGGATCTTTCGGAAATTGGAATCAAGGTCTCCGTCGTCACGCTCGATTTTCCTTCCTTGTTGGAACGCATGACGCGCACGTTCGATTACGACGCCTGCTTGCTCGGTTTGGTCAACACCGACCTCGACCCGAACGGCCAGATGACGGTCTGGCTCAGCTCCGGAGAAAATCATCAGTGGAATCCCAGCCAGAAAACTCCCGCCACTCCGTGGGAAGCCGAGCTGGATAAACTCATGCATCAGCAAGCCACGGCCTTAAACGACACGGAACGCAAGAAAGCCTTCGATCAGGCGCAGCAAATTATTTATGAGCAACAGCCTCTCATCTACATCGTGAATCGCGATGTGCTCACGGCTTTTTCTCCCGCCGTCCATGGCGCGTCACCCACGGTACTGACTCCTCCGGCCTTTTGGAATGCCGAAGTCCTGCAACTCGCAGCGTCCTCTCAACAGGGAGCCGAGAGGTGATGGAACAGTCGCCCTTGCTGCGTCTGCATTTGTCCGTTGACTACCGCCACAAACCGGGAGTCTTGCGTGACATCTCGCTCGAACTGCAGCGCGGCGAAATTCTCGGCCTGGTCGGCCACAGCGGCTCTGGCAAAAGCACTCTGGCTCTAGCCATCCTCCAGCTTCTTCACTTGAAAGGCGGCAAGGTCGAGGGAGAAGTCCTCTTCAAAGGCCAGAACCTCCTACCGTTGAAGGAAAGGCAACTACGCACTTTGCGTGGCCGTGAGATCAGCATCGTTCTGCAAAGCCCTCTGGCCGCGCTGAACCCGGCGCTCTCTATTGGCGCGCAACTTCGCGAAGCCTGGCGCGCCCACGCAAACTCTTCAGCCAAAGACTGCCTCGACGCCATGCAACGATCTCTCGAAAGCGTAAGCCTGCCTTCGGACGAGGAATTCCTGAAGCGCCGCTCTTCCCAGCTCAGTGTCGGCCAGGCCCAACGCGTCGTCATCGCCATGGCCATCCTCCACCGTCCATCGCTGCTCATCGCCGATGAGGCCACCAGCGCGCTCGATCCCATCACGCAGTCCGAAATACTCAATCTTTTCGCGCGCCTCAATCGCGAACTTAAAATGGCCATCTTTTATATTTCCCACGATCTTCTTTCCGTAGCCGCCCTCTGCCATCGCATCGCCATTCTGCACCACGGACAAATCGTCGAGACGGGATCGCCGCAAATGATCTTCGGCGCGCCTTCTCACGAGTACACTCAAAAACTGGTTGCCGCCTTACCCAAGTCCCCGCTTCAGGAATCTCTCCATAGGGAAGACGTCCTTCTAAAGAATGAAACAACCGCACAAGCTGCTAAAGAGAGATGCGCGGCTCTAGAAAGTGTTCTAAATAGCTGAACCGCATCGTAAGCATTGTGCTCTGCTTTCACGATCACCACACCTCGCTTACCTCCCGAAATGCCCTTTCTTAAGTCTTCCACTCTGCCGCAAGAATGGCCCTACATCTTCTCGACGAAAGAGGAAAAAGGTTCATGCCCGGGGCCCGAGCCAGCAACTAAAAAAGAAATACAACAAATTGTTATAACCGTTTCCTCGGGCGTCTGAATCGAATGCTGGGAGTCAGGGCAATGAAAACGGAATCAGCATTTCCTCAAATGCTATATAATAGAGGTGTACATAAAAAGTATGTATTAACCAGTGTATATACATTGGCACTGCTGTTCTTGTGTTCCGCGAGCAGGCTCTGCGCGCAAGGCCAAGTAACCTTGGATGCTTTGTATGCCGGCGACGATTCCTCCGCGCCCCATCCGGCCAGGGACTATTTGTTCGGTGATTGGGGTGGCAAAAGAAGTGAACTGGCGTCGAAAGGAGTTGTCTTCGACTTCTTCTACGTCGCGGACCTGCAGGGGAATCCCGTAGGCGGTCTTCAGCAAACTCAGGCCGGATGGGGACGCATCCGCGGCACCATGGACGTTGACTTGGGAAGACTGGCTGGCTGGGATGGCTGGACTTTCCACGCCACAGGGCTGTGGCAGTTCGGGGGCAACCTCGGTGCCGATATGGGAACCCTCGCAAATCCCAGCGGCCTCGTCAGCGCGCATACCACGCGGCTGGACTCCTTCTGGGTGCAAAAGTCACTCGATCACAATCGTTTCTACATTCGCGTAGGCCAACTGGCCGGACTTGATTTTTACGGCAATCAGGAATATGGAGCTTCCTACCTGATCGAACCATTCGACTATGCCTTCGGAAATCTTTTCACCGACTACGAATCGTTCAATCCTGCCGGCACACCTGGCGCACAGATTCAGCTCTTTCTCTGGCGCACCCTATACCTTAAAACGGCCGTTCTTTCCGGCAACCGCGACCCCTATGAGCAAGATCCCACTGGTTTCCATTTCGCGATCCGGGATTCACCCGTGTTCGCGGACGAAATTGGTTTCACGCGCGACAAGGCCAACGAAGTCCAGGTGCATCGAAAAACCTATCCCGGCATCTACAAGTTCGGTTCAACGTACAACGCAGGCAAATTCACAAACGCGGCAGGAATTCGTAGCAGCGGCAACTACCTGATCTACGCCATGGCGAATCAAGCGTTATACAGGTCCGAAGCCGGTGCCAACAGCGGCCTGGATGCAACTGTCGGCTTTGACTGGGGCCCCGGAGACCTCAACCGTGAAAACAGCCAGACCATCGCGGGTATTCGATACAACGGCCCCATTCCAAGCCGGCCGCAGGATGGAGTTGCTTTTGCGTTCGTATATACGAAAATAGGCGATCCGTTTCAGGCCGTAGGAATTCCTCCAGGCTTGCCTCTTCTCGGATCGGAAAAGGCCTTTGAGACAAACTATGCGCTCCAGGTCAAACCTTACTTTCTCGTTCAGCCAGTGTTTCAATACTACGTGGACGTCGGCGCGAACTCGCATATTCCTAACGCCGCCGTATTAGGCTTCCGCGTAAAAGTGACCTTTTGAAGGAGGTTGGGCGCACTTATGAGACCACGGGATCAGCAGCTCCAGGGCATAGCGGGCAAATCGTTTGATGTTTGCGTGATCGGTGGTGGAGCGACTGGCGCGGCGTGCTCACTTGACGCCCAGCTGCGCGGGCTGCGAACGGTAATGCTCGACGCCGGCGATTTCGCCGGGGCGACTTCGAGCGCCGCCACCAAAATTGTACACGGCGGCGTGCGTTACCTCGAAGAAGCCATCAAAGACGTTGATCCGAAGGAATACCATGTGGTTGTGCGCGCCCTTCACGAACGGGTTCGCATGCTGAACAACGCGCCGCACCTCACCCGGCAACTGGCGTTTGTGGTGCCGAGCTACCATTGGCTGAATGCTGCCTACCTGGACATTGGCCTAAAAATCTACGATTGGCTGGCCGGCTCTGCCCGCATCGCGCCAAGCAAGTATGTCTCCCGCGAAGAAACACTGGAGCGCATGCCGAACTTGAAGCAGGAAGGCCTGATCGGCTCCGTGCAGTATGCAGACGGGCAATTCGACGACGCGAGGTACTGCCTTGCGCTAGCCCAGACGTTTTCCGAGGCAGGCGGGAATGCCCTCAATTACGCTCGCGTAACGGAATTTGGCCGCAACTCGGCCGGGCGTCTTTCCAGCGTCCACGTTACCGAGAATCGAGCCGGTAAGCAGTTCGTCGTGAATGCCAAAGTTTTCATCAATGCCACCGGGCCTTTCACGGATGCCATTCGAACCCTTGCTACGCCCACCGTGCACAAGCGCATGCGTCTCAGCAAGGGAGCCCACATCCTGTTTCCGCGCGACGTTTTCCCTTGCAAGGATGCGATGTTGATTCCGAAGACGGATGATGGGCGCGTCCTTTTTGTTGTTCCCTGGCGTGGTCGGCTTCTCGTCGGTACGACCGAACAGGAAGTTACACCCGATGAAGAATATTTTGTGAGCCGCGAAGATGTCGACTTCATGCTCGGCCAGCTGAACAAATATCTCGAACATCCGGTGAAGGCTTCTCAAATCGTTAGCGGTTTCGCCGGAGCGCGTCCTTTGGTCAGCGCGGGAGAGAACGAGAGCACACAAAAGATCGCACGCGACGACGTGATCGAAGTGGACGCCAAGAGCGGCTTAATCAGCATCATGGGCGGGAAGTGGACGACGCATCGCGCCATGGCAGAGGATACCGTCGCTGCCGCTCAAAAGGCGCTGGGCGTTCCCGTCACGGAAAGTCCAACTCGGTCGCACGTCCTTCATGGCGGAGAAGGATTTAGCAATGACCTTTCGGAAAAGCTCACGGCCGCATTCCCTATTTCCAAGGAAACAGCCCGTCACCTGGCGGCCAAGTTCGGCACCGCCGCATGGAAAGTGCTGGAACTCACCAAGGGAGGCGCCAATCTTGGCCAACCTATCCTTTCTGGCTCTCCGCAAATTCAAGCCGAGGTTGTCTACTGCGTGCGCGAGGAACTCGCTGCCACGATCGAAGACATTCTCGCGCGCAGGATCGGTGTGCAGTTTTATTCCTGGCGGGACGCCATTCGCTGCGCGCCACCTGTCGGCAAGCTGATGGCACAAGAGCTCCAATGGTCAAATGATCAAACACAGGCAGCCGTGGAAGCTTATGTTGGCAAGATAAATCACTACTTGGAGAAAGCAGGTTTGGAACAGGAGACGCCTTCCGGTGCCGCGGGGCGCGCATCGGCCGATTGATTTCTAAAGGAGAAACGCTATGTCCAACTATTTGGGCGCCATCGATCAGGGGACGACAAGCACGAGGTTCATTGTCTTCGACCGAACGGGAAGAATTGTTTCGGTGGCACAGAAAGAACACGAGCAGATCTATCCGAAACCCGGATGGGTCGAGCATGATCCGGAAGAGATTTGGCGCCGCACGCAGGAAGTAATTGCCGATGCCATGCAACAGCGGGTTTTCCGGCCCAAGGATCTTGCCGCCATTGGAATTACAAATCAGCGCGAAACGACGATTCTCTGGAATCGCAAAACCGGAAAAGCCGTATACAACGCCATCGTCTGGCAGGACACGCGCGTCGAGGATTACGTGGCAGAACTATCTCGTGATGGCGGCCAGGACCGTTTCCGGCAGCAGACTGGATTGCCTCTCGCAACATATTTCAGCGGCCTCAAGATTCGCTGGATCTTGAACAATGTCCGCGGCGCTCGCGAACTTGCCGAAGCTGGTGATTTGTATTTCGGCAACATCGATTCCTACATGGTCTGGAAACTTACCGGCGGAACGAACGGCGGCGTTCACGTTACGGATGTCACCAACGCCAGCCGCACTCAGTTGATGGATCTTCGTACCCTTGCCTGGGATAAAAACCAATTGAAGATTTTCGGTATTCCCGAAGCAGTCTTGCCAAAGATTGTTTCGAGCAGCGAGGTCTATGGACCTGCAAAGCTCACGTCCGTTGAAGGAGTGCCGGTGGCGGGAATTCTGGGTGACCAGCAAGCGGCGCTTGTAGGCCAAACGTGCTTCGAGTCGGGGCAGGCAAAGAATACCTATGGAACAGGCTGCTTCCTGCTGATGAATACGGGAACTGAGGCCGTGTTGTCCAAATTCGGACTGATTACAACGGTCGCTTTCAAATTCGGCCAGAAGCCTGCTCAGTACGCTCTCGAAGGCAGCATTGCGATCACCGGCGCACTGGTCCAGTGGGTTCGCGACAATCTCGGCCTCATCGAAAAGAGCTCGGATATCGAAACTCTCGCGCGCACCGTGAAGGACAACGGCGGTGTCTATTTCGTCCCCGCCTTCTCCGGTCTATACGCTCCGTACTGGCAGGCGAGTGCGCGCGGCGTGATCGCCGGCCTCACGCGTTACGCCAACAAAGGACACATCGCCCGCTCCGTTCTCGAGGCAACGGCTTTCCAGACGCGCGAGGTCGTCGAGGCCATGGAGAAGGACTCAAAAATTAATCTCGACGTCCTTCGCACCGACGGTGGAATGGTCGTAAACGAGCTCTTGATGCAGTTTCAATCCGACATTCTCGATCGCCCAGTGGTTCGTCCTCTGATTAAAGAAACCACTGCCCTCGGCTCGGCTTATGCCGCTGGTCTCGCGGTCGGTTATTACAAAGATCTCGACGAACTCCGCGCCAACTGGGGAGTGGATCATACCTGGAAGCCTCAGATGGAGAACGGCACCCGGGAAAATCTTTACAGCGAATGGAAGAAGGCCGTAACCCGTTCGTTTAACTGGGCGGATACTCCTGGCGTTGGCACGGCAGCAAAAAGCGGCTCTTAATCTTACGCAAGATAAATCTCGAAGAGAGGATTGTCCGACATGCTTTCACCATTTTTCGGAGAGTTCATGGGAACTCTGGTGTTGATTCTGCTCGGCGACGGCGTTGTGGCCGGCGTGCTGTTGAAGCGCTCGAAAGCAGAAAACGCCGGCTGGATGGTTATTACGACCGGTTGGGCGTTTGCCGTTATGGCAGGAGTGTACGTTTCGATAGCCTGCGGCAGTAAGGACGCCTTTCTCAATCCGGCCTTCACACTCGGAGTTGCGATCACCTCACACGACTATTCAAAACTCGTTCCTCTAATCGGAGCGCAAATGCTTGGCGCATTTGTCGGCGCTGCTCTTGTTTGGCTGCAGTACTTGCCTCATTGGAAGGAAACTCCAGACACCTCTCTGAAGCTGGCGGTTTTTTGTACCGCGCCTGCAATTCGCAACATCGCGGCAAATCTTATCAGCGAGATCATCGGCACATTCGCTCTTGTATTTATAGCCGCGACTATTTTCTCGAAAGCGGTTGCGAAGGATGGCATTGCCGCTGGTCTTGGGCCTTACCTCGTAGGTTGTCTTGTCTGGGCAATTGGTCTTTCGCTCGGCGGCACGACCGGCTACGCGATCAATCCAGCCCGCGACCTCGGTCCTCGCATCGCTCACGCGGTTCTTCCCATTGCAGGCAAGGGGAACTCGGACTGGGGATATGCGACCATCCCCGTGGTTGGCCCCCTTATCGGCGCCAGCCTCGCAGGACTTCTTATCCGCGTCCTAAGTTTTTGATGCTCCCTGCAAATCGGTTGGTACCAAGTTGGTCCCAACAAATCGATGCAAACGACGCCCTATGCTAAAATTACAAAGTCGTTTGCGTGGGCGTGTAGCTCAGCTGGGAGAGCGCGTGCTTTGCAAGCATGAGGTCGCAGGTTCGATCCCTGTCACGTCCACCATTCCTTGCTTTTTAGTCAGGCCTGCCACGCTGCTTAGGAGAGGGTGCTTTGCAGGACTTCCTGCAGCAGCTCTTGCTTTTGCTGGCTGAGTTTTTTTCCGCGTTCCGTCAAATAAAAAACGTCGATAGCTTTTTGCCCTTCTGTGTCAATCAGTGCCACATCAATGTTGCAGCCGAGCCGAGCGAGCGCTGAACCCACGTCGTACAACAATCCCGGACGATCCTGCGCCATGATCTCCAGCAAAGTGCTGTGTACCGAGGACGCGTCGTCGTAGCCGATTTGCGTTTCCACCGCCACTTTGGGGGGCTTCGCCTTGCTCGCGATTTCGCGTGCTTTCAGAAGCGGATCGAGCGGTGCCTTTCCCATGGCTACATCGGCGAGGCTCTTGCGGAACCGCTCGATTTCCGTCGGATTCAACTCGAGCGTGTGGTGCAAATCGACGAAATGAAACGTGTCCAGCACGACGCCCGCGGCGTTGGCGAAAGCATCGGCCTTCACGATGTTCATCCCCCATCCGGCCAGCACACCGGAGATGGTGGCGAAAAGGGCGGGACGATCAGCGGTCAGAATCGTCAGTGAGAAGGAATGGTGGCGCGCTTTCAGCTCGGTCTGTACCGGCTCCGCGCCCAGCTTCTGATACAACTGGAAGTGCGCGGCGATCTCCGCCGGCGTGTGCACCGCACGATAGCGGCGAGGGAAGCCTTCGAGGAACCGTTCGACTTCCGTTTTGTTCGCCCCTCCGGCCTGGCTGCTGACTTGTTCGAGAAGAGAAAGTTCGTCGGAAGCATGCAGACGATCGCGGTCGAGTGTGCGGCTGAAATAGTTAGAAGTCGCGGCAAAGAGCTGCCAAAGCATTTCCGCTTTCCAGGGCGTAAGCGCTTCCGGATTGACGGCATGAATGTCGCCATACGTCATCAGGCACAATCGCTGCAATCGCTCTTGCGTGGCCACCGCGTCCGCAAACGCAGAAACAGTCCCGGGATCGAAGATATCGCGTCGCTGCATCGTGGCGGACATGTCGAGGTGATGCTCGATCAGAAAGTGCACTTCGGCAGCGTCGTATTCGGAAAGGCGAAAGCGGGCCGCTGCAGTTTCGAGGGCCCCGAGACTTCCGGTGACGTGGTTTTCAACCGCCATACCTTTACCCACATCATGCAGAAGCAGCGCCAGAATCAACAGATCGCGGCGCTCGACGGTTTTCCAAAGCTGGCGAAAATGTGTCGCGCGCTCGTCGCAAGAATCAGGCAACTCCTGGAGGTGCTCGATCGTCCGCAGCGAGTGCTCGTCCACCGTATATCGGTGATAAAAGTCGCGCACCACGAGCGAGTCGATCGCCCTGAATTCTGGCAAGACTTCCATGAGCATAGAAAGGCGCTGCATCGGCCGCAAAGCCATGCTGGGGTAATCGGCCCCGAGAATCTCGCGCAGCGTCGTCCAATTCACTTCCGTATTTTTCTGCGGAAGTTCCGGATGCTTCAGAATGTAGAAAATAGCTCGTTCGGCTTCGCGGCTAAGAGGTATCCCGGTACGGGCGGCCTCGGCAAAAAGTGCAAAGGTGACTGTACGGTCGGAGAGGGCCTGTTCATCCACTACTTCGAGCATGCCGTCGCGGACGGCAAATGATCTTCCTTTCCGCATGTCGCCGCGTGCACCGCGAGCGGCATTGAGCAGTCGCGCGCGGAGTGAAAGCTGCACGGCAGGCTTTTGTTCGATGTAGCGGAGAAGCAGCCGGTTCAGAACGCGAGCCTGACGGAAATACAGGCGCATCCATTCTTCGGGGCTGCGCCGAAGGTCGCGGGCCGGGCCTTTCGGAATACCCAGAGAACGCTCCGCGGCGGCGCTCTGCAATTCGTAGGTCAGCGTGTTGTCGTTGCGAGCGTTGCTGTAGTGCAGGAAGCAGCGAATCGCGCATAGGAAGTCCACCGCCGTGGCCGACAATTCCTCTTCTGTGGCGCTGTTTTTCCAGCCATCCCGCTGGTCCCCTGCAATTTGCCGGAGCCACGCGGCGGCTTGAAAGTCGCGCAATCCCCCGGGGGCATCCTTCACGTTTGGTTCGAGATGATAAATCGTGTTGCCGTAACGCGCGTGCCGCTCCTTGGTGAGTTTGGTCAATTCGGCGAGCAGGAACGGGCGCGCCTGTTTTTCTGAACCCGCCATTACTTTTTTGACTAAACGATCGAAAAGCTCTTCATCGCCGGCCAGAAGCCTGCGGTCGAGCAGCGCCAGGTGAAACTCCGCGTTGTCTTCTTCGATGCGTTTGCACTCGTCGAGCGTGCGTCCCGCAGAGCTCACGCGAAAACCCAGATCCCACAGCGTGCGGGAAAAATCCGCAATCAACGGGCGAAATTCGGTTTCGGCTTTTTCGCTGCCAAACAAAAACAGAATGTCCAGATCGGAATAGGGGAAAAGCAGGCGGCGTCCATAGCCGCCAAGAGCCACGAGAGAAAGTCCCTGCGCCGCGGCGCCATGCACACGAAGAACTTCCGCAAAAATCTGCTGGGCAGTTCTGTCCGCCAGATTACACAGTGCGTCCAGAGTTTCTCGAGCGCTGGCGCCCGCTTCAAAGTGTTGGCGGATGCGGTTGCGTTCGTCCTCGGTCTGTGGTCCGAGCACGGACAAGGGAGTCAGGGAACCTGGCATGTTCTTTGCGGGCCGGTTGGCCGGATTAAGACCTGGGCGGGCAGCTGTTGTCACCGGATCTAGAGCGCGTTTTCGCCGCGCTCCTCATTTCGGATCCGGATCGCTTCCTCAACCCGTGATAGAAATATCTTACCGTCGCCAATCTTTCCTGTCTTAGCGGTCTTCAGGATTGTGTCCACGGCGCGCTGGATGAGCGGATCGGGGAGCACCATCTCGAGCTTGATTTTCGGCAGTAGATCCACCGTGTATTCGCGGCCGCGGTAGACTTCCGTGTGGCCTTTCTGCCGCCCGTGCCCGCGCACCTCCGTGACGGTCATGCCTTCGATACCGATTTCGCGCAACGCATCTTTCACGGATTCAAACCGCGACGGCTGGATGATTGCCTCAAGTTTCATCATGAACGTTTCTGCCTCGCCCAATGCATGATGTGCATGATGCTATTGTGCCGTGTTCAAGCTCAGGATTCCAGATTGTAGGCTTCTTCACCGTGTTGCGTAATGTCGAGACCTTCAATCTCATCCGATTCGCTCACGCGTACGCCGGTAATCATGTCCGTGATTTTCAGCAGCACGATGGTTCCCACGATCGCGAAGCCCCAGGATATCAGTATGCCCACGAGCTGGTTGCCGAGCTGTCCCCAGTGGCCATCGAGTCCGCCGACCGGCTTGCCCGCACCGAAAATCGGGTTGATCACCTGCTGTGCAAAGATCCCCGTCATGAGTGCGCCGATCGTCCCGCCCGCTCCGTGGACGCCAAACGCATCTAGCGCGTCATCATAGCCGAAGATGGATTTTACCTTCGTAACCATCCAGTAGCAGACCAGGCCCGCAATGAAGCCGATGGCCAGAGCGGGCATGGGGGCCACGAATCCAGCGGCCGGCGTAATCGCCACCAGTCCAGCCACTGCGCCGGAGATTGCCCCTAGAGCGCTTGGGCGCCCATTCTTGATCCACTCCGCGATGCTCCAGCTCATGGCTGCCGCGGCCGTGGCCATATGCGTGGCAACAAAGGCGCTTGTGGCGAGCGCGCTTGCGGCCAGCGCGCTGCCGGCGTTAAAGCCAAACCAGCCGACCCACAGCAAACAGGCACCGATGAAGCTTAGAACGAGCGAATGCGGAGGCATCGGCTGTTTCGGATACCCGGTTCGCTTGCCGAGGTAAAGTGCGCACACCAATGCCGACACTCCCGAGCTGATATGCACGACCGTTCCGCCGGCAAAATCCAGTGTGGGGAATTTTCCTCCAAGAGATGCGTTGAGCAGACCTCCCTTGCCCCAAACCATGTGCGCCAGCGGAGCGTAAACCACCAGGAACCAAAGCGTCAGAAAAAGGACCGTGCCGCTGAACTTCATGCGTTCTGCCGTGGCTCCCGTGATCAGCGCGGGGGTGATAATGGCGAACATCAGCTGGTAGATCATGAATGTAGATTGCGGAATCGTCCCCGCGTAATCCGGATTGGGGTCGGCGCCCACGCCGCGCAGAAACGCGTGTTCAAATCCGCCGATAACCGGCCCGTTTCCGCCGAAGCACAAGCTGTAGCCCACCAGCGCCCAGAGCACGCTGATCAGCGCCATCAGCAGAAAGCTTTGCATCATGATCGCTAGCGTATTCTTTCGGCGCACAAGGCCGCCGTAGAACAGCGCGAGCCCGGGGCCCGTCATCAGCAGAACCAGAGCGGCGCTGACGAGCATCCACGCGTTGTCACCGGCCGATTGTGCGTTGGTGACGCGTTGATCCAGATCCTTGAGCTTGTCGTTCACAGTCTTTGGGATGTCTGGAGTCGTGGCGGGCGAGGTGTTCGAAGTTGCTGCCGGAGAGGCAGCGGGGGTGGGAGTTTGCCAGGCGAAAAGAGGTACGGCCGCAAGCACCATGGTCAATAGAAAACAACACTTCCATCCCACGTGCTTCATAGTTCTGTCCACTCCGCTGCGTTTGGGTTGCTCCGGGCGAGTCCGGGGCTACGCTGAAAAACAAACTGCCGGGGACCACCAGTTTTTCGAACTGGATTATACGCATCCCTGCCGGATCTCAAGTTTAGAAATTTGCATCGGCCAGATTCGTTTTTCTAATGAAATGGCCGCAACCCTATTCACACTCGGATCCGTTGCCGGGAGACATGCCCTTACGGACGGTAATTTGGCTACAGCCAATTCTTGCCATGCGGCGCTGCCATCGTATAATGCACCGGGGTCCAACTTCAGTGGTTCTCCCTGGTTAGACGGCACGGGGCGAGCCTGGCGCCGACGAGTTTTTTGGCCAAGTACTATGACCGATCATTTACCAATGGAGATTACCGTCCGAGATTCCGGGGCCATCCCCATTCTCGACGTTCGCGGACGCCTGACCATCGGTGAGCCGAGTGAACAGCTGAATCAGGCGCTGGACTCCGTAATTAAGGGGGGCGCCCATAAGGTCGTCGTTGATCTCAACGGTGTGCCCCAGATAGACAGCTCGGGCATTTCCGCGCTCGTGCGCATTTCCATCAAGCTCACACGCGAAGGTGGCGCGTTACGGCTCGTCTGCCGCCCCGGACGCGTGCGCGATGCGCTCACCGTAACCCGTCTCGTCGAAGCTATTCCAACGTTCGACACGGAATCCGCCGCCCTCGCCAACTTCGCTTAGCAGAAGCAACGTTTACGGGCTACCGCGCGTCCTTTACCTTGGGTGTAGCTCAGACCGATTCAACGAACGCCGATTGCAAGTCCAAACATGCGGACCTTTTTGTGGGAACAGCTCTTTTTTGATGTGTCTCCGGCCCCCTCGCCATTCTCAAGCGTAGTCGCGCTCCTCATGATCGTGGCGCTTATGTGTTGCCTGGACTGTGCTGCGGTCGCAGCTCAGGATACTTCTTCGGTATTGCCGCCGGACGCGCAAGAACAGCTGCATTCGCTCGCATCGCGCGTAGCCGAACAAATTCGCAACTCCAAACTCGAACCGGCGCCACCGAAAGTTTTTGTCATCGACTTCTTGAATGCTTCCGACAAGCAATTCTCGAGACTCGGCAGCCTCCTCGCGGATGATTTCGCGGAATCCCTCGGTGCCGTCGCTTCCGGTTTCCAGGTGGAAGACCGTAAGTCCTTCTACGATTATTTGAAGCAGAACTGGATGAGCCTGGACGCTCTTCAAAACGAAGCTGGTTTTCTGACTCTTGCGCGCTCCATGGGAGCAACCGGAGTCATAGAGGGCACCATCGCAACCGATGCGAATCAGCAGTTGCGAATCCGGTTGCGCACGGACGGACTTGGCCCGGCATGGACCGCGGATGCGCTGTTCCCGTTGACAAACAACCTGCAGGAGCTTTTGAAACAGCCGGCTACGTCGTTTGCGCGTTCTGCCGACACGGTAGCTGTTGAGCCGGGCATTCTGCAAGCAGGGGCCGAAGGCGTAACGCTGCCAATTTGCGTCTTTTGCCCCAATCCGGACTACACGGATCTTGCGCGCGCGGCGAAGTATCGCGGCATCGTCGAACTTTCGCTTATCGTCACAAAAGACGGCAAAGTAAGTTCCGTGATGGTCTTGCGAGGCGCGCCATTTTCACTGACGCAACAGGCGATCGAAACCGTGCAGAAATGGAAATTCAAGCCCGCAAAGAAAGACAAACAATCCGTTTCCGTCCGAGTTCCAGTGGATATTGAATTTCAGCTTTATTGAAGCTTTGCCGGATCGCTTTGGCTGCTCAGTATGCTCCCCGAGCGACGTATCTTTATGCTAAACTCACAAAAATGTTGTCGCACACGCATGCCGTTCGGCTTGTAGTCCTTGCTCTAGCGGCATGCTTCCTCGTCGCCGGTATCGCCCGGGCGCAGGATGAGCGGAGTTCCTCCGCGGGAAGCGACCCTTATCAGGAGCAGATTCACTCTCTCGCGGGACGCCTTCTCATGAGAGCCGAGAAATCGAAATGCCGCCCCGACCGCTGCACGATTCTCGTTGAAAATTTCACTACGCCGTCAGGATCAACTTCGCGCCTCGGCACTCAGCTGGGTGATTCCATGTCGGCGGAGATCCTCTCTCAAGGGCACGGAATTCATATCGTTGATCGGACTCGCCTTCAAGACTATCTGGTTCGCGAGCGCATACCTTCCAGTGCGCTGAAAGACCGGGAGGCCGCTCGCTGGCTCGCAACCGAATTTCAAGCCAACGCCGTACTCGTTGGCGCCATCAAGCCGGTGGGGGATAATTTCAACCTCACAACTCAACTGCTCATTATTTCCCCCGACTGGGCCAGTACGGAGGAGATAACGCAAATTGCGACCCCATTGCCTGAGGGAGCATTCGCTCCCTTTGAACCCTACGACGCCGAACCGAAGGTGCCTGGAGGCCCTCGGCCCGCAAAGGGAGCTAGCGTTCCCTCTTGCACCTATTGTCCTTCGCCTCAGTATTCGAGCGTGGCGCGGAAAGCGAAATTTACGGGCACGGTAATTTTAGCTGTGACAGTTTCGGAAGACGGTCGCGCTACCGACGTTCACGTTCTGAAGGGCATCCCCTTTGGGTGGAATGAACAGGCAATCCATGCGGTTAACGAGTGGACTTTTAGGCCAGCGAGTGCCGACGGTACGCCGGTTGCTGTGCGCGTCCCCATCGAAATGAATTTCCAACTTTACTAGAGCGGTTAGCCGCCTTTTTTCAGCTCGGCGAGAACCAGTTTGGCCACTTCCTTCAAAGTTTCAAAAACCCCGAGCCCCTGAATGGCTACTCCTTCGAGTACGGGCTCGCCTTTTTTCTGAAGTTGCTTCGTCAGTTCCGCAATGGGCATCGCGTTCGGTAAATCGCGTTTGTTCAACTGCAGCACGTAAGGAATGGTGTCGAAATTCAGGTTGTGCTCTTTCAAATGTTCGTGCAGGTTTTCCATCGTCTCGAAATTTGCGTCGAGCCGCTCTTCCTGCGAATCCGCAACGAACACCACGCCGTCCGCCCCTTTCAAAATCAGCTTGCGGCTGGCTTCATAGAAGACTTGCCCGGGAACGGTGTAAAGGTGGAAGCGCGTTTTGAAGCCGCGCACCGTCCCGAGATCGAGCGGCAGAAAATCGAAGAACAATGTGCGGTCCGTCTCCGTGGCGAGGGACACCATCTTGCCCTTCTGGTTTTGGCCGGTGTGGTCGTAGACCCACTGGAGGTTGGCGGTTTTGCCACCCAAACCTGGACCGTAGTAAACGAGCTTGCAGTTAATTTCGCGCGCGGGAAAATTGATGAATGGCACTTTTTCTCAACCAGAATTCGGACTCAAACTTATAGCATACGCGGTGCTGGCAGGCCAGCCTTGCAGCGGTGCCTGACCCTTGTCGGGTAACTTGCTTCTTTACAGTTTCCGCGAGAACCCTCCGATTTCGATGCTCTTTTTTCGCGGCATGCCGCCGGGAGGTAACTCGTGCATATCCTCGCAATCTCGTTTCCAATCAATTTGGACCCATTTGGACCTCGTTGACGCCGCCTCGCGGGTCTGGTAGCATGCGCGACATGGCAAAACCGCACAAAGCCTCTTCAGGCTCATCCGGGCAGGGCAAAGGATCGGCGCGGAGCCATTCTAACCAACAGAAAAAGAAGAACTTACCTCCCGCTCCGCCGGCTCAGCGTGGTGGCGTCGAGCTGGTAGACCCGCGCGTTCAGGCCCAACTCAAGATATATGATGAAGCGCTGGCCCTCTTCCACCAGCAAAAATTCGCTCGAGCCAAGCAGGAACTGGAAAAAGTACTCGAAGGGCCCAGCCAGGGACTCGCGGACCGCGCCCGAATGCACCTTCGCATTGCCGAGCAGCGCATGAAGCCTAGCTCGGAACAAAATCCAAAAACGGCCGACGAACACTACCAGCGCGGCGTAGCCATGATGAACATCGGCCGTTGGGACGACGCGCGCGAGAGTTTGATAAAGGCGCGCAAGGCTTCGCCTAAAGCAGACTACATTCACTACGCGCTTGCGGCGCTCGATTGCCTCACCGGCGAAGCGGACTCGGCCATGGCGAATCTTAAAGTCGCAATCGAACTGCGCGCGGAAAATCGCTATCACGCGCGCAATGACGAAGATTTCGCCTTCCTCCAGGAAGATCCTCGCTTTACCGAGTTGCTCTACCCGGAGAAAGACGGCACTGCCGGCTGAACCCTCGTGATTTGCTTTCGTGCCTCCCGACCTGGAACGCTGAGAACCAAAGCGCGTGCCCGCGGAATCCAACCTGAGCGTACAGACTCTTAACGCAGGATTGGAAACGAGTATCAAAAGGCATCGCAGTTCAGTCCGGAGTCATACGCCTCTAGCGAAACGAATCCCTGGCGGTTCTCACTACCTAATCCGGTGAAGAAAAAATCCTCCAAGCCGAAGACGCTCTCCCGCGGATTCCGCGTCGTCGCGCTTGGCGGAGGCACCGGACTTTCCACGATTCTGCGCGGGCTGAAAGAATATGTTGTCCGGCGTAGCGATGAGCATCCCAACTCGGATCGCCCCATTTCGGAATTGACCGCCATCGTGACGGTTACCGATGATGGCGGAAGTTCGGGACGTTTGCGTCGTGAGAACCGCGTGCTACCCCCGGGCGACATTCGCAATTGCATGGTCGCGCTCTCGAAAGACGAAGCGCTTCTCGGGCGGCTCTTCCAGTATCGTTTTCACGCCGGGCGCGGGCTGATCGGCCACAATTTCGGCAACCTGTTTTTGGCTGCGCTCACGCACGTCACCGGGGATTTCGCGGAAGCGATTCGCGTCAGCAGCAAAGTCCTGGCGATTCGCGGGCGCATATTTCCATCGACGCTTTCCAACGTGCATCTCGTCGCCAGACTCCGCAACGGGCGGCTCGTACACGGGGAAACGCGCATCACTGCAAGCCGGACGCCGATCGAAAAACTTTCACTTTCGCCTGCCCGTGTTCCGCCATTTCCTTCGGTCATTGATGCGATTCGCGAAGCCGATCTGATCCTTCTTGGTCCGGGATCGCTCTATACGAGCGTTCTGCCGAATTTGTTGATCCCGGAAATCGCGGCTGCCATCGCGAAATCAACCGCGCCTCGCGTCTACATTGCCAATCTGATGACCCAGCCGGGAGAAACCGCTAAGTATTCCCTGGCGGATCATTTGCGCGCGATCCGGCTTCACACGCCGCGCGGAGTGGTGGATTGGGTGGTCGCCAATCGCAGGCCGGTCTCGCCTGAAGTCGCAAAGCGGTACCGGCGCCAGGGTGCCGAGCAAGTGGTGGTGGATCTGCCAGAACTTCAGAAGCTTGGCTACCACGTGGTGCTGGACAACCTGCTCGAAGAACACGGCGTGATCCGCCATAATCCCCGGCGACTAGCGCGTCTTCTGCTCGAAGAGTTCCTCACGTCTCCCGTACCACCGAACGCTAACGACGCACGCTGACTTTCGGGAAGGTTTCGGCTACAACCCCCTCCCCCATTTTTGTAAGTGTTGCTTCTAAAGGATTTAGCCTTTCTGTAAGCCGTTTCGAATGAACACTTGTGGGTCGTCGTACCCGTGTTGATTTTAAAGGAGATAGTCTAGAGTGCTCTGTGGGTTTATGCAGGTAACCCGACCGAGAGGAGAAGGGTAGTGTGGGGACGCTTCGTGCGCTGAAGTTGCGCAGGGAGGTTTGCTCGGAAGGGTGATGATGAAACGCAAAGCACTATAGCATGAGTTTACTTTATGTTAATACAAATCGTATGGATAGACTTTTCCATACCATCAGAGCCCGGCGTTTACGAAGAACGGATCACCCATATCGCCGCAGGCCTTCCGGATAGCTTAAAGCGTATTACACCATTTACATCAGGCAAACCGCCAGCCAAGGGGAAAAACGCCAGCCGGATGCTGGAGCTAGCCTAGTCGGCGCGGAGGGCTTCGGTTGGGTCGATGGCGGAGGCGCGTCTGGCTGGTAGATAGCTTGCCAGCGCGGCTGCGGACAGGAGCATCGCGCCGACCGCGCTGAATGTAAGTATGTCTGTTGGCGGCACTTCGAAGAGAAGTGATTTCACCAGGCCTGTTAAGACGAAAGCGCCTGCGGCTCCCATCGCTACACCCAGGCCAGCGAGCAACATGCCCTGGCGCAAGACCATTCGAAGAATGCTTGCCGGCCGCGCGCCGAGCGCGATGCGGATGCCGATCTCGCGAACTCGCTGGCTGACCATTAGCGCCATGATGCCGCCGATTCCCGCGGTAGCGATTACCAACGCGAGTCCTGCAAAAGTGCCGAGGAGGCTTGCCGTGACTCGCGGAGAAGCCATGGATTCATAGCGAGCTTGCTCGAGAGTAAGAACATGTGTCACGGCGGTTTGCGAATCGACGTCATGCACGGCCTGGGTGATAGCGCGCGCCATGCTGCGAGGCTCTGCTGCCGTGCGGACGATCAAAGTAGCAGGCTGCGCGTTCTGTGCCTGGGCGCCATAGAATTCCGGCGGTGGGGTTCGATCCAACCCGAATTCTCGAACGTCTCCTACCACACCCACAACGCTTACCCAATGTTCTCCGCCATCGCCTGAGACGCGCTTGCCGATAGGGTCTTCGTTTGGCCAATATTTGCGCCTGGCAGATTCGTTGATCACGACCACATCCGGAGCTTTGGATTTGTCGGTGTCTGCCAGAAGACGGCCAGCCTTGAGAGGTATGCCTAGGGTGGTGAAGTAATCCGGGGAAACCGAAGCGAAGGTACTCACGGGCGGAGCTTGTCCCGCCTCCAAAGCGCGGCCTTCGATTTGAAATGAGAACGAAACGGATTCCGGGCCGCCGGTAATTATTTCCGGTTCGAAAGGATATCTGCTGGAGACAGCGGCAGAGAGAACTCCGGGTTCCGATTTCACGCGCTCGAGGAGTTTTTGGACAACAACTTCTGTGGTCTCGGGGCCGGTATATTTCGCCCAATTGAAATTGGTCCGCATGGCGAGGACGCGTTGCGGAACGATGCCGGCGTCCACTTGCTGCAACTTGATGAGGCTGCGAACCATGAGTCCTGCGCCGATGAGCAGCATGAAGGAGAAAGCAATCTGGCAGACGATCAGCGTACTGCGCATGCGATTATGCCGGCGACCCAAACCTGCTCCGCTGCTTCCATCTTTCAGGCTGGAGCTGAGATTCGTTCGCGAGAGAAGCGCGGAGAGCGTGCCGAAGACGATGCTCGTGCCGACAGCGGCGATCAGAGTGAATAGCAATACCTGCGAGTCGATGTGGATTTCGCGGGCGCGCGGGGTGAGGCGGCCCACAAAATCGGTGATCAGTGTGAGGCTGCTATAGGCCAGGAGCAGACCGAGTAATCCGCCGGCGCAAGCAAGCAGAAGACTTTCCGTTAAAAGTTGCCGCAAGAGACGGCTGCGTCCGGCGCCCAAGGCGCTGCGGACGGCCAGCTCGCGCTCGCGGCGCGCCATACGGGCAAGAGTCAGGTTGGCGACGTTGGCGCAGGCGATGAGCAGTACGAACGCGGCGGCTGCGAGAAGCAGTAGAAGAGTCGGCCGAGCCGTGTGCGTCAACTCTTCCTGGAGCGGCGAGGCGACGGAGGTGAAGCCGATGTCGTCCGGATAGGATTTTGGATAAGCGGACTTCAATCCCGCGGCGATTGCGGAAAAATCGGCGCTTGCCTGTTCGATGGTGAGACCGGGCTTCAGCCGTCCAAACACTTCCATCATGCGCATGTCGCGGCTTTCGACATGCGTTTTGTTGGAGCGGAAAGGGCACGCCGAGGTCGGCATGTAGACGTCGTTTTCGTTGGGATATTGCGGGACAGGAGGAAGAACACCCACGACGGTGTGCACTTTGTCGTTCAATTCGAAGGTTTTTCCGACGATGGCGGGATCGGAGCCGAAATTGTTTTTCCAGTATTCGTAGCTGAGAAGAAGGACGGGCGGCGCGCCCGGTCTGTCGTCGTCGGGCAGAAGCGTACGTCCGAGCAGAGCTTTGACGCCGAACAGATCAAAATAGTTGGCGGAAACAACGCCGGTGCGGACGCGTTCGGGATCGCCATGCCCGAACAGCGTAAACGACATGTCGTGATATTCGACGAGCCCGGAGAGAGTGCGATTCTGCGCACGATAGTCCAAGATTTCCTGAACCGAAAACTGCATGTCCTCGATGCCCAGCTTTTTTGCCTGCTGGCGGAGAAAAACCAATTGATGGCCTTGCGGATAGGGAAGTGGCCGGAGAAGGACCGCGTGTACCACGCTGAAGATCGCGGTATTCGCGCCAATGCCAAGAGCGAGCGTGAGAATGGCGACGGCGGTGAACCAGAGGTTCTTGCGCATCATGCGGAAGGCATAGCCGCAATCACCCACGAGGATTTGCCAGTGTTCCTGAGGCGCCGTCGCGAATATGCCCACGATGGTTTCCTTCCAGAGCCTGAGCGCTTCGAGGAAACCGCCGCGCTCCTCGGCTTCGCGATGTTGCTCGCGAAAGACGCCCTCCATTTCGCCTTCGTAGTTGGTGCGGAAATCGAAAGGCAGCACGCGAACCAGGGCCCGGAACAGCTTTTGCGAATGAGGCAGCTTGGGATTTTGCATGGTTGTGATTCCTCGCTAGGCTAGTTTTTCTTTTCGGAAGAGATGCTTGGCGCGTGCTTGTCCAAGGGCTTCCTGCATGCGCTCGGCTTCGGCGACGGCGACCTCGCGGCCAAATTCCGTGAGCAGGTAATAGCGGCGGCGCTCGTCGTCCAGAACTATTTCGGGGCGGCGGTTTGATTCCGCGATGAGTCCGGAGCTTTCGAGGCGCGACAGATTGCCGTAAAGGGTTCCGGCGCTGAGGCGCACTTTGTCGTCGGTGCGGCGTGCGACCTCTTTCAGAATGGCGTAACCGTGTTTTTCGCCGTCGGCCAAGGCCAGCAGAATGTGGAACATAGCCGGGGTTAAGGGCAGGAAGGACTCGGCTTCGCGTTTTTTTGGCACGCCTTCACCTCCAGGGGTCTATATAGCATCACACGTCAGTCTCTATCGGTCTACGCGCCATTATATCGTCATACGTTATAGTTGAAGCGCAAGTTCCCTGCCAAGCAAAAAAAACGTAAATGGCAGGGATTGCGAGGCTTTTGGAGCTGAAAATAGCACGTGGCGGCCATCTGGTGTCCGTTCGTGGGACTCCCCGTCCCGTGTGCGGTCATGCCCCCAGCCTAAAATAGCCGGCTACTTGAATCCTGGTTTCGGCGCCCTCTGGCAGAGAAGACCGCTTCTTGCTAACGTTCCGTGGAACGAATTCATTCGATTTCTGGAGAAACCCATGTCGACGTTTGGACTGATTGAATACAAAGACGCAAGCCCGGAAGTGCGCGCCGTTTATGACGACATCATGGCCACGCGCAAGACGGACTGGATCAATAACTTTTGGAAGGCCATTGCGCACGACCCGGCCACGCTGAAGCGCACGTGGGAGAGCATCAAGCAAATTATGGCGCCTGGCGCACTCGATCCGCTTACCAAAGAATTGATTTACGTGGCCGTGAGCGTGACGAACAACTGCCATTACTGCATCGCTTCGCATACGGCTTCCGCGTTCAAGAAAGGCATGACCGACGCCATGTTTCACGAGTTACAAGAGGTGATCGGAATGGCCAACGAAACGAACAAACTCGTCACCGGTTATCAGGTCGAAATCGACAAACAATTTCAGCCTCCGCTGGCTCGCTAGAGCCTTTCCCACTGCGACATTGCTGTCCTTTGGGACAGGTGTTTCTGCCTCAGTACGCACGTACTATGGGCGCAGTGCCTCGGCGAATTAGAAAATATAAATGTTCGGGGACAGGCCAGAGTGTGTCTGGGCCTAACGAAAACTCCGCGCAGCAAGAGAGCAACCAATGGCGCCAATGAGCAAAGAAACCGATGTTCTAACCGCCCCGGCCGGAACAACTACTGCAACGCCGAGCGCTACTTCTTTTGGGGGCACGGAAACCAGCAATCGGCCGCTGCCCGTCGCGCTGGAAGTGCCGGTCACAGTGAATGGCGCACGCGCCGTGGAAGGCAGTGACAAGCGCGAGCCATTTTCGGAAACGACGAAGACCGTCCTTGTGTTTGGTAACGGCGCCGTCATTCGGCTGACCTCGCCGGTTGCCGCCGGGCAATTGCTCTTTCTAACCAACGAAAAAACGAAAAAGGAAGTGGTCTGCCAGGTCGTCAAGTCGAAGAATTACAAAAATGTCAGCGGTTATGTGGAGTTGGAGTTCACGGAGTCCGTCGTTGGTTTCTGGGGAATGCGCTTTCCGACGGATCGCATTAGCGCTCCCGTGTCAGGTACGGTTCCCGCGGCTACGGCGCCTGCGCCTGTCAAAGCGGCGCCGCCGGCTCCGGTTTCGCTGACTCCCAAACCGGTAACTCCGGTTGTAAGCGCCACACCCAAACTGCCGGAAGTAAAACCGGCACAGATTCAAGCGGAGATGAAGCCTGCTGCACTGCCGAAGCCTACCGAAATTCACACGGTTGCACCTGTTGCTGCGGCACCCATCGTTCCGAAACCTGCCTCTTTTGTTCCCCCGCCTGTAGCCGCTATAACCGTTGCGGCAGATCCGCTGCCTGTAGCTCCCGCAGGACAAATTGCGGCGCCCGCGGCTCCCGTCGTTGCTTCTTTCCCGATTGTGCCGTCACTCGCGGATTCTCTGTCCAGCTTTTTGAGCGCGCCAGAACCGCAGGCCGTTTTAGCGCCATCTAAACCAATCGCGACACCCGTTGCCGCCTCGGTTGCTATAGAAAGCAAACCGGCGCCCGCGAAACCTTCCGCTGATAATTCAACCGACGAGTTGAAGCAACAAGCGGCACGGCTACAGGAACAGCTTTCGTCGCTACTTTTCAACGCGGCGCCAAGCGCAAAGCCCGTTGCTCCCGCGACGGTCGTCCCTGCTCTCGATGCAAAGACCGTTTCCCATGTGGCGGCCAATGCTCTGGAAATCGCAGTAGCGGAGCCCACTCGGGTTAAGCCGACTCCGATTTCGACTCCGGCTCCGCTTGCGAAGTCGCAAGCCCCGGCGCCGGTCAAATCCACTTTGGACACCGAAGAGGTGAAGATTCCCTCCTGGCTCGAGCCTCTGGCACGGAATGCTGCCGCTCATCCCCCATCTCAGGAAAGCACCGAGCGCGAAAAGACCAAGCACACTGCGGAGAAGGTTTCCCGTGATGAGCATGCCGCGGAACTTGCTCCCGCCGTCGAGCAAAGTCTCTCCGAAAGCCACGCACCCAACTTTGGCAGCTTGCTTCCACTGGACGAAGCGGCGTTAACGAAAAAGCAGCAGTCCGGCGAATCTCGCAATTTCGGTTTGATTGCAGCGGTGGCCGCGGCTGTTTTGATGGCTGCTGCGGGTGGATGGTATTTTTTTCATCAACCGAATTCAGCCCAGGGATCTGCGCAACGTGTTACCTCAACGTCCACGCCGCAATCGGCTGCGGCTTCTCCCGTAACTCAGGCCGCAACGCAAAACAGTCCAGCCGCGCCGCTGGGAACAGCCAACTCGAGCCCCGCCACAACACCATTTATTAGAGAACCAGCAGCCAGCGCGCCTCTCACGAAGCGCTCTGCTAATTCCGAGCCCGCTTCGGTTACGCGAGATAACACACGCGGGGCAGGTACGACTATTCCAGCAGCGGTGACCGAGCGTATCGCGCAGCCCGCGTCCGAACCTGCAGCTGAACCTGCTCCCGAACCAAAGAAGCCCGTCATCGGGGAAGTCCATCTGGCCAGCCCCACGATGAACCGCCCCGCTACATCACAGGACGAAACAGTCACTGCACCGACGATTTCTGCGGAAAACGCGGGCGCAAATCCAGCGGGGCTCGGTTCCGGCCTGGCAACGGCGGGCATCAAGCAGAATGCTGGTCCTGAGGTGCCGCTACCGACGGGCGGCGACGTAAAGACTGCGGTATTACTCAGCAAAGTGGCTCCGGTTTATCCGGTGCTGGCCAAGAATCAACACATCTCCGGCAATGTGGTTATTGACGCGCTGATTGATGCGAATGGCCGCGTCGGCGCGATGAAAGTTCTCTCCGGGCCCGCGCTGCTTCAGCAAGCTGCCATGGACGCCCTGAAACAATGGAAATATCAGCCGGCGAGTCTGGATGGGAATCCTGTATCGGTGCACCTGATGGTGACGCTGCAGTTCCGCGGCCAGTAGATTTTCTTCTTAAACGCAAATCAGTTTCGAAGACCTTGAAAGGCTCGTTTAGTTGCCCGCGCCTTCGCGCAAATTCATTTTATTTTTGGTCGCGGCTGGCCGGGGATAGGTGCGGGATGCGCATTTCCGCGGTTGGCAATGTGGGGAAAGCGCCGTGTGGTTCGGACTGGTACCAATACGCCACGGAATAAAAGTTGTCTCCGCGATCGTTGGCGTGACCGTGTTCGATGGTGGCCCGGAGAGATTTCGTAAATGGAATCGGCGAATCGAGATGAAAGCGGTAGACCGACCATCGGCCGCCTTCGAGTTCCGCTCCGACAATCGGCGCGCCGAATAAGCCATAGGCAAATGGCTTGCCGCCAAAATCCCAAGCTCCAAGGAAATAATCCTCCGAGCCGGTTCCGTTGATGGACGGCAGCTTTTCGCCATCCACAAAAAACATATCGTCGCCTTCGCCCCACCAGCCATCCTGATTTTCGAGCACAGACATAGTGACTCCCGCGAAATGCCCGTGGCCCGTGGCTTCCATCCAGACATAATTATCCTTGCCATCCAGATTGAACTTGTTGCCGGGAATCGCTTTGTTGGGCGCGGCTTGCCGGTACTGCGCGTGAAAATAAAGCGTATCCGAGGGCAGCGCGGATTTGTACGCGCGCAGATCCATGTTCCAGTAAACAGCCTCGGCCCGCTGGAGGCCTTCGTTCGTCAGCGTAATGCGCGCGTGCTTTTGAAATGGCATGGGGAAAAAACAGTTCAGCGCTTTGTCTCCTCCGACGGAAAGAGGAACCGACTGATACAGAAAATACTCTCCCATACCCTGTCCGAAAAAATCGCCGACGGGAGCCTCCACGCTTGGCGAAGCTTCGCCGTCCCAGTACACGCGCAGCACCATTTTTTTCAGATGAAACCGCTCGTCGCTGGCGATAGTGATCCATATATGCGAGATTTCGCCGGGCCCCGCCTCATCCAGCAGAGTGAGGACCTCTCCTGGAGCAAGAGGCCGGTAATCGTCGTTGCCACCGCTGCGGTCATAGCTTGAGATGCGTTTCAGACTGTAGTCGTGAGGCTTCGTCAATTGGGAGAGCAAATCGCCGGAGGCTTGAGCGTAAACCACCCCCGCCGCAAGAAAGAAGAGAATGCCGAGTGAAACGAGCCGAGCTCTATGCATGCTTCGCCTCCGGAATGCGCAAGTCCGCAAAATTGGGCGGATTATAGCAGAGCAAATCTGCTAGACTGGCCCGGTTTTGGCGCACACGACTCGAAGACATTTTCTGGCGCAGTCCGCTGTTGCGGCGGCTACCTCCCTTTTTGGGCCGGCGCTGAAGTGCGCCCTCGCCGCAGATTCAGGCCCCAACCTCCAATTTCCCATGGTGCCGCGGGAACGAGTTGCAATCTCCTCTTATCCGTTTCGGGACTTTATCGCTGGCGCTCACGACTCGAGCAGCAATTCCTCCGCGCATAAGATGGATTTGAAAGAATTCCTGCCGCACGTCAAAGCTAAATTCAACATCAACAAAATCGAACCGTGGAGCGAGCATTTTCTCTCGCTGGGCGGAAAATATCTTGAGGAACTTCGTTCTTCCGTAGCGAACGCAAACGGCATGATTGTTAATATTGCCGTTGACGGCGAACATAGTCCTTTCGCCTTGGACAAAGCCGAACGCGAAAAGGGCATCGCCTTCAGCAAACAGTGGATCGACGTCGCCGCCACCGTCGGTTCGCCAAGCGTGCGCACCAATATGCCCCCCGCCAAAGATTCCAAGCCGGACGTCGATCGCGCCGCGGTGAGCATCACGCGGGTCGTGGAATACGCCGCGGCAAAAGGAATCCTCGTCAACCTCGAAAACGACAATCCACTAAGCGAAGATCCTTTCTTCGTCGTGAAGGTCATCGAGAAAGTGAACAGCCCCTGGCTGCACTCGAATCCAGATTTTGCAAATTCCTTGATGACCGGCAAAACGGAATACGCCTACAAGGGAATTGAAGCGTTGTTCGCACACGCCTACGGCATTTGCCACATAAAGGCCATGGAAGCCGATGAAAAAGGGCAACTGGTCCATGTGGACATGGCCAGAGCCTTCGGCATCCTGAAAAAAAGCAACTACAAAGGCTACTGCTCCATGGAGTTCGACAGCCCTGGCGATCCATATCAGGGAACCGCCGACCTTGTTGAAAAAACTCTTCAATATCTTTCCTAGAAACCCGCCTAACCAAACCGTACCAAGCGAAGGGATAATTCTCAGTCAACCAACAATTTCCCTATCGCTTGCAGCCAGACTTACAGGTTCGTATACTGGCGGCCCGGCCGAAAGGCGATTCCGGCGGGCAGTCAGCACGCAGTTGCTTGGAATGGGGTAGCCCGCCACCGATCACTTTTGGCCTGCAACTCGTCCTGCGTTCCCCTTTTCAGGCCGAAGTGCGAATTGAGCCTTTACCCCACTGATGTCGTCGCTTCTAAGGAGATTCTGCATGTCGCACGCGCCCGTACCGGAAGAGATGAATGTCTATCAGAACGCCGAAGCGCGTTTTGAAGTCGCCGCCAGCAAGCTGGGGCTTGAGCAAGGACTCTACCGGTATCTGAAGCATCCCAAAAAAGAAATCACGCTCTACATTCCCGTCGGAATGGACAACGGCCAATTGGAGGTCTTCACGGGGTATCGCGTACTCCATTCGACGGTCCGCGGCCCCGGCAAGGGCGGCATTCGGTTTGCACCCGATGTAACTCTCGACGAAGTCCGCGCGCTTGCGACCTGGATGACCTGGAAGTGCGCGGTGGTCAATATCCCGTTCGGAGGCGCAAAAGGCGGCATCATTTGCGATCCTCGCAAGTTATCCCGAGGGGAGCTGGAACGTCTGACGCGGCGTTACACCGCCGAACTCGCCGATTGGCTCGGCCCCGAGCGCGACATACCCGCTCCGGACATCGGCACGGGTGAACAGACGATGGCCTGGGTCATGGACACTTATGCCATGCACGTCGGCGAAGCAACCACGGCCGTAGTCACCGGCAAGCCTATTGAGTTGGGCGGTTCGCGTGGCAGGCGCGAAGCCACCGGCCGCGGTGTCATGATTTGCTGCGACAAGGCCCTCGCGAAACTCGGTATCAAAAAAGAAGGCTGCCGCGTCGTCGTTCAAGGATTTGGCAACGTGGGTTCCCTCGCCGCACAGCTTATGCAACAGGCCGGCTACAAAATTGTCGGCCTCGCGGATATCGCTGGGGGTCTTTATAACGAGAATGGCTTAGACGTACCCAAAGTCATTGACTGGGTGTACACACAGAAAAAAGCCCTGCCAGATTTTCCCGGCGGCGGCACGAAGATGACCGCGCGCGACGTTCTCTTCCAGCCTTGTGAAATCGCCATTCCGGCCGCCATCGAGAATCAAATCACGGAACAGAACGCTCACGAGGTTCAGGCGCGCATTCTCTGCGAAGGCGCAAACGGCCCCACAACTTGGCAAGCGGACGCCATCGTGGATGCCAAAGGCATCTTCACCGTGCCGGATATTCTTGGCAATGCGGGCGGTGTCACCGTCAGCTATTTTGAGTGGGTTCAGGACCGCCAGGGCTTTTTCTGGCGCGAAAGCGAAGTCAACGAGCGCCTCCTGGACGTCATGGAAAACGCTTTCGACGGAGTGGTGGCCTACGCGGAAGCGCATAAAGTCAACAATCGCATCGCCGCGTACATGCTCGCGATCGACCGTGTTGCGGGCGCCCTAAAGTTACGCGGAATATACGCTTAATGTGATAGAGTGCGCGCCGGGTTTCCCGCTGGGCTTATAGCAAGCTGAGGTTCTGTGGGGCAGGGAACCGGCTCGGTCGAGCTTCCGGGCAGGGAAGGATTGCGCGCCGTGAACACCAACTCGCTTGGCCCCACCCATCGAAAAACGGAAGAGCAACACCGCCGTGAAATCTGCACCGCCGGCAAGTGGATGTATGAGCGCGGCTTTATCGTAGCCTGCGAAGGAAACATCTCTGTTCGGCTCGACGAAGGCCGCATCCTGACAACGCCTACGTGCATGAACAAAGGCATGCTCGAGCCACACGATCTGGTGGTGACCAGCCTGGAAGGCCGCCAGCTTGCCGGCGAACGCAAATTTTCATCCGAGATAGCGATGCATCTTTTGTTTTATTCCATGCGTCCGGATGTGAACGCCATCTGCCATGCTCACCCGCCGACCGCAACCGGTTTTGCCGCTGCCGGGCGCGCCCTGGATCAGGCCCTCCTTCCGGAAGTCATTATCGGCCTCGGGCAGATTCCGCTGGTGCGTTACGCCACGCCGGGAACGCCAGAGCTCAGTGCCGCGCTCGAACCGTTTGTTCCACACTACGACGCGCTTCTGTTGGCAAATCACGGCGCGGTTACCTGCGGCCCGGATCTTCTGACGGCCTTCTATCGCATGGAAACCATTGAGCATTTCGCCAAGATTCTTCTCTCCGCGGAACTTGCCGGTGATCCGGTTCTTCTTTCCAGCCGCGAAGTCGCCAAATTAATGGCCGCGCGCGCCCGCTATTTCGTCACCCCGCCTCCCGGCGGTGGCGCCGAACTTCCCGAAACCAGCGATAGCGGCGACTCTTCTCGCGATCACGTTTCCCTTACGCGTAGCGAACTCGGCGCCCTGATTGATGAAGCCGTGCGCAAAGACCGCGCCCGCCGCTGATTCCGCCAATTTGGCTGGTATTTTCCAGAAATTGTTTGTCTAAGATCGTATCCTCCCGGCGTTTTGCATCATCCATTCCAGAAGGAAGGAGAACAACATGGAAGCCAGAATCGACTTGAGAAGACACGCGCAGGACGCCCAGAAAGCAATGTATGCGCTCGAAGAATATCTCGGCCAATGCGGCCTCGATCACGGCCTGATGCACCTCCTGAAAATGCGCGCATCGCAGATCAATGGCTGCGCCTTCTGTATTGATATGCACTCGAAGGATGCTCGAGCCCTCGGCGAAACCGAACAGCGCCTCTATGAACTCGATGCCTGGCGCGAAACGCCTTTCTATACCGACCGCGAACGCGCCGCCCTAGCCTGGGTGGAAGCCGTCACGCTCGTCTCCCAAACGCACGTCCCCGATTCCGTTTACGAAGAAGTTCGCAAGTTCTTCAGCGAAAAAGAGATTGTGGATCTTACCTATGTCGCGAGCACGATTAATGCCTGGAATCGCCTGGCCATAGCTCTTCGCGCCGTACCCGGCCGCTACAAGCCCGCATCGTCAGCCGCCGCTGCCAGATAGTTTCGGACGGGGGGCAGCGTCCGATTATTTAACTAATCGGACTTTGTTCGGCTTGGGAAACTTACTTTGAATGAACCTCAATCCGTATCTTGTTCCTTTGTATTTTACTGTCAACCATGTTGAGTAGCGGCAGACCAAAACCTTCTTCGCTCGGATAATTGCTTTGATATGAGGCCTGGACGAAATAGACGCCAAGGTTCAATTTATAGTGAGAAAGATCAAGCGAAGGTGTGTTCTGAAGAAGTAGCCCGGCGACTAGCCTACTAGCTGGGACTTGTCGTATATATCAGAATCAATCATGCTCGGGTCTTCGCCCTGTTCCCAGCGCCTATCCGTTTCTTTGCCGACCGGAACGAGTTTGCCAGCCGTAATTCTTGCTCTTTGCAGAAGACCGCGAGTTGTCCCGGTGCAGGGAGTTCCATCAGGAGCGAGTGCCGTGAAAATATTTATCAGTTCGATGAAAGCAGACGCATTTTGGTTTAAACCTGAATCCCGAAATTAAATAGCACTGTTCCACCCTAACTCGGTAATGTTTCAGCTGGTTAGAAGAAACACCGAGGAGGACAAAACAGTGCAATGGAAAATTACCGCTCTTTGGGGCGGGAAGAAAGTGGAATTACGCG
>CAJCHZ010000078.1 GCA_903970165.1 Betaproteobacteria bacterium
ACTTCGAGCGGTGGCGGTGGCGTATATGTCTTCTCCCCTGTTCGCGAGTTGACGATGTAGTTTTGAATCTTGCGATACTCTCCCGGTGACGCCTTGTTTCCACGCACGCCTTGAACCAGACGTTTGTGAATCTGCCGTATCAGCGCCTCCGTGATTGGCTCGCCGCTCTCCAAGTAACCTGAAACCAATTCAAACGCCTTTTTGTAGTTGAGGAGCTCTTGCGCATCATCCGGTCTCGTCCCTCGGACTTTCTGGCCTGCGAGAATGCGTTCCGATTGTTCAAGCGTAAGCTGAGTGCCTTCGATATGCGTCGTATAGTGCGCCTCAAGGACAAGGGCGCGTTTCTGCATACCGGCAATCCAGTCCTCGGAAAGTCTGGCCGCATCTAGAAAACCACGCGCCCGTTCGATCCTCGTCAACTCTGACGTGATCGAATTCGTTATCTCGAATTGAGGATCGAAACTCATCTGTTGGGACGAATCCGCACTTAATTGTATTCCAATAGTGCCCTCTGGCCGCAGCGGGAACGGCCCAGTTGCACGCTGGACGCGGTTAAGGGCCTTCGGGCGTTCCCGACCCTTGCTCAAATCGGTGCCACGGACGCCTACAATCTCTGGTACTTACCGATTGACCCGAGCACCGGCCATCGCGCCGGTGATCCAGTCCAGTTGTCCCACTCGGATGGTTCTTACGTCGCACTAGTCGGCTTAAGCAGGGACGGGAAGCGCCTCGCCGTCTTCAAAAATCATATCTGGTCGGGTGCGGTGCTGGCCAAATTGAGCAAGAATAACGAACTCTCTGGAGAACCTTTTCAACTGACACATTCCGGAAGTCAAAATTTCGCCAAATGGCAGACGGACAGTAAAGGCCTGATTCTCTCTTCAAACAGATCAGGCAGGCTACAGCTTTACATACAAAAGCTCGGCGAAGAAAAGGCGGATCCTCTTGTCACCGGCGCGGAGGACTATTCGGGAGGAGTGTATACGCCGGATGGTCAGTTCATCTTGTTTTTTGCGACGCCGACTACGAATGTGCCTGCGGAGTCCATCAAACAGACGATTATGCGAATCCGGTTGGCGGAGGAGCCCTTCAGCCGATCCTTGAAATATCGGGAGACCTCGCCGCGGCGTTTGACTGCCCGGGCAAAGTTGCCCCCAATTGCGTGATCGGTAGAACGGATAAAGACCAGCTCGTGTTTTACTCGCTCGATCCCGTAGCCGGACAAGGCAAGGAACTCGCGCGAACAACGATTGGCACAGCCGGGGATTGGATGGCCTGGGCCATTTCTCCCGATGGGAAGCAAGTAGCTGTTACGGGGTCTCGCCAACTTCGCGAGACCGTTCGCATCGTTGACTGCAAACCCAAACAGAACACAACTTGAATTTGCCGCCTAGTGTCGATGGGGGCGCATTTGGATTGGCTTGGACGCCTGATCAACGGAGCTTATTCGCCGTCGGGCAGGCCGGCATGGAATTTCTGTTGATGCGGGTGGACCTCTCAGGAAAAACGCAGATCCTCAGAAACACAAAGCATCATTTCATGCCGAATCCCCCCGTTTTCCCCGACGGAAAGTATTTGACCTTCAGCCAGCAGTCCAGCGACTCAAACGTCTTTCTGCTCGAGGAGTTTTAGCACACGCAAATAATCCACAGCAGGACGCATGGAGAAGAACGAGATTTGGGGTCGCTGGAAGGCCGGGCAGTCTATGCATGCGATTGGGCGCGCTTATGGCAGGCCACATCCCACCGTTCGCAAGCTGTTGTTGCCACGTGGGGGCATCGCTCCCATTGCGCGTCGTCGCTCGCGGCTGGCACTCATTCTCGCGGAGCGAGAAGATATTTTGCGAAGGATCGCTTCCGGTTCGTCGGTTCGCGAGATCGCCCGTGGTTTGAGTCGTGCCACCTCGACAGTGAGCCGAGAGATCGTACGCCATGGCGGCCGTCCTGCCTATCGTGCCCATGATACGGACGGACAAGCTTGGCAGTCGGCTTTGCGACCCAAGCGCTGCCTGCTGGCCATGAACCGCAAGTTGCGGGACATCGTTGCGAGTAAACTGATTTTGGACTGGTCGCCTGAGCAGATTTCCGGGTGGCTGAAGAATCGGTATCCCAACGACGAGAGCATGCACGTGTCGCACGAGACCATTTACCGCAGCCTGTTCGTTCAAGCGCGTGGCGTATTGAAAAAAGAGCTGATGGACCACCTGCGATCGAAGCGGCGCATGCGTCGCTCGCGCCATTTCAGCGAACATGGACATTCACGGGGGCAGATCGTCGATGCCATCTCGATCCGCGAACGGCCAGCGGAGGCGGATGACCGAGCGATTCCTGGTTATTGGGAAGGCGATCTGCTTGCCGGAGGAAAGAACAGCTACTTTGCAACGCTGGTGGAGCGGCATTCACACTTTCTCATGCTGATCAAGGTGCGGAGCAAAGATACGGCGGTGGTCGTGGCGGCGTTGAGCAAACACGTTCGTAAGCTTCCGCCGACCTTGCGCCGCTCGCTGACCTGGGATCGCGGGTTGGAGATGGCCAAGCACAAGGAGTTTACGGTTGCCACCGATGTGGTAGATTTGTCGCCGGTATACTGCGTTCCGAAAACCTGCGGCTGATTGATCGATTGGAGATACCGATCCAGCGTCGCCTCAGCAATCCACTTGTCGGCCGAACCGCCGCGCATCAGCGCTTGGGTTGCAAGGACGTGCGCGAACAGAAAGTCATCCGGTGTTTGTCCCTGCTGAAAGATCAGCACAGCGTCGGAGTAATCTTCACCCGAGGTAATCTTTCCCTCTTCGAGAAGCTTGCGAATCTCCGCACGGCGCGCATCGCCATGCCGGTAATACTCCTCCGGGAAATATTTCCCGGATTTTCCGACTGATCTTCAATCTCAAGTTGGTGAACCCGCGAAACCGGAGCCTTGGGTGAGCTAATAACTTCCGGGTTGTCACCCGGTTGGAATCCTGGAAGGCATCGATAGTCAGCTGCGAAGTCGCATAGGATAGAAGCAAGGGGTGGATAGAAACAAGCGCTCATGACTTCGAAGCCCGAGGGTCGAAATCACTGCAGTTTCGCGTACTCAGCTTTCGCTTGCTTCAGGACAGGAATGCCGGGGTCGGCGTCTTTCCATAGCGTGAAGAAATCTTGATATGCGGCTCGGGTTTTGGCAGTGTCCCCTGTTAGCGCGTACGCGCGGGCAAGGCCGAGATGCGCCAGGACTCCAAACGCATCGCCAATCGTTATTCCGGGGTGATCCACAATTTTCTGAAATTCCCTGGCGGCTTCGGAGCCTCGGTGTGCGGCCAAATACGCCTGGCCTCGCACGTAGACCGGATAGAGCGCTCCAAAATAAGCAAACGTCGCGCTGCGCGGCACGCCCAGCTCAAAGGGAACGTTAGCTTGGAGAAATTCGATTGCCTGGGAAGTAGTGCCATGGTTGAGGGCGAGGGACGCACGAACGGCAGGGAGGTAATAGAATCGGACCGAAGTGTCTTCGGGAAAATCTTTTTCCAAATCATTCGCTAGAGACTGGGCCTGGGAAGCCTCGCCCGACATAGCCAGCACCAGGGCCGCGCCAAACCTGACCTCCCGGTTTCTTGCAAGCGCAAGTGCTTCCTTGGTGGTCCGCTTTGCCTCAGGCATATTACCGAAAAAGGCTTCCCACAGTGCGGCTCGTGTTTCGAATAGAGCTGCTCTTTCGCGATGCCCTGCTTGTTGCGCCAAAGTGATCGCGCTCTTCGACCACTTCCTGGCCTCCTGCATACGACCGGTATATGCCAGCGCAAAAGCCTGGCGGTCCGAGATAGAGTCCTCGGCGCCAGGCTTTCCTTGAGCCGCGGCGACTTCCCGTTGCATGCCTGCGCTGTCACCTTTCAGAAACGCAAGATCGAATCGTTGATGCGCCAAGAAAGGATTGTCAAAGTTGCGCTCAGAGGTCTGGTGCAGCACGTCTGCAAGGTCTGCGAGGCGGTCAAGGTAAATCAAATTGTAGCCAAGGAGGTAATATCCCGTGTAAGCATCCGGGACAAGTGCAATAGCCTTACGACCCTCTTCCACTCCCTGTTCGTATCTGCCGAGCACCGGATAAATGAAACCTGTGAGGAAAGTGTGAGCGCTCCAATCACGTGGATAAACCTGCGCCCACTGCTCACAGATCTGCTGCGCCTTTTCCTGATTTCCGGTTCCTCGTCCGTGGTAGTAAGCAGTGATGAAAAATTTCTCTTTGTCACTCGCTCGATCACGTAGTTCGTAAGCCTTGCGAATGTTGTCGGTCGCGAGGTTAGACTCACCACTCGCACCAGAATAGAGTGCGAGCGCGGCATAACCCATCGCAAATTTCGGGTCGATTTCCACAGCGCGCTTCATAAAAGGCAGCCCAGCCTCGACACCCCCTGAAACGTTAGTCTTCCAACCCATGCTGTAGGCTTGCAAGGCCTCCAGCGAAGACGTGGTGGCTTCCTCGAGGGGGACGTCATGCTGCTGAACGGTGGCCAGCGATTCGCCGACGCGCGTTCTGAACTTGCTGGCCATTTGGCTCAGGGCATTCAACACATCTTCTTTTTTGGCGGCTTGGACCATTTCGTCGTCGAGGACTTTCCCAGTGCGGCAGTTTTCCGCTCGGAGTCCCAGGACATACTGGCTTCCCAGAGTTGCGATGGAACCCTCGAGAACAGCTGCGCTGGCGGTACGCTCACAGACTTCCCGCGCGAGCTTCGGAGTCAGGCGCGCGTCGGGAGGCTGGCTCATCATGCGCAAGGTCCGCTGCACACGGTCTTCGGGAACAAGGCTTAAGAAAGGAGATTGTTCAAGTTGTACGGTCAAACCCTGCCGCAGCGTGTCGTCGAAAAGGCGATCGCCTGTGGAGTTAGTGAAATCTGCTACGACGATGGTGTCTTTATCCGTGAGCGCTTGAGTCTTGTGCGTGAGAATTAGCCATCCACTGATACCCAGGGCGACGACAAACACAGTCGCGAGAACGACAGGCGCAGCCTTGCGTTTTTCGTGGCTTCTGGCGGCAACAATGGCTGACAACTCCCGCTCCAGCTGGGCAGCGGACTGCCACCGCCGGTCAGGGTCTTCTTCCAGACACCGGCTAATCGCTCTTTGCAGTCTTCGTGACGCGACACTGTTGCGCCCAGACCCGACGCGTGCGCCGGTCAACATTTCGTGGAGGACGCAACCGAACGAATAGATGTCCGAGCGGACATCGGCTGGCTTGCCTTCCCTCTGCTCCGGTGCCATGTAAGCGGGCGTGCCCATTGCCATGTGGCTGACCGTCAGCGTGACATCCTGTTTCGATTTCGCGAGACCGAAATCGAGAACCTTGACGCCCGATTTAGCGATCATGATGTTGCCGGGCTTGAGATCGCGATGAATAATCCCCTTTTCGTGTGCTTGTTCTAGAGCCGCCAGTATCTGCAAGGCATACAAGAGCGCCTCTTTCACGGGAAGAGGTCCGCTTTTCAAACGGGCTGCGATTGTTTCGCCCTCGACCATCTCCATAACCAGGTAGTTCGGCCCGATATCGTAGAGAGTGCAGATGTGGGGATGATTCAACGAGGAAATGGCGCGGGCTTCGCGCTCGAAGCGCTCAATGAATTGCTCTTGGGAGATCTTGATGGCCACGGCTCGGCCCAACCGCATGTCAACCGCGCGAAAGACTTCACCCATGCCGCCCTGGCCGAGTTTGCTTTCGATGCGGTATGGCCCCAGGCTCGTGCCTACTTCAATTCCAGTGACCGTCTCATCTCCTAGCAGTTCCGGCGCGTTCCGGATGGCAAGCTGCTCGAGAAATTCGCCGCCAGAGAGCTGGGCGAGAAGGGATTCCACTTCGCGGCGCAATTCGGGATCTACGTGGGACAACAATGCCGCGCGCTCCTCGGCGCTTTTTTCGCGCGCCGCGTGGTATAGCTCTTCAATCTGCTGAAAATACTCGGGGGTCATGCGGTTTTCGTTGCTCTATCCTATGGCTTAACTCCCGCAATAGCCATGCCTTGGCGAGAACCCAGTCGCGCCTGACCGTGCGTGGTGAGAGCTTCAGAGTGGCGACGATTTCCTCCTCGCTCAATCCGCCGAAATAACGCAACTCGACGACCTTGGCCTGGCGCGGAGCGACCTGAGAGAACGTTGTGAGCGCTTCATCCAATGCCAGAATGGATCGGCTAGGTCCTTTCCACAGGAGGGCAGTTTCATCGAGGTTCACTTTGACCGCTTGGCCGCCCCGTTTGTCTGCGCCACGCGCACGCGCGGCGTCCACAAGAATGCGCCGCATCATTTGTGCCGCCATGGCAAAAAACTGCGCGCGCTCGCGCCATTGGACCTTGGTCACGTCCACCAGTCGGAGGTATACCTCATGCACTAACCCTGTTGTCTGCAGAGTATTGGCTTGACGCTCGCTTCTCATATAGCGCCGCGCCATCAGGCGCAATTCGGGATACACCCGCTCCGCCAGTCGCGCCAAGGCAGCTTCGTCGCCGCTGCTCCAGGCTTGCAACAGCCCCGTGATCTCCGCGGACGATGCGCCGGAGGACAACCGGTTCTCCTTTGGGACAAAAAATATAGCAAACCGTGGCCGCTTTTGGCATCCGTTTCCGCCTGTACCAGCGGAAGGAGAACGCTCTCAAAGTCTCCTCCAAAAAGACTAGGAGGCACTATGAAACACTTCGCATCCCTGGTAGCAGCCGCGGCCTTGATGCTTAATCTCGGCGTCGAAGCCGCCTACGCGCACAATGAGTCCGTAAAGATGACGTTTTCGGGAACTTCCGAGAACACCGCCATCAATCTCCAACAGCCCAACACCAGTAACGACGAGGACACTTTCGCCGGGAAAGGTACACTGGGTTCTTTCACCCTTCTGAATGTACGAGCGATCGCAAATTCTCCGACGCCGTCCAGCACTTGCTCGGGACCAAATCTGCTCTATCTCGAGGAGTTAGCCGGCGCAGGCGTGTTTCGCTTCCAAGATGGGAGTCTGTTGAATGTCACTCTCACTCAGGGAGCGGATTGCATAGATCTTGCCACTAACGTGGCCCACTGTACCTTGACGTTTCAAATTACTAGTGGAACCGGCCGTTTCAAGGAAGCATCCGGCGTCCTCACGATGACAGAGACGGTGAGTGCAGTGGCGTCCGACGCGCTTGGCAACCCTGTGTTGTTTGCCGCGACCGGGGAGTTTACCGGAACGGTTTCCGGAGCAGACATAAGGGACGACCAAGATGCGCAGAAATAGAAAGGTCTGACGAGGCCGTCAACCCTCTCGACCAACGGGTTCTCCATGCGGAGCCGAATGGCGGAATCCATGAATCCCTCGGGAGGGCGACACTATCGGCTCCACGGACGCACCTACTGAAAGAGGGCTGAGCCTTCCTCGCCCTCTTTCGCTGCTCCGAAGCGACACGTCGCAGTCTGAGTGCAAGATATGACGTTCGGGACAAATTGTCGGCCAACCGGATGGCGACCTGAAAGCTGTTGGAATGATTGTCTGGCAAGGAGGAAATCGATCAGACTGTGCGTCCCATCGCACATAGCCTACGAGGTTGGAGCGGCGAGGCAACAGACCGTTCGAAGCCCTCGGACAATGGAACCAGATTCGTAAGAGTGGCATTGGAACCGTGAGGCCACCGTGTATCTGCCAGCATAAACTTTCCCTTCACCCAGCTCAAGCCCTTCGAACGCCCCTAACGCCCCTTGTGAGGAGACGCGGTTTCGAACTTCCGTATCGACAATAGGGAAGTTCTAGAATTTGATAAACCTACTCCGACACGGGGAGGTCAGCCTCGGATCGGCGTCGAAGTGTCTTCTGCTTCGCTTGGCCCGAACTACAACTTAATGCAGAAGCGCAAACCTTGAGTCTGCCGCAAGTGCCGTCAAATCCACTCGCTCACTCTGGCGAACACGCAGGCGATCCCGCATGATGCTCGATTGGGCTGGAATGAACGACATAATTCCTTCGGCGACCTCACGTAGTTCTTCATAGTTCCAATGCGCGCACATGATTCCGCTCGAGGAATGAGAAGTCGATCCCAGCAGCAAGTGTCCAATTTCGTGTGCCATCACATCGGCCAGGAGGGCATGACCAAGGCTTCGCCGTTGGGCAAGTTCTTGAACGCGGTCGTAGAATACGTAGGCAAAATACCCTGTTCCGCTCTCATCCGGATATGCCGTACCGAGTACATCGATGCGGTCACGAACTTTCGCATTTATCGCATGACGACTGATCTTAAGAGTCAGATGGGTGGTATCGGAGAAATAACAGCTCTTGGGTTCGACTTTCTCGAGTTTTGGAGAACAGTTTAGCCAAACCGTCTCCAGTCCCACGCGCCAGAAAATTCCCCTGGCTTGGTCCTCCGCTGCTGCCAACAGCGGGGTAGGAACATCAGCATAGTCATGAACTGAGATACTCACTTCGGGGTTTAATGGCAATGTCCTCGGCGGATTTTGAGCGAAGGCAATGGGAGTCATCGCTAGGAGCGTTAGCAGGCAGCAAGTTCTGAAAATTTTGTTCACGGCGTCACCTCCACGGTGACGTCGAATCTGCCCTCCCTGCGCAGGTACCTCAATGCTCCCGGGGTTCCGAGCTAGACCTATGGAGGTGACCAGCTAAAGCACTTCGCATCTATCACTTACGCCGGAAAGTGACACGAGTTCCTTGTCGGTGTAGACTTCCTCCGACCTGAGGCAGGATGCTCCCAGAATCCCAACTTCCGCGTGTGCTGCGATTCGGAACCTTCGAGGTGGACGTTCCGGCAGGGGAGCTGCGCAAGAATGGAATCAAGCTGAAACTTCAGGAGCAACCTTTCCAAGTCCTCTGCATGCTGGTCGAGTATCCCGGCGAGGTGGTAACCCGGGAACAGCTTCGCAACAGACTCTGGCCAGCAGATACCTTTGTAGATTTCGACCACGGCCTTAACGCCGCCGTCAAAAGGCTCCGCGATGCGCTGGGGGACGATCCCAACAACCCGCGCTTTATTGAGACCCTTCCTCGCCGCGGGTATCGCTTCTTGGCGACTGTCAGTATGCCCAAATCGGAACGGGCGATTTTCCGTCTTCCCAGGGGTGCGATTTTCGTCTCTCTTGGGCTTTTCGCGGGGCTCGGTATTGCCGCGACTCACTATATTGTTGGCCGACCCGTATCCAGCCCTCCCATGAGAGTCGTTCCGCTGACGACTTACCCAGGTGCGGAAGACCAGCCTGCCTTCTCGAAAGACGGCGAACAGGTGGCCTTTACGTGGGATGCCAATACTGCCCGGGGAACGGACATCTACGTGAAACGCATCGGCACCGAAAATCCGCTGCAGCTCACGCGAAGCGGCGGCTTTGTATGTTGTCCCTCCTGGACCTCGGACAATCGTCATCTCGCGTACTTGAATTTTTCCGGCGAACGTCCGGGTATTTTCCTCGTGCCTTCGCTTGGCGGACCGGCAAGAATGGTCAGGCAAGGGGAGTTTAACGGGCTGAGTGCCTCGCCCACGAAACAGCTGCTGGCTTACAGCGACAAGAGTTCACCGGATTCTCCGTTCGCGCTGTTCACCATCTCCCTGGACGATTTACAACCGCACCAACTCACATTCCCTGAGGATAAAGTGGTTGGGGATCAGGATCCGGTGTTCTCACCCGACGGAGAGTCGGTGGCCTTCATGAGAATCATCGGAGAAGCGACCGCTGACATCTTCGTCGTTCCCTTGGCCGGCGGCGCGCCTCATCAACTTACTTTCGATCGGACATACGTGATCGGCTTCACCTGGACCGCTGATGGTCGAAGGATTGTCTTCTCATCTCACCGTGGTGGGGGCCAATCGCTGTGGATCGTGCCGGTTGCCGGCGGCGACCCGGCAAGGTTGCCGCTGGGCGGCGCCACGGCCTCTCACCCAGCCATTTCGCCGCGCGGCAATCGGCTAGCTTACACGCAGGGAGATCTCCACCCAAATCTTTGGGTGATCGAACGGTCTGACCACCCGCTCAAGTTATCTGGAGCCGCCCGGCCATTCCTTACCTCAGCGACATACAACAACACTCCGCGGTTCTCGCCTGACGGCAAGCGGCTGGCTTTCAGTTCGACTCGCTCGGGCGAATTCGAGATTTGGACGTGCGACGCCGGAAACTGCTCTGACGCGCAACAACTGACTTTTCTTAAGTCTGCGAGTGGTTCGGCCCAATGGTCTCCCGACGGCAAGCGCATTGCCTTCGACTCCAGGCCAACAGGGCACAGCCAGGTTTTGGTGGTCAGCGCCGCAGGCGGAAAACCTGTTGCTCTGACGGACGGCACCGCCGAGGACAAAATACCGAGTTGGTCATCCGATGGCGGATATGTTTATTTCACGTCGAATCGTAGCGGCGCGACGCAAATTTGGAGAGTTTCGGCGACGGGAGGACCCCCTGCGCAGGTCACTCAACATGGCGGATATGCGGTTCTTGAATCGCCCGACGGCCAGTTCTTGTACTACGTGAAAGAGGATCAGCCCGGTGTCTGGCGAATGCCTTCTGGCGGCGGCGATGAAGTCCGAATCCTTCCGCTGCCTACTCCTGAACACTGGGGTGATTGGGCTCTGTTGAAGCGCGGAATCTATTATGTTGATGAATCCGGCCCACGGCCAGCCATCTATTTTTTCGCTTTCGGAACCCACAAGGTGACGAAGGTCGCCGAAGTAGACAGTCTGCCACCTCTAGGGGACCCGGGCTTCACCGTTTCGCCAGATGAGAAGCGGATCATCTTCTCGCAGGTCGATCGGTCGGCCATCGACCTCATGTTGGTCGAGAATTTCCGTTGAGTGAGCTGTGGAGTGGTGTGCCTCCAAAGCCCGGCTGGCCGCCAAGTGCGCGACTGACCGTGACGACAGGCAACTCAGTTGGCCGAGTGACGCGGTAATCAAGTGAAATCGGGCCCAATCCCATTGTCCGGTAACGACTTATCGGGAATTATCTGACTACTGACCAGGTGCCGCCGGTCGGAGGAATCCAATTCCAGTCGGAGCCGCTCCGCAAGCGCAACCATCTGGCCGAACTCCGGACGCTTCATCATGCTACGGTGACGATGAGCAGATGACGGAGTGATCGGACCGCGTCATTTCCGTATATTCGATCTGCGACCCGTTGACATTCTACAGGGGAAGGCCTAATCTTCCAGTAGAATCTCTACAGGAGAGCGTCTTGAGTCCGGAACAAACCAATCTTTTGCAAGGGACGCTGGACATGGTGATCCTCAAAGCCTTGCGCCTGGGTGAAATGCATGGCCTCGGAATCTCTCGGAGGATTGAACAGATATCGCAAGGCACGTTTGTGGTGAAGTCCGGATCGTTATTTCCCGCACTACGCCGGATGCAGGAAGAAGGCTGGATCAGTTCGGCTTGGGGAGAGTCCGAAACCAACCGCCGGGCAAAGTACTACCGGCTGACGAAGGCGGGCGTGAAACAGTTGGAGGAGGAAACCGCGAAGTGGGAGCGGATTGTGCTTGGGATCTCGCGGACTCTGGAGGCGTCGTGACGAAGAAGCGAAAGTTACGCTGGCTTTCTCGCGCGGTCAGTTTCTTTCGGAATGTTACCGGCAGGCAGAAAGACGAACTGGACATTGCGGCGGAAGTGAGCGCTCACCTTGATTTGTTGATCGAAGAGAAGCTGCGATCAGGCATGAAGCCAGATGAAGCGGAACGAGCAGCGCAAATTGAGTTGGGGGGCGTCGAGCAGGTGAAGGAACAGGTGAGAGACGCACGGACCGGAGAATGGCTCGATGCACTCGCACGGGACTGTCGCTTTGCGCTTCGTATCTCGCGGAAGAATTCAGGCTTTACTGCCATCGTCGTTCTTACCCTGGCGCTCGGCATCGCCGCCAATACCACTGTGCTCAGTTGGATCAGCGCTACCTTGCTGAACCCGATTCCGGGAGTTGCTCACACGAGGGACCTGGTCACCGTCGACCGTGGCGATCGCAGCGGTTATGCCACCCCGCCATTTTCTTATCCGGACCTTCGCGACCTCAGCGAGCGCACGCAAACCTTTGCTGGGCTTCTCGGCTACCACGACGACTACATGTCTCTCACCGGCGTCGCGAAGCCCGAGCGCATTTACGGAGCCCTGACCACCGCGAATTATTTTGACCTTCTCGGCGTCCGCCCGATTCTCGGCCGCACTTTTCTTCCGGAGGAAGGAACGCCGCGCGGGGGGAGTGCAGTGATCGTTATCGGTTACGCCGTCTGGCAAAACCATTTCGCTGGAGATCCACAAATCGTTGGCAAAACGATTCAGATTAATCGCCATCCCTACACCGTTATTGGGGTAGCCCCGCGGGATTTCACCGGCTGCAAAACGGGGCTCCGCACCGACTTGTGGATTCCTCTCTTGATGGATCGCGACGTTTGGGGTTCGAACCGTCCCGATTATCGCGGGGTTGTCTGGCTGAACGCGCTTGGAAAGCTTCGCGCGGGTGTCACGAAGAATCAGGCAGAGGCAGAGCTGAACCTGCTCATGCAGGGAATCGTCGAGCGGTTCCCGGAAGATCACCGGGATCGTTCGAACGAGATTTCTCTCGACCCCCTTTGGCGCTCTCCCTTTGGCATTAACGGCTATCTTTACAAGATTCTTCCGATGTTGCTGGGGCTCGCCGGGGTGCTACTCCTGCTGGCCTGCGCCAACGTTGCGAGTCTCCTGTTGGTGCGTTCGGTCGGACGCCGCCGCGAGATTGCCATCCGGCAGGGAATGGGCGCTTCGCGCAAACAGATCATCCGCCAGTTTCTGATCGAGAGCCTGCTGCTTGGTCTGCTCGGTGGTACTGCCGCGATTGCGATTACGGTGTGGACTTCTCGCAGCCTCATCGCTTTCTTTCCGCCCAGCTCTCTTCCGCTGACAAACGACGCGCACGTCGATCAACGCGTGCTTTTCGTGACGATTGCGGTTTCCGTCCTCGGTGCGATCATCTTCGGTATTCTTCCGGCTCTGCGGTCTTCGAGCACGCCGGTGCAATCTGTTCTCAAGGAGGAAGCGACCAGCGTCTCGCTTACTTTGCACAAGTCTCGTCTATTGAGTGGCCTGGTGGTGGCGCAGATTTCACTCTCGCTCGTTCTCTTGGTCTGCGCGGGACTCTTTACCCGCAGTCTTCAGAAAGCACAGCAATCTGATCCGGGATTCGAAGCAAATCATCTGCTGCTTGCCTCTTATGAGCTCTCGCCCGCTGGTTACACGCGCGCGACGGGTGTGGCGTTCAACCGGCAGGTGCTCGACAGGCTCTCGGCGCTTCCCGGAGTCGAATCCGTAACCTTGGCTGACTTTTCACCACTGAGCTTTAGCATCCACTCCGACTATCTGCAGATCGAAGGCTACGTGCCACAACCGCACGAATGGATGGAGATCAGCCGAGCGATTGTCGGACCGAATTACTTTCGCACTCTCCGCACCTCCGTGATTTCGGGCCGTGAATTCACCGAAGCGGATAGTCCGGAATCGCAACTCGTTGCCGTCGTCAACCAAGCCTTTGTCGACCGCTATTGGCCGGGTGGAAACGCGATCGGCAAGCAGGTGACGGACGGCCGTGATCGCTTCACGATTGTTGGGGTGGCACACAACGCCAAATACCGCTTACTCACCTCCCCGACAGAACCGGTCATCTATTTGCCGATGTACCAGGCATTTCGCCCGACACAGGACACCACCATTCACCTCCGCACAACTGGCGATCCGCGTACCATCGCTCCTTCTGTGGAAGAGACCATCCATCAGCTCAATCGGGAGTTGCCGCTGTTCAATGTGAATCCGCTCTCCGTCACCATGCAGCTCGGCACACTTTTTGGACGCGTCGCGGCTACATTTGCCGGCTCGTTCGGTCTTCTTGCCATGCTGCTCGCCGCCGTCGGCATCTATGGCGTCGTGGCTTACAGCACTCGCCAACGCGCGCGGGAAATCGGCATCCGCATGGCGCTCGGCGCGGAGAAGGGAGGCATCTACCGTCTTGTTCTCGACCAGGGACTCCGACTCATACTGGCGGGCCTCGTCGTGGGCACGGCGCTCGCTGTGGCATTCACGCGGTTGCTTAAGGCGCAACTCTTTGGCGTCAGTGAGACCGATGCGATTACGTTTGCCTCGGTCGGGCTGCTTCTGGCCGTTGTCGCTCTGGTCGCGTGCCACATCCCCGCCCGCCGCGCCACGCGAGTTGATCCGATGGTCGCATTGCGCCACGAATAGCAGTCCAAATCATGATCTCTTTCCACATCGGCGCTGAAGCGGACGAAGACAGTTCCTTCCATGAGAAGGCCCTAGAAAGCAGCCCGCGGCGTCTTGGAAGAACGAATCCGCGGGGCATCCTTCGCAAAGCCTGAAGGTTCGGACCTGAGCCTGAGAGCTTTCGTAGATGCCTGGTGGAAGCCTTACTTGCAGCGCAAAGGTGTGAAGCCATCCAACGAGAAGGAATTACGATTCGATCTTGGAGCTGCACATCTTGCCTGTCTTCGGCGAACTTCGCATTGATGAGGTTGTCCCATTGCACGTCGAGAGATTCATCCAAACAAAAGTGGAGAGCGGGCTTTCGGGAAAGACTGTCCGCAACTTGCTTTTGGTCTTACAGGGGATCATGTCGCTTGCATTGGACAATGACTTGATCGATCGTTCGCCGATTCGGAATAGACACAAGCCAACAGTCGATAAGCACGAGAAGCCGATTTGGTCTCCCGCTCAATTGCTGAATATTCTGAGCGCGGCTCCAACAGGTCTTCGAGGATTTTTCGACTGTGTGGCCCTAACCGGGACTAGGTTGGGTGAGGTATTGGCGCTGAAATGGAAGCACGTTGATTTGGAGCGAAGAATACTCCGAATCGAACATAGTCTATGGCGAGGCCAGCTTCTCTCGCCTAAGACGACGGCAAGTACGCGAGACATCCCTTTGGGAAGTGCCCTAAACGAGACTCTCAGGAATCACCGTGAAAGCTCGTTGCATCGGGGACCGGATGACTTCGTGTTCTGCAAGAAAGACGGGTCGGCGTTAGACCCGGACGTGCTTCGAAAGGACGCCCTGTACCCGATTTTGGACAGGCTAGGCATTCCGCGAAAGAAAGGCGCGTCAGGCTTCCATACATTCAGGCATTCAGCTGCGAGTATCGTTAACGAGCAGACAGGAAACCTGAAGCTGGCGCAGAAGTTCCTCGGGCACTCCACGATCAAGATGACCGCAGACATCTACACGCACACCTCTGCGGAAGCGGAACGCGACGCTGCAATCGCTCTAGAACGGGCAATCTATGGCGATTTGTTCCCAGTTGTTCCCAATATCGGGAACAGGAACAACTTTGCGGCGTTAAATTAGGCGAAGGAATTGTTACGGCTCAGCTCGTAACCATAAATAAGAAGGGCGCTTAGAGGATTTTCCTCTTAAGCGCCCATGGTTGCGGGGGTCAGATTTGAACTGACGACCTTCGGGTTATGAGCCCGACGAGCTACCAGGCTGCTCCACCCCGCATATTGACTATAGCGAACACGCAGGGCCCCGTCAAATCACCGCAAAACCCTTAACACGCCTACCAGCTGCTATACACCGTCCCATCGAATGGGGAAGTCCTCGACGAATGCGAATGCACGTCCACCATTCCTGTCGTCACTTGATCGGGGCTCAGCACAACATTATCAAACACCGGATCCCAGTCTGCCGCCTGTGTCATGGGATCCACGGGAACTTCCCTCAGGTAGCCCGCGCTATGCAAATCTTCAAGTGACTGCGGTGCCGCCTGCTTATCCAGCGTGTAGTTATCAATGGACTCGCGCAGCACCTGCAAGTCGTGTTTGAGCACCGCCTCGCGCGATCTCGCGATCGTCTTGTCGTACCGTCCTGCCGCCAGCCCCAGAAGAATGAAAATAATCGTGATCACGATCATCAGTTCAATCAGCGTGAAACCGCCGCTCGAACTCCTGGCACGCAAGCGCCGCACTCCGCCCGCCCGACCTCGGCTTGTTCCGCTCAGCCCATTCATTCCAGCACCTCTACATAACTACCAATCGCGATATTTTGTCCCATCGAGCGCTGTGCCCGTGGACTTCGAATACACATCAAAAACATTGCTGCCGCCCCAACTCTGCGCATCCGAATCGTCGCTCACCGACCGCAAGCCCCAGTCTGCCTTCCCGGTCATCGGATCCACCGGAACCTTTCGAAGGAACCTGAGTCGCTTATCGCCTGTCGTTCCAATTTGCACGCCCTGCACCAACGTGTCCAAATCCGGCGGATAATTCTGCGTTCCTACCTGCGTACGGAATTTGTGCTGGTCAGCCAGTTCCTTGTAATAGTCAATGGCGTCCCTCATCGTCCGCAGATCGTAGTGAAGTTCCGCTTCCTTCTGCCGCAAGGTGGTATAGCGGAAAATCGGCAGGGCCATGGAGGAGAGCACGAGCAGAATGGCGCAAGCTATGACCAACTCTAGCAGCGTCATACCCGCCTTCGGTGAAAGGCCATGCCGCCGAAATCGTTTCTGTAGAGCAACCGTCGCCAAACTCATAGCCTCTGCCGCAGACTACGGCTGAACCTGCACGCTGGCCTCGCTCGTAACCAGCGGAATCGGCCGCTGCTGCGAATCCTTTGCATTCTGCTGCACGATGGACAAGCCGGATGTGCCCGGCGCAATGCCCTTAATCACGATACCCAGCAAGGTCCCGCTTCCGTTCACACCCGGCGTGTTGGGCTGTCTTGTAGCGGAAATAATCGCCTGCCCCTTTTCTTTGTTGACGTTTTCCACGATGGCGATTTCCTGCGTCCCTCCGGAGAGAAACCCGCCGTGTTGCCCTTCGCCGACCGCGTGCTGCACTTCTTCCACGCTAATGACTGCCGGATTGTATTGCACCAGCATCGGGATAGAGAACAGGTCGCTCACATTGTCCACGACCACTGCAATCGTTTTTGTCTCTCCCACTTTCAGCGTCAGCCCCTGCGGCTCGAACCGCAACTTGCCGGGCTGTCCTTGCGGCGCATTACTTACAGCCGGCGCGGTCGCCCCTGGCGTCCCTGGCAAGCTCCCACCGGGCGCCGTTCCGGCCGCTGGTGCCTGCCCGCCAGACTTTGCGGGTTCCTGCACCGCCGGCGTACGAATATCGCTCTCGCGCTTCACCTGTACGGCGAGTTCCGTTCCAGAGGAAAGCCCGCGCAAATTCGCTTTCGTCCAATCCGGTAGCCGCACGATATGCGGAATCAGCACGATCAGCACTTCGTCTTCCTGGTGTTCCACGCTGTCCGTTGAAAACAGGTAACGAATCACGGGAATCTTCGCCAATCCTGGCCAGCCATTCAGCGTTTTCGTATCCGTCCGCTGGATTAACCCCGCCAGAATATTCACTTCGCCTTCCTTCAATCGTATGTCATTTTCAACGACTCTCTGGCTGATGATCGGCTGGCTGATTCCTCCAATGGTGGATGTGCCTGTTACCGAAGAAACCTCGATCTTTTCTTTCAGGCTGATGTCATGATTCGGGTGTACGCGCGGCGTGATATCAATATTCACACCCACATCCTGATATTGAAACTGTGTGTTAACCAGTGGATTCACCAGGCCCGCTCCACCGACTGCTCCAACTCCTACTCCGGCCTGAAAGCTTCCCGTTGCAATCGGAATGCGGTCGCCGATCTTTAGCTTCGCCTGTTGCCCGTCCACCGACCGCAGCTCCGGATTCTGAATGATTTTCGTAAACGTATCCGTCAGCACCGCTGTAGCCGTCAAGTTCGGCACTGTGACGCTGTAATCGCTGCTGTTCAACTGCCGAAGATTCTGCAGCGTAATGTTGTTCGTCGTGGATGTGGTCGTCGTGGTAGAAGTAGTGCTTGTTGACGATGCTCCCGGATTAATCGCGATGGACGCGCTCTGCCCGGGCAGAATTCCCAGGTTCCGCAATCGGTCCGTCCTCGCTTCCAGCACTTCCACCTGAATCACGACTTCCGGCTTCGCCTTATCCACGTCGTCCAACACTTTTTGGATCAGCGTCAGCATGTCCGGCGTCGCGCGGATCACGATCGCATTCTGCGCGTTAAGCTGCTGGATGCGCTTCAAATCGAACAATTGCCGAAGCCCCGTCACAATTTCTGTCAAATCTTGCGGCGTCACCGTATTCGCCAGGTAAAACGTCTTCAGAACTTCCTCTTCGTAGTCGCGCCTCTTCTGCGCCTGGTCCGGGATCACCATCACGATGTTTTCCGTGATCGGTTTTGTAAAAGCTTTGCTCTCCAGGTTGACGATCTCCAGCGCCTGCGCAATCGTCACATTATTCAAATCCACGCTGATTCGCCGCGCAGGGAATTCCGGATCGTAAATCATCGTCAGCCCCGCCAGCTTCCCGATCGTGTCGTACACCATCTTGGCGTCGGCGCCTGGGGCTTTGTATGTGATGGCTATGTTCGACAGCGGCTTGATCTCCGGCGGGGCGGAGACAAACTTTTGCATTTCGTCATCGGCGGGCTTGGCGGAACTGTCGTTTGCGTGGTTTTGTTCCGCGATCATCGCCAGCGTCTTCTTCAGTTCCTGCGCTGCCACCGGGCTGCCCGGATCAATCATTTGCGCCCGCTGGAATTGGACCGCCGCGCCCTGCAAGTCCCCATTTTCCCTCTGCTTAATCCCTTCCTTGATGTGTTGCTCCCCGGCGTCAAACCGCGCTTGGTTGTATCGAATCTTGTAGCCGGCGTTATTGGGGTCCGCCTTCAGGGCCTTTTGGTAAAACTCCATAGCGGCATCGAAATCTTGCAGCGTCTCAGCCTTCCGCCCCTTGTTGTAATCCGAATCGCCTTTCGGGCAGCCGGAGGCGAACAGACCTATGCCGACACACAAAAACACAATTAGGCTACGCCGCATGGACTCTCCGAGGCCTCGACACGAAGCCATTGCAGTCTATCACCCGGTTTAGAGCACCGGCAAGACGCGGAAGGTTGGCTCGACTCCTTCAAGTAATGTGCCCAAACCATACCCATAGCCAAGTTTTAACAGTCCAGTTATGATGAGGGATTGTGCCGAAGCCAATCAAGAAGCCCGAGAAGGGCGCCAAATCCGGCGAACAAATCGTGGCCCAGAACCGTGCCGCATCCTATAACTACCATCTTATGGACCGGATGGAAGCCGGCCTCGTTCTGCATGGCACCGAAGTGAAAGCGTTGCGCGAAGGAAAAGCGAATATCCGGGATGCCTATATCGATTTTAAGCCATCGGGCGCGTGGCTCGTCAACGCACACATTGCACAATACTTGCCCGGCGGCCCCTGGAACCATGAGCCGCTCGGTTCGCGCAAATTGCTCCTTCACAAGAACGAAATCTACAGGTTTGCCGGACGTACCCAAGCTAAGGGTTTGACCGTGATTCCCACGAAGATTTACTTCAAAAATGGCATCGCAAAGGTCGAAATCGCCCTGGCACAAGGTAAAAAATCGTGGGACCGCCGCCAGGACGAAAAAGATAAGGAAGCTCGAAGAGAGACCGAAAAAGCGATGTATAACAATCGGAGGCGATAGAGGAACATGCACATCACACTTGAAACAAAGCCGTTTGCCGCCTTGGAGACTGACGCCCTCGTCTCCTATGTTTTTGACGAGAGCGATCCAATTCAAGGGCGTATCTCCGAAATTGATACGGCCGCGGGCGGTTTTCTCAAGAAGCTGGCTAAGAGCGGCGAATTCAGCGGCAAGCCGCTCGAGACGACCCTTCTCCACGCCGTAGCCGGACTGAAAGCCGTCCGGCTCCTGCTCCTTGGAGCAGGGAAGCGTGAAAAGTTTGATAACGCCGCGCTTCGCAAACTTGCCGGCGTTGCAACCCGTTATCTCAAAACGCGAAGCGTCCACAACTTCGCGTTCGTCGTCCGCGAAAACGATGCCACCGAAGATTTCGCTCAGGCCATCGTCGAAGGCGCCATCGCCGCCGACTTTGAGTCTGACAAATACAAGACCGACAAGAAAAACGATAAGTTCATCGACTCTCTCGCCATCGCAGGATATTCCGACGCCGAACGTGCCGCTGGCGAAAAAGGTTTGGCCCGTGGACGCATTATCGGAGAGTCGCAGAGTTTTGCGCGCGACCTCATCAACGAGCCTTCCAACAAGCTCACGCCAAAAATTCTCGCCGAAAAAGCGGAAGCCATGGCCAAACAGGCTGGCCTCGCTGTCGAGATTCTCGACGAAAGGAAAATCGCTGATTTAAAAATGGGCGCTCTGCTCAGCGTTTCGCAAGGCGGGCCTGAACCGCCGCGCATGATTGTCGTGACGTACACGCCAGCGGATCCCAAGCCTGGCGCGCCCGTCATTGGACTCGTCGGCAAAGCCGTTACGTTTGATACCGGAGGTATTTCCATTAAACCTGCTGACGGCATGGAAAAAATGAAGTACGACATGGCTGGCGGAGCCACGATGCTCGGCGTCATGCGCGCGCTCGCGACGCTAAAGCCGAACGTCAAAGTGATCTGCGTTGTTCCGGCCACGGAAAACATGCCTGGCGGCACGGCGCAGAAGCCAGGCGATATTCAGACCGCCATGTCCGGCAAAACCATCGAAGTCTTGAACACCGACGCCGAAGGCCGGCTCATTCTTGCCGATGGCGTTCACTACGCCAAGCAGCTTGGTGCCACGCATCTCGTTGACGCGGCTACCCTCACTGGTGCGATTGTCGTAGCGCTGGCTAGTATCAACGTCGGCGTCTTCAGCGGCGCGGATCAGACCTGGACGGACAAGCTGCTCGCTTCGGCAAAAGCCGTCGGCGAAAAAATGTGGCAGTTGCCGATGGATGATGAGTACCGCGAATTCATCAAGGGCACCGTCGCCGACATTCAGAATATTGGCAGCGGCAAAGGCGGCGGTTCCATCACCGGCGCCTGGTTCATCCGCGAATTCGCCGGCGACACCCCGTGGATCCACCTCGATATCGCCGGCACCGCCTGGAACGACGACGCCAAGCCCTGGCTAGCCAAAGGCCCTACCGGCGTGGCGCTGCGAACGCTCGTGCATCTGGCAATGTCCTACTAGAATCTCGTTGCCTTCAATCTCGTCCGCCGGGACAGCATGCCGCGCCACTCCCTAAATGCCATCACAAATGCGGCGGTTGAGGGATGCCCTAATAGGCTGCGTCGAGGATCGCTGTTGACTAGATTTTGCCGGGCGGGCGCGGCTCGAAGATGACAGCGCGGCGACGTTTCGACTGGATGATTCCGAAGGCAGTTACATACATCAGCGTGGTGTATGGATACCACCCAAACGTCCACCCAGCAAGCAGATGGGCCGGAAAATACGAACATAGCATGGCCCAGTGAAACGTGAATCGTTGAGAGATCCAGCCGACAAGCACACCCGCCAAAAGGTAAGCCGCGAAAATCAGAAGCTTCCCAATCGTCAGATGCGATCGGGCAGGCGCGAGGCCGAGACGCGCCTCGCACGCCGGAGCGAGTTTCAGGATGGTCACGAGGGGAAGCACGCACGCGATCAACGCGGTCAGAATTGTTTCCGTCCAGGATATCCGTTGGGCGAACGGATTGTAGTGGTTCCAGATGCCGCGCAACCGTGTTTTGTCTGTGGCTTCATAGGCTGTGTGGTCTGGCAGAAGCTGATAAATCCCGCGAGCGAGTTGGTATTCCGAAAAACGACGGTGTTCCGCGCGTTGGCGTTCCGAGATTTGCTCGACGTCGGCCGCGGGAGGATTGGGCGTTCCCAAGGAAGACGCCCGCGAATCGTGACGCTGTTTCAACACAGCGAGGTCGGAAACTTGACGGAAGTCCTGCGTGATTCGCCACGGAGGATCATCCATAAGTGATTTGCTTGTCAGGCTACGTGTCAGCAACAAAGTTCCATCGGAGAAGCGGGTGGTGAAGGCCACGAGCGAGCTTGTCTTCACAGCTTCGACGCTTCCGGACTTGGCTTTCAATTCGATGATCGTGAGGACGCAGGAAACGGAATCGGCTGGATTGTGATAGTGACGGGAGAGATTGAATCCGTAGTTTCGAAAATTCGTGACGCGAGTATTGCACAGCGGCCGGTAGTTCAAGGCGGCGAGCTTCTCATCGAAAGGGCGAATGTACTCTCGTTGCGCTTCGGAAAGGGCGCTGTCCTTCATTTCCTCGATTTGCAAGTCCACGGGAATGGCACGCTGGTTCTGCTGTGCGCGCTGCCTTCCGCCAAACAGAATCTTGAACGTGGCGATCGCGAAAATTGGTAAGTCAACATCGAAAGGGATGACCATTGCTATATTATTCTCCGGCTTCTCGATGCTAAGCAGGCGGAGCGCCTTTACCAATTGCGATTCGACTAGTTCTGCCACGCCCCAGGCTTCAGTTTACTTCCCGCCCTGCAGCATGATGCTACTGCGCGAGTCCCTGCACCGAACCCGCTACTGTCCTTTCGGCTCCTCCGTCCCTGCCCGGAGGCCGTTCCGCGCAATTCTTGGCTGCTTTCGTTGACTTCCCCTACCGCCCGCCCTAATATGCACTGGCTACTGTGACGGAATCCCAGCCAATTCTCGGACAAACTTTCTCCCACTATCGCATCATCGAGCAGCTTGGCGGCGGCGGCATGGGGATCGTCTACAAAGCCGAAGACACCACGCTCGGCCGCCTCGTCGCCCTCAAATTTCTCCCCGAAGAACTCTCCCGCGATAAAGCCGCTCTCGAACGCTTCCTTCGCGAAGCCCGAGCCGCCGCTGCGCTCAACCATCCCAACATTTGCACCATTCACGAAATCGGCGAATACCAGGACGGCCGCCGCTTCCTCGTCATGGAACTCCTCAAGGGTCAAACCCTGAAGCATCGCATCGCCGGCGGTCCCTTGCCCCTCGATACGCTGGTCGAGCTTGGCATTCAATCCGCCGACGCTCTCGACGCCGCCCACGCCGAAAATATCATCCATCGCGACATCAAACCCGCCAACATTTTCGTTACCGATCGCGGCCAGGCCAAAGTTCTCGATTTCGGCCTCGCCAAAGTCATGCAGTCCCCCGGCGAAGCCGGTATGCACGCCACCGCCACCATCGATGAAGCCAATCTCACCAGCCCCGGCGTCGCTCTCGGCACCGTCGCCTATATGTCTCCCGAACAAACCCTCGGCAAGGAACTTGATGCCCGCACCGATCTTTTTTCCTTCGGCGTCGTGCTTTATGAAATGAGCACCGGCCGCCCCGCGTTTCCCGGCTCGACGTCTGCCGCCATTTTCGACGCCATCCTGAATCGCTCGCCCATCGCCCCTATTCGCCTCAATCCCGAACTCCCCGCGGAGCTCGAGCGCATCGTCAACAAAGCCCTCGAAAAAGACCGCGCCATGCGCTATCAAAACGCCGCCGATCTCCGCACCGACCTCAAGCGCCTCCAGCGCGACACCAGCTCCAGCCGCGTTCAGGTCGCCTCGGATGCGGTCGCCGCGGGCGGATCGGGCGGCACAGTTATTCCGCCTCAACCCCTGACTGCTTCCGGCAGCGCTCCCCTTGCCGCGCCCCGCGGCAGCCTTCTGATTCCCGGAATCATCGCCGCCCTGGTCGTTGTCGCCGCCATCGTTTTCGCCATTTACAAATTCACTCCGCGAAGAGCCGTTCTCGATATTCAAAACATGCGCATCGCCCCGCTTACCAATTCCGGCAAAGCCTCCGCCGTCACCATCTCGCCGAACGGCCAATACGTCGTCTACGTCCTCAACGACAGCGGCAGGCAAAGCCTCAATGTCCGCCAAGTCGAAACCGGCAGCGACGTGCAAGTACTGGCTCCGGAAGAGGAATCCTTTAACGGCCTCATCTTTTCCGCCGACGGCAATTACATCTACTTCAGCCGCACCACCAAAGTCGCGGGCTTCAGCGACATCTATAAAATGCCCGTCCTCGGTGGCCAGCCGCAGATCGTCGCGCACGACGCAGATACTTCGCCGGCCATTTCTCCCGACGGAAAGCGCTTCGCCTTTCTCCGCGGCGATCCCGCCAAGTTCGAACTGCACGTCATGCTCGCCAATATCGACGGCACCGCCGAGAAAGTCCTCGCCACCTTCCCGGCGACCGTGAACGGTGCGAGTCTCCTTTCACCCGCTTGGTCGCCCGACGGCAAGACCATCGTGGTCTCGGTGTGGAGAAATTCCGGCGATCGTTTCCTTTTTGCCATTTCTCCTTCCGACGGATCCTCCCGCGCGCTCTATGAAGGGACCAATCTTCCCGGCCGTTCCGCTTGGTTGCCCGACGGTTCCGGCTTGGTCCTCGTCATGGCGGAGGCCGGCGTCAACACGCCGGGACAGCTGTGGTCCATCTCGTATCCCGGGGGCGAGCTCCATCGCCTCACCAACGATTTGACCAACTACGGCCTGAGCTCGCTAGGCATCACGCAAGACGCCAAGGTTATCGCCGCCGTCGAGTCCACCGTTCATATCGAGCTGTGGGCTGCTCCGGGCGGCGACGCAGCGCGTGCCACCCAACTGCCGTTCAACGGCGAGCCGGGACTGGTCGTTTCTGCTTCCAACGACCGCCTCCTTGTTGGGAGCCGGCAAGGCGAGGCCTTCGCGGTGAAACCCGACGGCTCGGGACAAACCGCTCTCCTTCCCGGACGCAAATTAAATTTTCTAGCCGAGTGCGGCCCCAGCGGCACGCTCCTTTTTTCCGAACTCCGCGACGGCGCCCTGAACGTTTGGAAAGCCGATGCGGACGGCAACAACCCTATTCAGTTGACCCACGAGAAGCGCGTCAATGCCTCCGGCTGCACCTCGGACGGCAAGTCTTACATTTTGTGGCGCGCTCCGGATCTGTTTCTCCAGGACTTCGATGGCAACGCGCCTCCACGCAAAATCGATGTGAATACCAATGCGGGGCGGGTGCGCATTTCGCCGGATGGCAAGACCATCGCTACCCTCGGTTTCGTCGAAGGGCCTCCGGAGCGAATGGCGTTCACATTTGCGCCGTTCGGCGGCGGCGCGCCCCGCTATCTCTTTGACAACGTTCCTGCGTCCGCTCTCTGGCTGGACTGGGCCCCGGACGGCAAAGCACTCGACTATGCGATCCTTCGGCGCGGTGCTGCCAACGTCTGGCGCCAGCCCATCGAAGGCGGCCCCTACCAGCAGGTCACCAAGTTCACCACCACCGTGCTCAGCAGCTTTCGCTGGTCTCCTGACGGCAAAATGTTGTACGTCACGCGCGGCACCCGCTCCGCCGACATCATCCTGCTTCGCGACACAAAATAGTCCATGGAGTGCGGCAGCTCGGTTGCCGCTTTTTCCGGCTGCCACGCCATTTGAAATCAGCCACGTTCTGCCAGAGCCTCCTCTTGACAGGCGGTTGTTTGCCGCGGTTAATAGTGTTTGGGAACTCTCACCCATGCCTGCTTCCAAAATCTCCCGGCGTAATTTTCTTTCTTCCGCATCGCTTGCCGCCGCCGCGCTCGCGGTCCCCCGCCACGCGCTCTCCGGCTTCTCCCATTCCTATAGCGAGCTCAGGCCGCTCGATGAATTTGATTACTCTGATGTGGCCCTTTCCAGCGAACTTCACGATCAGCAACTCCACGAAAATATTGCCGTGCTCATGGAATTGAGTGACGACAGCCTGCTCAAGCCGCTGCGCGCCATGTCTGGTCAGCGCGCCCCCGGCGACGAACTTGGCGGCTGGTATCTGTACGATCCGGACGCCGACGGTCGTGCCGTCAGCGTGGGCTTTGCTCCGGCATGTACGTTTGGACAATGGGTTTCCGCTCTGGCGCGCGCGTATGCCATCAACCGCGATGAAAATATTCGCAACAAACTTCTGCGCCTGAACCGCGAATACGCCAAGACCATCACCGCCGATTTTTACATCAACAACCGCTTTCCCGCTTACTGCTACGACAAATTTGTTTGCGGCCTGATGGATTCGCACCGCCTGGCGAACGATCCCGACGCGTTGAGCATTCTCGAACATACGACCGATGTGGCGTTGCCGCATCTCCCTGGAAAAGCCATCGAGCATGGCCGCGTGTGGCGGCCCGGCAAAGACGAATCGTGGACGTGGGACGAGTCGTATACGATTTCCGAAAATTTGTTTCTGGCTTATAAGCGCGGAGCTGGCGATCGCTACCGCGATCTTGGCAAGCAATATCTCGACGACGAATATTACGATCCGCTGGCCGAAGGCCGCAGCAATTTCGCCGGCCGCCACGCCTACAGCCACGTGAATTCGCTGTGCTCCGCGATGCAAGCCTACATGACGCTAGGCAGCGTAAAACATTTGCGCGCGGCCTCGAACGCTTTCGATTTTCTGGACGCGCAAAGTTTTGCCACCGGCGGCTGGGGGCCGAACGAGCTTCTTCTCGCGCCGGACAGCGACGGCTTGTACAAAAGCCTCACGGACAGCCACGCCAGCTTCGAGACGCCATGCGGCGCTTACGCGCATTTCAAGCTGACGCGCTACTTACTCCGAGTTACACACAATGGGCGCTACGGCGACAGCATGGAGCGCGTGATGTACAACACCGTGCTTGGCGCGAAACCGCTGCACACCGACGGCCGGACGTTCTACTACTCGGACTACAACTTCCAAGGGCGCAAGGTGTACTCGAACAATCATTGGGCTTGCTGCTCGGGCACTCTGCCGCAAGTCGCGGCGGATTATCACATCAATTCGTATCTCCGCGATCCGCAGGGCGTGTACGTAAATCTCTATATTCCATCGACGCTGCGTTGGGCGCAAGATGGCGCGGCCGTTTCGCTTTCACAGGAATCCCTCTATCCTTTCGACAGCCATATTGCATTTCGTGTGACAGCTTCCTCGCCGAAGGAATTTTCTTTGCGCTTCCGCATTCCGGCGTGGGCGGATGGCGCAACAGTTTCTGTAAACGGAAGGCGCGTGAAGGAGAGGCCGGTTGTCGGATTCGCTGCGGTTCGGCGCGAATGGAAGACGGGGGACCGCATTGATCTGGATTTGCCGCTGGCGAAGCGGTTGGAGCCGATCCATCCGAAGCATCCGGAGACGGTCGCGTTGCTTGTGGGACCGCTGGTGTTGTTCGCGATGGGCGAAACGGCGCCGGCGGTTGCGCGGCGGCAATTGTTGGCAGCAACGAAGTCCGCGAAAAATAGTTGGCGCGTTGAGACCGCTGCTGCGCCATTGACGATGTTACCTTTCACTTCCATTTCGGATGAACCATATTCCACGTATCTTGTTGTCGGCTGACCGGTGAAACTGGGGGGAGGCAAGAATGCCTGTCCTACAACGTAATTTGTTACTTTCGCGCGGCCCGCGACTACATTTTCTCCGGGGCTTCGATTCCTAGGAGGCTTAAGGCTCGCACCAATTGTGATTCGACTAGTTCTGTGAGCCCCAGAAGGAAGGCACGTTTTTGCGCGTCGGCTTCCGTCAAGATGTGGTGCTTGTGATAGAAATTGTTGAAGGCTTGCGCTAGTTGGAAGGCGTATTTTGCTACGAAGGCGGGTTCTTGCGCGCCGATGGCTGCGTCAACGGCCAGATCCAGTGAGGATGCCGATAACACAAGCTCCCACAAATCATTATTTTCCGCGCCCTCAAGAAATTTGGCTGTTACATCGCCCTTGGTTGTTTTGAAAAGTTCCACTGCCTCGCCTAATGCTGCCTCGGTCACGATGTCCGGGGGACGTTCTACACCCTTTCTCCAAATTCCGCGCGCACGCACCACAGCGTATTGGCAGTAGGGGCCGGTCTCGCCCTCGAAGCTGAGGGCGTCTTTGAAGTCGAAAGCGATGATCGCGGTACGCGTAAATTTCAGAAGGAAGAAGCGCAGCGCGCCCACCGCGATGGCATGGGCGGTTTGCTTTTGCTCGTCTTCCGGCAGTTCGGGGTGGCGCTGCCGCACCTCTGCGATCGTGGCATCTTCCAGCTTGTCGATCAGGTCGTCGGCTTTGACGCCGAAACCTTTGCGGCCGCTCATGTCCACAAAAGGACGCTGCGCGTCTTCGGGAGAAAGCTCGTAGCCCATTTCCGCCGCGCACCGCGGAGTTAGCACGACAAATGCGTAGGATAGATGGACGGATTTGTCGGCAGCTTCCTTGTGGCCGAGGCGGCGAAGTCCTTCCACGACAACGTCCTGGACGTAGGATTGGCGCGCGTCAATGACGTTGTAGACCGCAACCGCTGGTTCCGCGAAGTGCGGAGCAGCGGGGTCGCTCTTGGAACTTGTAGTGGACCAGACGGTTTCGCCCTGCGGAGCCGTCGGCCACTTGCGGTAATTAAAATCCTTGCCGAGCAGCCCGAATTTCCAAAGCTGGTAGGCAATGTCCTTTCCGACATAGGTCACCGTGCCATTCGACCGCACAATGATTTTGTCTTGCGTATTCTCCGCGTCTTCTTCCTTCTCGGTGTCCCATGCGCCTTCTGTGCCCTTTGTGTTGGCCCCCCCCTCTTTCCACGGCAGGATCCAGCACCCTGCCATTTTGCCGGCGGTCGCCAACTGAATCGCGCCAGAGGCTTTGAGCTTCTCGAAAGCAGCGTCCCAAAACTTCAGATGGAGGATCTCGCTCTCGCGCGCGAGCAATTCGTAAGAGATGCCCAGCCTGGCCATCGTTTGCAGGTGCAGGCTGACAATCGCATCCGCGACGACTTGCGCCACCTCCGCCTCTTCGCCGCGGTCCTCTTCAATCGCTTTCAATGTTCGTCCGCGTAGTTCCGCGGCGCGCGCCTTGTCCTGTTCGAAAAATTGTGTGGCTTTCGCGTACAAATCCCAGCAGTGATAATCAAAATGCGGCTCCATCGCCGCCATCTTCACGCTCACGGGCGTGAGGCGCTCCATATCGAGGAAGCCGATCACCACATCGGCCACTTGCACGCCCGTATTGTCAATGTAGTTTTGGACTTGTACCGAGTGCCCCGCGTGCCGCAGTACGCGCGCCATCGTGTCGCCCAGAACTGCGTTTCGCACATGCCCGATATGAGCTGCTTTGTTCGGATTGATGCTCGTGTGCTCGACGACGACTTTTCCTGCGTGCTGCGGCACAGATGTTGCCTTCGCGGACGCTTCGTTTTGTGCGGCTTCCAGGAACCCAGAGCGGTCGAAATAAAAATTCAAGTAGCCGGCGCCGGCAACTTCAACGCGGGCAATACCTTCGACTTTGCCGAATCCAACGGCAATTTCCTGAGCGATCTGGCGTGGCGCGCGCTTCAGGCGCTTGGCAAGCTCGAAGCAGACAGGCGACGCCGCTTCGCCCATCTCGATTTTAGGGGGCCGCTCAAGGGTGACGTCCATCGTGATGACGTATTGGCCTTGAATGAAACGTGTGAGGGCGTCTCGAAGGCGGTTGATCAGTGTTAGATACACAGTTCCTCAATGGAGAGAGAAAGCGAGTATACGTGCAGGAGGAGAATGGGGTCAAAAGGTAACCGTTGCAGGCGCCAATGATGGTCCGGCCGAAATTCTGCCGCCAAACCATCAGTGCGTGTGTACGGAACCCGGCGAACGCACCTCGGCTGCCGACATGTTGGCGTCAAATTTCAGGTTGAAGAAGCCCACCATCATTTCGTCCCAGCTTTGCTGGCCCCAGATGACGGCTTTCGTGGGGTCCGGATTTTCGGGATTGTTGGGCGAATTGTCAAAATGGGCTGTGCACTCGATTTTCGTGCCGCGAGGCAGGCTGATCGGTTCAGAGAGGTTGTACCAAAGCTGCCAGTGCCAGTTGTAGACGGGCACGCTGAGAATCGTTTCGGTCTTTCCATCGGGAAAGGTCAGGCGATATTCAAAGGATTTTCCCCGCGAGTGCATGTGCGGGTGCAGCGCAACGAGCTTGACGTCTTTTTGGACTTCGAACGAAGCGTCCACTTTGTAGTCCGGATCGCCGGGAGGAATCTTGAAGGTGCCATTGGAAGCGGAAAGAGTCAGCACGCGTTCGGCCGGAGGCGTTTTCGCGAAGACGAGCCCGAGCCTGGTCTGGTCTTTTGTGGCTTTTCCGTTCGGTGTGTAGTGAACTTCAAAAACAATGTCCGAACCCGCCTTGATGAGCTTGCCTTCGCCGGGCTGAAGTATTTCCGCGGGCTGTCCGGGCGCGTATCCGACCAGGAAATCGCTGGGCAATGCACTTGTATCAACCTTTTCGTCAGCTCTCGCGGGCGGCGCGATGAAGAAGCCACCAGGCTTCTGATTTTTGAAGTAATTGGAGCCTGGCTCGCGAAGATACGCAATGATGTGATGTACAACCGCACGATCGGTTGGCCGAACTTCGAGCATCTGCACCCATTTGTCTTCCTTAAAGCCGGTGGGAACGATGACGTATTGATAGTCAATGACGCCGGAAGCGGGAACGTCAAAGGGCTTGGGAAGTTGCAGGACCAGGTCCGGTGTGGGGATGCCCCAGCCTTCAACAAAGTCCTTTTGCGGAGGCGGCATATCGGCGTCCGAGCCTTTTTGCGCTCCGCCATTGACCCAAGCCACGAGTGTGCGAATCTCTGACGTGGTCAGGGAACGTTCATTCGAGAAGTGGCCGTAGTGCGGGTCGGCAAACCATGGTGGCATGACTTTTTGTGTGACGGCCATTTTCATCATGGCGGCCCAGGGGCGGGTGTCCTCGTAAGTGAGCATGGAGAAAGGAGCTGCTTCGCCCGGGCGATGGCAGGTCTGGCAGTGCTTTTGCAGGATGGGAGCGACGTCCTTGGTGAAGGTGGGAGGGGGATTGCCCGGCTCCTGTGTGTGGGCCGGGACGGCGAGAGCAAATGCGGCTGCAAGAATCAGTGCCAAAAAACATTTGGCAGGACGATAGGGCGCTGACATTACTTATTGAGCCTCCACAGTTGCTGGCAATCTGAATAGCGCTGAGGATATCTCAATTTGCGGAAAATGCGAAGAGTTGCAGGATACCTGGTTGCGAATTGCTGTGGCTTTTGGCTTGGTGGGAACCGCGAAAGCTTGAGGAAGGCTCCTACACTCCATGTCAGGCCATATCAAATTGCGCGCAGCGTCTGTTGGTTTGACACACCTGTGCTGCGCCGATAGTATCGAAACATCTCCGTCGGAACTTACAAACAGGCGTTCCCGCGGCGGCGAATTCCATGAAACTTGCTTATTTTGATTGCTTTTCGGGGATTAGCGGTGACATGACGCTTGGCGCCCTGGTGGATGCCGGTTGCCCGGTGGAGTTACTGCGCTCGGAGTTGGGCGGGCTGGATGTCCCTGGTTGGGAGTTGACCGCGCAGAAGGTTTGGAAGAATGGGATGGCAGCAATCTATGTGACTGTGAAGACGGAAGATGCGTCGAAGCACAGGTCGCTTTCGGCGATTTTGGAGATTTTGGAGAAATCGAGGTTGGCGGCAGGAGTGCGAGAGCGGGCTGCGGCTATTTTTCGGAACTTGGGGGATGCGGAGGCGCGGGTTCATGACGTGCCGGTGGAAAAGATTCATTTTCATGAAGTTGGGGCCGTGGACGCGATTGTGGACATTGTGGGGGCGTGCATTGGATTTCATGCCCTGGGGATTGAGAAGTTTGCTTGCTCGGCTTTGAATGTGGGAGGCGGGACGGCCAGGATGGCACATGGGGTTTTGCCCGTGCCTGCGCCCGCCACGGCTCGATTGCTTCAGGGGAAGCCGACGTACTCGAATGGGGTACAGAAAGAGTTGGTAACACCAACGGGCGCGGCCATTGTGGCAACGCTTTGTGAAAAGTTTGGGCCGCAGCCGGGGATGAGTGTTTCGGCGATTGGGTATGGAGCGGGGACCGCGGATTTGGAAGGGCAGCCGAATGTGGTGCGCATTATGGTGGGGGAAGTTGCGGAGAACACGGTTGCGGGATTTGATGAAGAGATTGCCGTTATTGAAGCGAATCTCGACGATATGAACCCGCAAATTTATGGGTATTTCTTGGAGAAGGCGCTGGCGGCGGCAGCGTTGGATGTTTATACGGCGCCGGTGCAGATGAAGAAGAACCGGCCGGGTACTTTGTTGACGGTGTTGTGCAAGCCTGGGGATACGCCGGCGTTGACGGAATTAATTTTTGCGGAGACGACGACGTTTGGAGTGCGCACGTATCGGGCGCAGCGGAGAGTTCTGCCGAGGGAATGGGTGAATGTAGGGACGGCGTTTGGCGAAGTGCGGATCAAAGTGTCGCGGGTGAATGGGCATATCCGGCACGCTACGCCGGAGTATGAAGACTGCAAGAAATTGGCGGAAGCGAAGAATGTGCCGCTCCAGGTTGTGATTGCAGAGGCTACGCGCGCTTACGAGAAGCGCTGACGGGTTTTTCTTAACACCGAGTGCACACAGGACGCGGACAAGCGAAAGAGAGAACGGAGAGAAATGGCTTCTGGGAAACCAAAATATTATTTGACTACGCCGATCTACTACACAAACGGGTTGCCGCATATTGGGCATACATATTCGACGATCGTCTGCGACACGATTCGGCGCTACAAGCGGATGCGCGGGTTCGATGTAGTGATGACGACGGGGACTGACGAGCATGGCGTGAATGTGGAACGGTCCGCGAAGGCCGCGGGGATTCCGGAATCGGAGTTTGTGGCGAAGATGGCGGCGCAGTGGAAGGCGCTCTGGGATGAGTTGGGCGTGCAGGGCGACGAGTTTATTCGTACGACCGATTTGAAGCATGCCCATACCGTGCAATGGCTTTTCAAACTATGCCGCGAGAATGGGTACGTTTATCCGGGGCATTACACCGGGCAGTACTGCATTTATGACAATGCCTACGTGGATGTGAAGCCAGGGGAGAATTGCCCGGACTGCGGGCGGCCTACGGAAACGGTGACCGAGGAGAATTTTTATTTCAAGTTGTCGGCGTTTCAAAAGCCCTTGCTGGATTTCTACGCCAAGCACCCGGAGTTTATTCAGCCGCAGGCGCGGCGCAATGAAGTTTTGAGTTTCGTCGAGGGCGGGTTGCGCGATTTAAGCATCACGCGCACTTCGATTCGTTGGGGGATTCCTGTTCCTGGCGAGGAGCCGCACGTTTTTTATGTGTGGTTCGATGCATTGACGGCTTATTTGAGCGCGGTGGGCGGGCCGCAGTACGAGAAGTCTGGATATTGGCCGGCGGATTTGCACCTGGTGGGGAAGGAGATTATCCGGTTTCACGCGGTGTATTGGCCCGCGTTTTTGATGGCCGCGGGATTGCCCGTGCCGAAGCAGATTTGGGCGCACGGCTGGCTGTTGATGGACAGCGCGAAGATGAGCAAGTCGCTCGGGAACGTGGTGCGGCCGCGTCCCATTGTGAATGTTCTCGGGATGGACGCGCTGCGTTACTACTTGCTGCGCGAGACGGTCTTTGGGCAGGACGGGAATTTTAGTTATGACGCGCTGGTGACCCGCTACAACAGCGATCTGGCGAACGGGATCGGGAATTTGGCGAGCCGCACTGCCGCGATGATTGAGAAAAATTGCGGCGGGAAAATTCCGAAAGCAGCCGCGCGCCTGCCGCAGGATGACGAGTTGGCCAAGATTGCGCAGGCTACGATTGGGGATGTCCTGGAAGAGTACGAGAAGCTTGGATTTTCACGCGGGCTGGAGGCGATCTGGGCATTGATCGCGGCGACAGACCGGTATCTGACAAGCGAGCACCCGTGGTCGTTGGGAGAGACGGAGTCCGATCAGCAGCGGCGGACGACGATTCTTTGGACTACTGCGGAGGTCCTACGGATCGTGACCGTCCTGACGCATCCTGTTTTGCCCGATTGTACGGCCAAGGTATGGGCGCTACTTGGTTTGGCGGGACAGGTTGGCGGCGTGGACTTGGATGGATTGCGGTGGGGGCAGCTTGCGGCGGGCGGTCAGCTTGGAAAGTCGCAGGCGCTTTTCCCGAGGATTGAAAAAGCAGAAGCGATTGAGAGGATGGAAGCCATGGAAAAAGAAGCTCAGAACGCACCGTCGCCGGTTGCGGCGACAACACCTGCAGCTGCACCCGCAACGGCCGGCGCGGGAACGGCGGCGGCGGCAGCTGCGCCTGCAGCAGACACGAAAATTGGGATTGAAGATTTTGCGAGAGTCGAGATGCGCGTTGGGCAGATCAAGACCGCCGAGCGGATTGTTGGCGCGGACAAATTGCTGAAGCTAACAGTGGATATTGGAACGGAGATTCGGCAAATTTGCGCAGGAATCGCGCAGTTTTATGAGCCGGAGAAATTGATTGGGCGCAAAGTCGCGGTGGTGGTGAACCTCGCGCCGCGAAAATTGCGGGGCGTGGAGTCAAACGGGATGATTGTGGCGGCGTCGGTGGGGCCCGAGGGCAGACCGGTTTTGGCGGGATTTCCAGATGAGGATGTGGAGATTGGGGCGAGATTGAAGTAGGGAAGGCGATGGCAACGAAAGCGCGCCTTGACCTGAAGTGCTTTGCAGTGGTCCTATCGATCTTGGTCGCCTGGCTCGGATACATAGTTTGCGCGCATCTATTTTTTGTGACGATGCCCTCTGGAGGTCGCGAGCGATACCACGGGCCAGAGCTCTTGGTTTGCTTTGGGTTGGATGTCCTCGCGGCGGTTTGCGTTTATCTTGTCGCCATTTGCATTGCGCGAAGGAGTAGTAATTGTGGAAAGATTTGAGTTCACCAGTCTATGGAATTGATTGATTCGCATGCGCATGTGGACGATTCGCGGTTTGACGAAGATCGCGAGGCGATGTTTGAGCGAACGCGCGACGCGGGCGTAACCACGTTACTTGCGCTTGGGACCGGGCCGGGGCCGCACAAACTTGATGCCGCGATGCCCTTCGCCGAGGCTTACGACTGGATTTACACCACCGTTGGGATTCATCCGCATGAGGCCAAGGATGTCACACAGGGACATTTGGATGAACTTGCCAGATTGGCGAAACACCCTAAAGTGATTGCCTGGGGCGAGATTGGGCTTGACTACTTTTACGATCATTCGCCGCGAGATGTGCAGGAGCGCGTGTTTCGTGCGCAGATGGAGTTGGCGGCGGCGGCGAAGTTGCCGATTATCATTCATTGCCGGGATGCGTGGGCGGATTGCATGCGTTTGATTGAGGAAGTGTGGCGGCCTACCGGGCTGGGCGGGATTTTGCATTGCTTCACGAGCACTTTGGAAGATGCGCGGCGCGGCATCGAGATGGGATTTATGGTTTCTTTTGCGGGCAATTCGACTTATCCGAAAACGCAGAACTTGCGGGACGTTGCGAAAGTTTTGCCGCTTGCGAATATTCTGATTGAAACGGACGCGCCGTACCTGGCGCCGCAGCCTTACCGGGGAAAGCGCAACGAACCCGCCTATGTGGCGGAAGTAGCGCGTATACTCGCGAGTGTGAGAGACTTACCCGCGGATGAATTCGCCGCCAGGACAGCAGGGAATTTTCGGCGATTTTTCCGTCTTGACGGGCTGCGAGTCTCCGCGGCGGCGGAGTCCTGAAGATGAGTGTGCAGTTGGGGAGGAAGGCTATCGCGCTGCTTACTGCCAAAGAGATTTTTGATCTGGTGCGGGACGACCTGGTACTCGTCGAGGAAGAACTCGCGCGGCAGAGCGCTGGTGCGTTCGAGCCGGTGGCGGAGATTACAGGCTACCTGCTTGGTGGCGGAGGGAAGCGGCTACGGCCGGCCTTGCTGCTGCTTTGCAATTCGTATACGGGGCGGCGGAGTGCTGGGGCGATTCGTTTGGCAGCGGTTGTCGAGTTGCTGCACAGCGCCACTTTGATTCATGACGATGTCATTGACAGTGCGGATACCAGGCGCGGCCGGCCCTCGGCGAATTCGCGTTGGGGGAATCATCGGAGCGTTTTGGCCGGGGATTGGCTGTACATGCAGTCGTTCCAGATGGCTTTGGAAGAGCGGAATTTCCGGATTTTGGATATTTTGATCGATTTGACGCAGAAGATGGTTGAGGGCGAGCTGATTCAGTTGGCGAAAATTGGGCGCATTGATGTTACGGAAGAAGACGCGTTGCGGCTGGCGACTTACAAGACGGCGTGTTTGTTCAGCGGGTGTGCGCGCCTTGGAGCGGTGCTCGGCGGCCTTGAGGGAGTTGAGGAAGAGGCGCTCGCGGATTACGGGAAGTACGCGGGGCTGGCATTTCAGCTCGTGGATGACCTTTTGGATTTTACGGCTTCTACCGAGCAGCTTGGGAAGCCTGTTTTGAGCGACTTGAAAGAGGGAAAGGTTACGTTGCCTTTGATTTATGCGATGGATAACGGGCATCGCGAGGCCCGTGGCCTCGTGGCGCGCGTTTTGGAAGAGAAGGAGTTTCATTCGGTGCGGGCGGAGACCATCGTTTCGCTTGTGCACGATTCGGGGGCTTTGGCGCGGGCGCGAAATTTGGCGCACGAGTATGCGCGAAGGGCAAAGGCATGCCTCAATGGGCATAGGGATTCGGAGTATGCGCGAGCGCTTATGACGTTGCCTGATTTTATTTTGGAGCGGGAGAATTAGGCGATGTGGGGCGCGGCGGCTTAACGGCCTGATGCCTTAGCGGCCCAAGGCCCTAACGGATCGATCTGCCGAGGTGGGCGCAACCTATTGCGCTTCTGCAAGTGTAGGGCACGATGCTTCCTTTCAAGCTGGTCTACCACAAAGGCTACGACTTAAATCTGGGCGAACACGTTTTCCCTTCCCAAAAATTTCGGTTAATTGCTGAGGCGCTTTTGTCTGAAGGCGCGGCCGAGGCTCGAGACTTTCTTACGCCGGCCGCCGCCGTGGACGAGGATATGTTGCGCGTGCACACCGCGGATTGGTTGCACAAGTTGAAGACGGGGACTTTGTCCGCTAGCGAGATTATGAAATTGGAGATTCCTTTTTCGCGGGAAGCGGTCGAGGCTTGCTGGCTCGCTGCGGGCGGATCGATTCTGGCGGGACAGTCGGCGTTGCGGGATGGATTTGGGTGCAACCTCGGCGGCGGATTTCATCATGCTCATTCCGGGCACGGCGAAGGGTTTTGCGCCATTCATGACGTGGCGGTGGCGATTCGAAGGTTGCAGGCGGATGGCGCGATTCGAACGGCAATGGTTGTGGATACGGATGTGCATCACGGAAACGGAACGGCGGCGATTTTTGCGAAGGACGAATCGGTCTTTACGCTGTCGATCCATCAGTTGAACAATTACCCGGCGTATAAGCCGCCTTCCAATGTGGACCTGGACATGGCGGACCGCGTAGAGGATGACGAATATCTTGGGGCACTGATTCCGGCGGTGCAGTCCGCGCTGGATGAGTTTAAGCCTCAGATTGTTTTTTATGTTGGGGGCGCGGACCCATTTTGCGAAGACCAGCTAGGCGGGTTAATGCTTACGAAAAAGGGGTTGAAGGAGCGTGACCGGCGCGTCTTTGAAGTGGCGCGACGAAGGGGAATTCCCGTGGCTACGGCGTTAGCTGGCGGATACGCCCGGCGCGTAGAAGATACCGTTCGCATCCATGTGAATACGATTCTCGCGGCGCGCGAGGTCGCGCTGAATTTTCCTTCGGTTTCGGCAGCTGGACAGCAGTAGACTCTTGCCTGCGATGGTTGGCGTTTTCCTCTACAGGATTGTGAGGTAGTTCATGATGCGTTCTCGATTGCGGATTGCTTTTGGTTTATTTATTTGTGTGGCGCTGTCAGTCGGAATGGACGTGGCGCGAAACGCTGGCGCGCAGACATCCTCGGACAAGGCACCGAAAATGAAGGTGTACATTTCGGTGGATATGGAAGGCGTCGCCGGGACGGTGACGATCGACCAGTTGGGCCCGAACGGGTTCGAATACGGCCGATTCAGGAAATTTATGACCGACGAGACGCTGGCTGCGATCAAAGCGGCGAAGGAGGCAGGCGCGGGCGAGATTGTTGTCAGCGATTCGCATGGCAATGGGGAAAATTTGTTGATTGAAGATTTTCCTGCGGATGTGCGCATCGTTCGGTCTTGGCCGCGGCATGGCGGAATGATGGCGGGGCTCGATACAAGCTTCAGCGCGGCGCTGTTTGTGGGATACCACGCTTCCACGACAAATCCAAAGGGCGTGCGAGCGCATACCTTTTCGAGCGCGCATTACGCGCGCGTGGCGCTGAATGGAGTCGCCGTCACGGAAGGCGAATACAACGCGGCATACGCTGGAGCGAAAGGCGTTCCGGTGATTTTTGTCTCGGGCGACGACATCGCCACGGAAGAGATTAAATCGCGGTTGGGAGACATCGAGACGGTGGTAACGAAGAAAGCGCTCGGATTTCACTCGGCGGAGACGCTGACCCCGGCAGCATCCTGCGACAAAATCTACGCGGGAGCGAAAGCCGCGTTCGCGAGGCTGCACGATTTCAAGCCCTATGTGATTAAAACGCCTGTGACGCTGGAGATCACCTTCAAGAATTACACGCCTGCGGAGTTGCTGAGCTACTTGCGGTCCGTGCAGCGAGTGGATTCGCACACGATTCGCTTTGTGGGCAAGGATATGGACGAGGTTGACGATTTCGAGGAATTTGTCGGGAACTACGGCGCGGATTTGACACCCTGAGCGGCATTCTCTCCGCTCCCGCTCGGCTTTTGCGCGGCGAGCGTGCGGCGAACAGCGCTGGTCAGTTCGGACTCGACATCGTCGGGATCGAAGCCTTCTGCGCGATACGCAATTTTTCCAGCGCGATCCAGAACGATGACCGTCGGATAACTTTTCACGACCAGAAACGAGTCCAGGCCGTCCGCGAAAACCACCGTCAGCGTGGGCTTTGCTTCGGCGAGATAACCCGGGACGAGCGTTTCATCCTCATCGCAATCCGCCGCAAGAAAAACAATGTCGGCGATTCCCTGGAATTGTGCAGCCACACGCTCGTAATGCGGCTCCAGCGCGCGACAGGGACCGCACCACGTGGCCCAGAAGTTCAGGACGACGATTTTGCCCTTCTTGTCCGCGAGCAGGTAGGGAGAGCCGTCCTGCGCTTTGCGCAAGCTAAATGCGTAAGCCTCTTTGGCGCCGGCGTTTCGTTTCGGCTTGGGCGCGTCCGTGGATGCGGCGACGTCGTCGTAGGCTTGCAGGAGGTAGTCGCCCAGGCCCTGGTCCGAGCCGTGGGCGAGGCGCCAGACATTGCCAAGCTTCTGCCGAATTTCACGGCGATTTGGCTGTTTGCCTGAGGAATCCGCAAGCGCGAACGCTTTGGCATATTCTCGAATGGCGCCCGGCATATCTTTGTTCAGCTCGGCAATTTCGCCGAGCTTCTCAGCTACCGCAGCATTCGCGGAGGCCGCCATGCTCGTGCGAAACTCTCTTTCGGCTGCCGCGTAATCGTGAAGCTTGAAGTAAAGCCTTCCGCGCATCGCGAAGATGGACATTTTGTCTTGCTTCTGGTCGGCAGCCCATTCTTCCACGGAGAGTTTTGAAGGCTTTGGCTGGGAGGCGGCGTTGTTTACGTAGTCCAGCACACGCGAGGAGTAGCTCAGCGCGCGGCGCAGAGCGGCTTCGTCGCCGACGCTTTCGAGAAGTTGGATGGCGAGCAGCGTCATGGGTGTGTCTTCCGGGTTAAGGGCGATGATCCGCTCAGCGTAGTCCGCGGCGTGAACGGAATCGCGCAACTGCATGTCCGCTTCGACGAGCGCGCGGTAGATGCGGGCACGTTGGCCAGATTCGGGAAAATCCTTAAGAAAGCCTTCGAGATTTCGCACCAGAGCTGCACGGTCGTTGCCGGACCGATCAATGGCTTGCTGGAGTTCTTCGTTTTCGGAAAGGGGCTTCTGCCCGGGAGATTCCTTTGGGGCGGGGGATTGCGTTGCTTGCGTCGGCGGAATCTCGGGATTGCGTTGCTGCGCTCCGAGGATGACACCGGCAGGAAAGACGTGCTGGATTCCTAGCAACGCCAGCGTGAGCGGAAGTAGCCGCACAAAGCTCATAAACTAGAATTCTAATCTGTTTGTAAGAAAATTGCCGGACACCAGCTTATTGCGCGCCCTGGACTTCGATCGAGCCGGACACCGTATGAACTTCCACGCGGCCGCCGCCCTCGCCGACGTGGGCCCGCAGCGAGTGCTTGCCTTGTTCCTCGATCACGATGGGAATCTGCGCGCTGATTTGGCCGGAGATGGCGTTTGCGGAAAAGTGAAACTTCGCATCGGAAGGCACGGCGATCTCCACGGTTCCAGAGGCCGTCTTCAAATCCCAATAGCTGTTTCCGCTTGGATTGCCCTGCACCGTGACGCTGCCTGAGCTGGAATGACCTGTAACATCCCCATTTGCGGAGCGTACGCCGACTGAGCCGCTCGAGGAGTTGGCATCCACACGGCCACCAGGATTGCTGGCACGCACATCGCCGGAAACGGAATGAGCGACCACATCGCCCTTCGCATTGGTGACTGTGACGTTGCCTGAAACGCTCGAGGCATGGACATCATCGCCGCACTTTTCAGCCTCGATGCTTCCACTGACCGAGGAAAGCTTGACCGCCCCTGCAATATCCTGCGCGCGAACGGAACCCGACACGGACTCTGCCTGTACGGGACCGCGCACGCTCCGGACGCTGATTGACCCGGAGACGCTCGAGGCGCTGACCTCCGTTTCCTTCGGAACTTCCACGGTGTAGGAGATGGAGACGTTGTGAAGGTGCGACATCTCTTTGCCGACGCGAAGCGTGTCGCCTTTCAATTCGACCGGCGGCCTGGCGATGAGGTCATCCAATCTTTTCTGGGAGTTTGCAATCCCCATCCCGGAGACACGCACATCTCCGTGAACATGAATTTTGGCGTCGGCGCTGCCACTGATGCTCACGTCTCCGGAAACATTGGCTAGCTCCAACCGGATTGGGCCGGAAACATCCAGTGTGCGGTCAAAGCCGCCAGAGACCGTTGGGCCCATCTGGCAGCCCGCCAGCGCGACGACAATCGCTATCAGCGCTGCCGGCGCGGCCAGTTTGAGATGTCGCGACATACTGCCTCCAGCGCCCCAAATCGGCGCTCTTAGGGCCTTTCCCAATAGAAGATACGTAAGTGCGCCGAAAAATGTTCCGCTCCGGGACAGCCTGGCGATGGCCTTATCGAGCCAGAGTTTCGTTCAGCGAACCTTGCCGGTAGCCTTCCAAATCCAGCGCAACATACGTAAATCCAGCCGTTTTGAGGCTTGCAGCGATGGCGGCGGCCATCTCTGGAGACGTGGCGCGGGACATCTCTTCCGGCGCGATTTCCACCCGCGCGAGTTTGTCATGCAGACGGACGCGAAATTGTCGAAAGCCCAGTTCGCGGAGAGCGGCTTCGCCCCGTTCGACTTGCGAGAGCCTCTCCGGCGTGACTTCGGTGCCGTATGGCAGGCGCGAGGCCAGGCACGCGGAAGCGGGGCGGTCCCAGGTGGGAAGCCCGGAGCGCTGCGAAAGGAGGCGGATCTCGGATTTGTGCAGGCCCGCGTCGAGAAGAGGAGCGATCACGCGGTGTTCGGTCGCGGCGCGATGACCGGGCCTGAAATCCAGCGTGTCGTCTGCGTTTACACCGTAAGCTACTGCCGCAAAACCACGATCCTTGGCCATCGCGTCGAGCGCGGTGAACAGTTCGTCTTTGCAGAAGTAACAGCGGTCGGAGGCGTTGGCGCGGTACTTCGGATTTTCCATTTCGTGCGTTTCAATGAATTCGTGGCGGAGGCCGAGTTGGCGCACAAAGGCTTCGACGACTCCGCGGTCGTGAGCGGAATAACTGGGAGAGAGCGCGGTCACGGAGAGTGCGCGGTGGCCGAGCGATTGATGAGCCGCATGGGCGAGGTAAGCGGAATCAGCTCCGCCGGAAAGCGCGATGATCATAGACGGAAAGCCGGCCAACTGCTTTTGCAGCAGGAGCTCTTTTTCGGCGGTTGAGAGCTGCGATTGCTCCGCAGCGTGGATCCGTACCAGGGTGCTCATCTCAGTCGAGAGTATACCGCAGCGCGATGGTTGTGTTGCATAACCGCCTCATTTGAAATCGAGGAGAACGTCAACGGTATGTTTGTCCGCTTCGGGGCGCACCCAGTGTCCTACCGTGTCGTAGTGCAGCGGTATATCGCCGAACACTGCGGCCGGATGTGATTGCAGTTTGACTAGAAACTGCTCGAAAACAGCCTTGTCGAAAACGGCGCCGGAAAGGATCGGCCACACTTGATGAAGCTTGTGTTCCGCTGTCAGCGAGAGTCCCGTCACGACCAGGCCGTTGAAGCGATACTGTGCGCCTTCGGAGACGGTCACGTTGTAGGAGACGGTGGTCGCCTGATCATTGTAGGAGGCGACGGGCTCGACTTTCGCTTCGAGGAAGCCGCGGTGCGCGTACTCCTCGCGTGCGCTCTCCCAGCCAGCTTCGATTTTCATGCCGTCGGCGACATCGCCGGGTTTCAGGGCGACTTCCGTCGCGAGCGTGATGGTGGAGAGCAGGGAATTCCCAAACCACTGCACTCCTTGCCAGCGATAAACGGGCCCGGTATTGACCGGAACAAACACCGGGATTTGATCGGGGAGTTTCTGATTTGGATTGCCGCTCAACCGGACTTCCGGGGGGCCGAGTTTTACTTTGAGAAAGCCGAGTTGCAGATAAATTGGGCGGACCTGCTCGGAAAGAAAAAAGTCGACGGTCAGGCGCGAATAGGGTTTTCCGACGACGTCGAGGAGAGCTTGCTGTATGGTGCGGGAAGCGGAGATGGATGGGTCGCTGAACTGCAGGCTCGCGATAGCAAAGTGGCCTCCTTCCGCGTGGAAATTCTGGACGTTGCCTTCGCCCAGTGGATTGGGGATGAGTTCGTGCTCGACGGAGACATTTAGTTGGTGAGAGGCCAGCAATTCTTTCACGGCGTCACTAGCCTGATCCACGACAGCGCCGCCCTCGGGGAGGGTGCCATCGAAGAAGGGCACCTTTTTGCGGATGACGTCGGCGAGTTCGCTGTCGGCGAACCAGGGAAAATTGTCGAAGAAAATAGGAACGCGCGCGGCTTCTTCCAGTTGGAAGGTGACGGTGAGGCCTTCGCCGGCAGTTTTGAAGGTGTAGTTCACTTTCGAGAAGAGACCGGTTTGTAGGAGCCGATCGGCGGCGGTTTGCAGTTCAGCTTTGCCCACTTGGGAATTAATGGCGAGTTGAGTGAGAGCTTTGACCTGATCTTCCGGAAAGGTTTTCAGGCCTGTGGCGCGGATTTCGTGGAGGCTCGCAGTTGCGGCCTGCGGGGATTGCGCGCGGACAGCGGCGAGGGCAAAAAGCAAAGCGAACGCGGCAAATTGTAACCGGACGTGGAAACTGCGAGGCATGTTTTTATTTTAGCGGAAAAACCCGCAGCGGCCTATGCGCAGGGCATGCTAGCCGGCTTCGCCGAAAATCGGCAGACACAGCGATCAGTCGAGCGCCTTGCGCTATTCCACCGTTACGGATTTTGCGAGATTGCGCGGCTGGTCTACGTCACACCCGCGGCGAACCGCGATATGGTAGGCGAGAAGCTGGAGTGGAATGATTTCGAGCAAGGGCGCAAGAATTTCCGGCGCTGGAGGCAGCTCGATGATGTGGTCGGAGGCTTCGCGAGCGAGATGATCTTTTTCCGTGGCGATGGAGATGACGATGCCGTCGCGGGCTTTTACCTCTTTAATATTGGACACGCTTTTTTCGTACCGCGTGACGGATTCGGGGTCGGAGTCATCGCGTGTGGCGAGGACCACGACGGGGAGGTTTTCGTCGATGAGCGCGTTGGGACCGTGCTTCATTTCGCCGGCGGGATAGCCTTCGGCGTGAATGTATGAAATTTCCTTTAGCTTGAGCGCGCCTTCAAGGGCGATCGGATAGTGGATGCCGCGTCCCAGGTAGAGGAAATCGGTGTAGCGGAAAAACTGCCGGGCGAGATTTTCGTAGAAGCCGGATTCTTCGGCTTGCAGAACGGTTTCCATTTTGTGGGGGATGCGAGTGAACTCCTGCATCAGTTTTACGGCCGCAGCCGGGGCGAGTTTTCCGCGCACCTGGCCAAGATAGGAAGCCAGGAGAAGAAGCGCGGTGAGCTGTGCGGTGAAGGCTTTTGTCGAGGCCACGCCGATTTCGGGTCCGGCGTGGGTGATTACGGTTCCCGCTGCTTCGCGTGTGATCATCGAGCCCATCACGTTGCAAATGGCCAGCGTGGGCGAACCTTTTAGCTTAGACTCGCGCTGGGCGGCAAGAGTGTCGGCGGTCTCGCCGGATTGGCTGATGCAGATGGTGAGCGTTTTGGAATCCAGAATGGGGTCCCGATAGCGAAATTCGCTGCCGTAATCCACTTCGACTTGAAGCCTGGCCAGGCGCTCGATCATGAATTTCCCGGCAAGGGCGGAGTGCCAGCTTGTGCCGCAAGCCACGATGCGAACTTGTTGGAATTCGCGGAATTGCTGTTCGGTGATCTGCATTTCGTCGAGGAAAACTTTTCCGGAATCCTGCGAGATGCGGCCGAGAAGCGTGTCGCGCACGGCGCGCGGCTGCTCGAAAATCTCTTTTTGCATGAAATGCTTGTAGCCGCCCTTTTCCGCCATGATGGGGTCCCAAGCGACATGGTGAGCGGGGCGCTCCACCGGGCGGCCATCGTGATCCATCACGCGGACGCCGGATTGCGTGAGGACGGCGATATCGCCATCAACCAAAAAGAAAATTTGGCGCGTGTGCTCGAGTAGCGCGGGGATATCGCTCGCGACGAAATATTCGCCGTCGCCAAGTCCGATGACGGAAGGCGGACCGATGCGGGCCGCGACAATTTTGTGCGGGTCGCGCGAGGAGAGAAACACGAGCGAGTAGATGCCGCGCAGATCCTTCAGAGATTTGCGGACGGCTTCTTCGAGGGGCACGCCGGCTTGCGAATTTTTCTCCACCAGATGTGCGACGACTTCGGTATCTGTTTCTGTGACGAACTTGTGGCCTTCGCGCTGGAGCTGCTCTTTCAGCTCGAGATAGTTTTCGATGATTCCGTTGTGAACGACGACAATTTGGCCCGTGCAGTCGCGGTGTGGGTGGGCGTTTTCTTCCGTGGGGCGGCCGTGCGTGGCCCAGCGGGTGTGGCCGATGCCGTAGGTGCCCTCGATGGGCGATTTCTGAATGACCTCTTCGAGGTTGCGGAGTTTGCCGGGTGCGCGCCGAATCTCCAGCTTGCCGTCGGGCGTGACGACCGCGATACCCGCAGAGTCGTAGCCGCGGTACTCCAGTTTTCGTAGTCCTTCGATAATGACGGGCACAACCTTTTTCGGCCCGATGTAACCGACAATTCCGCACATGCGCGGGGTCTCCTGAGAAGCTAGGAAATTAGACTAGCACGGAGTCGCGCCGTGCCGGCGGGTTCGTGGACGAGATGTGCGAAGCGCGTTACGGTTGAACTGGCGTCTCCGGGCCGGGCTGCAGGTCGTACGAAATCAATTTATCGTTGGAATCAAAATGAAAGCTGGCGCGGGCAGTGGCCGGTTGCAGCGTGTCCGTATCCACCTGGCGCACTATGGCGACAACCAGGGTTTTGTCGGGCGCACTCACGATCCTGTAGCCGCGCGAGTTCAGGAAATACACGAGGCGAGACCTGGTGGTGCCGGCTGGAAGCTGTTTGTTGAGCATCTCATCGATCTTTTGCAGGCGAGAATCGGAAGTGTGAGGGCTGTGCTTGCAGCCCGCGGTGGAGCTCAGAAAGAGAAAAAAGACAAAAGCCAGCGGTAACAGCGCTGTGGTCCTGGGAAGGTTGCGGTATGAGCGCATTTCCTTTGGCCGTTCACTCCACAATTTCGAAGCGGGATTCTTCGATGACCGGGTTGGTGAGGACTTCTTTCGAAATGCGTTCCACTTGCTGCGTGGCTTCATCGCGCGTCAGGCCTTCCACGTTGAGGACGAAAAATTTGCCCTGGCGGACGTCTTTGACGGAGGCGTAGCCAAGACCGGACAGTGCGTGCTGAATGGTTTGACCTTGAGGATCGAGTACGGTGCGTTTCGGCATCACCCAAACGTGTGCTTTCATGCGGTCATTATAGCATTGAGATTGCATCGAGAGGCTGCGCCAAGGATCATCGCGAAAGAAGCCAGATCATTTAGTGGCGTTCCAACTAGTGGCGTTCCAATGACGACCCCGCCGTCTGTCGCAGCGCGCGCTTCTCCTTCGACGTGAGGAAAGCGTGGTCGAAACTCATGGCAACGAGTTGAGAGAGAGCCTTCTCGTCGAGACCCATACGAGCCGCGTTTTCGTATTCCGCGAGGAGCGTGGTATGGAACATGGCGGGGTCATCGGTCGAGAGCGTGACGGGGACATCGTTGCGCAAGAATTGCGGCAAGGGATGATCCGCCAGAGTCGCTTCCTTGCGCCCCAGCTGTTTCGCGAGTGCGCCCGTGCAGATATTGCTGGTGGGACAGATTTCGAGCGGTATTTTCCGTTCCGCAAGAAGCTCCATGAGCGCCGGGTCCTGGGCTGCGGCGATGCCGTGTCCGACGCGTTCCACGCCGAGCAACTCGACGGCCTCGCAGATTTTGTCCGGACCGCCGACTTCTCCGGCGTGCATCAGGAGGTGCATGCCGTAGTTTGAGGCTTGGTCGTACACGGGGATAAATTCGCCGGTGGCGATACTCATTTCGTCGCCGCCAATTCCGAACGCCACAATGGATTTGGAGCCGCAGCGATGTGCGGCGTTCGCGACTTCCATGGCGGCATCGGCGCCGAATTGGCGAGCGGCGTCGAAAATCCAGTTCAAGCGAAGGCCGTGTTTCTCGAAGGGTTCCGTGGCTCGCAGGATGGCTTCGAAATTAGCCTCCGGCTTTTGTTTGCGAAGCAGCATCACGCCGACGGAGAGTGTTACCTCCGCATAGACCACGCCTTGAAGCAACAGATGCTCGCATAGGTCGCGCGCGATGAGGGCAAAGTCTTGCGGCTCCCTCACAAAGGAAGTGACCCACTTGAATGCGTCGATAAAGCCAGTGAAATCACGATAGGTGTAGCGCCGGCGGACTTCGTCTTCGGAAAGAATAATGCCGTGCCGCGCCGTCAACGCACAGACCGTTGCGGGCTGAATCGAACCTTCGAGATGCAGGTGCAGCTCGGCCTTCGGAAGGGAAGCGATGCTTGCCGGTAGAGGTGACGTGTTCATCCGAGACAAAATTAACGAGGCAACTGTGGCCGGCCGGCGTTGATCCAGGCGGTCAGCCAGTAGGAGGCGACGTCGGTCGAGGCTTCCGAGAGTTGCCGGATTAGCGTTGCGGCTGTCTGGTTATAAAAACGGTCGAAGTAGTCATCGTTGTAAGAGTAAGACTTTCCCGCGACGTAAGCATTGCGATCCGCGATGAGGATGTTTTCGAGCCAACTGTGCGAGGCCAGGCAAACTTCAAAGGCGTGATCCGTCGGATCGTTGATGTAGGACGCGTCATTCGGACGCATGGGAAAGAAGGAGGAGTAGCGATCGACCAAAGTAATGCCGAAGCGTTCGTTGACGCCCGTCTGCGCGGTCAACTTTCCGTCGAAGTTTTCCGTTGTGCTGAAAGGGTCGTGTGCTTCGGCAACGTAGTCCGCGAGAATCGCGGCGTCCAGCCTGGCTTCTTCCCAGTGGCCGGTGTGCATGTCTTCCGTCAGCTTCTGGCTATAGACACCAATTTCCCAGGGGAGCAGGCCGTTGGATTGAAGCTTCGACTTTCCAAATTTATCCACTGCTGCCTTATAGCTACGCGGGAGGGTGTCGAACGGGAAGCGGCCATACTTGTCGAGATAGAGATGATCGTTGCGCTTTTCGGCGGGAGTTTTCGCAACTGCGTCCAAAGGATCGTTTACGTGCTGGAGCAAGAACCCGCGGTAGGACTCGAAGAAAGAACGTATATCCTGCGGCAAAGTGTCGATGGCCTGGTTAACGACCAGCTTGTGCGCGCTGCGCCCCCAGGCGGAGACAGGCCGGGGCAAGAGCGCGAGAAGTGCCGCGACGCCAAGCAAGACAACAGCCCAATTCTTGCGTTCTCTAAGAAATCCCGGACGCGTCTTCAATTCTTATGCTCCGCGTTTGCCGCACGGAGCGTGCTATGCGTGCGGCCATAGAAATAGTAAATCACGAGGCCGATCATGAGCCAACTGACGAACCGGATCCAGTTCATGATCGGCAAGCCTGCCATCAGCAAAAGGCAAGTGAGAATGGTAAGGACCGGAGCGATCGGGCCGCCTGGAGCGCGGAATGCTCGCGGACGATTTGGTTCGCGGTAACGAAGAATGAGCACGCCCGCGGCGACCAGCGCGAAAGCGAAAAGCGTGCCAATGTTGGCGAGATCGCCCAGAGTGCCAATGTCCAGAAGGCCAGCGGGGACGCCGACGGCGAAACCAGCGACCCAGGTGGAGAAGTCCGGCGTGAGATATTTTCTGTGGACACGGCTGAAAATCTTCGGAAAAAGCCCGTCGCGTGACATCGCAAACCAGACGCGCGCCTGACCGATTTGGAAAACAAGCAGCGAAGAGATCATTCCCATGAGCGCGCCGATGAGGACCACGAGGCGAAGGCTCGAAATATGAAGTTTCTTGAGAGTGTTGACAACGGGAGCGGCATCATCCACCAGCGTGTCCCAGCGAACGAGGCCGGTAAGGACTACTACCACACCGATGTAAAGCACCGTACAGATAACCAGCGTGGCGATGATGCCGCGCGGGAGATCGCGCTGGGGATTTTTACACTCTTCGGCCGCGGTAGAGACAGAATCGAAACCGATATACGTGAAGAAGACGATCGAGCCGCCGGTGAGGATGCCGGGCCAGCCGTTCGGGGCGAACGGATGCCAGTTGGAAGTGTGAATGAATCGCGATGCGAAGGAGATGAAGGCCAGGATGGCGATGATTTTAATGAGCACCATGATGTTGTTGGTTTCCGCGGATTCACGGATGCCGCGCACCAGGATCACGGTAAGGAGCATAACGATGACGAAGGCCGGCCAGTTGAAACCGAAATGCCAGCCAGCGCCGTAAATGTCGTTGCCTTGCAGGTCCTGAAGTCCAGATGGCAAATACGCCGGAGATATCCATCGAGGATTGGGATGAAAGCCAAACCAATCGAAAAGATCCACGAGATGCGCGGAGAAGCCGACACTGACCGCCATGTTGCTGACCGCGTATTCAAGGATGAGATCCCACCCGATGATCCAGGCAATCAGTTCGCCCATCGTGGCGTAGGTATAGGTGTAGGCGCTGCCGGCGATGGGAATCATCGCGGCGAGTTCGGCGTAGCAAACGGAGGCGAAGCCACACGCGATGGCGACCAAGACAAAGGAAAGTGCGATGGCCGGGCCGGCACCGGGGCGGCCAAACGAGGATTGGCGCGTGATGAGATACTGCAGGAGTGGGGCATTCAGGATCGAGGAGACTTGCATCTTCTGCCCGGCGATGGCGGTGCCGACGATGGTGAAAATCCCCGAGCCGATGACCGCTCCGATGCCCAGCGAAGTAAGGCTCAACCACCCCAGAGATTTCTTCAGTCGTACTTCCGCGTTCTCGCAATCGGAAATCAGTTGATCAATTTGCTTGCAACGGAAGAGGTCTGACGCCACTCAGTGTCTCCGATAGCGTTACGGCAACGCGAGACGCCCTTTGCCGGGCACGCAAATTATGAGGAATGATTGCGCCTCAATGTACCCTGAGATGCTGGCTTTCGCAAGAAACGGTAGTGCGCTAATTTTGCTCACTTGTGGGCGCAGGCTTGTGGACGGGTTACCGTTCCAAAAGCGGGAGCTGGGCTCCCGCACTCCAGATCGGGAATTGCGCTGGCTGTTCCAAGGTCGCGGCAGGCTGCTTTGTAAGTTTTGCATCTAAATGGTTTGGCTGCGTTGTAAGTGCTCACCTGTGGAAGATTATATATCTAAGTGTTAATGCTAATGGATATCGCGTCATGTGCGGCTATTCTGTTCGGCCTGCCCCCTCCCCTTATTTTTGGAAAGATGTGAAAGCAAAGGAGTTATAGGGTGGGGGTGTGCGAAGATGTAATTCCAGAGGGCTTGTTAGACGACTTGATGGCGTTCTTTGGGGCTTGCGGCTTTTCGGGGGCACCTGGGACTGCGGCGGACCGAAAGGTCCGCCACTACGCAGTGTTACCTAACGTGTACTTTACTACACTTAGTAGAAGTGTGTCAATAGAAAAAAGACGCTTGTTTCGCGGCTCGAGTGGGTCAGGCTGGTTCGAGTTGGGCGTAGCGCTCTATGAATTTTTTTGTGCCGCGCCCGGGGAAACTTACGGAGACGCGGCGGTCTTCTTCGTCACCTTCGACGCCGACGACTGTGCCCAAGCCGTATTGGGGATGACGGACTTTGCGGCCGAGCATGGGATCTGCGTTGGCGCCTTTTTTTATGGAGGGCCGGCCGAAGGAACTTGTGGTTCGGGCAGGCTTGGGAGCCGAGACGGCTGGCGTGGGTTTGCCGCGGACACGGCGGAGGAATTCGTCGGCGGAATAGGAATACTCGGGATCGGGTTCGTAACGGCGCTTTTCGCCGATCTCGGCCAGAGAACCTCGAACCGTTTCCACCAGCTCACTGGGAATTTCCGCCAGAAAGCGAGAGGGCAAGGAAGCCCGTAGCTGTTGCTCGTTGCCGAAAATGCGGCGATAGACGGCGCGCGTGAGTGTGAGAGAAGTGCGGGCGCGGGTCATGCCGACGTAGACGAGGCGGCGCTCCTCTTCGATGCCTTTTTCTTCGTTCAAGGAACGACCGTGAGGGCAGATGCCTTCTTCCATACCGCTCAGGAAAACATGATCGAACTCGAGGCCCTTGGTGCTGTGCAGAGTGATCAGAGTTACGCCGGGTTTGCCTTCGAAGGAATCGGCGTCACTGACAAGCGCGGCGGCGTCGAGGAAGTCGGTGAATTCTTCGCCCGCTTCCATGCTGTCGGCGACGGCGCGGGTCAGTTCTTCGAGGTTTTCGAGACGGGCGACGTCGTCGGGCGTGTTGCGGTCCTTGAGCATATCTATGTAGCCGCTCTCCTCGATGACGGTGTGGAGGAACTTCGCGGGCTCGTTTTGTGCAAGGGATTGCTGAAGATTGCGGATCAAGTCCTGAAACGCGCGCAGCGGCGTAACGGCGCGTCCGGCGGCGGCGCCGGAAATGAATTTTTCAATGGCTGACCAAAGCGGAGTGCCATCCACGCGCGCCGTCTCGCGCAGAGCGTCCACGGTGGTTTTGCCAATGCCGCGGGGAGGCACGTTCATGACGCGAAGAAGGGAAATGTCGTCTTCCGGGTGCATGGCCAGCCGGACGTAGGCGAGTGCGTCTTTCACTTCCGCGCGATTGTAGAAGCTGAAGCCGCCGACCAGTTTGTAGCGAAGGCCGCGGCGGCGAAAAACTTCTTCGAAGGCGCGGGATTGGAAATTGGTGCGGTACTCGACGGCGCAGGTTTGCGCGGAATCATCGTTCAAGATGCGTTCGAGTTCACCGGCGATAAATTCCGCTTCTGACTGGGCATCGCGAGCCTCGAAATAACGGAGGTTTGTGCCCGCCCCTTTGGCTGCGCTGAGAGATTTGCCGAGGCGCTCCGGGTTGTTTGCGACCACCGCGCCCGCGGCATCCAGAATATTCTGCGTGGAGCGGTAGTTTCGTTCGAGTTTTACGACGCGCGCACCCGGAAAATCGCGGGAAAAGCTGAGGAGAATCGATACGTCCGCGCCGCGCCAGCGGTAGATAGACTGATCTTCGTCGCCGACGACGCAAATATTTTGCTTAGGACCAACGAGGAGCCGCAGCAAGTCATATTGCACGCGGTTGGTGTCCTGATACTCGTCCACGTGGATGTATTGGAAGCGGGCCTGCCACTTTTCCCGGACAGCAGGAACATCTCTGAGCAGGCGCATGGTCCGGAGAAGCAGATCGTCAAAGTCAAGGGCGCTGCTTTTGTGCAGGAGTTTTTCATAAGCCGCGAAAATATCGGCCACACGGCGGCCGTCCTGGCTGACGGCCTCACCGCGCAGCATTTCCGGAGTCTTGGCGTGATTTTTCGCGTAGCTGATACTGCTAAGGATATTACGCGGGGTGAGGCTGTCGTCGTCAATCGCGAGGTTGGTCATTACGAGTTTCACGGCGGCGATTTGGTCGTCGTCATCGTAGATGGCGAAATCCCGCGGCAGGCCGGCGCTGGGCGCTTCGCGGCGCAATAGCCGCGCGCACAGAGAATGAAACGTGGAGAGCCATGGCTGCGCGGGAGGCACGCCGGCGCGAAGGAGAAGATCGGAGACGCGCGTGCGCATCTCCTCGGCCGCTTTGTTCGTGAAGGTGACCGCGAGGATCGCTTCGGCGGGCACACCTTTGGCGATCAGATTGGCCATGCGGAAAGTGATGGCGCGCGTTTTTCCTGTGCCAGCCCCGGCGAGAATCAGTACGGGGCCTTCCGTGTTTTCCGCAGCTTGCCGCTGTTCCGGATTCAGTTCTTCGAGAAGATTCAACATTTACCCGCAGTGTTCGAAAAGTGTGATGCCTTGTGATGTTAGCCGAGTGAACGGAACCGCGCAAATTAACGAGTTTTTCTTCAGCAATCCGAGAGAAAGTTGCCGCGAAGGCAGAGCGAGTGCGGCGGAAAGCGCGCTTAATGGCTCAGGTCTATCTCAAAATAAAGCAACGGATGATTTTTTTCGAGCGCGCGAATATCCGGAATATACAAGTGAGCGGTGTTCAGAAGATCGAACTGATCCTGTAAATCGAAATAGAGCAAGCCTTGCGCCGATTGGTGAGGAGCGATGATGCTTTTCGAGAATCCCGCATCGGCCGCCGCTTTTTGCGCTTCGACCCAATGCTTGTCGCGGCCAGCTTTGGGGCCTTTCGGTATCGGAATGGGCGAGCGGCGGGTCTCGGTGGGATCGTGTTTCCCCGTGTCCGTCATCACGTCGGCTACGTCGTCTGCGGTTAAGGAACGCAGCGCTTGCCGGTTGTCTTCGGATACGGTGACATTCAAGCGGATTTGCTCGAGGTCAATTTTCATGCTGTCGTCGGAATCGTTGCGAACGATGGTGTCAATGGCCACGATTCCCGAGGCCAAAGGAGACTTCTTGGGAAACTTTGTTTTATAAATGGCAGCGTCGGTCCAGGGCTGAGCGGAAATCGTGACGCCTTCGTGAGATTCAAGGGCGGCGGATTTAAGCGTGGCTTGCGGCTGCTGCGCGGCAGGTTTTTCAAGAAGAAGGTCCAGAAAAAATGCGGCGGCAAGAAAGGGAACTATAATGACTAGGTTTCGCATCGGGTTATAATAAGCCTTTCTCATCTCGACGCCTTCGATTCCTGGGGGAAGTGCAGGGTTGCCCGCACGGAGGGCCGCCTGTGGGCGGCGGTGCGGAAGAGACCGGAGCCACGCTGAGTGTATTTCATCTATAGCCTGTTGATGGGGCTTGCCGCCTTGCTGCTGATGCCGTACTGGCTGGTGCAGGGATTGCGGCACGGCAAATACTTCTCGAACCTTGGCGAGCGGCTTGGTTTTTCTTTTCCGGGATTCAAGAACCTGCCGGAAAAGCGAGCGGATGCTATCTGGATTCATGCCGTATCTGTCGGAGAGGCTCTCTCGGGCGTCGCGCTGGCGCGGCGTTTGAAGCAGTTGTATCCCGACCGGCCGCTGATCATTTCCACGACGACTTTGACTGGCCAGGCGTTGGCTCACCAGCGCATGCCGTTTGCGGATGCGATTTTTTACTTTCCACTGGATTGGGCGTTTTGCGTGCGCCGAGCTTTAGGAGCTGCACGGCCGTCCATTGTCGTTGTTCTTGAAACAGAAATTTGGCCCAATTTTCTGCGAGAGGCGAAGCGGAGGGGCGTTCCGGTTGTCTTTGTGAGCGGGCGGATATCGGACCGTTCTTTTGCGCGCTTTCAGCGGTTTGCTAGCGTGTTCGGGTTGTTTCTAAGGCCGCTTTACCGTGGTGCTCTGTCGAATGCGGGCGCTTTTCTTATGCAGAGCGAAAAGGACGCAGAGCGGATTCGCGCCATGGGGGCTTCCGCGGACCGCGTGAAAGTGAGCGGTAATTTGAAGTACGATTTGGAGCTTCCCGCTCCCACGCCAATCTCGAACTGGCTTGCGGCGGAGGCGAAGCGGCGCGGGCGCTCGCCCGTCATTGTGGCTGGGAGCGTTGTTGCCACGGAAGAGCCGCTCGCTTTGATCGCGTTTGGCACGTTGCAGGGCGAATATCGCAACGCGCTTCTGGTATTGGCGCCGCGCAAGCCGGAATGCTTCGAAGCGGCCGCGCAGTCCATTGATGAGTCGCACCGCAAATTTATTCGGCGGTCGCAGATGCCCGTCCCCGGGCCTTCACAGAATGGCGCAGGGGCTGCGTCCGGTGAATTTACGATTCCCGATGATGTGACCGTTATCCTGCTGGATAGTATTGGCGAGTTGGCTTCGCTATATCGTGTTGCGGATGGAGCTTTCGTGGGCGGCTCGCTGGTGGAAAGCGGGGGGCACAACATTCTCGAGCCCGCCGCGTTTGGCAAAGTGCCCGTGTTTGGGCCGTCCATGGAAAATTTTGCAGAGATAGCCGCTCGATTTATGGCCGCTGAGGCCGCCGTGCAAGTGGAAAGCCCGGAGGACGCCGGCGTTGCGTGGATTGAGTTTATGCGTTACCCGGAGAAGGCTGCCAGGATGGGTGCGAGCGCGCGCAACCTCGTCGAGAGCAGCCGAGGGGCCACGGACCGCGCTATCGCGGAAATTGCGCGGCATCTGGATGGACCGGCGCGCGAGGACTGATGGATCTGCCGCCGCTGGTGCGAATTCTGCTCTGGCCGCTTTCCGTCTTGTATGGTGGGTATGTTCGGCTTCGAGCGTGGTTTTATGCAAAAGGCTGGCTGAAGCAAAAGCGATTGAAAGGGAAAGTCATCAGCGTAGGCAATCTAACCGTAGGCGGCACAGGGAAAACGCCCATGGTTCTTTGGCTTGCAGAGAAATTTCTTGCGGAAGGGAAGCGCGTCGCGATTCTTAGCCGCGGTTATCGCGGTTCCGGGGGGACGAGCGACGAGATCGAGCTGATGAAACATCGTCTCGGAGGACGAGTTACGTTTGGCGTTGGGAAGAATCGCTTTGAGGCAGGGAAGCTTATCGAGACTCAGCAGGCGCTTGACATTTTCTTGCTGGACGACGGTTTTCAACATCTTCCGCTGGCGCGTGATATCGACATTGTGATGCTGGATGGTTCGCGAAGATTAAAAGACCAGTGGCTGCTGCCCTCGGGAAGACTGCGAGAGCCGATTGCTGCGTGCGAACGGGCGGATATTCTTGTGGTGACGCGTAAAACGGAACGGCCCGATATGGAAGCGAGTGATTCGCAAAGGTTTTCCATCTTCTACGCGCAGACGCGGTTGCTGGGGTTTCGCCGATTGGGTGGCGAAAATAAGCTGAACTACCTGGGCGAAATTGGACAGGGCCCATTTTTTGCTTTTTGCGGCATCGGCAATCCGCGGGCATTTTTTGATGATCTCGGCCGATGGCACGTTCCCGTCGCTGGCCAGAAGATATTCCGAGATCATCACCATTACTCGGAGCGTGATTTGACGATTTTGATGAAGGAAGCGCAGGGCGCGGGGGCCATCGGGTTCGTTACGACCGAAAAAGATGCGTGCAATATTCGTGATGCGCGGGGAATCGCTCTGCCGATCTTTATTTCCGTGATTGATTTTGCGCTTACCTCGGAAAGCGAGTTCGTCGCCGCAGTAGATGGAAAACTTTCGACGAGCGGCAGCGTGACCGCGTGAAAATTCTAGTCCGCGCGACAAACTGGGTCGGCGACGCCATTATGGCTTTGCCCGCGCTGCGCGCCGTCCGAGCGCGCTTTCCGCAAGCGGAGATAACGATTCTTGCGCGGCCCTATGTTGCGTTCCTCTATAAAAATCAGGGAGTCTGCGACATCATTATCGATCTGGACGACAACCGAGACGTGGCTAGCGTGCTGCGCGCGCGCAAATTTGATACGGCGCTGTTACTTCAGAACGCATTCGGCGCCGCGTGGCTTACGTGGCGAGCCGGGATTCCGGAACGCATCGGTTATGCGCGCGACGGCCGCAGCTTTCTTCTCACAAAAGCCGTGCGCATTCCCAAGCCCGGTGAAATTCCCGCGCATGAGCAGTACTATTATCTCGAATTGCTCCGCCGTATCGGCTGGCTGGAGTCTTTACCTAACGAATCCTTTATCCACCTGGAAGTTCCACAAGAGGAACGAAATCGCGCTGAGGAGTTTCTTCTTTCGGCTGGAGTGAAGCGCGACGCTCTACGCGTGGCCATCGGCGCGGGCGCTTCGTATGGCTCCGCGAAATGCTGGCCACCGGATCGCTTCGCGGAACTTGCGAACCGCCTTCAGGCAGAAGACGCGAAGGCAAGCGTGGACGTGATCTTATTCGGAACCCGGGTGGAAGCGACGGTTTCCTTGGCGATCGCCGCGGGTATGCGCCGACCGCCAATCGATCTCACCGGGAAAACTGCTATCAACGATTTGCCCGCGCTGCTTTCCCAATGCCATCTTTTTGTCGGCAATGATTCGGGCGCGATGCATGTTGCCGGCGCCGTCGGTTTGCCGGTCGTGGCCGTCTTCGGGCCAACCGACCCTTTTGGCACCGCGCCGGTTACGCCGCGTTGCAGCATCGTTCAGGAAAAGACTTATTGCAGCCCTTGTTTTCTGCGCCGCTGCCCGACGGATCACCGCTGCATGACCCGCGTCACGCCGGATGCTGTAGCAGCGGCGGCGAAAGAATGGATTTCCGGGATCGAGGTGCGCACTGCCTGAAACCACCGCGCCCCGTCCCGCTGTCTTTCTCGATCGCGACGGGACCATCTCTGAAGAAGTTGGCTACTTGAATCACATCAGCCGATTTCGTATCTTGCCGCGAGTTGCAGATTCGATTCGCCGCCTGAACGAAGCGGGGTTTCCTGTGATTGTGGTTACGAATCAATCGGGCGTTGGCCGGGGCCATTTTCCGGAGTCGCTTGTGCACGCGGTCCACGAAGTCATGGTGCGGCAGCTTCAGCAGGCTGGAGCGCGGCTTGACGCCATATACTATTGCCCGCACATTTCCGCGGACAGTTGCGACTGCCGCAAACCGAAAACTGGAATGCTGGAGCGCGCCGCGCGGGAACACGCCCTGGACTTGCTCCGGTCGTTCGTTGTCGGTGATCGTCATGCCGATATCGAGCTTGCCCACCGTGGCGGGGCGAAAGGTGTCCTCGTGCGAACAGGTTATGGGGAGGGAGAATTTCTCTGGAATGCCGCGAAATGGCAGACGCAGCCGGATTTTGTCGCTGCCGACCTAGCTGACGCCGTCAACTGGATACTGAGGCCAACGATATGAAGCGCCCGTCAAAAAAGCCCGGCCTATCCTCGTCCGTCGATCTTTTGGCTCTCGCCGAATGCGTAGAACAGTTTTCCTCCAGAAGCGTCATCTTATTCGGCGATTTTGTTGCGGATGAATTTCAGTTTGGCGACATTTCGCGTGTGTCGCGCGAAGCTCCCGTGCTGATTCTGCGGCACCGCGAAACGCATCTGTTTCCGGGCGGCGGCGCGAATGCGGCCAACAATCTCGCGGCGCTAGGCGCGCGCGTCATGCCCATTACCGCTGTCGGGGATGATTCGCCGGGAGACGCGCTGATCGAATATTTTCAGAACAAGAACGTCGAGGTCTCCGGCATCCTTCGCGTCAAGGGCTGGACGACGCCTACAAAAACCCGCATTCTTGCGGGCTGGGCGCATACCCTTGGCCAGCAAGTCCTACGCGTTGACCGTGAGCCGCACTCTCCACTGCCCGAAAACATTCACAGAAAGCTGCAAGCCAGGCTTCAGGCAAAACTGCGTTCCGTGCACGCTCTGGCCATCAGCGATTACGGCTTCGGCGTCGCCACGCCCGCTCTGCTCAAGCAGGCAATTTCCGGGCGAAAGAAAGGATCGCCTGTCACGCTCGATGCGCGCCACAATCTCCACTCCTACGCGAAAGCCGGGGTCACTTCAGCGACACCCAACGAGGCCGAACTTGAAGCTTGTCACCACGTTTCCATCGGTCAAAATCTCGTCGAGCTATCGCGTTGTGGCAACGCAACGCTCTCACAGATGAGACTGAATGCACTCCTCGTTACACGCGGCCGCCACGGAATGGCGCTCTTCGAATCCGGCAACCGCGTCACGCACATCGCGGTACACGGCAGCGATCAAGCCGTGGACGTCACCGGCGCGGGCGACACCGTACTCGCTGCCTATACACTCGCGCTCGCTTCCGACGCTTCGCCGCTCGAAGCCGCCCACATTGCCAATATCGCCGGCGGCCTCGTCGTGATGAAACGCGGAACGGCCACCGTGACGCGCGACGAACTTCTCGGCGCCATTCGCCAGCAAGCCGGCGGAGGCGCTTCCTGAATCATGCGCCACGCCGAATCCAAAATTATGACGCGGCAACTTCTTCGCGAGAAATTGGCACAGCACAAGCGAAGCGGCCAGCGCGTCATTTTTGCCAACGGCTGCTTTGACACGCTTCACGTGGGCCACGTGCGTTATCTGGAAGGTGCGCGCAGCGAAGGCGATATTCTTGTAGTAGGAGTAAATTCCGATTCGAGCGTGAACGCGGTGAAAGGCCCAGGCCGCCCCATTCTCGATGAAAACGCCCGCGCCAGCCTTGTCGCGGCACTTCGCGCGGTCGATTACGTCGTTCTCTTCAGCGAGCCAAGCGTTGAGTCACTACTTGAGGAACTCGGTCCCGATGTTCATGCCAAAGGAACCGACTACACCGCCGACACTGTTCCTGAACGCGCCACCGCGAAGCGCCTGGGCATTCGGGTAGCCATTGTCGGCGATCCAAAAGATCACTCCACGCGGGGGCTGCTCGAATCCGTGCGCAAGGCTCCGCATGGCTGAGCCGCGGTTTTTGCTTGTGCGCCTCGGCGCTCTCGGTGACATCGTCCACACATTTCCTGCCGTCGCGGGCCTGTGCGAAACATTTCCAGGCGCCGAAATAATCTGGATTACCCATCCTCGCTGGAAGTTTCTCATCGAAACCAGCGGTCTGGCCTCGCAAGTCTGGACAACGGAAACCCGCTCGTTTGCATCTCTGCGCAAGACCATCAAAGAATTGCGAAACGCGAACTGGGACGCCGCCATCGACTACCAAGGACTTTGGAAATCAGCCGCCCTGCCATACCTTGGCGGCATCAAACGCAGAATCGGGTTTTCCTCGCGGACTATCCGCGAGGCTGGCGTTCCGCTTCTTTACACGGACAAGGTGGATTGCACGACGATTCACATCGCCGATCAAAATGGCGAACTGTCTTTGCGGGCTGGAGCGCGTAATCCGGTCGCGCCATTTGTACTGCGCATTTCCGAAACAGACGACCACGGCATTCGCGATTATCTAGAGAAACTTAGCCTCGATCGCTACGTGATCATAAGCCCCGGGGGAGGCTGGCGCTCTAAGTGCTGGCCGCCCGAACGCTTTGGCCAACTCAGCAAACTGATTCGAGATTCGTTTGGCTTGCGCTGCGTCGTCAACTATGGCCCGGGGGAAGACGATCTTGCGCTCGCCGTTGGTGAATGCAGCGGCGATGCTGAGCCCGTGCCCTACAATGGCCCCCTCGGTCCACTCATGGCTCTCTTACGCAATGCGGCGTGCATCGTCGGCGGTGATACCGGCCCGCTCCACCTTGCGATCGCGCTTGGTACTCCCGCCGTGGCGATTTACGGGCCTACCGACCCGATTCGCAACGGTCCGTACCGTTCGAACGCGATCGTTTTGCGCGCGCCCAACGTTGCCACCACCCACACGCGCAACGATCAAACCGACCCATCCATGCTTCAAATCCAGGTGCCTGAAGTTTTCGCCGCGATACGTCAGTGCCTCGGAGTCTCCGCTTGAGCTCTGCAAGCGTTTTTTTCGTGCGGTGGCGCGTGCGTCTCGGTTACCCGCTCGCGCTTCTCGTTCTGTGGTTCGCGCGGCCAATCCCTGCCAGTGTTCTCTGGGGAGGGCTAATCGGTTTCTTCGGACTATTTATTCGCGCCCGCGCCGCGGGACATCTTCACAAGCAAGAGGTTCTCACCGTTACCGGTCCATACGCGTACACCCGGAATCCTCTTTATTTTGGCAGCGCGATTCTGGCTCTTGGAGCGGGATTTGCAACGCATTCGTGGATATCAGCGCTCATTCTGAGCGCCTACTTTGTGTTGTTTTATTCCATCGTCATGCGTAGGGAAGAGGGGGAACTTCGCCAGCATCACGGTGCGGCGTTCGACGAATACGCCAAAGCCGTTCCTCTGTTTTTCCCCCGGCTCACAGCCGCGAAGCTTTCGTTTGGCGGCGCCGCGTCGTTTTCTTTTCGGCAGTACAAGAAAAATCACGAATTTCAAGCTGCTATTGGTTTTTTGATGCTGCTCGCGCTGCTTCTGCTGATGTGGCGTTTTGTGCCGGGGATTGAGGACCATCTCCGGACGTATGGAGACCGGCGACGAAGCAACTGATTTCCAGATTCTTGCCGTCGGTCAAGACGTGTATGGCTCCATCACGGTCCGTCCGCAGATTCTTATTCCGGCACTTCCCAGACGTTCCGATAGCTCCGGACTAGGATGCTCGTAAGGATTGTCTTCTCCCGCGCTAATGACTGCGATGCGCGGCTGCACGGCGGCCAGAAATCCGGGCATCGTCGAATGCTTGCTGCCATCGTGCCCAACCTTCAGCACATCCGCGTGCAGCGCCTCTTCGCTGTTTTCACCGAGGATGGCATTCTCCGCCTGTTTTTCAGCGTCTCCCGGCAACATCATGCTGCGCCCCCAAACTGCAGCCGCACCACGAGTGAATCGTTATGTTTCGGCCCCGGTCCAATTTCTTCGGGTCTGCAGGCCGGGGCTAGCTTGCAATCGCCGCGCCCAATAGGCCAAGCAGCCGCCAGATCAAAACAGAAATCGCCGTGGCAGGGAACAGCCGGCCGATTCGCGCCAACAAAATGCCGATGCATATGAAAAGGCCGGCCAAGACAAACCCGGCCACAATATAGCTGTGGGAAGAAGTTCGCTGCGCGATATGCTGCCACTGGCCGAGCACGGCCCCGCACGCAAATAACGCAGCGATCGCTACGGCCAGCAATCTCACGGGACTCTTCGCAACCTCACCAGCGTTTCGATGTGATAAGTCTGGGGAAACAGATCAAACAGGTGCACTTCGCTCAACTCATACCGGACAGAAAGCGCCGCAAGCTCTTTCGGCTTTCGCGCCGAACCGGTCAGCACCGCCAAATCACGCGCCAAAGTGGAAGGATCGCAGGACAGGTACACGATGTCTGCTGCTCCAAGTTCGGCCAGCTTTGCCGCGGTCTCCGCTCCCAAACCTGCTCGCGGCGGATCGAGCACCACGAACTCCGGCTTTTCTTTCGTTTTCTTCAAAAAATCCTCAGCATGCTCGTTGTGCGTGGTCACGGACACTTTGGCGCTTTCTGCGTTTGCATATAAATCGCGCGTGGCTGCCAGGTTTGCGTCTACGCACACGACCTTTTCGAAGGCTCGCGCGAGGGGTAAGGTAAAAAAACCAACTCCTGAATACATATCGAGAGCGAGCCGCCCCTTCGCACCGCCCGTGACGGTCTTCAATAAATCCTCAATCAAAAACCGGTTCACCTGGAAAAACGACAAGTGGCTCACGCGAAACTTGAACCCACCCGCTTCATGAATCAGAAATCCCGGCCCGGTGAGCTCAAACTTGTCTTTCTTTTGGTCCAGCAGTAGCAAGCTTTCGAGTTGGGGCATCGCATTTCGTAACAGAGCTGCAAGTTCAGCCGCCGGTTTCGGGAATTTCTCGAACGCCACATTCAAAGCAATCTTTTCGTCAGCCGAATCCGCAAACGCCTCAATCTCCTGAATCCCCTCAGGCAGCGTTCCCGCTCTCGCCATCTCCTGCAAATGGCCAAACGTTTGCGCGAGCTGCGGTGAAAGCACGGGGCATTGGTCAATGGGAACGATGTTCGAACTCTCCGGCAAAAAATACCCCAGGGCTCGGGGCTTTCCACCGCGTACCGCCCACTGTGCGCGGTTCCGGTAGCCGTAAGGCTGCGCCGTGTGCTCCTGAATCGCGCCGTCCCAGGAAATTCCGCCGAGCCGGGAAAGCGTCTCCCGCAGAATTTCTTTCTTCAGCCGCACTTGCTCCGCAGTGGTGATGTGCTGGTAATGGCATCCGCCGCATATCTGGAAATGCGGGCACGGCGCGGCAACGCGCTCTTTCGAGGCCGAAGTCACTTCCAGTAATTTCGCCCACACCACCTTTTTCTTCTTGGACTTTTCCGCCGCGCGCACTGCTTCTCCCGGAAGCACGAAGGGCACAAAAACAGTATTCCCATCGGCGTGCGCCAGCCCATCGCCGCCGTACACCATCTTCTCGATTGATAATAGTAACGTGTCAGACATATCTGAAGCTCTCATTCTGCGATTGTTCGCGTGGAAAGAAAAGACAATAACTTCCGGAAAAAACGCTCAGTAAAAGTAGTACAAGCTCAACCGCGGCAATCGAAACTCTTCGAGCAATCTCTTCTGCAAATATTGCTTCTCAATCAGGGCGATTTGCTCCGTCTTCATTTTGCGCCGATAGGCAGCAAGCTGGCCGTCCATCTCGCGTCGAACTTTCAACATCATCTCTTCGCTCGCGTGGCCGGTCAGCAGAGCGTGTAGCTTGTCGTCCAGAACCGTCAAACGTCGCTCCAAATCTTCAAGGTCCAGGGAACCGGGCGTATCAAGAATAGTCGCCGCTCCATTCAATGATGACGAAATGTCGCGCAACCGCGCGGCAAACTCAGGATTCTCGTTATCAGCCGCTCGATTCGATGCGACATCCAGTTTTTCTCCATTTTTTAGCATGTAAGTCCGCAGTTCATCGCGCGAAAAAGGCTCCTTCGTCACGGCGCCGTTCCTAGGCGCCTTCCCAGCGGCCGATTCTAGCTGTTCCTGCGCTGCTTCGAGCACCGCGTCCGTGCAATACGCCAAACTCTTCAGCGGCTTGCCCGCACCGCGCCGCGACCTCTGATAACTCTCAAACGCGCTGTCGATCCCTTTCAGCACGGCGTCCAGGGGCACGCCCGCCTTCTGCCACGTTTCCATGATCGCCCAATCGAGCGGAGACACAAGCAAATGCGCCCCGCGCTTCTTCCAAAAATAATTTTCAATTTCCGTGAAGTAGTTGAAGTAGTTCCAGCTGTCCATGTAATGTCGACGCCATCCTGAAAGGAAGCGATGGATCCGTGACCCAAAGAATCACGCCGCACCCAAGCCTCTATTTCCGCACCTTCTTCAGGGGAGCCGCCGCCTCTCGTGCGGCCGGATTCGTCGTCGTTTCTTTTCCCGTCTTCGCAGGCTGATTCTTCTCCCAAATCAATCGCAATCCCGTCAGTGTCAAAAACTCATCCGTATGCTGAATCTGTTTCGATCCCCTCGCAACAAGGCTCGCCTGCCCTCCCGTCGCCACCACTTTCACTTCGCCGCCAAGTTCCGCCTTCATGCGGGTGAGCATTCCATCCACCATGTCCACCGCGCCGTAATAAAGGCCAGCCTGCATGTGCGTCACGGTGTTTGTGCCAATCACTTTCCCAGGATCCTTGATTTCCACGCGCGGCAACCGCGCAGCCCGCGCAAACAATGCTTCCGAGGCAATCCCCAACCCGGGCGCAATCACTCCACCAAGATATTCCCCGCGTGTCGAAATCGCGTCAAACGTAATTGCCGTCCCAAAATCCACCACAATGCACGGCCCGCCAAACTTGTGAAACGCGGCCACCCCATTCACGATGCGATCCGCGCCAACTTCCAGCGGGTTATCCACGAGAACCGCCATTCCCGTTTTCACGCCCGCCTCTACAAACAGCGCCTTCTGCCCAAAATAAATCCGCGACATTTCCGCGAGCGTCCAATTCACCGGCGGTACCACCGAACTGATAATCACGCCGCTGATCGATTCCCGATCCAGCCCCGCAATCGTAAACAAATTGCGCGTCAGCACGCCGTACTCATCCACAGTCTGCTGCCGCGCCGTTGTTAATCGCCAATTCGCGATCAGCTCATCGCCGCGAAAAACACCCAGCACGGTGTTCGTGTTGCCAACATCGATCGTCAACAGCATCTACCGCGCCTCCGAGACGTCGCCAGAAATAACGGTCACCAGCTCGCCGTCGTCGCGCTTTACTTGCAACAAACCTTCCGGCCCGAGCCCCGCTGTCGTACCCGCAAAACTCCCCGTACCGTTCGTGACTCGCACGCGCTTCCCCCGCGCATAACTCGAGACCGCCTCAAATTTCTGCGTCACGCCCGCTGGTCCTTCGCGCAGAAAATGATTGTAGTCGTTCTCGAATTCGCGCAGCAACCGCGCGAGCAATTCCAGCCGCGACTCATGCTTTCCCGTCTCGATTCGCAGGGAAGTCGCCGTCGCGCCCAGGTCCCCTGCGAATTTTTCCTGATTCACGTTCACTCCGATTCCCACAATCACAAATCGCACCTGCGACGGCTCCGCATGCATCTCCGTCAAAATCCCGCAAACTTTTTTCCCTCGGAGCAGCAAATCATTGGGCCACTTCAAATCCGGCGTGATCCCGGTCTGAGCCTGAATCGCCGCGTACACCGAAAGCCCCGCCATCATCGTCAACAGCGGTGCCTGGACCGGCGCAAGCCGTGGGCGCAAAAGCAAAGTCACATAAATTCCCGCCGCCCGGTCCGATTGCCAGCTCCGCCCGGCACGCCCTTTCCCTGCTGTCTGTTCTTCCGCAAGAATCACCGCGCCTTCCGGCTCGCCACCGTGCCCCAATTCCAGCCCCACGCGATTCGTCGAATCCGTTTTGAAAAAATGATAAATCCGCTTCCCGAAAAGGCTGCCCTTCAATCGCTGCCGCAGCATGTCCGGCGTCAAAATATCCGGCACTTTTTCCAGATAATAGCCGGTGGCTGGGTGTCCCTTGACCCGCACACCAAGCTCGCGCAACCGCTCCACCGACCGCCAAACGGTCGAGCGCGACACCCCAATCTCCCGCGCAATCCGCGCCCCGTTATTCACAACGGTAGCGTTCTCCGCCAGCAGCGTAAGCAGCGCCGCCAACCGCTTGTCAGTTGTCCCCGGAAATGTTTCTTGACCCATCAAAGTCTCGGCAAAAGTGCGGAGCGCGCTTCAGAGCGCCCCATCGGTTGAATCCGCGCCGCTAAGCTTACGTTCCCTGGCAGATGTCTACAAGCACCTGCCCAGGGCTAGAGTTGTTTGAGACGATCCTCGAGTTTTTTTAACTCCGCCCGCTGTTCAGCCAATGTGGCTTCCAATCCCTGAATGATTTTCGCCGGCGCCCGGCTACGAAACGTCTCGTTGCCGAGCTGCGCTTCCTTCGAAGCAACCGCCTTCTGCAATCCCTCCAACTCTTTCTTCAGCCGCGCGCGTTCGTTTTCGGGATCAAGCGCCGTCGCTTCAGCAATGTCTTCAAGCGGAATCCTCAACTCACCGTACTTGGTCGACCGATTAATCCCGGTTCCGCTCAGGCGGCCAGCGGCGAAATCAATTCTAGAAAGAGTCGCAAGCCGGGATACGTTGGCCAGATTGTCCTTTATCACTTTCTCGACGGATGCGTTGGCGGGTGAGATTTCCAGGCTTACCTCCTTTTTGGTTGGCACTTTGCCATCCGCTCTCATCTCGCGCACGGCCGTGACAATTCGTATTAAGATCTCAAAATCATCGCGGGCGTCGGCGTTCTTCCATTCGGACCCTCCTTCGGGATAGGCGTCCAAGGCTATAGACTTCGCTCCGACCGCTTGCGGCAGTTGGTGCCAAAGCTCCTCAGTGAGAAACGGCATGAACGGGTGCAATAAGCGTAGAGCGGCTTCGAACGCTGCAAAGAGATTCCTCCACGCCACGATAGCTCTATCGCGATTCGTGCTCAGTAACTCCGGCTTCACCCACTCGATATACCAATCGCAGAAATCGCCCCAGAAAAATTGGTACACACTGTGCGCTGCCTCATGAAACCGGTAAATTGCCAGCGCCGCATTTACCTGCTCCGTAATCCCCGCAAGCCGCGAAAACAGCCACCCATCAATCAGCGGCACCGCTCCCTGAAACGCATAGGGCGCCCCTGCCCGCACCCCTGGTGCCGCCAACTCCTCAATCCCCGTTCCACCCTGCTCAAACTTCTCCAAATTCATAAACAAAAAGCGCGCCGCATTCCAAATCTTGTTTGCAAAATTCCGCGCGCTTCCCAACCGGTCGTCCGACAGTACAATGTCCGTACCCGGCGCGGCCATCGACGCCAGGCAAAACCGCATTGCATCCGTCCCGTATTGCTGATTCAGCACCACCGGATCAAGCCCCGTCCCCTTGGACTTGGACATCTTCTCCCCGCTGCCCGTCCTCACCAGCGAGTGCAAATAAACCGCGCGAAACGGCACTTTCCCCGTAAAGTGAATTCCCAGCATGGCCATCCGCGCCACCCAGAAAAACAAAATGTCGTACCCGGTGATCAACAAGCTCGTCGGATAGTATTTCTCAAAATCCGCTGTTTTCTCCGGCCATCCCAAAGTCGAAAACGGCCACAGCCCGGAACTAAACCATGTATCCAGCACATCCGGATCCTGCGTCAATTTCCCCGATCCGCATTTCGTGCACGCCGCCGGAGCCTCTTCCGCCACAATCACTTCGGCGCATTCTCCGCAATACCACGCGGGAATCCGATGCCCCCACCACAACTGCCTCGAAAGCGTCCAATCGCGAATATTGTCCAGCCAGTTCAAAAACTCCTGCCGCCGGTTATCAGGAACAATCTGAATCGTGTTTTCTTTTCCCGGTTCGTACTCGCGCACCGCTTGAATCGCCGGCGCCGCCAAATCTTTCATTTTGCAAAACCACTGCGTCATGATGCGCGGCTCGACCACCGTCTTGCTCCGCTCGCACAATCCGATCGCGCTCACATGCGGCGCAATCTTCTCAATCAACCCGGCCGCCTCAAGGTCCGTCACCACTTTTTTCCGCGCTGCAAACCGGTCCATTCCCGCATAAGCCCCGGCCGCCGCGCTCATTCGCCCTTCCGGAGTCATCACATCAATTTCCGCGAGCCCATGCCTCTTGCCCACTTCAAAATCGTTCGGGTCATGCGCCGGTGTAATCTTCACCGCGCCCGTTCCGAATTCCTTGTCCACCATCGCATCCGCAACAATCGGAATTCTCCGCTGCACCAGCGGCAGAATCACCGTCTTTCCAATCAGCCCCTTATACCGTTCGTCCTCTGGATTTACAGCGACAGCCGTGTCGCCCAGCATCGTCTCCGGCCGCGTCGTCGCCACCACAATCGATTCCGTTGCGCCCTCGACCGGGTAGCGCATGTACCAAAGATGCCCCTGCCGCTCTTCGTGCAGCACTTCCAAGTCGCTCAAAACCGTCATGCACTCCGGACACCAGTTCACTAACCGCGTCGCACGGTAAATGAACTCTTCTTTGTAGAGCTGGACAAAAACCTTGCGCACCACCCGCGAAAGTTCCGGCGAAAGCGTAAATTTCTCCCGCGACCAATCGCAGCTCTCCCCAATCTGCTTCATCTGCTCGGTAATTTTTCCGCCGCTCTCTTCTTTCCATTTCCAAACGCGCTTCTCAAACTCTTCGCGCCCCAGCGTCCGGTAATCAATTCCTTGTTCCGCAAGCTGCCGCACCACCACGCGCTGCGTTGAAATCCCCGCATGATCGGTTCCCGGCAGGTACAGCGTGTTGTAGCCCCGCATTCGGTGCCAGCGCGTCAAAATATCAATCTCGGTATGGTCCAGCATGTGCCCGATGTGCAGCGATCCAGTCACATTGGGCGGGGGAATCACGATCGAGAACGCGGGGCCGGGCGCGTTCGGGTCGGCCTTAAACAACTGCTCCTTCACCCAATACTCCGCCCAGCGTGGCTCAATCAACTGCGGCTCGTAAGCCTTGGCAATTTCTCGTGCCATTAGATCCCCGTCTCCCCAGGTGCTCTGATGTGGTAGGGGCTTGGTTACCCTGCAAAGAGCCCGCCATTTCGGTAGCGTCAAATCGCTTAGTGTAATCTTCGACTATACGGTGCAAAATCGAACTCCGTCAATTCGATCAAAATACCTTTGAACGCAGATTCCGCAGACGTACGCCAGATTTTCCAGCATCATTCCCATTCACAGATACATCCAAGTGTAGGTCAATGCATGCAAATCGAGACAAGGTATGGAATTGGAAGTAATCGGAGAGAATCATGGCTAAACTCACGGGACAAGTAGCAATCGTAACAGGCGCATCCAAAGGCCTCGGCGCGGACATGGCCAAAGCCCTTGCAGCCGAGGGCGCTTCCGTAGTTGTGAATTACGCGTCAAGTAAAGAAGGCGCTGACCGGGTAGTCGCCGAAATTGCCTCCAAGGGTGGCAAAGCCATCGCTGTCCAGGGCGATGTGTCCAAATCCGCCGACATCAAACGCCTGATGGCCGAAACCAAAAAAGCCTACGGCAAGCTCAACATCCTCGTAAACAACGCCGGAGTCTATGAATTCGCCCCGCTTGAGGCCACGACCGAAGAATTGTTCCATCGCCAGTTCAATATTAATGTGCTCGGCCTTCTGCTCACTACCAGGGACGCCCTCCCTCTCTTTGGCCCTGAAGGCGGATGCGTCATCAACATCGGCTCTGTTGTAAGCACCATGCTACCTCCCAACAGCTCGATCTACTCCGCCACCAAAGCCAGCGTCGATGCCATTACCGCGGTGCTCTCCAAGGAACTTGGTGCACGCAAGATTCGCGTCAATTCCATCAGCCCCGGCATGATTCTCACCGAAGGCGTAATAACCCAGGGCATAGCCGAGAGCGACTTGCGCAAATTCGTAGAGACTACGGCACCCTTGGCACGCGTCGGCAAGCCCGACGATATTTCGCCCACGGTCGTTTACCTGGCATCCTCCGATTCCAAGTACATGACCGGCGAAACCGTTCGCATCACCGGCGGCTTGTAAAGAAAAAGCTGCACGCGGAGCACTCTTGTTTTCAATAAATCTGAAAATTATTGTAAATCGGGAAGGGAACTGCTACTTCTTCGCGTTCAATTCGTCGCGGACCATGGACTCGACGACATTCTTCAAAATATCTCGCGTAACCGCCTGCAGCATCTCCGGGCTCATCTTTGCTAGTACTTTGGCCACCATGTCTTCCATGCTGGACTCCGGAACCTTGGCAGTACTCGCCGCGGCGGGCATCTCTTGCACCGCAGTCTCCGCAACTTGATGCGCTTCTTCGCGAAGCTCTGCCACCGCAGCCGCAGGTAGCGCCACTTCTTCCAACTTCGCTCGCACGTCAGCGCTCAAAGCCGGCGAAAGCGCGTCCACGTTGGCGCCACGATCTTTCAACGTTTCAGGAACCTCCTCGGCACCCACGGTTTCCAAAATCGGTGCAACCGAATGCGCGTTCACGGGACCTACAGGCTCGGCAGCTGCGGGAGCATCCCAGGTCGAAGCAAGCTGCGCAGCTTTTTGAGCTTGCGCATCCCATGGGCTCGCCACGGAAGAAAACCACGAGCTCGAAGTCGCGGGCTTTGCTGGCTCCGGTTCTGGCGCCACATTCACGGGCGCACTCACAGGTACTTCGGCCGTAACCGCGGCGGAGATCTCGGCATGCGCGACAGCTTGAACCTCGGCCGGAACTTTCGCCGGAACTTCCGCACGAACTTCTTCCACAAACTGTTCATTTTGAACAGGGCGCGTCTCCACCGGCGCAACTTGGAGCGCTGTTTTGGGCGCCAACGCGGAGGCCCATGCTTCTTCTGAAAATGTCGCGATCTTCGGAGCTGGAGCCGTCGTTTCCGTGGCTGCTACCGGCGCCTCGGTTACAAAAGTCCCCACACTCTGCTCGGTTTCCGCCGCTTCTTCGAAACGCGAGATCTCTTTTTGCGGTGCCCAGGAGTCATCCCGCATCTTGCGCGCCGGCCCTTCGGAAAATGCCGTTTGCCGCCAATCTTTCCCCTCGGTGGCAGCAGGCTCTTCTTCCATTTCTTCGTTCCCCGCATCACGCCGCCAGGATGCGCTATCCTTCTCGTCGTCTTCGTCTTCCTCGACTTCGTCTTCCTTGTCTTTTGCCTTCCAGTCCCTTTCCAGTTCTGGACGCGGCGTTGTTGCTGCGAACACCATATCGTCTTCCTGCTCTTGCCCCGCAACCGGCGTTTCCAAAAGACTTCCAAACGCCAGCGGCTGCGAACCCGTATTAATCCTTACAGGCTCCGGCCTTCCAGGCATCTCCGACAGCGGTTCGCTGTCAACGGACGGGAATTCCTCCACCGGCGGCAGTGTTGCCACGCTCACTTGCGGCTTCGGCGCCAGCATTTCTGCCGCGCGCCTCGGTTCTTCTTCCTTCGGCGGCGCGGGCGCCCCGCCAATCAGTACTCCCGCTCGCGTCAATGCGGACTTCACCATCGAAATTAGGGGATCGGGCGGCACAAACGGTTTCTTCAAAACTCCATCCGCGCCCACTCTCTGCGCTTCCTGTTCATCCAGCGGATCAAATGCCCCGACAAGCAAAATCACGGGAATGTGCGCCAGCGCAGCATCGCCTTTTACGTACTGGCAAACTTCATATCCGTTTCGCACCGGCATGAACACATCCGCCAGTACCAGGTCGGGCTTAATATCAGAAATTTTCCGCACCGCCGCTTCGCCATTGCCCACGGCAACGACGTCGATGCCCTGATCCTTCAGGGCAAGCCCCACCATCTTCTGTATGTTGCTGTTATCGTCCGCAACGAGAATTCTGGCCACCAAACACCCTCCGGATGCGATTCCATCCGTTCTTAGCCCGGCCACCGCTCTGCAGTGGCATTCTATCGCCGGCTAGCAACACCGGCAGCAATTCAAGACTCCAGAGTATTGGAGCACTCGGCGTCTAGCTCGTCAATCTCAACGCACAGGCTGTGTGTCGGAAATGAATATGGTCTTTTCGAACCTGTTCCGGCTCTTTTTCGTGCAGAAAAATGCCCATGGTTAGGTCTCGGCAAGCCGGCCTATCAGAACTCGCGACGATCCAGGATCCCGTGAGGCACAGGAGGGCGTAGGGGATTTCACTGCACGCGGAAGTCTTCGAGACGAAAGGTCCGTTTTGGGCTGGCTGCGTCAGGCGGTTCCGGGCGGAAGAGAAGCCATGCGATCAAGCCCCACGGAAAGAGGAACAGAACAATGAGCGAAACCAGCAAGGTTGACTTACCCCTCAGTTTGGCATCCGCTGCGGACCATCGGACCAGTAGCACAATGGCAAGAATTACGAATAGAGCCGCCGCAAAGGAGATTGCATCCAGCAGGTAACTCATATTAGACCAAGCCTACCGCTGAGATGAGCACCGCGCAAGGTGCACATGTCTGGTCAGCCCCACAACCTGAAACTAACCAAGTAACTCACTTCTGAAAAGCCATGGGTGCGGCCACCGCCACACCCATCGTTCAACTCGAGTTTAGTGTTTGCTCAACGAACTACCAGGGCACCAGCTTGCGCAGTCCCTTCTTCTTTTTGCTGCTCGATTCCTTCTTCGAATCGCCGCTCTGCGCATCTCCCGTTTTCGCCGCATCTGTAGCAGGCGCTGCATCCGTAGAAGCCGCGTCGCTTTTCGCTTCTGTGCCAGCCGCAGGCGCGGTCGCATCGCCCTTTGCCGGCGTTTCCGTCGTGTTTCCAGCTGCTGGAGGATTCTTTGCCGCCGCATCGTTGCCGGTAGCTTCCGCCGCTGTCGGCGCTGATCCGGGCGCCGTCGTAGGCGTTTCTGCTGGCGTTGCAGGATGCTCCGTCGTAGTAGCCGGAGGTACCGCAGCACCATCAGCCGGTGGCATCGTGGTTTCCGTGCTGCCGCCCACCGTTTCCGCGCTGGCTCCTTCCCCCGACCCTCCAGGGGTCACGTTGGCGACGATTCCCGTTGTGGAGCCGCCCTTACGGCCAAGCATCGAACCCTGTCCGCCCGTCAACAACTCCGTTGCGGACATGCTGTCCGATTCAGGCTCCATCGTGGGCGTGCCGGTCTGTGCCGCGGTAAACATCTCCGTTCCAGGCCCACTCTTTATAAGTTCAAGCGGCCTTTTCATCAGAGGCGTCTTTGGTCTTGGCGCGTTCTGCTCCGCCGTCATCCAGGCTAGCGAATTCGGATCCGCCTGCGGAATCGGCGCCCCAAACCCTTTCAATTTGCCCTTCGCTCCAGCCGCCAGGGTGGACAACGGATAATTCTTCACGATCCTTGCGTAATACAGCGCGGCCACGTTGTTGTGTTCGCTCTTCTCGAAAATATCTCCCATCATCCACAGCGCACGGTCGGACTTGCTATAAAGCGGATAGCGGTTCACTACGGTCAACAGCCTCGTCGCCGCCGCCCGCTTGTCGCCCTTCACGTAGTAGTAGTAACCGATCCGGTAGTCGCCTTCCGCCAGCACTTCCTGCACTTCGCGCAAATGCTGTTGCGCTTGCGGCGCCAGCGGGTCGTTCGGATACTTTTGCAGAAAAATTTGAAACTCTTCTTCCGCGTCTCGCGCCTGCGACCGATCCCGGTCCGGCTTTTCCATCTGCTTGTAGTGCGTCATCGCCACTTGCATTTGCGCGTAGGTCGCTTCTGGCAAAAACGGAAAAAACACAATGAAATCCTTGTACCCGGAGACGGCCAGTGCCAGGTTCGATGTGCCCCCCTCCTTGTAATATGAGTCCGCGATCGACAGCTTTGCCTTCGCCAAATACTCACTGTCGGGATATGTATTGATCAGCGTCTGGAGGTTCAGGCGCCCCACTTCCTGCCGCCCGTGCTTGATGTCGTCCATTGCCTTGTCATACAAAATCTTGTCAGGCTGTGCGTTGTTGTCTGCGCTTGTGGACTTATCCACCTTTTTTTTCTTTTGGAAGATCTGCGCATTACAATTGGCCGCCCCTAGCATGAATGCCCCCGCCAGAAGCCCGCTCGCCGCAACCTTCCCCACCGTGCCCAGTTTTAAGGTCGCACTACTCACAATTTGGCCCAAACTTCACCCCTCTCGCGAATCTTGGATTCCTAACCACACAAATCTAGGGTTCCTAGCCGCAATCCTCGACTAACTCCACTGGAATCTGACACGTCCCGCCCTTCGACCGGCGGCATCCCAAGTATAACCTGAACTAATGGACAGGTGGAGCAGGAACTTTTGCCCCTCGGGACAGGTCTCTCCACCCGCCTCCGGTCGCCGACCACACCTGTGTGATGCACAGCTTCATCTCCAAAGGTTGCCTGACCAGGTGGGGAAATCCTTCTGCGGATGACCCCTTCGACTGAGTTTTGCTTCGCCCTCCGTGTCCTCCGGTCCCTCTGGCGGCCCTCTACGTTATGTTTTTCTCTTCTGCAAGTTGCCGCATCTTCGTGACAATTTTCAACAAAATGTAACAATCCCCGCTGCTATACTTTCTCCCTTCCGAGGAGCCATTCACAGCCTAAATGGACAAACGCAAATTTCTCTTCGTCTCTCTCTCCGGCCTCATTGGTGACATCGCCTGGCAGGTTCTCAAAGAAGGCCACGATGTCCGCTACTACATCGAAGCTGAAAAAGAACGCGACATCGCCGACGGCTTCGTCCCGAAATCCAAAGACTGGGAACGCGACGTAAAATGGGCTGACATTGTCGTTTTCGATGACACGCTTGGCCAGGGCGCCAGAGCCCACGCTCTCCGCGCCCAAGGCAAACCCGTCATCGGCGGCTCCGAATACACCGACCGCCTCGAGGACGATCGTTCCTTCGGCCAGGAAGAACTAAAGAAAGCCGGCGTCAACATCATCCCCTACCAGGACTTCGATTCCTTCGACCCCGCCATCGAATTCGTAATGAAAAACCCCGACCGTTATGTCATCAAGCCCAGCGGCGAGGCCCAAAACGTCAAGCGCCGCCTCTTCGTCGGCGAAGAAGAAGACGGTGACGATGTCGTCCGCATGCTCGAAGCCTACAAGCGGGCTTTTTCCGAAGAAATCAAAGTCTTCCAACTTCAGCGACGCGTCACCGGCGTGGAAGTCGCCGTAGGCGCCTTCTTCAACGGCAAAAAATTCATCACCCCGGTCAACATCAATTTCGAACACAAAAAGCTTTTCCCCGGCAACATTGGCCCACCCACCGGCGAAATGGGCACCAGCATGTTCTGGGCCGAGCCCAATCGCCTCTTTAACAACACGCTCCTCAAAATGGAGCCCAAACTTGCCGAAGAAGGCTACGTCGGCTACATCGATCTAAACTGCATCGTCAACAACAACGGCATCTATCCGCTCGAATTCACCAGCCGTTTCGGTTATCCCACAATCAGCATCCAGCAGGAAGGCCTGCTCACGCCTATCGCCGACCTCTTCTGGGAACTCGCTACCGGCGCCGACCCCAAATGGCGCACGCGCAGCGGCTTCCAAATCGGTGTCCGCATCGTCGTCCCTCCCTTCCCCTTCGACGACGAGCCCACCTTTGAATCCTTCTCCAAAAACGGCGCCATCGTTTTCAAGAAACCAAACTACGAGGGCGTCCACATCGAAGACGTAAAAGAAGTAAAAGGCCAGTGGCTGATCGCCGGCACCTCCGGCATAGTCCTAATCGTAGTAGGCACAGGCCAAACCATGCTCCAGGCCAAAGCCCAGGCCTATTCCCGCATAAAAAACATAATGATCGCCAACATGTACTACCGCACCGACATCGGCGACCGCTGGGTCGAAGACTCCGACAAATTGCATAATTGGGGATATTTGCGCTAGCAGAATTGGCTCTGGACCGGTTTGTACTCCGGAAAACTCTACGACTGGGGCAACCCACGGCAGCGACGGGCCTTTGGGCCCCTGTAAGTTTCTTTTCTCTTTAGGCTGCTACCGCTTGGCTTCTATCGCAACCCCATAGCCGCAATCCCCGCCACGACCCCAAGCCCCACAACAGCCCCGTATACCGCCGAAGCCGCCTTCCATGAAATTGTTTTTCCCACCACCGAGTAGCTATAAACGCTATAAATCCCCAACGTGCACAAAATCGTCGCCACATACGGCAACGGCACGCCGCGCGTCATCGCGATATACGCAATCACCACATCAAAAGCCATCGGCACCGGCAAAAACGCTCCTATGAGTGCCACCAGAACAATCCCGCCAAGCGTCACCTGTGCCGTCAACGCATTCTGCGGCACCAACTCAATCGCCAACGCCCCCAACACCGCCGCCAGAATCATCAACGGCGCACCCACACGAAACACATACCAAAAACTACGGGCATAAGTATGCCCCGCCGAAAACACCGCCCGACCCCAAGTCTCCGCCGCCGGAACTTCTATCGGGCACGCTATCCCTTCCGTTTTTTCGTCCTGCATCGCTCCCACTATCGGCGCCACTACAAAAATCAAGAGCAGCACCGACACCACCTTCAGCAACGCCATCGGCAGCGGAAACAATGTGAACGTCATCGCCAGCACAAGCACATTCAGGGCCGGCGAACTGAACATAGCCGCCAGCACCGACTCTGTGCTCATCCCCGACGCATAAAGCCCTCGCCCAATCGGCGCCACGCAGTTCGCGCATACCCCCAGCGGCATCCCCGTGACTGCCCCGATGAGCGCATTCACAAACCGAAACCGTGTCCTCCTCCGCGGCAAAGTAGCCAGAAATGCCAGCGACGCCGCCCCAAAAAAGAACCCAAAAGTCATCCCCATCTCATTCGCGTGCAGCCAGTTCACCGAAGTCTTCCAAACCCGCTGGGCGAGCGGCATGCTCCGGTCCACCGAATAAACCGCGTCAAAACTGATCGCCCCAACCACCTTTACGTGCGTCCCGGCGTTGTACTTCTTCAGCAGCGACGGGTACCGTGAATCCACCCAAAAAATCCCTCCCATCGCCAGCATCAAAACAAACGCAATCGTCCGTGTTCTCCAGTTGTTTTGCCTGGCAACCGCCATTGAAAATGGAATCGCAGCCGTAGGCGCAGCCATAAACAAATCTCCTCACAACTCACCAGGCGCACCTAAGCAAAGCAGGCCCAGCGAGGGGGAAATCTACCCGCCAACCCGCCCAGGAGAAATAGTAGAAAACTACTACGCGAAACCTGTGTCCCCCGATTGCCCTCGATCCCGTCAGAACCTGCGGCACACGGTTTGCACACTGCCTCTATCTGGCGAAATACCCCGTCTTTGCCCGAATCTTCACTCCCTCGCGCTTCGACTTGATCACAATCTTCCGAAAGCTGTCATCCCTCTGCGGGTCAGCGGGGTAGTATCCCAATTCGTACGAAGTCCGCAACTCCTCCGCAATCTGGCCGAAGTAGGTGTGCGCGTCGGTCGTTTCCGCATCCATGTGCGCGCCGCCAGTCTCGCGTGCGACGCGGTCCATAACGCTGGTCCCGTACTTGTTCCGGGCCGTCAACTTTCCGTGCTCTTTTTCGGTGTAGCGAATCGCATACACCAGAACGTTTTCGCTCTGTGCCGTCTCGATCGTCGTCATCATGTCGTGCGAACTGGAGTTGTCTTCTCCATCGCTGAACAGCAAAATCGCCCGCCGTCCGTTCTCGAGCGCCAATTTTTCCGTCACCGAATAGAAAATCGAGTCATAAAACGCGGTGCCCAAATCGCGGTTTTCGTCGGGTCCCAAGGTCGGAAAATGTTTCTTGCCTTTCTGATACGCTTTCCACTCCTCGAGCAATCCGCTGCCCGACGACGAAAAGTCGCTCACCAGCCGGATAGCGTTTCTAAAGCCAACCAGAAACACGCGGTCCTTAGGCCCCAGAACATTGTTGAAAAAAACGTCGAGATCCTGATCGTGCTGTTTGGAAAAATGATCCTGGCTCCCGCTGGCGTCCACCACCACACCGAGCGTCAAAGGAACATCCTGGCTGCGTGCAAAGTGCCTGATTTTCTGAGGCACCGCGTCTTCGAAAACTTCGACGTCGTCCTGCGTCAAATCATTGACCAAAGCGCCGCGTGCATCGCGCGCCACAAACGACACGTTCACGAGATTCACTTTGACTTGAATCTGCGTCTGACCGCCGGTCTGCCCGCGGCTCAGCGCAGCAGCAATGGTGAGGACTCCAATGCCAAGCACCACCAGCAAACTGCGGCGAAAGTTCACTCTCAATTTCTCCAACCGAGGACCACCCTCCTATCTCCTGTGAACCAAGATGCTGCGAATCGGACCGACTCGACTCACGCCGGAGTTTTTTCGTCGTCGGTGCGTGCTTCCAGGTAGAGCAATTGAAAACTGCTCCCCGTGCCATTCGGCTTCACGCCCACAATATGCTGCTTCTCTTTGCTCCCCGCCTTGAAGAGCATTCCCCCGGCATCCGGCTTGTCGTCGCCGCACGTCAGCTTCTTCGACGCATCACCCTTGTCTTTATCGCTCGCCGTTTTCGAGGGATCGCTGCAGTTCAAAACATTTCCGTATTTCGAAAGCGCTTTCTGATAAAAAGCCGCCACCTTCTCTGGCGAATCATTCGACTCCATTTTCAAAACCACCAATTTGAACCCAAACGAACTGCCCCAAAGGCCCAATTTTGCCGCCGCCGAACCGTCGCCGTCTCCCTTGACCGGCCGCGCCCCCGGATACACCGGTAACCCCGCTTCCTTGGCGGTGGCCTGCGCGCTGACCGTCAAACCCGCCTCGCTCCCGTCCTTGTTCGTCACCGTCACGTTGACGCCGCTCTTATCCTTGTCCTGCGCGCCCGTAGAAGCGACGCCAGATGCCCTGGTCACTCCAACCGCGACGGTTGCTGCCAGGCTCAGTACTCCAGACAACGCAACGCTAAACACTCCAGCCCGCTTGCTGCCACGAATCACGGATCCACGCATGCCACCCTCCTCAAAACGCTTCTAATGGTACAGGACGCTCCACCACACGAATTGTTACGGACGCAATTCCGCCGCCACCTGTGGATACGGCGCCACCGCCCGCGAAGTTCCCGCAATCTCTTCCACAACTTCTTTTCTTTATCGACTCCAGCCGCGGAACCTGGGAATATCTTCAAGCTTTCCCAGGTATCCACAAGGTGGTGTGGCGTCTTCGTTGTCGGCAAAGGAATACTGCGCCCCCAAACGAACGCTGCTCGACGATCGACCAATCAAATCCATAAGGAGAGTGCGAATGAACCGTGCTTTAGCTCTGATGCTTTTGCTGACCGCTACGCCCCTGGCTCATCCCATGGCGCAAGAGGCCCAAAAGCCAGAAATGGCAAAAATGACGCTGAAAGTAGGTGATGTCGCCCCCGACTTCACACTGCTCAGCAACGAATGGAAAAAAGTAAAGCTCAGCGACTTCCGCGGCCAGAAAAATGTCTTTCTCGCCGTCTACGTCCTGGCTTTCACCGGTGGTTGAACGAAACAACTTCAGGCGGTCCAGGCTGGAATCGCCTCGGGTAAGATCGACCCCACAGATACGGCAGTTTTCGGCGTAAGCATGGATTCCCCCGCAGCAAACGCCGCCTTCGCCAAACAGATCGACGTCAAGTTTCCTCTCCTCAGCGACATGAACAAAAAGATGCTGACAAGTTACGGCACCCTGAAAGGCTACGACGTTCAGAACGACACCTACCAGTGGGCTCAAAGGGCCAACATCGTCATCGATAAAGAGGGCATCATCCGCCACATCGAAGAAGGCGACAGCGCCGTAGACCCCAACACCGCCGTATCGGTCTGCACAGACCTACACAAAAAGGCCGCGCCGAAATAAAATCTGTGATGTTGGATGGAGTCTCGGCAGTTGCCGCAACCGCTGTTTATTTTGCCAGGGTCACGGGAAGAAATTCCCGTGACCTAAAGTGGCACTGACTTTTGTCTGTGCTTCGAACCTCGACTGTCGGCGTCCCCTAGCGCCGGATCTGCAGCAGACCTTGTTCGTAGGATCATCCCGCGTCACACGCTAAGGTTTCTCCGAAAAATTTACAACCTCATCTTCGAGCGGAATTTCGTTCTTGTGAATTTCGCCTGGCCCTTTCGCGTCCGACTGCTTCCATTCCATGCCACGCCCAACAACTTCAAACGAAGCCAGCGAATACGGCAATCCTTCCGCCCCCAGCGGGGAACTCGCATTCTCGAGGTGGAAATGAAGATGCGGCTCCGTCGAATTCCCAGAATTTCCCACCAGCCCAATCACTTGCCCGCGCCGCACTTTATCTCCAAGCTTCACGCGCAACGACCCCGGCTGCAAATGCGCATAAAACGCAAAATGTCCGCCGCCAATATCAATGATCACGTGGTTTCCGCCAACTGTCTCCAACGTGATCGGCACCGCCCGTGAAGTCGCCCCGGGAATATTCTCCGGGATACCGTCCTTGGTTTCCGTAACGACTCCGTCCGCAACTGCATAGGCGTTATTGCCGTAGCAGAGGTAATTCTTGTTGTCCTTCTCATCTCCCTGAAAGGTTTTGCCGTCGTCGCGCAGCTTGACCCAATCGATGGCAAAACGCTGGCCTATCGCGGCGTGCCCGTCGATTGGAATGAGGGCCCTTCTGTGGCCCGATGTATTCGACGGCCCATTTGCAGCTACCCAGTGATCCCCGCGCAGGGGGGAACTTATCGCAATCGCGCCCCGCCCAACAGAAATCGACGCAGTCTCAATCGTCAATTCGTCGGGATACGTCCCAACCTTTACCGTTATTTTTTGCCGGACCGTAGCCGGCACCGCTTCGAGCGTGTCCACGGTTGCCCACATATAGACGACGGCCATCGCACCCGGCTCGATCTTTGTTTTTTCCGTTGAGGCTGTGTGCCCCGGCCTCGCCAGGACTTTGTCTACGTCCGCGCCCGAATACTTCACAAGCGAACGCTCCGCGGCATCTCCTGACACCATTTCCACCTGCATCAGGCGGTGTTCCCAGCGGTCCATGTTGTTCAGGTGCAATTCATAAACGATGTGCCACTTTCCATCCGCCTGGAAAGCTGTCGGGGCAAGCGGCACAAGGACGTCCTCGAATACGGACAGCGGTTTTTCTTTCGGACCCTCGGCGGGCTTTTGCGCAGCGGCGTCCTTCGAAGCATCATCGGTGTTTCGAACAAAATTCAGCGGCTGCCCCGGCACACCTCCTTGCGTCCACGTCCCGTTCAATTCTGTGCGGGCCGCGCTCAGGGTTCCCTCATAAACGCCGCCGACAGCGCCCACCTCAAAATGAACCGCATCGCCTTTGACGCTGATCTTTTCCAGGGGAAACGTCGAGCCTTGATCCACGCTTTGTCCTTCCCCAGAAAATTCGCCGTTCGCCGCCTTGGTGATGGTCAGGATGATGTGCAGTTTGTTGTCGCCCTCGCCCAGCGTACCCTTCCATGTTCCCGCAAAATCGCCGCCCGAAGCGGCCGCCTGCGCGAGCGCTCGGTAGGGAAGTGAAACAAATAGTGCAATCCCGAGCAGCACAACAAAGAGTGCGCCATGCCGCCCCGCAGGCAAACGACTGTGGCCTGTTTCAGCTAGCGGCAATCTCTTGTCTCTAGTTGTAATCTCGCTCAAGATGTCTCTCCTTTTTGGCTGGCAACATTTGTTTCATTCTGGACGGCTATACAATACACGATATCGGCGGGCGGGTGGTTCTTCGTTATCAAAATAGTTTTCGAAGCTCACCTCTTTAAGCCCTGCACGGATGAATTCCGCCAGTTCCTCACGGGTCAACGGCCACGGCATCTGTCCTTCCGGCTCGCTTGCTTCCCGGCCTCTTGCAATCACGAGCAACGATCCGCCGGGCTTCAGGAACGAGGCAATTTTTTCGATCGCGGCGGTCCGCAGCGAACCTGGCAAGGCCTGCACCGTGTTCGCTTCGAAAAGGAAATCAAATTTCCGTTGCCATTCCACGGGCGGCTGAAACAAATCCGCTACGCGATACTTCACGTTGCTTTCCGGAAATCGCTTCTTCGCGGTTCGAATCGCCGTCTCCGAAATATCAAATGCCGTCGTCCGGAATCCCCACTCGGCCAACTCCTCGGCATCGTCGCCCAGGCCGCAGCCAATCACCAGCGCGCTCCCTCCGTCGATCTTCTGAGGCCGCGTTTTCCAAAATTCAGCCAGACCGGGATTGCCTTGCCGGTCCGCCCAGGGCACCACGCTTTTACCCTCTTCGCCTTCTCTGTAAAGCGCCTCAAACCAGCCCGTCGGGTCGCCCTTTTGCATGAACTCCTCTGCCAGTTCCCGCGCTCTAGATCGGTCTTTCATTTTTTCAGCCTATTTGCCTCCCCAAAGAAACTTGCTGATATTGTCATTCAGGAATTTTGCATCCGCCGGATCAGCTGCCGCTCCCGCAGGATGGCCCCACAGCGATGGAATTGGCATTAGCGTTCCCGTTTTCATGAATGCCGCCTCATATTTCGCGTCTTCCACTGGAAAATACAAATCCGTCGCCGACGGCATGTACAAAAAGGGAACCTTGATGGATCCCAGTGCCTTCTCCACGTCACCGCCAAACCCGGGTGTTGTCCCAACGTCGTGCTTCTCCCACGTCCGCATCTGCAAGATCAAATTGTTGGCATCGGCGCCCGGAATAAAATTCGTCTTCAGGTTGTTCACGAAGCTCTCGAACGTCGTTCCGGGCTTTGAAGCTTCGCGCCACAACTCCTTTCTCCACCACTCCTGCGAAAATAGCCACGCCTCCCAGACAATCGCGAATGCTTCAATGCCTTTTTTGGGTTCCTCCGTGTAATCGCCGTTTGCGAATACCGGATCGGTCGTAATGGCGTTAATCTCGCTCTCCAACCGCACGATGCCGTGTCCGTACGTTTTCGCCGTTCCCGAAGTAGCCACAATCCGGTCCGCAAACGTCGGGTAACTCACCGCCCACTGAAACGCCTGCTGCGCCCCCATCGAAAATCCCACGACCGCGCGTATGTGCGTGACCTTCAGCTCCTCCGTAAGCAGGCGATGCACGGCCTCAACATTGTCGCGAATCGTCGTCACGGGGAATCTCGGCCCATGAAACGGCTCCGGCGTGTTGCTTGGCGAAGACGAGTTCCCATTTCCAAACAATTCCGTCGCCACGAGAAACAATTTCGCGGGGTCAAGCGCTTTGTCCGGCCCAATCAACCACTCATACCCATGAAAGTTGGCCATGTAATGGGAAGGCAATAGCACCACGTTGTCCTTCGCGTCATTCAAATGCCCGTAGGTTCCATAAACCAGACGCACCTGCGGCAACGTGACGCCGCTCTCCGTCTTGAAATTGGCAATCACAAACTCGTGCTTTTCCGCGGGAGGTCCCTTTTTCTCCGCGTTTTCTTGAGCCGCAACTCGAGGTCCAAGAAGCGCCAACAAAGCGGGTAAGAGTAGCCCAGCCTTTTTTATTTTCGAATTCATCAAAACGCTCCCATTCTCCGCGGCGCGACACCACGACCAAATCAAGTGTAGGAGCACGCTAAAATGTGCTCGCTGCCAGCCACCATCGCCACGTATCCTACCACCAGAGCCTTCCCTGCAATCCCGCACAAACCGCATCCGGCGAATCACGCAAACAGCAGAATCGCCAACTCCAAAGGGTTCACGCGTCGCCCTTCCGGTCGCGCAACCTGCATCACAATTAACCCTGGTTCTACTAGTTATGATTTGGGCGAATCGCAAGCGACGAGGCCCCGTTCCGTCGTAACATCAATAAGCAAGGGATTCTTTGGAGCCAATCATTGGGAGCTGAACGACGTCGCACGCCCAGGTACACTTTCATCGCCAGCGCCGAGCTTATTGAGGAGGCTTCGGATGTGCGCATTGCCACGCGCGTCAGCGAGCTGAGCCTCTATGGCTGTTACCTGGACATGATGAATCCATTTCCTGTGGGAACTCTGGTAGTTGTGAAGATTTCCGCAGGCGACGCCTATTTCGAGTCCAAGTCAAAAATCGTCTACGCCCAGACAAACATGGGCGCAGGTGTTGTTTTTCTGGAGACGGCGGATCAATACAAGCCGGTTTTGGAGCGGTGGCTTGACGAAGCCGGACGCACGCAGAAGAATCGCGTCGGCTAAGCTTATTTTTGACACGCCGCTCTGCGCACGGGCGCTATTTATTGCGCGATTTCTCCTGCTGATCCACCGCGTCGTGCAAACCTTCCAGCAGCTTGCTCTTTTCCTGGGCGTTGTTTGTTTTCCGCACCTCGCCCCATAGAGTGTCTCCGCTTTTTGGCTCGAGCAGTGTAATTCGCGTGCAGCCCGGCGGCGCAAGCTCATCTCCGGCGGCGGGATTTTCGTTCACAGGTTTCGGATCGTATTTATCACTGGCATCGCTTCCAGGAACGAATTTCACGACGCTACTCCCGGTAAACCGTAGAACCAGATCGGCCTTCTGTTGCGTGTCTACAATTTCGTATCGTCCCCACTTGGTTAGTCCCATGTACGCGTCATGCTGGATTTCCGCGTCATTGGTCTGGTTGTCCACGTAAATTGTCCTGGCGGAAAGAACTTTCGATGGCAATGCTGCGCGTTTGTCTCGCGCTTGCGCTAGTCCAAAGTCGAAAAGCAGGATCGCCAGCACCATTGTCGCGACGGGAAAAAAGTACTTCATCTTTTTCATGAAGACACCCCGGTCTTTAGATTCCTGAAGCTGCCCCACTTTAGGAGCTCTCCTCACCCTGCGTAACTGGACGTGCGACGCGAAAAAGGCCACCCGCCGCGCGATAGCTGCACCTGCCCACACAGTCAGTGAAATCAGTCTTGAAAGGCCCGGAATTAGCCAGCTACCCACGCGCCAAGCATGTTCCTAAGCGGTTAAGTTCTGTGCTAAATATCCCGATGCCAAGGGTCTTGTGGTTTGGCAAGCTACGAGTCGTCCTTTATATCAATGGCCATAGACCCGCGCACATCCACGTGATTGGGAATGGTTGCGAGGCAGTGTTTGACATTCACTGTCCAGCAGGGCCAGTAAGCGTTCGAGAGAACTACGGATTCAAGCGAAAAGAAATTGCGCGCCTTACGGAAGGTCTGACAGAGCATGTAATAGGGTTGTGCAGCTCATGGGAGGAAATTCATGGCGAAGGGTGATGGGTTTGATCTGGCGAACAAGCGCGCCCGGCATTTTGCAGGCGACGGCACCCAGAGCTCTAGCCGTTCATTACGATCGCAGGATCGGGCGGATAGTCATTCACCTTAACTCTGGATCGGATGTCGCTTTTTCTCCGCGCGACGCGCAAGGACTTGAAAATGCCAGGGCATATGAGCTTGAGGAAATCGAGATCAGTCCTTCCGGTCTTGGTATTCACTTTCCAAAGCTGGACGTGGATATTTACGTGCCGGCCTTGCTCGAAGGCTTTCTCGGTTCCAGAAAGTGGATAGCAGCAAGGCTCGGAGCGGCGGGAGGAAAATCCAGGAGCGCGGCCAAGCGAATGGCCTCAAAAAGGAATGGCAAACTGGGAGGCAGGCCTCGAAAGGCTTTGGCTAAAGTCTGAAACCGGATCAAAAGAGCGAAGTTGCTTTTCGCCCTGTCCGCGCGTTCAGGTTTGCAACTGCGCAAACCAAACTTTTTCGGCGTTGCCCGTGTTTGCCGCGCGCGACTAGAGTTGAGGCACATTGGTCCCCCCCACCCTGGACTCAATCACGTCTTTGTGTGAATTCAGGGAGGGATTATGTGGACCAAGCAGCAAACGCTCACCGATACGCCCGTAGCATCTCCGTCAGCAGTCCAGACACCCGCATCCAACGTCGCAGCACTCAACGTACCCTCTCCGCAGCGGACGGGGAGCCCGAAACATTTTGCTTCTGCACGCCTGGGCTCCAGCCTAGAAATCAAAGGACAAATCACGGGCAACGAAGATCTGCAGATTGACGGCATCGTGGACGGACCAATTTCGCTGACAGGACACGAACTCACGGTCGGCGCGGACGCGCAGCTCCATTCGGAAATTCACGCCGGCGAGGTGGTCGTTTACGGCAAGGTTGTCGGCAACGTGCATTCGCGTGGCCGGGTGGAAATCAAGCAGGAAGGATCCGTTACCGGCGATATTGCTTCCGCGCGCATAAGCATCGAAGATGGCGCGCACTTCAAGGGTCGCATCGAAATCGATCCAGCAAAATCCCAGGTAGCAGCAGATTAACCGATGTCCGCGGACCGCTGGAAAGATCTGCCTCGACTGGCAGACTAGTTGGCGACAGTGAGTTCAATGGTGGTCGAACTGGGTATGCGCTGGCCGGCTAGCGGAGCTTGATCGATGACCGCCCCGTGCGGCCACTGTGCCGCGGAGACGTAGTTGACCTTGCGGCGAAGGCCAGCGACGTCGAGGCGATGCTGTGCGTCCACTTCATTCAACCCGACAAGATGCGGCATGACATAGGCTGTTTCGCGCTGACCGGCGGAGACGAGAACGTCGACTCGCGGGCTCGAAGCGCCGGCGCCAGGGCGCGGCGTTTGCTGGATCACGGTGTCAGCGGGATCGTCGGGCAAGGTGATCGCGGAAACTTCGCCGACTTGCAGGCTGCTGCGCAGCAATTGAATGCGCGACGCGCGCAGCGAATTTCCTTCGAGTAGCGGAATCTGCAGCTGGCGCTGGCCAAGGCTCAGAACCACGTGAGCCTGCTGCGAGACTTTCATCAACATTCCCGGCGGCGGGCTCTGCCGAACGACGGCGTTAATGGGAAACTCGCTGTAAATGTGGTCAGCGACGCGCAGGACGAGGCCGTGGGAGATAAGCAGACCGTTCGCTTCGGCGACATTCTTGCCGACTAAATTGGGCATCGTGGTTTCGCGCCCATGAATCGCGATGCGCATAGCAGTGATGGCGCTGAGAAACGCCGCCGCCGCCAGGATGAAAACCAGCAGCGACATTCTTGTCACCCATTCGAGGCGTTCTCTGAGAGTCATGGGAGTTGGCTGAGTTCAGGCAACACTAATAATAAAGCAAGCTGAAACTCGAAATACGAAATTCGATTTTCGTATTTCGAGTTTCGCATTTCGTTACTTTTTCAGCGGCGGCGCGGAATAATCCGGCAATTTGTCTTTACTCGTGTCGGCGCGCTTGACTTCAAGTTCGTCGAAAAGCAGTGAGGGGCAAATGACCGTCGTGGGCACCCCGCCGGATCGGTTGCTGACCAGAGGGTCGTTGCCGACCGCAATGAGATTGCTGCGCAGGGCGCGAACATCGAGTTCGCTAAAGACTGCGCCGCGCACCAATTCCTCGTGGCCATCCGGGTAGGCGCGATACAGCAGGCGCGGAGAATTCCCCGGACCAAGCGTGTCCACGCGATACGCATACGGCTTGCCCTGATCCGTGACCATCTGCACGATCTTCTTCTTCAGCTCTTCCGGGGGCTGTGCTTCGGCGCTCTTAAGCAGCAGCACTCCAAGGCTGGGGGCAGGGAACGATCCTGGCGCAGCGCGCCCGTGGCCATTGGAACTCGGAAAATCCCGCACGGGCTGGCGGCCCAGCAAATAATTGTTCAACATGCCGTTCTCGATCACGTTTACCGTCTTCGCCTTCACGCCTTCGTCGTCCACCTCGTAACTTCCGATAAGCGTGTGGCCCTGAAATTCCTTCAGCGTAGGATCGTCGATAAGTGTTAGAAAGCTGGGCAGCACGCGTGTTTTGTAACTGGTTGCAAACGCCCCGATGGTGCGGTTCGGCCTGCCCGGTTGCGGTTTGCGCCCCACAACGTTCGACCCCACGAGCGACGCTATGACGTCGTCTGCGGCATCCGGCGCAAAAAGCACCGGCCCGCGGTATTCTTCCTCAACGATTGGCGCCTTGCGAAGGGCCATTACGGTATCGAGAGCTTGTTTCACATCGGCCAGAAGTTTTTCCCGTGACGGCAGTTCTTCCGCCCGGCCCACCGTCCAATAAGGATTGCGGGTCAGGCGCATTCCATCTTCCGCTTGTGCGGAACTGTTGAGTTGCAGGTTGTACGTGGTCTGGCCGTTGCGGGTTATTGTCCCTTCCGAGGTCACGAAGTATTCGTTGACGGAGCTGAATCGCGCAGACGCAGTGACCGACTGTATTTCCGGATACTGCCGGTAAAGATCGGTCATGTCTTCCAGAGTCTTGCGCCAGGAGGCTTCGTCCACTTTCAAGGAAACTGTAGGTTCGATGGCGTGGATGACAGGTTCTTTGGAGAAGTCGTCAACCGGATTCGGGTCGGGACTGAATCGCTTCATTTCCGATTGTTTGTCCGCGAGGGCCTGGCCAGCGGCTTTGTAAGCTTCATCGGTGGTCAGCCAAATCTGATGACGCAAAGCGATCGGATCATTGTCGAGCGGCAGAATGTTCGTTTCGCCCATGCCCTGGCCGAAGTAGCTGTCCTGCTTGTAGTCGCCAACGCGAACAACCACGCGCAGAATGCGCAAATGCACGCGCTGGCTTTCGCGCAGCGCCCCAAACGCGGCCTCCGCGTCGTAGTCATCCACATCGTTCACTCGATATTCGATGTAATAGGGCGCCTGGACCTGATCGATCTTCAGCTGAGCTTTCGAGCGGTCGAGTTCCGTAAGAAGCGCTTCGAGCAAACCATCGCCCGCCGCGGCAGCATGTGGCGCGGCTGCGTCCGTGTCAGCAGGAGCGGGAATTGCCCACGTTGTGTTTGACGCGTCATCATGCGTAGCGGCACGCAGATGCGACACGCCAAGGAATAAGGACGCCGCGAGAAGCGATCCGGTTAGTGTGGTCAGCGTGCGCGCAATTTTCATTGCTTGACCTCTGGCTTGCTCTCTTCAAAACCCGGCGGAGGCAAAATAGGTGGCCGGTCGTGCGAATGCTGGCGCTTCTGCACTTCCATCTCAGAGAAAAGCATCGCGGGAGCCACGGCCGAAACAGGCACCTGCCCGCTCTCCGCACCGCAGACGCCATTGAAAACATGCTGCTGATCACCGGTCATCAGAATGCGCGTCAATGCCGCAAGCGGCGTACCCACAATGTCCACGCCTCGCACAAGCTCGTCAGGCCGCCCATCTGCATAAACCTTGTAAACAATTACAGGCAGCACTTGAAAAGCTTGCGGCAGCGAGCGAGTTGTCAGTGTAAATCCACCCTGAATGTCGTCGAAGTACAAGCCATATGGCTTGTTTTGCCTTTTCACTTCATCGATCAATTTTTGCCGCATCTCCGCTTCTGGAACGCTCTGCGTCGATGTGACAATCAGGTTTCCCTGCCGACCGGTCGGCATCAACCCGGGCTGATTGCGCCCATGTCCGTTCGACTGGCTGAAGTCCTTAATCGGCATCCGCGACATCAAAAAGTTTTTCAGAATCCCGTCTTTGATAACCTCTACCCTGTGCGAGGGAACGCCTTCGCTATCGAAGTCGTAGGTGCCGGCAAGTTTCATCCCGCCCACTTCACGCAGCGTCGGATCGTCCGTAACGCTCAAAAATTTCGGCAGGACTTCCTGCCCGACTTTTTTCGTAAATGTCTGTCCCTCATCTTCATCGCGCTGCCTGTGCCCTTCGAGCCGGTGCCCAAGCACTTCGTGAAAAAAAACCGCCGCCGCACGCCCGCTCAAGAGTGCCGGTCCGTCATACGGTTCGGCCACAGGCGCTGCTTTCAGGGCCTTCAAATCGTCTGCCATCTTCACGATCTTCGCGTTCAGCTCCGCCTCACTCGGCAATCCCGCCGCCGAAGGCGCCTGAAACGTTTCCACGCGCAGCAATTCCATCCCGTCATCCGCGCGCGTTTGCGCTTCCATCACCATCCGCGTGCTCGCACTCGGTGTTTCAATCGCGCTGCCTTCGCTCGAAACCATCCGCGAGTTGGAATCCGAAACTTGCACGACGACATTCGCAAAATAAATGTCGGGGTATTTGCGGAATGCTCCGGACAATCGCCGCACTTCCGCTCCCCACGCCGCGCGATCAAATGCTGGCGGCGCAGTGGCGTTTACCAAATGTGTCTCTGAAACTTCCTTGGAAAAGTCCGGCGACTTATCCTCTTCTTCCGCGCGCACCGCCGTATTGGTCTTCACGTTCAAAAACGCCGGCGCTGCCCTCTTGTATTCACGGTCCGTCAATTCCCACAAAACGCGCGCAATGGCATCCTGATCGTCGCCAACAGGCAGCGTTCCGGAAGTCATCCCGGTAGCTCTGCTCTGCCCGTGCGTGTTATCCAGTGCAGCCGATCCAACGCGCATGGTCACATCGGCCTGCCGTCGCTCCAATGAAGCATCGGTCAGCAAACTTCCATAAGCGCCAACCAGGACGACCAGGTTCTGGTCATACACCGTATAGCTCATGAAGTATGGTGCCGAGTCGGTCTTGGCCAGGTCGGCAGTCGCCCTCGCAAGTTCCGCCTGCATCACTTTCATGACAGGATCCGCGCTGCCTTTGGGAGCAGGCTTGTCCGCGTCGGCAGCGGCCGTTGGAGTCGTAGTTTTCGTCGCGGCCTTATCAGTGGCTGCCGAAACCAATGGCAGCCACGCAAGCTGCGCGGCGAGCGCCCAGCAACCCGCAAATCGCAAAAATTGCTTCGCGCCGGCTTTCCATCCGCCGTGCGTTTCCATCCATCCAAAGCTTTTCATGGAATGTGGTCTCCCAATCCGGGCAAATCCAAAACCGATACGAGTCCAGGCCCAGCCAGAATCATATTTCGGGTGTGGGTCAATTTTCGAGTATGCCTGAGCGATGTGCGGCAAGCAAACCAGGTTTCGCCGGAATGTTCGAGGAAATACAAGTGGCGCCGGTACCGAACCCGCAAGCAGAAACCGCCCGCGCCCATCTAGTTTGACGGTGAGTAGGCGCAATAGGTTGTGCCGATCACGGCCCGCCGAAATGTTCCTCGGTTTGTAGTCTTGCGCCGTTCGCGAATTCGGAGGCTGAAATCTGCTTACGCCCTTCGAGTTTGACGGCTCGCAGCCGCAAATTAGTCGAGCCGCCGCACCGGACAGAAATTTCGTTTCGGTGAAACAGCAACGTGCCGGGCGTAGGGCCAGGGATTGCGACCGCATTTATCTCAAGCAAGGCATCGGATGCTGGCTCGCCCCAAATATGACAAGTCTGCCCGCGGAAAGTGGTGTAAGCCCCAGGCCATGGAGCAAACCCGCGAACCCGATTAAAAATTTCCTGCGCACTTCGCGTCCAATCAATCCGCCCGTCTTCTCGCTTCAGCATGGGCGCGCTCGAAGCTTGCGAGTGGTCCTGCGCCCGCGCAAGGATTGTCCCAGCGGACAAGCCGCGCAACGTCTCCGCCATAAGCGGAGCCCCAAGTTCTGACATCCGCGCAGCAAGTTCTGGTGCGGTCTCTGTCGCCCCGATTTCCATCTCTCTTTGCAGCAGCATCTCGCCGGTGTCCATTCCAGCGTCAATGCGCATGGTTGTGACGCCCGTTCTTGTCTCGCCGTTCACAATGGCCCAGTTAATGGGCGCGGCCCCGCGAAATTTCGGCAGCAGGGAAGCATGCAGATTGATCCACCCAAGTCTGGGTATAGGCAGAAGCCGCCCCGGAATAATCTGGCCGTAGGCAATAATGACGATGACATCCGGCGCCAGGCCTTCCAAAAGCGTTTGTGCTTCGGGCGCCCTTATTTTTTCCGGCTGATGTACGGGAATCGCTGCGGCCAATGCAGTTTCCTTCACCGGCGAAAACGAAACTTCCTGCCCGCGCCCGCGCGGCCGGTCCGGCTGCGTGACGACCCCGACAATTTGAAACTCCGCCTGGCCAAGAAGATGTTTCAGCGTGGGCACGGCGAATTGAGGAGTTCCGCAAAAGACTAAGCGCATGAACGTAGACTTTCGTGGGGGCACAACATGTTTACCCTGAGTTTCGAAGGGTTTAACCCGAGCCGCGAAGGACCGTGCCCGCTGCTGTCTGGAATGTTCAGATGAATGTGGAAGTTACCACTCGCCTTGCTTCTTCAATTTCTTAATCTTGCGCTTGATCAGATCCCGCTTCAACATGCTGAGGTGCTGCAGAAAAAGAACTCCATTCAAATGATCAATCTCGTGGCAAAACGCGCGCGCCAGCAAATTTTCCCCGCGAATCTCAAATGTTTCGCCCTTTACGTTCTGCGCCCGCACGGTGACAAACTGCGGCCTCATCACGTACCCCCGAAATCCCGGTATGGATAGGCATCCTTCCTCTTCGCGGACTTCTCCCTCGGCATGAATAATCTCCGGATTGGCAATCACAATCTTCGCCTCGGGGTTTTTCCCCACCGTAACGTCAATCACCGAGAGCCGCAGGCTCAAGCCAATCTGTGGCGCTGCCAATCCCACGCCCTGCGCCGCGTACATCGAAGCAAACATGTTTTCGGCAAGCTGCTCCAACTCGGCGTCAAACGTTTTCACCGTGGCAGTCGGCTTTTCGAGTATCGGATCCCCGTACTTCACGATCGGATAAATCTTCCGCGCCGGCGCGGATGCAACTGCTTCCGCAGCAACTTCCGCCGAAGGCGAAGCCCCGCTCGCCACTACTTCAGAACTCGTCGATTTGTCTGGCATAGTTGTCGAAATTCCGCCGCATTTCTACAAGCGAATCTCCCCCAAATTTTTGCAGAAAAGCATCCGCTAACACAAGGGCCACCATCGCTTCGCCGGCAACCGCCCCCGCTGGCACCACGCACCAGTCGGAACGCTCGTAGGCTGCCTGAACGGGCTGTTTGGTAACCATGTCCGCGGTATGGAGCGCCTGCCGCAGTGTCGAAATAGGTTTTAGATACCCTCGTATAACCACGTCTTCACCGTTAGTGATCCCGCCCTCAAGCCCTCCGGCCCGGTTTGTCGTCCGGCGAAAACGCCGCGCCGGTTTCTCGTAAAAAATTTCATCCTGCACTTCGCTGCCGTAAGAGCCCGCTGCCGTAACGCCGGCCCCAATCTCAACGGCTTTCACCGCCTGCACGCTCATCAACGCCTGCGCAATCCGCCCATCCAGTTTTTCGTCCCATTGCGCGTGGCTTCCCAGCCCTACGGGCACCTTGTGCGCGACAATTTCGAAAATCCCGCCAACCGTGTCGCCGGCCTTTAACGCCTTGTCCACTTCCGCCTTCATCTTTTCCTGCGTGGTCGCATCCACGCACCGCAAAGGCGATTCCAGGTCGCCGCTCACTGCCTGAATCTCCTCCCAGGCCGCCGCGCGCTCCAGGCGCACATGCCCGACCTGAATCGTGTGGCTGGCAATCTCCGTTCCCAATTCCCGGAGCAGCAGCTTCGCAAACGCCCCGGCCGCCACGCGCGCCGCTGTCTCTCTTGCGGAAGCCCTTTCCAACACATACCGCGCATCATGAAAATCGAATTTCTGCGAGCCCGCAAGGTCTGCATGACCAGGCCGCGGCGCAACCAGCTTTTTCTCCTGCCCCGCCGAATCCGCCGTAGCCTCGACAGGCAGAATCTTCTCCCAATTGGCCCAGTCGCGATTCTCAATCCGCAGTGCAATGGGCGCACCGATTGTCTTCCCATGCCTCACGCCCGCGAAAATCTCTGCGTGATCTTTCTCAATCTTCTGTCGCCCGCCGCGCCCATAACCAAGCTGCCGCCGGTGCAGCTCATGATTAATGAACTTGAGATCCACAGGAAGCGAAGCGGGCAGCCCCGAAACAAACGCCAGCAACGCCTGTCCGTGCGATTCACCCGCGGTGTAAAACTTCAGCATCTGCGCAAACACCCTCACCTAAAATAATCCACATGGATGGAAGCAAGCAGTGTATCTGCCGCTGCGCCTTGCGTCCAGCCACCACAAAGTAGCGCTGTTCTCGTGCGGAGTGCGGAAGCCTTGCTCCCGATTTTCGAGATAAGCGGCCGGGCAGACCGCCACACTTTGCGGACTGTTTACTTGACGCGCTTTGGCCGCACAGTTACGCTTTCGACCCAGCAGTTGTGCCGCTGAGATTCAATCAGATAGTTAACGATTCAGCTGACGATACAGGTGCTCGTGGCAGACACGCCTCTACAGGTCACAGGCAGCGAAGAAAAGACGGAGGACCAGCTAACCGTCACGAACGTGGTCGTAGGCGCCTTGAAACGCGCCGTGGCCGACGTTCAGGATTACTCCATCATGGTCGGACGCGGCCTGGCCAGCATTTTCACTGGCCCCCACTACGTCCAGGATATTCTGCAGCAGATGGACAGCATCGGCGCAGGCTCGCTTCCCATCATTTTGCTCTCCGGATTTTTCATTGGCGCCGTCATGGTCCTCCAGACCGGCTCGCAATTCACGCGCTTCGGACAAAGTTCGCTGACCGGCGACGTCGTGGCCATTGCTCTGGTGCGCGAACTGGGACCTTCACTCACCGGATTATTAGTCACCGGTCGCTGCACCACCGGTATTGCTTCCGAGCTTGGCTCCATGCTTGTAACCGAGCAAGTGGACGCCATGCGCGCCATGGGAACGGATCCGATTCACAAGCTGGTCGCGCCGCGCATTATCGCCACGCTTCTGACGCTTCCCTTGCTCACGGCCATGACGGATTTCAGTGGTCTGGTTGGCGGCTGCGTGGCTTCCATCTTTTCGTTGCGTCTCGGCGTGGTTGAATTCTGGCGCCGCGCCATTGACGCCCTCGATTTTGCCGATCTGATGCAAGGCTTCACCAAGCCGATGTTTTTCGCCGTAATTCTCGCCACCGTCGGTTGTTACCGGGGACTGACCGTACGCGGCGGTACTCAGGGCGTGGGCCGGGCCACCACGCAAGCTGCGGTCATCTCTTCCGTGATGATCATCGTCGCTGACGCTTTTCTCACCAAAGTGGCGTTGTACCTCGGCGGCAAACTCTTTTAAGTCTCGCTGCCCCGACCTTCCCGGCCCTGAGCTGGTCGATGTTCCTGCCCGCGCTGCGCCGCAAATCCCGCTATAATGGCCATCGCACCCGACGACCAGCCACACGATGAGCAGCCCCACCACATCGAGTCCCGGCACCAATCCCGTAATCCAGTTTCAGAACGTTCGCATCGGCTTTGAAGAAGGCGACATTCTGCGCGGCGTGTCCTTTCGCCTTGAGGAGCGCGAGACGCTCGTTCTCTTGGGCGAAACCGGCGTCGGCAAAACTCTTTCCCTCAAGCTGGCGGCAGGCTTGCTGCGTCCATCCGCCGGGTCAGTTCAGGTGCTGGGAAAAGAAGTGTCCACTATGCGGGAGAAGGATCTGCTCGATTTTCGCCGCCATGTCGGCTTTGTTTTTCAGGAAAGTGCGCTTTTTGACTCCATGACCGTTGGCGACAACGTCGCCTACCGTCTGTTGGAGGATCGTGTCGCCGACGATCAGATTGAACCCCGCGTGCGCGAAGCGCTCCGTTTCGTCGAATTGGAACACACCATGGACCTCGTTCCTTCCGAACTGTCCGGCGGCATGCGGCGGCGCGTTTCGATTGCGCGGGCATTGATCAATCAACCGCCTATCGTGTTGTATGATTCGCCCACAGCCGGACTCGATCCGGTGACGTCGCAGACGATCATCACGTTGATTCTGCGCCTGCGAGATGTCTATGGCGTCACCGCGCTGCTCGCGACGCAACGCCTTCAGGACGGATTCGCACTGGCGAATTTTCGTTTTGATCCGGCGACGAACCGTGTTTTGCACAGCCCTTCTAATGGCGACACGGCCGGAGCAAAGATGGCTGCGACGCGTTTTCTTGTTTTGCGCGATGGCGGAGTTTATTTCGAAGGCGGACAAGCAGAGCTTGCCGCGACGAAAGATGATTATCTGAAGCGGTTTCTCGTCTGAGGTTAAGACATCCGTCTGAGGTTAAGACATCCGTCTGAGGCTGCAGTAATTCTTGTGAAGTTGTAACACTTCTTCGGCAGGAAAAAAGGGAGGGAATGAAAAATGGCGCAGCGCAAACAACTTACGTGGACGGAACTGCGCGTAGGACTCTTCGTCCTCGTCGGTCTTTCGGTTATTGCCACGGGTATTTTCTGGGTCACTGGCGCTGGCTCGATTGGACCGAAATACCGGCTGATTACCTACTTGCCTGACGTATCCGGTCTCTCCAACGGCGCTCCCGTGCGCTTGGACGGTGTCGAAATCGGGAATGTGGAAACCATCAAGATCGCGCCGCGCACCGGAAACCTGGCTCAGGATAAAGTCAGGAACATCCAAGTAATTATGCGGGTGGGTCAGAAGTATCAGGAGTACATCCTGACCGATTCCGTCGTGACCCTGGTGACGGAAGGCTTGCTTGGCAACGAATATGTCGAGGTAACTCGCGGATTTACCGGAACCGTGCTCAAGGACGGCGAGGAAGTGCACGGTTCGGGAGGGCTCGCGCTCAAAGAAGTGATGGCACGCGGCGCGGACACCCTGCAGAATCTGCAATCCCTTTCTGACTCCGTGCAGGAGATGATTAACGGCGTGAAAGAAGGCAAAGGGACGCTCGGCAAACTCATAACCAACGAAGAAGCGTACAACCATCTGAACAGCATTCTTGCCAAGGGCGACACCATGCTGGCTAATATCCAAGCGGGTCAGGGAACCATTGGGAAGCTGGTGGCGACGGACGAGATGTACGCCAAGGTGGATAAAGGGCTGGATAACGTGAATGTGATTTTGGCCGACGTCCGCGCGCAAAAAGGGACCATGGGCAAACTCCTTTACGATTCCACTCTATACGATCAGGCCAAAGAAGCCATTACCAATGGCAATGCCCTCATCGGCGATGTGCGTGCCGGAAAGGGCTCCCTCGGCAAATTCGCAACCGACGATGCGGTCTACAATAACCTCAAGGCCACCAGCGAGAATGTAGCGAACGCCACCGCAAAACTGAATGACAATACGACGACCGTAGGCAAGCTTTTCTCCGATCCCAAACTTTACGACAGCCTCAGCGGTTTGACCGGAGACATGCGTTTGCTCATTGGCGAGTTCCGGCAGAACCCAAAGAAGTTTTTGCATATTAAAGTCACGATTTTTTGACACGATTTTTCGTAAGAAATTTGCCGCGCGCTTTGCGACGCAACGTCTGGTGTGCTGTAATGAGTTTGTAACAAAACGTGTTTACGCTAGGTTGCCAGGCCGCTGCTCTCAAAGAACTTAATGGAAAATCAGGACACCTCACAAAAACAGCCGCGCGTTGAGCCCGGCAAATCCACGCTTCCGCAGCCCGGTAAGCCGGTGCCGAGCCGTGCCTACCCCGGTGCGCTGATCGTTGTCGAAGGCACGGATGGTTCGGGTAAGAGTACGCAACTTTATTTGTTGAAACGCTGGCTCGAAATTGGCGGCTACCGTCTTCACTTCACGGAGTGGAATTCGTCTCCGCTCGTGAAATCCGCTACGCGGCGCGGGAAGCAGCGGCGCTTGCTTACGCCGACAACGTTTTCGCTATTGCACGCGGCGGATTTTGCAGACCGCTGCGAACGCCAGATCATGCCGCTGCTGCAAGGCGATTATCTCGTTTTAGCCGACCGCTACATTTACACCGCATTTGCGCGCGACGCCGCACGCGGCTGCCCTTCGCGCTGGCTGCGAAATCTCTATCGCTTCGCGCCGGTGCCGGATATCACGTTTTACTTCCGCGCTCCGCTGGATGTTGCCGTGAATCGCATCCTCAGTGGCCGCCCGAAACTCAAATATTACGAAGCGGGAATGGATCTCGCCCTTTCCTATGACCGCTCCGAAAGTTTTCGGCTGTTCCAGGCGCGCATCCTCGAAGAGTACGACCACATGGTGGACTCGGATAATTTCGTCGTCCTCGATGGCACGCTGCCGGTAAACAAATTGCAGAAGCAGATGCGGGATATTGTTGCCTCCAAAATTGATTTGAAGCGCTTTGCACCTGGCGTGCAGGCTCCGGAGTAGGCATGTCCGATCAGGAAAAAGAAAAGGAAAAAGAGAAAGAAAAGCCGCTGCCGGCTACGGTCGTTCCACCGGAACATCCGGAAGCCACCGCGGCGCCGCTGCCCGGCGCAAAGCCCGGGGCCCATGGCGAAGACGGTGCTGCCCAATATTTCTATGGCGAAGCGCTTGTCGGTTTTGACCCGAGCGAGATCACCGGAAACCTGATTGTGATCGAGGGCATGGATGGTTCCGGCCGCTCGACGCAAATTGCGTTGCTCCAGGAATGGCTCGAATCCGAAGGATTCGCCGTGCAAACAAGCGGTCTGCGGCGATCAAATCTCGTGGGCCGCGACATAGATGAATTGCTAGCGAAAAACGCGGTAACCAGGCTGACTCTTTCGTTGATGTACGCCACCGATTTCTTTGACCAGGTCGAGCATCGCGTTTTGCCTGCGTTGCGCTCCGGAACGGTCGTCCTCGCGGATCGATTTATCTTTACGCTGGTGGCGCGCGGCGTGGTCCGCGGCATCAACCGGGATTATCTGAACGGCTTGTACGCCATGGCGCTGCGCCCGCACCTGACGTTCTGGCTGAATGTGCGTCCCGAAACGGCGTTTGCGCGCGAGTTCAAGAAAGCGCAAGCCATCAGCTATTGGGAGGCGGGACGCGATATGTCGCTTTCGCACGACTTGTATTGGTCTTTCATTCGCTATCAGACGATGATCAAGCGCGAATTTGAAGTGATGGCCAAGCGCCACTCGTTCATCGAACTCGACGGTGAGGCCAGCGTTTCCGCCGTTAACAAGCAGCTTCGCCAGCGCATTGGCGAGCAACTCGGCATTCGCGCCTCGAAGTACACTCCTTCCGCGGCGCTCGCGCATCTCTGGCGGTAAATTCCAACATGTCCGATCCGGTTCACATTGCGGCAATCGACGCCGGTTCGAACGCGGTGCGCCTTGCCGTGGCGCGGGCTTACTCCGCGCTCGACATCGAGCCGCTCGTCAGCGAAAGATATTCGCTTCGCTTGGGCGAAGGCGTTTTTGTGCGGCACCGCTTCACCGAAGAGCTTTTTAAAAGGGCAATCAAGGCCTTTCGCCATTTCCGCGAAATCATGGAAGAGTTTGGCGTCACGCGCTATCGCGCGGTTGCGACCAGCGCTTCCCGCGAAGCGCGCAACCGGGACGCGTTCGTTGCGCAAATCAAGCAGAAGACGGGAATCAAGCTGGAAGTCATCAGCTCCGTGGAAGAGTCGCGGCTCGGCCGCGTTGCCGTGCTGGCCGCTCTCGGGCCCGAGTCGCCACCGGCTTGCATCGCTGATCTTGGCGGCGGAAGCCTGGAGATCAGCATCCTGCGTGATCACAAGGTTGAACTGGCCGCACAGTTGGGCGTGGGAACCGTGCGGCTGATGTCTACGCTGAATATTCCCGGCGTGATTCGGCCGGCGCAGGCCGAGCAGGTGCGTAAATACGTGCGTGCGCTTCTCGAATCGCGTTTGCCGTCGCGGCCAAATCTTGGCGAGCAAACTTGTGTGGCGCTTGGAGGCAATGCCGAAACTCTGGCAAATATTGCGCCGGGGCCCCGGTTGCACGGGCTTCCGACGCTCGAACTCTCCCTGCTGCGCGAGCGGCTGCCGGATCTTCTGGAGCGCGATGTACGCGAGCGCATGAAAAGCTATGCCATCCGGCGCGACCGCGCGGACGTGATTGGCATTGCCGCAATTACTCTTTTGACGCTCGGACGCTACTTGAACATTCGGAATTTTTCGATTCCCAGTGTTGGTTTGCGCGAAGGCCTCGTTCAGGAAATTGCGCGCGAAGCGTTTTCGCGAACGGAGCCGCATCGCTACGATGCGCCGGCGCGGCAACTGCTCGTGGGCACAAGGAGCTTCGCGCGGCGTTTGCAGAAGGATCAGACGCATGCCGAGCATGTGCGCGAGCTCAGCATTTTGCTCTTCGACCAGCTTCAGCCCGTGCACCACCTTCCGGCGCAATCGCGCGTGCTGCTGGAAGCCGGAGCCTTGCTGCATGACACTGGGCACATGATCAGTCATCGCGGGCATCACAAGCATGGCGAGTATTTCGTCTTGAATGGCGACATCCCTGGCTTAGAAGGGCGTGACCGCGCCATCGTCGCCGCTTTGGCTCGGTATCACAATCGAAAATCGGAGCCTGCGGGGCATCATACGGCGTATTCGTCGCTCAATAATAATGACAAGCGCATTGCGCGGCGGCTTGCGGCCATTCTGCGCATTGCCGAAGCGCTGGATCATTCGCACCGCCAGCGCGTCATGCAGGTGCGCGCGGCGTTTACACGCGGCGCCGTCGGCTTGCAGGTCACCGCGCGGGGTGACGCAGCCGAAGATTTGCTGGACGCAAATCGCAGCGCGGAGCTGTTTGAGAAGGAATTTCACGTACGGCTTTATTTCCGGCAGGCTGTCTCTTAGGCAACGCGCCGCCGCGGTTTGCTTCCGCGCCGCTCTGGAATTATTAAGATTCATGCACAGGGAGAAGTGTTCATGCAGATTTATGTTGTGCGCCACGGCATCGCGATTGACCGCGAAGATCCGAAGTGTCCGCCCGATCCCGAGAGATATCTCACGGAAGAAGGCGTCGAGAAAACCCAACGGGTTGCGTCTGCGGTTGCCGGCCTTTGCGATTCACCTGATTTGCTGATATCGAGTCCTTACGTGCGAGCAACGCAAACCGCCGAGATTTTTGCCGATGAGTTCGACTATCCGGAGGAGAAGATTCGTCGGACCGATTTGCTTTTGCCAGGCGCGGATCCCTCGCTGCTTTTCCGGGAATTGGCGAAGGATAAATTGTCATCGGCGATTTTTCTTTTCGGGCACGCGCCTCAGTTGGACGACGTGATTGCGACCGCTCTGGGATCGAAGCATCACGTCACCTCGCTGAAGAAGGCAGGCGTGGCCCTGATTGAGTTGAAGCGCGTTTCGCCCCCAAGTGCCCAGTTGGTTTGGCTAGCCACGCCAAAGATTTTGCGCCGCGCAGGCAAATAAGCCGGTGTGTCATCTTCCGGAAGGCCGCCGCGCACTTCGGCGCCCCCGCGTCCCCCGTGTCCGGTGTCTAAATTTCGTATCCAGGAGAAAAATCGACTGACGTGTCATGCAGAACGAAGTGAGGGACTGCTTTTCTTTCTGCCACCCCCAATTCCAGCCGAAACTTCGGCGCCTACACCCTCTCCCACTAATCTGAGGTCTCCAACGAACTTGACACCATGTAGCATCCCCGCATTGCTCTAAATTTGCGGAGCGTGTAGTCAGGCTAACCTCCTTAAATGCAATACTTACAAAAAACGAGGGGCCTCGCGCGGTTTAAGTTATTGAAACAGATGCACTTACGGGGAAGGCCTCATAAGTATTGATTCCAATAGGCTTGTCAAATTCATTCTCATGAGGATGAATCTGGAAAGCGAGTCGTGGGCGGTAGGCCAGATGAGACTGACAAATCATCGCCCTGGCATGGCGACGGTTTATTTCAACTTGAACGAGAACCTTACGAGGTTCGTCTAGGTCGGCGTTGTGACTGGATTTGGCGCTGGTTCTGGACTGGGCTCCGACGCGATGCACGAGGCTTCTGGTTTTGGGACGGCTTTGAGGATTAGGGGCTTTTTTAGCGTGGATTCCAGCAGATGCTTTGCGGCGGCCAGGCGAGCTGCGGCTTCCGCTGTGTCGGGGATGCCTGGGACTCGGAAGACCATGGCGTCCGCGGAGTTTTCGAGGCCAAGGCCGCGGGTGGTTTCTATGCCGCACTTGCGAAGGGCGCGCGAAAGCCGCAGGACTCCGGAGAGTGCGCGGACCGCGGTTTGCTGCGCTTCGGAGAGTTTGGCAAAGCCGTTTTTTTGCTTTGGTTCCGGGCCCCGGTGGTAACGGACTACCCAAGCCATCAGGTCCCATTGGTCGGAGGTCCAGTTTGGCGGGACTGGGAGGCTCTTTAGGAATTTGCGCGCCTGTTTTGGAGTGGGGTAATGATCGCCTTGGGAACTGACGCCGTGAAGTTTGGCGGCGGACTGCATGATGCGGCGCATGCCTGGGTCTTTGAAGGCGTGCGCTGCTCCTGCGCGGTGCAGCAGATGGAAAAGGCGGACAGCGATGCGGGAAACCTGGTTGGTGCGGCGAGGGTGGGCGTCGGCGGCACGAGCGGTGGCGTGAAGACGAGCTGCTGCGGCCGCTTCGAGGCGTTCGCCGTGGGGGAGATTGTGGCGCCACTCGTGCCAGAGGCTGGTTTTGCCGAGGGTAAGCTGGCGATAGGTTTCGAGGCGCTCCAGGCGCTCTTGCGAGATTTTTTCCTGCCAAACTTGCGTGGATTGTTCGGTCTCGGGAGACTTCGTTTCTTCCAACAATTCTGCGAGGACATCTAAATCGTGGATGTCGCCGAGAAGGTCTTGGACGCGCTTTAATTGGTCGCCCCAGAGTGCATAGTGGTCGGGCAGGAGGCTCTCTACAGTGTAGCGAAAACGCTTCAAGCCGATGCGGAGGGTGTGCCAGGGCTTGGATTTTTCTGTGCGAAGAGCGCGATTGTGGAGCTCTTTGGCTTCTTCATAGCGTTCGAGCGCGAGGCATTCAGCCGCGAGGCTGCCGACGGGAACCAGGCGGGCGCGCTGTTTCAGGTGGCGCTCAAGATGGGCCCAGTCTTTTTCGCTGAACTTTTCAGCTATGCGAAGAGCGGCTTCCGTTTCTTGTTTTTCTTCGGCGTCGAGCGAGGAGAGCAGTTGAGCCTGGAGTGTGTCGCCTTCGGGGGCCAGACTCTTGATCCAACCCTTCGTTACCTGGGTGTCGCGGAGGGCGCCGAGGCCGCGGAAGAGTTTGCGAGCCACCTTACGCATCTCGGGCCAAGCGGGGTCGGGGTCGACCTCTTCCATGACTGCGGCGAGAGAGCGGCAACGGCGGATGGCGACACGTAAGTCGTGAACTGTATCGGGATCGGAGGCCGAACGCAGGCTGGCGAGTTCTTCGAGGGCGCGGCTCATCCAGTGAGAGAGGTTGCGGTGATCGGGCCGTGAGCCGGGTACTGGGGGAACGGCTAAAGGCGACCGCTGGGCAGTCAACGAGAATGGTGACCGCTGAGCGGCCATCGATGTTGCCATCAAAAACACCTAAGACCGTTCGCCTGCTGCTGGCGGGTTCGCAGCCCCTGTGGCGCACGGTGGGAACATAGAGTAACGCCTGGGGCCAGAGGGAGTCCAGTCGAGGGGTTGTGGAAAAGTCCGCAGTGAAATTGCAGGTCTCTGAGCTAAGAATTGAACAGAATTCATTCGGGTGACGGCTCGTCTCGCCACTCGCCACTTCGTGCCATTGGCGAGTTTGGATGGTGTTGGCTTACACTGCTGAAGAGGAAATATAGCGAGAATGAAACTAAAATTGCCGGAAAGGCAGTTTGGGGCTTATTTGTTTGATTGCGACGGGACCATTGCTGATTCGATGCCGTTGCACTATGTGGCTTGGAAGAGAGCGCTTGGGGAATGGAATTGTGACTTTGAAGAGGAATTGTTTTACTCGTGGGGCGGAATGCCGATTGCGGAGATCGTCGCCACTCTAAATGAAAAGCATGGGCTGAAGATGCCGGTGGAAGACGTCGCGCGCCGCAAGGAAAGTCTTTATTACGAAATGCTGCCGCAGTTGAAGGTTGTGCCGGAAGTGTTGGAGCATATCGAGGCGCAACATGGGCGGATTCCTTTTGCCGTCGTGTCGGGAAGCACGCGTGAGTCCGTGAAGGCTTCGCTGGAGACGCTGAAGCTGCTGGATCGGTTTGATACTTTGGTCTGTGCGGGAGAGTACACCCGAAGCAAGCCTGATCCCGAGGGGTTTTTGCTTGCGGCGTCAATGCTGCGCGTGGCACCCAAGGATTGCCTGGTATTTGAGGATACGGAAATGGGGATCCAGGCGGCGACAGCGGCAGGGATGGCTTCGGTTAAGGTGCCCGCGCCGTGGGAGAGGCGCGAATCTTAAGCAGACGAGCTAGACTCAAAAACTAAACTCGCGAATCGGAGCAAGAGACGCACAAAACGGAACCTGATATAATTCGGTGAGTCGGAGCAATTCCCGGAGTGGCGGAACTGGCAGACGCGCCGGACTCAAAATCCGGTGGCCGCAAGGCCGTGTGGGTTCGACCCCCTCCTCCGGGACCATCAAACAACCTCATAAACACTGACGATTCCTCAACGTCCAAGGCCCGCGTTCGCGGCTCGTGAGAGTCTTGCTTCGACCGCTTTGACCGCATCAAGCGTTCTATCAACGTGCAGGTCGGGACTTGGGCCGCCAGTGTGCAACACACATCCTTTACCAGCATCGGCTCCGCACGTAGGGCACGGGACAGCGAGTAAGAGTTCCGGGGTCAGGTATGCGTTTGCCATTCGAGAAGAATAGGACGGGGCATTTCATAAGAATGCCCTGTTTTGCACAGTCGGACGAGGGCTTTCGTCCGACTTGACGGGCGCTTTATAAAGTGGGATGCCACGCGGTTAAAGTGGGTCGCGAGTTGAACTTTAAAAAGTTCGGCTTTTCCGGGTTTGGCGGACACTGTAGGTTTTTCCGAACAGCGCGCTTACCAAGAGCTTCTCCAGTTTGTTTTGGCGCTCACCCTTCAATGCACATACTATCCCCGCGTTGACTTGCCTCGGCTCGCAACCTAATATGAGCGCCAAATGGCCGACTCGATCTCGCTCATCGGGCAGACCGTCTCCCATTACCGCGTCCTCGAAAAACTTGGCGGTGGAGGCATGGGTGTTGTTTATAAGGCCGAAGATATGCGCCTCCACCGTTTCGTGGCGCTCAAGTTTCTGCCGCCGGATCTCGCTTGCGATTCTCTAGCTCTTGCCCGTTTCCGGCGTGAGGCTCAGGCTGCGTCCGCGCTCAACCATCCCAACATATGCACCATCCATGACGTTGGCGAAGAAAACGGGCAAGCCTTCATTGCTATGGAGTGTCTGGAAGGCGAGACGCTGAAACATCGCATTTCCGGTAAAGCAATGCCGCTCGAGGCCACGCTAGAAATAGCAACGCAGATTGCCGAAGCCTTGGAGACGGCACACTCGAGCGGCATTATCCACCGCGACATCAAGCCGGCGAACATCTTCATCACGCAAAGGGGACAGGCAAAGATCCTCGACTTCGGCCTGGCAAAGACGATTTCCCGCGACGGAAACGAAAAATCGAATGCCACGCTGGAGCCCGAAGCGACGATCACCAGTGCGGCGCTGACTAGTCCTGGCAGCCCGGTGGGCACGATTGCTTACATGTCTCCCGAACAAGCGCGGGGACACGAACTGGATACGCGCACCGACCTCTTCAGCTTTGGCGCGGTGCTTTATGAGATGACGACCGGGCGTCTTCCGTTTGCCGGCAACAGCGCGGCGGAAATATACGACGGCATTCTGAATCACGAGCCGCTCCCCGCCAGCCAACTCAATTTGAACGCACCGCCGGAGCTAGAGCGGATAACGAACAAGGCTTTGCAGAAGAAGCTGGACAAGAGGTATCAAAGCGCTTCCGATTTTCGGGCGGATTTGCAGCAGCTAAAGAGAGACACAGAGACGGGCCGGGTGGGAAAGGAGGCCAGGACGGCGGAAGGCTCTCCGGCGTTCGCTACGGGAGCTGTCGGCAGGCGGTATCTGGGTTATGTTCTCGCGGCAATCGGGCTCTGCGCCGCAGGCGGCTCTGTGGCGGCGTGGTACGTCAATGCTAATCGCCACCCTAAACTTATGGAGAAGGACACCGTTGTGCTCGCGGATTTCGCCAATAGCACTGGCGATGAAGTTTTTGATGACACTTTGCGACAAGCACTTTCCATCTCGCTGCGGCAATCCCCCTACCTCAATGTGATGTCGGAAGGAAAGACTCGCAACACCCTCAAGCTGATGACCAAGCCCGTGGATATACCGTTGACGCCGGAAACGGCACGGGAGATCTGCGAGCGCACGCAGAGCAAGGCATACCTGGCGGGTTCCATTGCGGCTTTGGGAAACGCGTACGTCATCAGCATAAAGGCGGTCAACTGCCAAAACGGAGACATCCTGGCTCAGGAACAGATGACGGTGGCCAGCAAAGAGAAAGTGCTGGACGCGATGGGGCAGGTTACCACGAAAATGCGAGGGGAACTGGGAGAATCCCTGGCATCTGTGAAAAAGTTCGATTATCCGTTGGGTGAAATTACGACTTCCTCTCTCGATGCGCTAAAGGCATACAGCCTGGGTATAAAGGCGCAGTCTGAGAAAGGTCCCCTCGCGATGCTTCCCTACATACAGCGCGCGGTGGAGTTGGACCCAGATTTCGCTGAAGCCCACGATGCCCTGGGCATTTATTACGCAACTAACGGCGACACAGTTCAGTCTCGAAAACATTTGGATAAAGCATTCGCATTGAAAGACCATGCCAGCGAACGCGAACGCCTTCATATTGTTTCGACGTATTATCTTGCCGACACGGGTGATCTGGACAAGGCCGCCAACACGTTTGAAGAGTGGATTGCCAAGTATCCCAACGACACAGTGGCTTACGCCAACCTCGGAATCGTTCGCGCAAAGCAAGGGAATTACCAGAGGTCTTGCGAGGCCATTGGCCGGGCGCTGGAATTAGGCGGCCCCAACGTTTTATTTCAGACGAACTTGGGAATTTGCAACCTTTCGCTCGGACGCTTTGCGGAAGCCCGCAAGATCTTTGAAGAGCTAGAAGCGCGGAATCAGGGAAACCAGATCGTGCGTTCGCGACTCTACAGCTTGGACCTCCTGGAGGGCAAAACCGCAGAGATGGCCAAGGAGGTGGAATGGTTTCGTTCCGATCCGAACAGCCAATCGGACTGGCTGGACATACAAGCCCAGACATTTGCGTACGCCGGCCAGCTCGGGAAGGCGCGGAAAGCGGCGCAAGCCGATGTCGACTTCTTGAAGCTGGAAGACAACAAGGAGGTTATCGGAGCGAAGACTTCGAGATCTGCTGTGCGCGAGGCGCTTTTTGGGAATCTGAAGCTAGCGCACCAAGAGGCCGTAGAGGCAATCAAGCTAGGGCCCGGGAATCACATGGCTAAGATGCTTTCCGCTTTTGTCTTCGCGCTGACGGAGGATGCGGCGAGGACACAAGCGCAGATGAAGGAGCTGAACGAGAAGTTTCCCCGGGAAACTAACATCCAGTTGTACTGGCTTCCCATGCTCCGAGCCCAACTGCAAGTGAACGAGAAACATCCGGAGCAGGCTATCCAGGAACTTCAGGTTGTGACGAACCGAGAAGACAGTCCCGCTGAAGAGGGGAATTGCGAACTGAAGACTCCTTCTTATGTGCGCGGCAGGGCCTACCTGGATTTGCAGCAAGGCGCTGCTGCGGTGACCGAATTCCGGCGGATTGTCGACAATCCAGGCCAGGTCCTGCTGTGCCCTATGGGGCCGGTGGCCCATGTATGGCTGGCGCGTGCGTATAAGCTGACTGGAGATTCGGCGAAGGCCCGGGGAGAGTATCAAACTTTTCTGAAGCAGTGGGAAGGCGCCGATCCCGACATACCCATCCTCATCGCTGCCAAAGCCGAGTATGCAAAGCTTCAATAATTCGGAGGCTGCCTAGAGAGCGGCTCGCGGCCCCTCCTGCTGTCTGTGGACGATTGTCGGGAGACCGGAAATGCCTGTTCCAGTACACCGGGACGGTAGGCTCCCAGAATGCGCGACGCCGAGACTCCCGATTCTCTTCGACAAATAAGCGAGACTTCGGTTATTGAAACGGTTTAAGATTGGCCGCTAGCGAGGTCTATTTTTGATTCGCGTGAGGGAAAAATGGTTCGTTTCCGAATCGTGGTGACTGCGGGGATTATTTTCGGCGCGCTGCTAGGTGCGCTGACTTGCCTAGCGCACGGGCAAGGAATCATCACGGTTTCGGGAGAGGCCGCGGCGGCGGACGAGTCTCGGGCAGATGCGGCTTCCCAGGCGAGTGATGTGAAGAAGCTGCCGGTTCCGGCTTTGAGCTTGAATGAGGGGTGGCAGATTCAGTCGTCGTGCGACGCGAAGGCTGGCGGCGCGCAGATATCGAAGGTGGGATTTGATGCAGGCGGATGGCACAAGACGACTGTGCCGAACACCGTGGTGGGAACACTTGTGGATGACGGAACTTACCCGGACCCGATGTTTTCCACCAATTTGAAGAAACTGCCAGGGATGGATTACAGCGACAAGTCATTTTTTGCGATTCAGGATTTTCCGGCGGGGAGTCCTTTTCTGTGCTCGTGGTGGTGGAGGAACGAGTTCACGTTGCAGCCGCCGTTCAATGGGGAGCACTTCTGGCTGCACTTTCCGGGGATTAATTACCGGGCGAATCTTTGGGTGAACGGAAAGAAAATCGCGGATGCGAAAGGGTTCGCTGGGACTTACCGGATATTTGAGTTCGACTTGACGCTGGCGGTGAATAGCAATGGGCCGAATGCGGTTGCGCTGGAGATTTTTGCGCCCCAGAAGAACGATCTGGGGATCACGTGGGTGGACTGGAACCCGACGCCGGCGGACAGAGACCTGGGAATTTGGAAAGAGGTGACGCTGAGTTCGAGCGGGCCGGTGGCGGTGCGGCATCCGTTTGTGAAAAGCAAGCTCGGAGACGACTATACGTCGGCGGAACTCACGCTCAGCGCGGAATTGCGAAATCAGACAACAGAATCGCAAAAGGGAGCGCTGCTCGCGTCGGTGGACGGTGCGGTTCTTCGGCAGGAGGTTGAGTTGGCGGCCGGGCAGACACGGATTGTACGGTTTACACCGGAGCAATTTACTCAATTGAAGCTCGCCAAGCCGAGGCTTTGGTGGCCTTACACCGTGGGCACTCCCGATTTATATACGGCGGTTTTCAGCTTTGTTGAAGACAAGGGAATATCCGATGAGGCTACGATAAAGTTTGGAATTCGCGAAGTGACTTCGGAAGTGACGGAAAAGGGAGCCCGGCTATTCAAAATTAACGGGCGAAAGATATTGATACGCGGGGCGGCGTGGGCGCCGGATATGTTTTTGCGTCCCATGTCGAAGAAGTTGAATGCGGATCTGCATTATGTCCGGGACATGGGATTGAACACGATACGGCTGGAAGGCCGGATCGATCGCGACGAGTTCTTCAACAAGACGGACGAGTTGGGGATTTTGGTGATGCCGGGGTGGACTTGCTGCGACGCGTGGGAGCGGTGGAAGTCGTGGACGCCGGAGACGCGCGCGATTGCGGCGGCCTCGATGAAGGACCAGGCGCAGCGGCTCCGGAATCATCCCAGCGTTTTTGTGTGGCTGTATGGGAGCGATAATCCTCCGCCCGCGGATGTTGAGCAGATGTATCTGAAAATTTTGAAAGAAAATGAGTGGCCGAATCCTTCGGTTTCGTCCGCGAGCGAGCAGCCGACTCGAGTCACGGGAAAATCCGGCGTGAAGATGACCGGGCCTTATGAATATGTGCCGCCCGTTTATTGGCTGGCGGATAAAAAGGCCGGCGGAGCCTACGGATACAACACCGAGACGAGCCCTGGACCTGCAATTCCGCCGCGGGAATCACTCGAGCGATTTATCCCGAAGGATCATCTTTGGCCGATCGATGATGTCTGGAACTACCATTCTGGGAAAGAACGTTTTACCACCGTGAATGTTTTTACAGATGGATTGACGAGGCGATATGGAGCGGCGACTTCGCTGGATGATTATGAGCGTAAGGCGCAGGCGATGACCTACGACGGCGAACGAGCGATGTTTGAGGCGTATGGCAGGAACAAGTACACGGCGACCGGAGTGATTCAGTGGATGCTGAACAATGCCTGGCCGTCTTTGATCTGGCATTTATATGACTACTATCTGGTGCCGGCCGGTGGATATTTTGGGACGAAGAAGGCCATGGAGCCTGTGCACGTACAGTATTCTTACGATGATGGATCCGTGGTGGTGGTGAACAGCACGTATGAGGCGTTGGCGGGGATGAAAGTCAGCGCGAAGATTTTTAATATTGACGCGGCGGAGAAGGCTTCGAAGGAGGAAACGCTGGGTGTTGCGGCGGACAGCAGCACGAGGGCGTTCGAATTGGGGAAGGTTGCGGGAATTTCGAAAACCTACTTTTTGAAATTACAGCTGAAGGATAGCGCGGGGAAGTTGGTTAGCGAGAATTTATACTGGCTTTCGACGAAGGCAGATACGCTCGATTGGAAGCACCAGCAGGACACGGTGTATACGCCGCAGGCGGAGTTTGCGGATTTGAGCGGATTGAATTCGTTGCCGCAGATTCCTTTGACGGCGAGCCTGGTTTCTGGGGAAGGCACGGAGCAGGTGACGGTGTCTAATTCGGGGAACGCGGTTGCGTTTATGGTGCATCTGCGCGTGACGCGGGGCAAAGGCGGAGAGGATGTGACGCCTATATTTTGGCAGGACAATTATTTTTCTTTGTTGCCTGGGGAGAGCCGGACGGTTTCTGCGAAATTCGATGCATCTTTGCTCAGCGGCAAGGAAGCGGTCGTGGAATTGGATGGGTGGAATGCTGTTCCGGCAACGTTGGGAAATTGAAGCGGGAAATTCGAAATTCGAAAAGCGTTTTTATAAAAATGGGAAGTGGCGAGTGATTCGTGGCGAGTGGCGAGTAACCCCGCAACGGGGCTCGTGACCAGTTATCGAGAGTCGAATTGCATTTGTTTCAGGAGCTCCTTGAACCGTCGTTGGTTGCGGATTGGGTCGTATACCGGGTCCATTTTCAGGAAGACCATCCAGTAGGAACGTTCTTCAAAACCCTTTTGCAAGAGGTTGAGGGCTTCGTCGTATTCGCCGAGGCCGATGTGTATGCGGGCGATCATGGGCGACGGGAGATAGCGGCCGGCCGTGGAAAGGGACGACATCTCCTTGCACAAAGCTCTGGCTTTTTCTGTTTTACCCGCCAGGGCGTAGGCATGGGCCAGGGGCGCGAGCGCTTCCTGATTTTGCGAACAGTGTGCAGCCTTCTCAAAGGCGGCGATGGCTTGTTCGTACATGCCATTTTCGATGTAAATGCGGCCAAGGGCGAAGTGCGCTGGATAGAAGCGCGATTCCTGCTCGAGGAGCGCTCCGAGGTGTTTGATGGCGCGGTCGTATTGCCGCGCGAAAAAGTAAGAATCGGCGGCGCCCATATTGAGCATGAGAGAGAGGGGATCGAGCTCGCGGGCGCGTCGCTGCGCGGTTTGCGCTTCTTCGAGACGACCCATGGCATTCAGGAATGAAGCGTACCAATGGAACGCCGAGGCGTAGCTTGGATTGAGTTCGATGGAGCGGAGAAATTCTTCTTCGGCGCCAGACCAATTCCATTCATACCAGAACCGAGCGAGAGCAAGGGAGGCGTGCGGTTCGCAAAGAGAAGAATCGATCTGGATAGCGCGCGCGGCGCTGGCGGCGGATTTCGGACCGGCTTCCTTTGGAGACACGGCACCGAACCAGCAGAGCAGGTTGCAGCAATCGGCGATCCCGGAGAGGGAACGGGCGCAGCGAGCCTCAATGGTCAGAGCCGTTTCAAAGGAGGCGATGGCTTTCTTCAGGGCTTCCTCGGAGCGCTGGCCAAAGAAGAAACGCCCGCGAAGGTAGGACTCGTGGGCGGCGGGATCAAACGACTGGGAAGCCGCGGGAGTTTCAGGCAGGAGCTCGAGAGCGAGGGCCCGGCCGACCTGGCGGGCAACGTCGGCCTGGACAGCCAAGATATCGCGGAATTCGCGATTGTAGCTGGCAGACCACAGGTGTGTCTGGTTGGCGGTTTCGATGAGCTGGACCGTGATCCGGGCCCCGGTGCCTTCGCAGCGGACCGTGCCTTCGAGAACGTACCCAATTTTTAATTCCACAGCGATTTCCGAGATCGATTTTTTTGTATTTTTATATTGAATTGCGGAAGTGCGGGCGATGACGCCAAAGCGCTTTGGATTGATTTGGCCGAGATGAGCGATCAGCTCTTCCGTTAGCCCATCAGCGAAATATTCTCTGCCAGTGGCATCGCCAAGATTTTCGAAGGGGAGGACGGCGAGCATTTTTTTCGTGGTCGTAACGGGAATGGCGACGGACAGTGCGTTGCGCTCCCCTTTGAGCACCGGGGCGACGAAGCGGTAACCCAGGCGTGGCAGCGTTTCGATGAAGCGCGGGCTTTGTGCGGAATCGCTGAGCATTTCCCGCAATTTATTGACGGCCGTGTTGAGGTTCTGGTCGTAGCGGACGTGTGTGTCGGGCCAGAGCTTCTCCTGAAGAGTCTTGCGGGTAACAACGCGTCCCGCGTGTTCGAGCAGCTCTGCAAGAATAAGGAATGGTTTTTCTTCGAGCCGTATGCGCATGCCTTGTTTTCGAAGTTCGCGCGATTCCAGGTCAATCTCGAAGGTGCCAAAACGGATGGTTGAGGTGCATGCATCGAGCTCATTTATGAGCAGAGCGTTACTCACCGGTGACGATTCCATGGTTTGTACTCCTGAGCCTTCCAAATTTTGTAGGCGTAAAGAAGTTGGCGTAAGTCGATCTCATTGATGGGCCTCCAAGTTGATAAAGACTTGTTGCCGCGTTGATTTATTCCCGCGCGCTTGCAGGCATCCAACCGCGAAGAAGTGAAAGAACCCACTTCAGGCAACGCGAATTCCAGAAAAATTAAGGAGAAAGTGAAATGAAAGATGATGTGTTCTCTCGGAGTGCGAACCGGCGGTCGTTTTTGAAGGGTGGAACGGTGGCGGCGAGCGCGGCAGCGTTGACTGCCGGACTGCCGGGAAGGGTGCTGGCATTTGACCCCGACGAGGATGACAGATCGCAACCAACGAAGGGAGATATCGCGATTCTTCGATTTTTGGCTGCGGCGGAGATCATCGAGGCGGACCTTTGGACACAATATGCGGAACTTGGCGGTATAGGGAGCAATCCGCCGATTGAATTGGATCCCAACGAAGCGCTGAACAACTACCAGAGCGCGCTGTCTAATCTTGATGGCGATGGGCCGCAATACATTACGAGCAACACTTTGGATGAAGTGAGCCACGGGAATTTCCTGAATGCCTATCTCGCCTCGAAGGGAGCGGAACAGGTCAGCCTGGAAGCCTTCCGCACTTTGCCGGGAAGCACAGCGCCGGGAACATCAGGCAAGCTGCGCATCACGAACCTGATGAATTTGAATGTGGATACGAGCTGGTTTGTTCGCTACCGGAGCACGACCAATCCGGACCGGGGCGCAACCTTTCCTCAGGCGATTACGCTAAACAACGTAACGGCGATTCCCCGAAACGCGGCCGATTTGGCGGGGACGCCTGACCCGCAGTTTCCTATTGCGGTGCCGGACCATATCCAGGCGATCGCGAACGTGGCGGCGTTTCACTTCGGAGCGATCGAAGAAGGTGGCACAAGTCTGTACGCGACGCTCAGCCAGAAGGTGACGAGTGCGGAGGTTTTGAAGATAACCCTCAGTATCGGGGGAGATGAGATTGCACATTTCCTGGAATGGGTGGATTTTTCGGGGAATGGAGTGCAGGGGCCGGTAGCGCCGTTCACGGATTCGCTATCGGGCTTGACGTTCCCGAATTTTTTCACCAATCCGCCGGTGCAGAACACGCTTAGTCTCACGCAGCCCAGCTTGATTTTTCCCGTGCCTTGCGAGTTCCTGAATAAGGATTTGCCAGACGTGGCGATCATTCGGCCCACCAGCGACAAAAATGGTGGAGCTGTGGCAGCGGCGAATGGGTTCATCAACAGCGGGCTCTTCATTGGGCAGACGCCGAAGTTTTTCAAGACGCTGCTGCAGCTGGCAGAAGAGGCGGATGCGGCGCAGCGGGGTTTTTAGCCGCAGGGGAAAGCGAGCGAACCGTTTGGCAGAGTGGTTCGGCCGGTTGTGTTGGTGTGGGCTCAAGCCTTTTGGCTTGGGCCCATTTTTCTTGTGGTTGCAAGAGGCCGGCGCATCGGGCAAGATTCCGGCCCATGAAAGCTCTTGCGCGTTTTGCTTTGATCGTTGGCGTTGCTTTCAGGAAGCAGCTTGTTTATACAGGGCCTGTTTGTGCGGGACTTGCATTGTTGCCTGGATTTGTTTGGGGGCAGTCAGCGCCGCCGCAAGTGGACCAGAAGTTGACCGCTGAAATTGCAGAACGGATCGGCAAGAGTGGGGCGGAGGTCGCTATCGCGTTTCGAACATTGGATGGACGCAACGCCTATTCGCTGCGTGAAGAAGATTCGTTTCATGCGGCAAGCACGATGAAAATTCCGGTGATGATTGAGCTGTTTCATCAGGTGCGGCTCGGAAAGCTGAAGTTGGAAGACACACTGCTCTTGAAAAATGAATTTCACAGTTTGGTGGATGGATCGATTTATAAACTGAATCCCGCCGATGACTCGGAAACGGATCTGTATGGCGCGGAAGGGCAGACGCGGACATTGCGGCAGCTTTGCGAGTTGATGATTACGGTGAGCAGCAATTTCGCCACGAATCTTTTGATTGAGAAAGTGGGAGTGGAGAATATTCGGGCTGAGATTCATTCGCTTCATGCGGATGGGATGAATGTCTTGCGCGGGGTCGAGGACGGGAAGGCGTTTGAAAGGGGGTTAAATAATACGACGACCGCTCGGGGCCTGCTGCAACTGCTCACGGCCATTGCAAAAGGAGAGGCGGTTGATCCGGAATCCTCGAAACAGATGATTGAGATTTTGGAACGGCAGAAATTTAATGATGGCATTCCTGCCGGGCTGCCGCCGGGGACGCGTGTGGCGCACAAGACGGGAGAGATTACGAAGATTCATCACGATGCGGCGATTGTGTTTGCGCCGAAACCGTTTGTGCTGGTAATTCTGGTGCGCGGGATTGCGGAGGAGAAGGAGAGTGCGGCCCTGATGGCGGATATTACGCGGTTGATTTATCGGGATGTTGAGTCAGTGGAAGAGGGCTTGGTATGCCAGTCTAGGCATTAGCTCGAGACAATGCACAACCTTGAGTTCGAGAGGCTCATCCAACGCAGTAGGGTAAGATGTGGTTGAGAGGGGTAAGGCGATGAAGAGTTGGGTGAGGATTTTGGCGGTTTGCGCGTTGGGATTATTTTTGGCGAGCACGTCCTCTGCGGATACGCTGGAATTGAAAGATGGGCGCGTGCTGCAAGGACGGTATCTGGGTGGGACGCAGGCTGTGTTGCGGTTTGAAGTAAATGGGGAAGTGCAGACGTTTAATGTTTCGACCATTGTAGCGGTGACATTTACGGGTGGAACGGGTGCGGCGAAAGCCCCAACGGCTTCCGCCACGCCTGACGCAAGCGCACCAGCGGATAATGCGCCGGCGGCTTCGGCGCCAGCCTCCGCGGATGCGGCACCGCCGCCTAATTCTGGTCTAGATGCCGGGCAGGCGCCTGTTACTTCGAAGGATGTTGCGCCTTCGCCTTCGGGGACCCCCGCTTCCGCGACTCCCTCCTCTCCGGCCGCTCCGGTTGCTCCCGTTACTCCTGCTGATAGCGCTCCCGCAGCTAAGACGGCTGTGCCTGCCGCTTCGGGGCAGGATCCTGCCGCTCAATACGGGGAAGTCACTCTGCCCGCCGGACAGTCTCTCCTGGTGCGCATGATTGATGCCGTGGATTCGTCCAAAAACCACGTGGGAGATATTTTTCATGCCACGCTGGAAACCGATTTGTACCTGCGCAATTCACTTGTGGCTCGGAAGGGAACCGATGTTTATGGCCGCCTGGCGCAGGCGCAGGAAGCGGGACACTTTTCCGGCAGCGCGGAGTTGCAGCTGGAGTTGATGCGGATTGTGATTGATGGGCGCGACTATACGCTGGTCAGCAGCGATTACAGTTTGAAAGGGCAAGGGCGCGGGGCTGATACGGCTAAGAAAGTTGGAGGCGGGGCCGTGTTTGGAGCCATCCTCGGCGCTATTGCGGGAGGGGGCCGAGGTGCGGCGATTGGCGCGGGAGCAGGTTCCGCGGCTGGCGCTGGTGTGCAGGTACTTACGCGTGGGCAGCAGGTGAAAGTGCCAAGCGAGGCATTGTTGGAATTTCGGTTGCAACAGCCAGCAATGGTTACGCCGGTGCAGAGCTAAGGCGGCGATCAGGGGACTTGCAGTTTTTGTTCTTCCTGCGTGGCGCCGGCCTCACGTTTTTAAACACGTACCCCCGTTGTCGTATTGGAACCATGGCACGCAAATTCCCTCTTGCTCTTCCTACTGTTAGTGACTAAGCTACCCCCTCGACCTTGGAGAGCCATCGTGCCTAAAGAAAAACCACGCGTAAACATCGGAGAAGTCATCAAGTCCTACCGGAGCCAGAGGGGATTGTCGCAGGGAGACATCGAGCGGCGCACGGGATTGCTGCGCTGCTATCTTTCGCGCGTCGAGAACGGGCACACCGTGCCGTCCCTCGAGACGCTCGCGAAGATTGCGGAAGCTATGGACATTTCGCTCGCGGATTTTTTCCCGGGAACGGAGACGCCGCGCGACCGCGAGACACAGAAAATGCTTGGAGAGCTTTCGCAGGATGAGATTCGTTTTCTTGCGGAGATCAAGAAGTTCAGCGGCACGTTGTCCGAAGGGGACAAGCGTCTGGTGCTGGCCATGATCCGCAAGATGGCTACCATGCTTCCGCCACCCGCGACGAAGAAGCTGGTTATTCGACGCAGCACCGCTGTATAAGCGCCCGACTGCTGGCGTCAAACGAAAACCATCCGCGAGCTTTGCTGGGATGCGTTTCAGCGCTCCCGTATGCGCTTCTAGGTATCTTCCTTAATTGTTCTGGCCGCGGATTAGGCGGATAGCGTTCGGTAGCGCCGCGCCGCCGCGTCCCGCTGATGGGGCGCCATCCTCATTTGCGTCTTTGGAGTCGCCTTCGCCTGGCGCAAGGAAGAGATTGCTTTCCACTTCGTGCTGCTTCGTGTAGAGGTCGTAGTAGCGGCCGCTTGCGGCGTAAAGCGAGGTGTGGTTACCGCGTTCAATGACTTTCCCACCTTCAACGACGAGGATCTGTTCGGCGCGGCGGATCGTCGAGAGGCGATGGGCGATTACGAACGTGGTTCGCCCGCGCATCAGGTAACGAAGACCTTCCTGGATGAGAGCTTCGGATTCGGAGTCCAGGCTGGAAGTGGCCTCGTCGAGGATCAGGATACGCGGGTCCGCGAGAATGGCGCGAGCGATGGAGACGCGCTGTTTCTGGCCTCCGGAGAGTTTTACGCCCCGTTCGCCTACCACAGTGTCGTACTTCTTCTCGAAACCATCGGCAAATTCGTCCACGCGCGCGATGTGGCAGGCCGCGAGGATTTCTTCTTCCGTGGCTTCAGGGCGGGCGAAAGCCACGTTCTCGCGGATGGTTCCGTCGAAGAGAAACGTTTCCTGCAGGACGACGCCGAGCTGGGTCCGATAAGAGTTTAGTTTTACCGTGGCCAAATCAATTCCATCCACCAGGACGCGGCCCGCCGCGGGAACATAAAAGGCGGCGATCAGGCCGATCATCGTGGATTTGCCGGCACCCGAAGGACCCACCAAAGCTGTGACGGTACCAGGTTGCGATTCAAAACTTACATCGTGAAGAACCTCTTTCCCGGAATCGTAGGAAAAATTTACGTTTTCCATTACGACCATGCCGTTTATTCGTTCCATGTTCACGATACGGCGCGGGTCGGCGTCTTCCTGCTTTTCATTCAAAATTTCGCGGGTGCGTTCGAGGCCGGTGATGGCTTCCGTGATTTGTGTGCCGATGGCGACGATCTGGAAGACTGGAGCGATCAGAAATCCAAGAAAAAGATTGAACGCAAACCAGTCACCCAGCGTCATGCTTCCGTTCAGGATTTTGTGGCCGCCAAGCTCTAGCATAAGGGCGCTGACGACACCGAGAAGCGTCGCGCCGGAGAGGCTCATCAGCGATGTGGCGGTCAACGTTTTCAAAACGTTATCAAGCAACCGCTGCACGCCGGCAGCGAAAATTCCTTCCTCGCGCTCTTCCGCATGGTACCCCTTCACGACGCGCACGCCGCCAAGCGATTCCGTGAGCCGTCCGGTAACTTCCGCGGTGATTTTTGGGCGCGCGCGGAAAATCGGCCGGATCGCGGAGAAGGCTTTGCTGATCCACAAACCGAAAACCAGAAGAATCGAGAAAGCTACGCCGGTCAACAGGACGCTGGCGTGAATCAGGTAAATGAGCGCGAAAACTGCGGTCATCAATCCGCCGGCGAACTCGACCAGGCCCGTGCCGACGAGATTGCGAACGCCTTCCACATCGCTCATGATGCGCGAAACGAGGACGCCTGTTTTGTTGGCGTCGTAGAAAGAGACGGGCAAGCGCCCTATGTGCGCCTGTACCTGACGCCGCAGCTCGGTGATCATTTTTTGAGCGGACTTGGAGAGCAATTGCGTCAGCGTGAACGAAGTGAGGCCCTGAATGAGGGTAGCGCCCAGGACTGCTCCAACGATCGGGGTCAGCAAATGGAACTGGTGTTTTATGGCCACGAGATCGACAAAGTACTTCGTTGAAGCGGGAAGAACGAGGCTGCAAGCGCGGCTGATGGCCATCAATACGAAGCCCAGCGCCAGCAGGCCCCGGCGCGGCTTGATGAGCGCCCACACATCCGGCAGGGACTTCCAGGCGTTTTTTTTCTTCTCCGGCTTTTTGAGTTCGGCTGAGTTCGGTTCGGATGCCATAATTTAGGTTTCGGGACGGCTGGCTTTCTTGGATGCTGAGTCTATCTGGAAGAGTACATTTCCGCCCGGGTTTGAACAAGGATGGCCGATGGCAATTGGCGAAACGCAGGTCCCCAAGGGAACTTTGATTGTGACCGGAGCCAGCCGAGGGATTGGCGCGGCGGTGGCAAAGATGGCTGGCGCGCGCGGATTTCGTGTCGGCGTGAACTTTTCGCGTGATGCGCAGGCCGCGGAAGATGTGGCCCTGGAGATTGTTTCCGCTGGGGGAAGCGCAACCGCGATTCAGGCGGATGTTTCGCGCGAGGCGGATGTTCTGCGGCTTTTTGAATTTGCGCATCGCGATCTGGGGCCTGTGACGGGGCTTGTGAACAATGCGGCGATTACCGGTGGATTTTCGCGCGTCGAAGAGGTGTCGAGCGAAACGCTAACACAGGTTTTCGCTCTCAACGTCGTTGGGGCGATGCTGTGCGCTCGCGAAGCGGTAAAACGCATGTCCACACGAAATGGCGGAAGCGGCGGGTCTATCGTGAATATTTCTTCGCGTGCGGCGCAGATTGGCGGGGCCGGGGAATGGGTGCACTACGCCGCGTCCAAGGGTGCGCTGGACACGTTTACGCTGGGGCTGGCGCGAGAGGTTGCGATGGAGGGAATTCGCGTGAATGGCGTAGCGCCCGGTCACGTGCAAACCGGGCTTCACGCGGCAAGCGGCGATCCGGACCGTATGACGCGATTGGCTCCAACGATTCCGATGGGACGGCTCGGAACTCCGGAGGAAATTGCGGAAGCGGTGCTCTGGCTGCTGTCGCCGGCCGCGTCGTACACGACGGGTGCGATTCTGGCGGTTGGTGGCGGGAGATAACCGGACCCAAATAGCCGCGAGTGAGTGAGGCTCTTCTCAGTCAGCGGCTGCGCCGCCGCGCGGAAGTTCCGCCGCGGCCGGGAGATTCAGAACGCTGGAGATAAATTCGCTGACGTTCACGCCCAGATGGCCCCAGAGGCGGCGCTTGAGGCTGGTGTAATCCTGCGAGCCGCTGAAAATATCGCCCATCAATTGGCGGAAAACCGCGCTGCGGTTCATCAGCTGGACCATGCGTGTGGTTACGGCAGTGCCCAGAAAAGAGCCACGGTAAAAGCGGCGCACGATGCGCGCGGCGAATTCGAGTTCACAAGAGAAGGCAGCTTTGACCCACGCGGTGTATTTCTCCGGGCAGCCCTCGGCTAGCGATTTACCCAGCAATTCGCCGGAACGCATCGCGTAGAAAAGACCTTCACCCGTAAGAGGATCAACCCAAGCCGCGGCATCGCCGACTAGCGCCCAATTTTTTCCCAGTACCGCGCGATCGGAGAGCGTCCGCTCTTGCGGCGACGGCAGGACGTGACTGTAAAACTTCGCGCCTTCGGTTGCGATGGCGTGCTTTTCGACGAAAGCGGTCAAGTGCGTTCGGAGCTGCGCGCTGGTGTGCGATGCCATGCTGCCGCAAATGCCGACCGAAAGATGGTCGCAGCGCGGGAAAGACCAGATGTAGCCTTCGAAGTGCGGAAGAAATTTTATGGTGATGGAGTCGGCCGTCTGCGGGACGAAATAGCCCTGCGTCATTTCCAGTTCGTCGCGCTCGAGAGGGCGCGATTCCGCGGCGATCTGATTGCGCGCCCCTGCTGCCAGGACGAGAAAATCGGCGGTACGCCATTCGCCATCCACGGAATAGCGGGGCTTCGCAGTGCTTGTATCCACGCCGAGGACATGCGATTGGTGCACTTTGCAGCCCGCGGATTTGGCGCGGTCGAGCAGCATGCCATTCAGAACTTTGCGCGAATAGATGACGATAGGATGCGTCATTTCGAGGTTGGCGCGATGGTCTTCGCTGCTGATCAGTTCGACGGATCGGACGATTTTTTTGGGATAAGGATTGTCGAGCAGGAAAGGGAAACAATGGACGGCTTTATGGGTCAGCCCCCCGCCGCATGGTTTTTCCCATGCGAGATGTTCGTCAAAAATGTGAACCTGGTGCCCGGCACGCGCAAGCTGCTCACCGCACATGGCGCCGGAAGGCCCGCCACCGACGATTGCTATTTCTGACATGGTCGTATCCCGCTGGTGTCGTCGAAGGGCCCCATCAAGTGGTGGGGAAGACCACCAGGCAAAACCCGGCGAGGAGTATAGCACCGAAAAGCGCCGCGGCTGCAGGCGAGGCGGTAACTCTCCGGACAACGAGCATGCCCCAGGCTTGCCCGAGAGAAAAGAGGGCGAAGGAGGTTGCGAGGAGGACGGGGAGGATTTCCCCGCTGTGGAGAACGAGGATGCCGGCGACGATCACCAGCAGCAGGACCAGGCGGAGGAAGAGGGAAGTTAGCAATCTTGCAAAGGTTTTGCGGGGGATTGCCGGCCCCAGGACAAGTTCTTCCGCGAGGAGGTAGGGAAAAACCGCGAGCACAAAGGGAATAAAACGGACCAGGCGCGCGGCGGTGGGCCACGCTTCATAGAAACTCAGGTCGATCCATGCGCCGAAAAGAACCGCAAGCAGAAGTGCGGCAAAGCCCGCCAGAAGAAGGGAGCGATAGTGCGGTCTGGCAGATTCGGAAGTGTTTGAATTCTTGCGGAGAAAAGTTCGCAAAAAGTTCCATTGCAAAGCCAGAATGACAACGCCGACCACCAGCAGAAGGCTTGCGAAATAATCGCCCTCAAAGAGATGCAGAACGCGGAGAGGAATCCAGTAATGAAAGAGAGCCACGGCTGCCAGGCCGATGACGGCGAATTCAACGATGGTTCGCAATCGTGGAGCGGCAGAAACGCTTTCGGCAAGTGGCACCGGTTGCTTTTTGTCCTGCAGGATTTCGCGTAAAAAACCGCCAGCCAGAGTGACTATTCCGGCCAGGCCCAGAAGAAATCCGATAACCCCGCGATGCGGCGGCAGGATTTGCTGGCGTTCGATTTGCAAAATGCCGGTTGCCCAGGTCTGGGCGGTCAACATCGCCTGGGCATCGAAGAGAATGCTGACGTGGGTAGCGCGGGAAATGGGAACGAATTTGTTGGATGCGTCGCCGGGAGCGGGCGCAAGGGCCCTTGCGGCGTTGCTGAGAAGGGAAGGCTCCCAGCGGCCGAACATGATCAGGGAGTGAGGCGGAAGCGTGCCAAAACCATGGTAGGGAATTGCTTCGTCGGGGATCCCGGGGATGGAATTCATCGGAGCCGGCGAGAGCGCAATTACGCCGGCTACAGGTTGGCGGGAAGCTACGAGAAGGGCAATGGCTCCGCCCATCGAGTGGCCAGCGAGGATGGTGCGTTCGGGGTTGAGAAGTCCATGCGAAGTTAAATCGCGCACCAGGTTCTCGCCGCATTGTTCTGTGCGGTCGAAAGAGAATGGGCCTTCCGTGCGGCCATGGCCGGGCAGGTCCGGGACAAAAACGCGGAGCCCTTGCTCGGCGAACCCTTCGGTGAGGTAGGACATGATGCGTTTGTTCGCGGCGACGCCGTGGAAAAGGACGACGTAGCCGCGTGGCTCTCCACTTATGGGCTCGACGATGTCCGTTAAGAGGCGGCAGCCGCCCGCGTCGACGCGAAACGTGTGCTGCTGCCTGCTGCGTACGCTAACAGAAAGCCAAAGGCCCGCGGCGCAAAGGACTACTCCAACGATTCCTCGCAGCGCATTTCTTGCTTTGGGATCGTTATTCATTGCGAGCGGCCGAGCACGGAAGCGCGGCGCTCCCCTGCGTGATAAACTAGATATTTACCCTGCAACAAGGCTGTTATTTCATTGGCCTTCATGGAGTTCCTTTGAACGCGGAGATTCTGACCCTTGACGAAGCGATTTTGCGGTTTGGGCGAGAGAAACGCAACGGGCTGAGGGTTGTGTTTACCAATGGCTGTTTTGATTTGTTGCACCCAGGCCATATCGCCCTATTGGAGCAGGCTCGTGCTCTTGGAGATGCGCTGATTGTTGGCCTGAACAGCGACGCCAGCGTTCACCAGTCAAAGGGTGTGGGTCGCCCCATTTTGCCGGAGCGCGAACGAGCGGAGCTCTTAAGCGCGCTCGAATGCGTAGATGCGGTGGTGATATTTGACGCTCCTACACCTCTGGAAACTATCACGGCGTTGCTTCCTGACGTGTTGGTGAAGGGCGACGATTGGCCTGCGGACAAAATTGTTGGCCGAGAACAAGTCGAAGCTGCTGGGGGAGAGGTAGTCCGAGTTCCAATACGAAAGGGCTATTCGACCACGGAACTTCTCCGAAAGATTCGCGAGGGCTCGGCTGCGCCTCGCATGGAAGCCTGACGCCTCCGCATGATTCTCCCTGCCGTTCGCGAACGTTTGGATGCCGTGCTTCGTCACCCTGCGGTGGAAGGCGCCGTGGGCGCGTTGCGCGATGGTGCGCAGCACATTTCGCTTTCGGGTTTGCATGATGTAGCCAAAGCGTTGCTTGCGGCGTACGTTACACACGAACTTCGCCGGCCGGCGTTTTTCGTCACCGATTCCAATCGCCGGGCCGAAACTCTCGCGGAAACCGTCCGATTCTTTTCCGGCATTTTTCCCGGCGCCAGCGGAGGCGTGGCTTCGCTTCCTGCGTTTGACACGCTTCCGTGGGAGTCGCAGAGTCCGCACCCGGATATTCTCGAGCGTCGTGCCGCCACGTTGTTTCGTTTGACAGATGGGCAAGTCTCTCTGGTAATCGCTCCGATTCAGGCCGCGCTTTGGAGGTATCAGGACGCGACGCTGTATCTGTCGCTGGCGCGCACGCTCACGAAAGACGCCGAAGTTCCTCTCGACGAATTCATCGCGCATCTCGGCGGCGTGGGTTACACGCGGACGGAAATGGTGGAACTGCCGGGGCAGTTTGCCATGCGCGGCGGAATTGTGGACGTGTTTTCGGCAGAAGCACCGCGGCCTGTGCGCATCGAGCTTTTGGGTGACACGGTCGAATCGGTGCGCGAATTTGATCCCCGCACGCAACGCTCCATCGCGCCGGTGCAGCGAACCACGATTTTGCCGCTCACGGAGTGGAATGTTGCGGCGTTGGTCGGAGCGTCCCAGGCTGCGGCGCAAGGTGCTTCTCGAGCGGCTTCGCGCGATAGCTCGCAGAGCCCGGCCCCTTCCTGGGAAAACATTTCCTTCTTCGGCCCTTCCGAACCGAGTGGGCAGAGCTCGCTGTTTGAGCTTGCGGAAAGTTCGCTGAAGCCGGTGGTGTTTCTGGATGAGCCGCAAAATCTGCGCGAGGCAGCGGAAAAGCATTTGGCGCACGCCACGGAAGTTTACGAACGGCAGGGAAGCGCAAGCGATCCGGCCGCGTCGCATTTTTTCCTGGACGAAGATGAGTTTTCCGCCGCGCTCAAGAAAACTTCGCAAGTCCACCTGGAGCAGCTCGCCATGAGTATCACTGCGACGCCGCAATTCGAGCTTTCCTCGAGGCCCAGCTCGCGCTTTCACGGCGACGTGGTTGCGTGCATGGGCGATGTGAAGTCGCAGCTGGCCTCCGGTGGAAAAGTCTTCCTTACCGCCGCAAGCACGGGCGAACTTGAGCGGCTCGCCGATGTAGCGCGCGAATACGAAGTCCCTTATGTCCTGGGAGAGTCGGAAAATGCGGCGTCGGGTTTCACAGCCGAAGGAGCGCTGGAGACTGCTGGATTGTTGCTGATTCGCGCGCCGTTCGCCGAAGGCGTGACTTTTCCCGATGCTAAGCTAACGATTTTCGGGCACTCTGACCTTTTCGACGTCACGCCGACGGTTGAGCGGCCCAGTCACAAAATTCGCACTTCCGGATTTTTCACGGATTTCGCCGAGCTAAAGCCTGGCGACTTCATTGTTCACGTGGATCACGGGATTGGCCAATTCGAGGGGCTGCGGCAAATTGAATCCGACGGCCATCGCGGCGAATTCATGCTGCTGCGCTATGCGGACGATGCGCGCCTTTACGTGCCTCTTGAGCGTATGGATTTAGTGCAGAGCTATCGCGTCGTCGAAGGCTCGCAGCCCGTGCTGGACAAACTCGGCGGCACCGGTTGGAACACGCGGAAAACGCGCGTGCGGAAATCGCTCGAAGATATGGCGGAACAACTCCTCACGCTCTACGCCGCTCGCAAAACCGCGCAAGGTTTTGCTTTCTCGCCCGATGGAAACTTCCAGCGCGAGTTTGAGGACGCCTTCGAGTTCGAGGAAACGGTGGATCAAAACACTGCCATCGCGGACATTCGCCGCGACATGGAAAAGCCCACGCCGATGGACCGCCTGCTTTGCGGAGATGTCGGTTACGGAAAGACCGAAGTCGCCATGCGCGCGGCGTTCAAAGCGATTGCCGACAGCAAGCAGGTGGCGGTGCTTGCGCCCACGACCATTCTGGCTTTTCAGCATTTCGAGACTTTTAAGCATCGCTTCGCGGCGTTTCCGGTGCGCATTGAAATGCTCAGCCGTTTCCGCGGCCCCGCGGAACAAAAGAAAATTCTCGCGGACCTCGAAGCCGGCAAAGTCGATCTGGTGATCGGCACGCATCGCCTGCTTTCGAAAGACGTGAAATTTCAGGATCTCGGCCTTCTGGTTGTCGACGAAGAGCAACGCTTTGGCGTTGCGCACAAAGAGCGCCTGAAGGAAATGCGCCAGAACGTGGATGCGCTTGCGCTATCCGCCACGCCGATTCCGCGCACGCTGCACATGTCGTTGGTCGGCCTCCGCGATATGTCGGTCATCGAAACTCCTCCGCGCGACCGCCTCGCGATTCAAACGGTCGTGGCCCCCTTTCAGGAAGATTTGGTGCGGCGCGCCATCGAAAACGAACTTGCCCGCGAGGGCCAGGTCTATTTCATCCACAACCGCGTGGAATCCATATATTCGCTGGGAACGCTGGTGCAAAAGCTTGTCCCGAAGGCTCGCGTCGTCGTGGGACACGGCCAGATGGGCGAAAAAGAACTCGAAAGCGTCATGCTGAAGTTCATCAACGGAGAGGCAAATGTCCTCGTGGCAACCACTATCGTGGAAAATGGCCTCGACATCCCCCACGCCAACACCATTTTGATCAATCGGGCTGATCGTCTCGGCCTCGCCGAACTTTACCAACTCCGCGGTCGTGTTGGCCGCTCCCATCAACGCGCCTACGCCTACCTCCTGGTCCCTCCCGATACTTCGCTCTCCGAAATTGCCCGCAAGCGTCTCTCCGCCATGAAGGAGTTCAGCGAACTCGGCGCTGGCTTCCGCATCGCCGCCCTCGATCTCGAGCTCCGTGGGGCAGGGAACATGCTCGGCCGCCAGCAGCACGGCCACATCGAAGCCATCGGTTTCGATATGTATTGCCAGATGCTGGAGCGCGCCGTTTCGAAGCTAAAGGGCGAAGAATCCGCGCCCGAGTTGCGCACCACGCTAAGCCTGGGCCTCGACGTCCGCATCCCCGAAAACTACATCCCCAGTGAAAACCTGCGCCTGCGCACCTATAAACGCATCTCATCGATTGCTACAGAGGAAGAAAAGCAGGACGTTCGCCGGGAACTGGCCGACCGCTTCGGCGCGCCGCCTTCGACGGTAGAAAACCTTTTGGAGTACGCCGCCCTCAAATCCATGTGCGAACGTCTGCGCATCTCGACCGTTGAGCGCCAGGGAAACCGCATCGCGATAAGGTTTCATGCTGAAACGACGCTTGATCCAGCCACGCTCGTCAGGGTAGTGCGCTCGCGAAAGGGCATCAAGCTGGACCCCAGCGGCGTGCTTTGGCTGGAAACCACGCGGGGAGAGTCGGTGCTGGTGGCCCTCAGAAACGTATTGCTAGGCCTTCAAGGGCAAGGATAAACTCAAGGGTGAGGAACTACATGCGAAATCTTGCACTTATAGCCGTCCTGCTGGGCGCCCTGCCGCTCGCGGCGCAGCAGCCGCCGACGCCTCCGACACCACCGCCCGACCAGCAAAAGCCGGACCAGCCCAAGCTTGAAAAGCCCGACGAAGCTCCCGCGACACCGGCCACGGACACGCCCGCGCCGGTCAAGAAAGCTCCGGTAAAGAAGCCTGCCCCTGCCCCCGTTTCCACTGGCGAAGGCAAAGTTGTCGAAGAGATCGTCGCACGCGTTAACAACGAAGTGATCACCAGGTCGGAGCTCGATCATTCGAAGGCCACCGCCGAGGACGACGCCAAGCAGGATTGCCAGAATCGCTGCACGCCTGAGCAACTGAAACAGCTCACGGAAGAACGCGAGAAAAATGCGCTGCGCGACCTGATCGACCAATCCTTGCTCGTCCAGCGCGCCAAGGATATGGGATTGAGCGTAGAGCCGGACGTTATTAAGCAACTCGACCAAATCCGTATCGAAAACAAACTGCCAAGTATGGAAGCGCTGGAGCAGGCGGTCACTTCCCAGGGTTTGAACTGGGAAGATTTCAAGAACAACATTCGAAACGGTTTGCTGACGAAAAAAGTGATTGGCAGCGAAGTCGGTTCGCACGTCAACGTTCCCAAGGATGAAATCCAGAAATACTACGACGAACATAAGCAGGAGTTCGTAAAGCCCGAGCAAGTGGCGCTGCGTGCCATCGAAATCAACACCGCGGGAAAAACCGACGCGGAAATCGCAGACTTGAAGAAGAAAGCCGAGACAGCACTGAAGAGGATCAATGACGGCGAGGACTTCGGCGAAATCGCCAAGCGGTTTTCTGACGGCGCGACCGCCAAACAAGGTGGTTTCCTGGGAGTTTATAAGCGTGGCGAGCTTTCCAAACAACTGGAAGACACCGTTTTCAAAATGAAAAGGAATGACTTGACGGATGTCATGGAAACGAAGCAGGGCTTTCTCGTCCTACAAGTGATGGAGCACTACGACGAGGGCGAGCAGCCGCTTTCCAAAGTGGAAAACGAAATCTCCAACAAGCTTTATGAAGAGCACCTGGAACCGGCCCTGCGCGACTACCTGAAAACCCTGCGCGAACAGAGCTATGTAATCATCAAGCCCGGCTATCAGGATGCCGCGGGCGGAGGTAACTCCGAGATTCAGGAAGTGAGCGCTACTCCGGAAGTGACAAAATCGAAAAAGGGCCACAAGAAATATCTGCTGTTTGGAAAGCGCTCGGCTGACACGGGAGCCTGATGAAGACTTCGTTCGTTTCCGAGCTTTCAACCGAACAAACCATCACGACTTTCTTCTTGGTTCACGAAAAAGAGATTCGCAACACGCGCGAAGGCAAGTCTTACCTTCGCCTGGAACTCGGCGACCGCACCGGCAATATCGAAGCGCGCATGTGGGACCAGTTTGAAGCGATCGCGAAGGATTTAGGCCGCGACGATTTTGTAAAAGTGCAAGCGCGCGTCGAGATTTACCGGAATAAGCCGCAGCTTGCGCTTCAGCAGGTTCGCCGCGCCAAACCCGAAGAGGTGGATCTCGCCGATTATTTGCCGCACACAAAAGAAGATGTCGGCAAGATGTGGGAGCGGCTCCTTGGGTACGCCGATTCCATCTCCGATCCGTGGCTGAAAAAGCTGGTCAGTGGAATCCTGGGAGATCCCGCGACCGCCGTCCGTTACAAACGCGCTCCCGCCGCGAAAGTAATGCATCACGCCTACATCGGCGGATTGCTCGAGCATGTCGTCGGTCTCTGCGGTTTGGCGAAGATGGCCGCCGAGCACTATCCCGAGCTCAATCCGGATTTGCTCCTGACGGTCGCCATTTTGCACGACGTCGGAAAGCTGGATGAGCTTTGCTATGACCGCGCCATTGGCTACACGACAGAGGGACAGCTCCTGGGCCACATCGTGATGGAAGTGGGAATTGTTGGTAAAGCGATGGACGCCATCGAAGGTTTTCCGCCCGCACTGAAAACGATTGTCCAACATCTGCTCATCAGTCATCACGGCCAGTACGAATTCGGTTCGCCGAAATTGCCGATGATCCGCGAAGCCATGGTGTTCCACTACCTCGACGACCTGGATTCAAAGCTGGCGGCTGCCCGCGCAGCCCTGGCGATTGACTCCGGCGAAGAAGAGTGGTCCGCCTACAGCAGCGCCTTGGGCCGCAAATTCCTCCGCCTGGAAGCATTCCTAAAAGCGCCAAGTGGTTCGTCTTCTTGAGAGTCTCCGGAATGGCGATGGCACTCGAAAGCCACAACCCACCGGAATAGCCCGGCACGAGTCACTTGGTTCCGGGACCAGCGAAAAAATCGCAATTACGAAACTGCTTGCATATAGGACTAGATTTGTCCTATATTCCTTTATGCAAATAATTTGCAACAAGATGCGTCCCTGCCGTTGCCGCCTGCTCTTCGCACCGCATAGCGCAGCCGGATCAAAGGAGAACAGAAATGTGCGCTGAGAAAGGCCTTCTCACTTTGCTCGAAAATTTTGGTCATGTGGCGGAATGCGAATGCGGCACGATTCACGTCAGCGTGGGGCCGGTCAGCGTTGCACTCGATTCGCAAGCGCTCCGCCGATTACATGGAATGTTGGGATCCGCGATTGAACGCCTGGACCACAAGGCCGAAGAACTTCTGCGACGCGAACCGCTTTTGACCCACTCCTCGCACCTTGCTCTGCGAAAAGTTGTGAAGATCAAGCACTAACTCGAAACGGACAAATTTCCCCCGCAGTCCGCCCGACGCATCGCCCGACGCATCGCTGCACCAGGCTGGCTTCCCGTCCATTTGGGAATTTACCTGCCAAAACGTTTGGCTTTCTTTGGTAGAATCGCGACAAATGAAACCAGCCAGCCGGCAAGAAACCAAATCAACGATCTGCTTCCACGCCAAGCTGTCTCCGCCCAAGGCAAACGAAAAGACCGGATCGTGGACACTTATCCTGCCGAAGAACGCAAGCGCGAAGCTTCCCTCACGAGACACGACCATGGTGGAGGGCATGATCAACAGCGCCCCTTTTCGAGCCGCCCTTGAGCCAGACGGGAAGGGAAGTCACTATCTCAGGGTTAACAAGGCCATGCGCGATGCCGCAGGCGCAGATGCTGTGGACACATTCGCTGTGGAGATTACGCGGGCTGGAGAAGAACCGGAAATGAGGGTGCCCATGGACCTGCGCAAAGCCCTCGCCGCTGCCCCGGTAGCGCAGGCAGGTTGGGCGGACATCACGCCCATGGCCCGGCGGGATTGGATTTTTTCGATCACGTCGGCCAAGCAGCCGGAAACTCGTAAACGCCGGATTGCGAAAGCATGCGACATGCTGGCCTGTGGAAAGCGGCGATTGTGTTGTTTTCCCGGTGTAAAATGGATGATGAAAGAAAACGAAAAATCGTGCGGAATGTGGCTGCAGCTGCCGGACGCAAAAAAATCGCCTGCCGCCGGGATCAACAAGTCCTGACCAAGCCCTAACCCTCTTTTGGCGCGCCAGGTTCCGGGCGGATTTTTCCCCGCTGACAAAGAACCAAAGCGGATACACCTCAGCGGCTCTTTGCAATCTCTGCAAGGAGCTTTTTGGTCTTTTCGTCCGGCGCGAAACTGTCGTCATTACGGATAAATATCGCCGTGCTTTCCACTTTTCTGGAGTTCGAAATTGTGGAAGATGTGTCTTCGCTTTCGTTGAAACAGTTGATCGGAGGATCCACATCAAAGGAGTTCATAAAAATCGAGATTTCAATGGAACCGAAAGAGACATTTTTAATTTGCGCGTCCACAGTTGAACAATGTTTTTGCTTTTCTTCCGACCGGAAGCCGGGATATGCCCAGGTCTGAACGAGCACTGACTCGGTCTTCACCTTTCCGCTGGCGTCAAAAGCGATGGCACGGAAACCGCCCGCCCCGTAATCTTCATAATTGCACAGGAGCGAGTCGCGCATATCTCCCTGTCCCACTATCTTCGAACAAATCCCGAGCGGGCCATCTTTATGGAAAAAAGATAGCCTGCGCCACGAGCCTTGTTCCTTGCGGAGAAGAAAGGCGCTGGCATAGCCCTCCGCGTGATCAAAGCAGCCCACGGAACTCAAGAAAGCCTCTGTTTTGTTAAGGGAGGTAAAACTTCCAAACAGAACGCTGTTTACTCCTAAACCGCTATTGGAGGTGTGTTCGGCATTCTCGAACATAAACGCAGGGCAAACGTTGCAACCCGTATCAATAAAATCTGCCGGTTTGTCGCAGAGAGCCGGTCGCATCGCGGCAAACTCCGCCGGGAGGGCGGAGTCGGATTGGCCGAATCCACCAACAGACACGGACAATACTCCACACAGACAGAGCAAGTCCCAGGGCCACAGGCAAGTCCATCGGCGGTTTCGCACGGTCTCCTCCTAAACACGCGCCAGAGACCACTACGGTACCATTTCAGCGGACGAGCGCCTCTCCAGCTGCGCGCCTGGTTGCGTTCTCCGAAACACGAAACCGCAGGGCTGTGCGGCGATAAGAAGATATTGCTTGAAATAATGTACCGATTTGGTATGCCAAGTTTAGGGAGAGTTGCGTTTCACGTATCTCTCCCTTTTTCTTTTCGGGCCCTCCGCCTCCCGGGAATTTCGACCCTTCCTTTGCCTCTGCAATGGCGTTCGGTCCTCACGGGCGGCGAAATCTATCAATCTCACCTGTATTGCAAACTTCAAAACTCATTCTCTCTGGACACAAACATGAAAAACAAAAAACTCAACGCCGTAAACCTTTGGAAACAGTTGGAAGACCTGCTCGTGCCGCGCCTCCGCCTCTCCCAGCCGCCCGTTCGCAAAGCCGTTCGCCAGCTTCTCGACCGCGGCGTGTTGCGCATGATCCAAAGCCGGTCACATGGTGGAGGTGCGGCTCCCTGAGGAGATACCTCGGAGCGTTCCAGAACTCGTCTTGCCATGCCATCCCATGCCGTCCTAGACTGGTTTAGACGATGAGCGAGTGCATGCTACCGGCATCTTTTCAAATTCGCGACCTGACCATCCGCCCCGCCGCGGTGCTTGCTCCCATGGCTGGCGTGACGGACACGCTTTTTCGCCGGGTCATTCGCGGCCTTGGCGGTTGCGGCCTGCTGATGACAGAATTCACCAGCTCCGAGGGCATCACCCGCAGCGCCGCCAAAACGCTCCGCTACCTCTACTTTCAGGAGGACGAGCATCCCATCACCGCGCAACTCTTCGGTGCGAATCCGCACGTTATGGCGGACGCTGCGAAAATGGTGGAGGACCTTGGCTACGACGCCGTGGACATCAATCTCGGCTGCCCAGCCAAAAAAGTAGTGAAGTGCGGCGGCTCGGGCCTACTGCGCGACCTTCCGCTGCTGGGCGAGATTTTTCGCGCCGTTCGTGCTGCGGTTCGCATCCCATTGACGATCAAGCTGCGTGCCGGCTGGGATGACAAGTCCATCGTGGCCGTCGAGGTCGCCAGAATGGCCGAAGACATTGGAGTCGAAGGCATCGCGGTGCACCCCCGCACCCGCGAGCAGGGCTACGCCGGCTCAGCGGACTGGAGCATCATCGCCGCGGTGAAACAGGCCGTAAAAATCCCGGTAATTGGCAATGGCGACATCAACGTGCCCGAAGATGCCGACCGCATGGTGCGGGAAACAGGCTGCGATGCCGTCATGATCGGCCGCGCCGCGGCCACGAATCCGTGGATCTTCTCCCAAATGCAGCAATACGCCGCCCGTGGCCGTTACGACACGCCGACCGAGCAAGACCGCCATAGGTTACTTTCCGGATACTATAGGCAAATTTGTGCTGCCAACCTGCCCGATGGTATAGGCAAAATGAAGCAGTTCGCTTGCTGGTTTACTCATGGCGTGGGGAACGGCAGCGAGCTTCGTCGAATCGTACATGCGGCGCGAACGCCCAACGAGGTAATCGAGAAGGTGGAAGCCTTCTTCGAGAGCCGCGCGGCCGCGAATGCCAGCCCCTCTCCGGTTGTGGCCGGCAGAAAAGAGGACCCAGCCGATGGTCCCGTTGACGCAAGTTGCTTCGAGACAACGCTCGGAGCGTAGGATTGCTGTTCGGCTGCCGTTGAAAGTGCGGGGACGCGACAGCCGCGGTGTGACCTTCGAGGAAGAAACGTCCAGCGAAAATCTCTGCCGCAGCGGCGCCGCGTTTGTTACGCGGTTTGATGTGGCCATTGGCTCGGACCTCGAAATTCGGATTCCATTTTCGAGCTACGCGTCGCGCCGCACGGAAGCGGACTTCGCAACGCAAGGCCGCGTAGTCCACGTTGTCGAAGCCGCAGGGCAAGGCGAGCACCTGGTAGGCGTTCAGTTCACAGGGCCCCGCTTCCAACGCGTCTTCCGACCCGAAAGCGCTGCCTGAAATTTCGCTGTTCACCGCCACGATTCTCGTCATTTTTTGTAGGTCGGTACTGCGTTTTCCGGGACGCTAGCTGCAGCACTTTGCTCCTTTGCTCGCGGCTTCTTTGCCCGGGATCCGGCCTTAACAGCATTTCAATCAAAAGCAGGCTGCTATCATGTTAGAGTAACCCTCACAAAAGCCGCGCCCACGCGCTGCGCGGAATCATGCGAGGAGGGATTCGCATCATGGCCAGTATGGGGGCCAGTGTCAGGGCCAGCTCGAGGGCTGGTATCAGCGTCGGTTCCACAGTCTCTCAAATCGGATCGGCTGGAGTGCCGGGGCACGGAATGCAGAGTCGCCGGGCTCCGACGGAAACGCAGCCCGCCGCTGCGACTGCGTCCATCGCGAAATCGACAAGCAATCCAGCGAAGAGTTCGAATGGCGCCTTTCTGCGTGGCGCAGTTCCGGGCCTTCGCGAGCGCAAGAAAGCGCGTTTGCGCCAGCAGATTATTTCCACCGCGATCAAACTTTTTCGCAAGCGCGGCTATGAGAAAACGCGCGTGGACGACATTGTCGAACAACTGGAAATAAGCCAGCCAACTTTCTTCCGCTATTTCCCGAGCAAGGATGCGGTATTGCGCGAAGTTGGCAGGCGCGGTTACGCCTGCATGGCAGAGCACATTCAGACCGAACTTTCCAGCAAGGCAACCACCGCGGAGTGCTTGCAGCGCTTATATGAAGGCCTGGCCCAGGAAACCGAGGCCGACCGTCCGTTGTGGCAAGCCGTTGTGCTGTCCGGCGCGATGGATCCGGTGCGTTCGCCGACAGTCCGGCAACCCGAGCAAGTCGTCGTTGGCCTGCTGCGCGAAATTCTCCAGAAAGGGCAGAAGCGCGGGGAGATTACGCGGTCCTTTCCCGTGGTTCATCTCGCCGAATTCATGGAAGCGCTTTACCTCAACGTGGTTCGCCAATGGGCGGTCGATCTTCCCGTCCCGCACAAGCTGACAGAGCGTGTTCGAAGCGCGGTCACATTTTTCCTGCGCGGCGTCCAGCCCTGATTAGCTAACTGCACGATAAAACTCCGCGCCTTTCCCCTTGACGTTAGTCGAAAATATGTGATAGTTGCTATCACAATTATTGATTTTGGCGATTCGAGGGCCAAGCCTCAAAAAGCCCGGCGTGAGCCCTTTGGGGGCTTCGTTTTGCGCGGGGGCATTGGTCGAAGTAACGGGGTTGTGAAGGCACGTCTACATTTCAGGGGGTGGAAAGTGAGAATCGTCAAAATACTCACGGGTATCCTCGCGTCAATCCTGCTCATGAGTTTGCTGACGGGCGGGTTGGCTTTTGCGCAAGGCGTAGGTTCCTCCGGCGATTTGACCGGGACGGTCACTGATCCCACCGGTGCCCAAGTTCCCGATGCCAAGGTGACCGCGGTCGACTCCGCCAAGGGTGTGCAACGAAGCGTGCAGACGAACGACCATGGTTTGTACCGGCTGGCCGGGCTTCCTCCTTCGATCTATAAAATCACGGTCGAACATTCGGGGTTCCAAACGCAGGTGGCTTCGACGGTCGCACTGACCGTTGGACAGACCCTGGTGCTGGATTTTTCTCTCAAATTGTCCGGCATATCGGCTCAGGTGGAAGTGAGTTCGGAGCTGCCCGTCATAGAAACGGAACGAGGCAGTCAATCGAATACGCTCACGCAAGACATCATATCGGACCTGCCTATCGATCGCCGCGACTACCTGACTTTTACTTTGCTGATGCCGGGAGTGTCCGATTCGACGCGAGTTGCGGACGACCAGGATTACCGAGTGAAGCAGACACCACAGAGCGGACTGTCGTTTTACGGGAGCAATGGCCGCGGGAACAGCGTGACGGTGGACGGAGGCGAAACCAACACCGATTCGGGGGGCGTTCGGCTGACGATGAGTCAGGACGGGGTACAGGAGTTCCAGGTAAACAGGAGCAACTATGGCGCCGATCTGGGCGGTGCGAGCGGCGCATCGATCAACATCGTTTCGAGATCTGGAACGAACAACATCCATGGAGGAATTTTCAGTTATTTTCGGAACAGCGGGCTGGATGCGCGTGATCCGTTTGCGTTCAGCTCGGCGCTGGCGCCGGACCCGACTTTCAGCAACTTTAATTTCAACTCCGTTGGCGAGCCGATAAAAAACAGCCTGAGCCGCTACCAATTCGGTGGAGCTGTGGGAGGTCCGATCCGGAAAGACAAGACATTTGTGTTCGTAGCGTTTGAGGGATTGCGGCAGAACTCGCAGAACAGCGTGCCGTTGCTGACCAATAGCTCGATTTTCGCGGGACCGGATCCGCTGGCAACATCAAATCCATTTCCGGAGAGCGACCCGAGATCTGCACAGCAAGCGATTGTCACCGCGCTCGCAACCGACCCGGGAAATCCCACGGTGCCTTGTATCAACAATCCGAACGGAACGATAACGAGCCTGCCCGCGCAGACGTGCGCAGGTGCGCTCGAGCTGGGATTGACGGTGGCGCCAACGACAGGGCTGACAGCGGGACAGGCCGCGATCAACCAATATTTAATCTCGCAACTGGAGACGAACGGGGGAGTATTCGACTACAACACGCGGGAGTATCTGGCATCGGGGCGGGTGGATCACCGGATAGACGACAACAACCAGCTCTATTTCAGCTACCGGTACGGGCACGACCTGGAAGAAAACCCAGACGTGCAATCGCTGACCGGATTTTCCGCGGGGAGTTCGATCCACAACTACGACGACAATATTTATGCAGGATGGTTCCACCAGTTCAGTCCGGCAACGCAAAATGAAGCTCACATACAATTTAACTACGACAGCTTTAACGTAGTTCCCAATGAGCCCGGGGAAGTGGGACTGCAAATACAAGGATTCGCAAACAATTTGGGAACGAACATCTTTTTGCCGAACTTCACGATCACGCGGCGAACGGAATTTGCCGACAACATAAGCATGACGCGAGGGCACCACGCCATGAAATTCGGGGCTTCCGAACTGCTGCGCGGAAACCATTCGGAGTCCCACACGTTCATGCCGGGACGCTTTGTGTTCGGTTCGTTGCCGGGTGTGGCGCTGAGCCCGTGCCTGGCGAATCCGAACGGAGCGGTAACGGCAAATCCTGATACGGCGGGCTGCGGACTGGCCGGGACTCTGAGCTCGGCGAGCATTAACTCGCTGCAAGCGGCTTCGCTGGGCGCGCCACAAGTCTACCAGCAGGGTTTTGGAGACGCGGACTATCCGGCGTATACGAGGCCATTTACGGCGGGCTACTGGCAGGATACGTGGCGAATGGTTTCAAACTTTACGCTGACGTATGGCTTGCGGTATGAGATCGATTCGCAATTCAAACCACTGAATACCTATTACGGCGACGTGGCTCCGCGCGTTTCGTTTGCCTGGGACGTGTTCAAAGATCACAAAACAGTGGTGCGCGGCGGATACGGAATTTTCTACGGAGCCGTTGACGCGCAGATACCACAAGTAGACGAAAGCCTGGGAGTTTTGAACAAGAATCACAGCACCGTGGAAAATCAAAACAATACGTCGCAGGTTCCCGACCAAATCAACAATGTGGTGGCCACTTGCGGGATCGGAGTCACCGCCTTTGGAGCGGCAGGCACGATTTATCCCGGCAACGGGAACAGTCCGTGCAACCGGTACATTTCCATCTACGTGGATTCGCTTACGCCGAGCGGGCTTCCATTTCTGCAAACTTCCGCGCAGGTTTTCCAGGGACTCTTCGGGCAGGGGCTGATCCAATGCACCACGCCAACGGCAGGGAACGCTGCCTGCATTACGCCGGCGGATGTGGCTCCGTATGGCATCTTCGTGCAGAACAGCGGCCAAGTTTCGCCGTTGACGGTGCTGTTCAGCAATCCGCAGGACTACAAGCCTCCCTATTCCCAACAGGCGTCCATCGCAATTGAACACGAGATAGCTCCCGGGTTCAGCATTTCGGTGAGCGGCATCTATTCGCACACGTTGCGGCTGCCGGTGGCGATAGATACCAATCTGCTGAACGCGCCGATGAGCACCGTGATATTGGCCAACGGAAAGCAAGTTTCCTACAGGAACTGGAATACCAGCGCCGCGACCGATCCGCTAGGTGGCACGGAATTTCCCGGTGGGGTGTTCCCTTGTGCGATAACTTTGAACGGTTTCGGGCAGCCGATCTCGCCGTGCTTTGTGAACCCACTGATCGTCCAGAACAACCAATACACGTCCGCGGCGTCTTCGCTTTATGAGGGCGGTATTCTGGAAGTCAAAAAACGATTCAGCCAGAACTTCACATTGTTTGGAAACTATACCTTCAGCAAGGGTTTCGACACGTCGACCGATTTCAACACGGATTACGGGCCGCAGGATCCGACGAACCTGGGCCTCGACCGCGGATTGTCGGAATTTGACGAGCGCCATAAGGTGGTGATTGCAGGAGTGTTCGATAGTCCGTTGAAGAATCCAATCCTCGCGGGCTTTCAACTGGCCCCCATTTTCACTTACCACAGCGGGCTGCCCTTCAATCTACTTGCCGGCGGGGAAGTGAATGGAGACAACCACACGACGAATGAACGCCCGATCGGAGCCGGTCGAGACACGGGTCTGGGACCGAACTACTTCGATTGGGATATGCGCCTGACGTGGCAGCACAAATTCCAGGAGAAAGCCGCGTTGCAATTCACGGCGGAGGGATTCAACATCGCGAACCGGACAAACTATGCAAGCGTGAACAATGTGGTGGGTCCGTTGTTCGGCTTCGAGCCTGGATTTACATCGTTCAACGTACATGGAAGCGCGGCGCTATCGCCAAGCCAGCCACTCGGGTTCACGTCAGCGTTCCCGAAAAGAGAGATTCAACTGGGCGTGCGCTTGAGTTTCTAACGGCTGCCTTTGCGGCTCTACGAACGGGCCAAATTGAGGAGATAGAAGAGGGGTAAGGGTTCATCCCCGGAAGGATGAACCCTTACCCCTTTTTGTTTATGGGTACGAGGCTTAGTTGGCTGGAGAGCAAGTGAAATTGGAGGCGTCGTTGGTGTCGCCGGAGCCTTTGTATTTGGCGATTTTAGGATAAGCGCAGAGAGGCCTGGTTTCTTTGACGACGGGTGAGCTGCCACCGGCGACTTTAGAGGCGATGACGGTGGAAGGAGCGGCGCCATTTTCAACCCACTGCTCCAGAGCCAGATACATATTGTGTTGCGGGTCCTTGAGAAAGCTGGTGCCATCTTCGCCAAAAACGTCAGGACCGGGACCACCGCCACAGTGTTGCATGCCGGGGACCATAAAGAGACGGACGAAGGAGTCTCGTTCAGCGGGGCCCATTTTGGCGCCGACATTTTCGAAATAGCTGATGGAGTTCAAGGCGGAAATGGCGGCGTCGTTCCAGCCGTGATAGATAATGAGTTTTCCGCCGTGGGACTCGAAGGGTTTTAGATTTGTTTCGACAGCGTTGAGGACACCGGCGAATTTTTTATCGGCGGCGGCAACGGCGTCGTCGAGATTGGCTTTCTTGTAGTCCCAGCCGGCATCGCCGTAAAGCATGTCGGAGAAAAATCCGCCGCCAAAGGCGAAGAGCAGGCTTTTGCCGGGAGCCTGGCCGGTAATCCAGGGGGACCAGCCACCCGGGCCGTCTTCACCGCCGGGCAGAAAGCCGGGAAAAATCTGCGTGCCATGGGAGTCGTGCGCGCCATCGTAGAGTTTTTTGAGAGCGGTAACCTGGGGCTGGGTGAGGCAAGAGTCCGAATCGGCGGCCTTGCAAAGCAAGACGGCGGGATCGAAGCGACACTGTCGCGGGTCGTTGAGAACGCCGTCGGTGACGCCGTCTTTGGAGTCGCAAGCGGCATTCACGGCGTTGGCGATAGCGGTTATTTTGGCGGCGGGAATGTAGCTCGCGGGGTCGAGAGTGGTTGCCTGGGCATTGTATAACGCGCCAGAGAGCAGATGAGTCCAGTAGTTAGCGGGAGCGCCGGCGAGGATGCCATCGTAGTCATCGGGGAAGCGCTGGGCTTCCATGAGGGCCTGCCTGCCGCCGTTGGAGCAACTTGCAAAATAGGAGCGTTTTGGGGAGTCGCCGTAAAATGCTTTGACGGCGGCTTTGCCGGCAAGAGTCATCTCGTGGATCGCGCGCCAAGCAAAGTCCACAATTTTTTCGGGGTGGTTGAGTGCCCAGGTGGCGTCCGTTCCGGCGGCGGCATGGCCGGTGTCGGTTGCGGCGGTGGCATAACCTTGCGCGAGAGCACTAGCGAG
>CAJCHZ010000079.1 GCA_903970165.1 Betaproteobacteria bacterium
TCGGTATCGTCTATTCCAAGCAAGGCCCCATCGCCATGGCCATCACAGTAGATGGCATGCCCACTCCCGATTGGTCGCCCGATAATCCGGGCGAACTGCTGATCTCTTCACTTTCTGAAATCCTGGTCGGCTCACTTCGCTGAGTGTTTCAGAACAGTGACCGTCCCCCTCCGTCCCCTTTGTCGTCGCCGATATGATACCCCTAAACTACCTGATTTTGATTGAGGCCGCCCAGGTGCTCCCGGAGCTGTTCGAGCGCGTCCTCGTACCAGGCGCGGTTGTCGAAAACATGTCGCGGGCTGTCATCGGAATCCCTGTCACCAACCCTCGAACTTTATTTTCGACCCCTAACCCACTCAAACCAAACCACTTACCAATTTACCACCACTTCACCCGTTCGCCGCCACTTCCGCCTCGCGCTACTTTCGAACCAGCAGTAGCAGCGGTTGTCTCCTTCGGCGTCCTTCCCAAAAGGATCGTGCCCCTCCGCCGCGCCGAGCTCTCCCGGCATAGCTCTTAGGTGCCAATCTCTCTTCGCCGCAAGGTGTTCGAAGTGTTGGCCCACTGTTACTTGACAATTGAATAGTTCTCGCGGCCGCGCCACTCGTGCGTCTCTCGGCAAATCCGATCAGCGAAGAAATCCGTTCCGCAAAAAACGCCTTTTCTTCGCTTTTCGCCCCTGTCTACGCCTCACCTTCGCCCAATCAGTCAAATTCCGTTCCGCAAAAAACGCTTTTTCTTCGCCTCAGCTCCAAACTTTCTCTACCGGCACACCTTTCCGGCAAAGCTCGCACGAAGGCGAATCCTTGTAATACATGGCATCCATCTTGGCCAAATAAAACAGCGGCAGATTTCCGAAATCGGCAATCGTCGGATTCGGTTGATATACCGCTACCGCCAAACCCACCACCCGCGCTCCCTTTGATTCGAGCAAAGCGCGCAGTTCGGTGAACCGTTTACCCGACCGCAGCACGTCGTCTACCAGCAGCACCTTTTCTCCTTTGTGCGGCTCTAAGAATTGCCGGAAGCGCATCGGGCTCGTCTCGGAATCCTTTTCCGCCCAATAGGTCTGATGCACACGCAGCGCCTCCGAAACGCCGTAGCCGATGGGCAGGCCCGCCGTGTTGTTCGGGCACACCACCGAAAGTTCTCGAATCATGGCGCGAATCTCCGGATCGGCACGCAAACGCCGGCTAAGGCCCACGCTCAAAACTTTGGCCGTTTGGTAGTAGCGAAAAGCCAGCGCCACTTGCAGGTTTTCATTGGCGTGCATGCCGCTGGGATACTCAAAATGGCCATCGCGCAGCGCGCCGGTTTCGCGTAGCAGGGCGATGACTTCTTCGTTTGTCGGAACAAGTTGCATGAGATGTTTTGCCTATCAGTGTGCGCCGCGGCCGGCCAGCACCTGCGGTATCGTTTTCAGAATAATCGACCAGTCGAGTTGCAAAGACCAGTTCTCAATATAGGAAATGTCCATCCGCATCCAGGCGTTGAAATCGATGCGGTCACGGCCGGCCACGGCCCACAGGCAGGTCAGGCCAGGGCGCATACGCAGCCGGCGGCGCTGCCAGCGCGCGTATTGATCGACTTCTTCCGGCAACGGCGGACGCGGGCCGACAATCGACATATCGCCCCGCAGCACGTTGAAGAACTGCGGGAATTCATCAAGCGAGAACTTACGCAGCCAGCGCCCTACCGGGGTGATACGAGGATCCAGCGCGATTTTAAAGGCGATTTCGCGTTCGTTGAGATGACCGAGCTGCCCGCGCATTTCATGGGCGTTATCGATCATCGAACGGAACTTATATAGGTTGAAGCGGCGGCCATTCAAGCCGCAACGCGTCTGGCGGAACACAATTGGCCCCGCTGAAGTGAGCTTGATCAGGATCGCAATCAACAGCAGAAAAGGGGAAAACAGGATAAGCGTGGAGGTGGAGAAAACGATATCGAAGAAGCGCTTGAGGAGGAGCCGCAAATCGTCCAGCGGGGCGGCGGAGAAGGTGAGCAGCGGAGTGCCGCCTACGCGATCCAAAGTGATATCGCTGTTCACGTGCGGGAAGAAATCAATGGCGATGCGGGTGCGCACGCCCTCCTCGTCACAGGCTAGAAAAACCTCTTCCAGTGAAGATAGACCGCTGCTTTCGACGTCGAAAATCACTTCGTCCACAACTCTTTTGGCAATCAGGAGCGGCAGGGCCGTGCCGCATTCCGATTCAGTGAGACGTTCCACAATTTCAAGGCGAAACGGCGAATTCTGGCGAAGGCGATCGGCCAGCGAGAGTGTTTTGCGGTCGCTGCCGACCAGGACCACATGATAGGGCGAGCCGAAGCCGCGTTGAAACGCGCCGATAACGCGGGGCATGAGGAGGCGCGTGAGAAGCAGCAGAAGAAGGTTGAACGAGAAAAAGAGGAACAGGAAACTGCGGCTTAAATCGAGGCGGAGCAGGTATTGCACGAGCACGATGAGCGATGCGCCGATGAGCGATTGGCGAAACGTGCCAGGGAGAAGGCGGCTGGCTTTGGCGGAATCGAGGTAGTCGTAGACCCGCTGCATGGCACCCAGCCCGACCCAGATGATCGCGGCGAGAGCGGCGAGCAGGATATGGATATCGGGAAGCAGGAAGAAGACGCGATCGAGAGAGAGATGCTGGCGGCTAGCGTAAGCGGCTTCGAACGCGGCGACGGTCATGACGGCGTCGGAGATGGCGAAGAGGAGCTGAATTTTCTTGCGTTGATGGGCGAACACGGCGTATGGCTACATTTCCATGGTAAACAGAAGGATCCCCACGGGCTGAGCGGGTAGAGTCGGCGGGGGATTGCCCGCCCCGCCCCCTCGTCGGTAGGGTCGAGGACTGGCGCTACGCTCAGATCTCCCGTTTCTCTCCGTTTCAGTGCGATTGCATGATTTCGCGTGACCCGCCATTCGTTTCAGCTTCCAGCGTGATTCGATATTCCCGATCGCGGCGAGGGTGGAAAACAAGGGCCGGCCGGAAGCACGCGATGCACGTCCCAGAAGGATGTCGGACACTGGGATACACGATCCCATTTGAACCTTCGTACAATAACGCACGAGCCATTGCCTGAGAGGCGCCGTAGCATTGAGGGATCGGTGCCGGTTGCAGACAAGCAGCGCGTTCAGAAACATCAATGTGGTGGAAGCTACCGGAGAAATCAGCCAGAAAGTCGACATAGTCAAACGTGTAATAGCCACGGATTCGCGCATCTTGAAGAAAGCGTCGTCTATGAAAGGAAACCTCTGCAAGTGAGGTTTCGACTTCGACGCCTGCGTACCAAGCCCCGCGGCCAGGGCCGTTGAAACGGCCACCATGTGGACCGGGGTGAGAGAAAGCCGCGTTGACGATGCGGGTCTCAGGAACGCCGTACAGTAGTTCGCCAGGACCCATTTCCGGATTGCTTCCTCCCTCCGCTATCTTGCGTTCATTTGTCGCAGCGTCGAGCTCGCTTAGATCGGAGAGAACATGCTCCGCAAGGGGCAAAGCCGCAAGAGCGCTTTTGCCGCTGTATTTCGCGGGAACCAGCCTGTGAGCGCGAGCATAATCGATTAGTTCAAGGTGAGCCACCTAGTGACCGCCTCGGGCGGCATCGACCAGACTTCTAACCTGCTGGAGTCCCGGAATGCCCGCTCGAACCATATAGTCGAGCGGAGTCTGACCACGGAAGAGAAAGTTATCGTTTGGCTGGGTCACCCATTGATCCGCCAATTCTTGTGGCAAAAGGATATGCAAAGCCTTATAGATCCCGACGACGTACGAGATGCGCGTCAGTTCGTCCTGGCGCAACGTCCCCGCGGCCGTCTTCAATCGATAGAGAGTTGACCGCGGGACGCCTCCGAGCAATTCTCCGGCCTTCTCGACTGGCACCTGCCACTTGTCAAGGATTGCGAAGAACCCATCGATGGCCGATTGGCTCAGGCGTTCTCGCGTTTCTAGCCGACTGAGGTCTGGAATGGAATCAAACTTGTAGCCTGGCGCGGTATAGGTAGGGTTAATTGCCATTCATTCCCTCCACGCCTAATATCTCATATGAGACAAGCATTTGTCTAGATCTAGACAAGCAATTTGAGATAGACGGCGGCCCGTTAGCGGGATGATGAACCTCATTCTGCGATGTTGCCACCGAGCCACGCCAAATACTTTTGCGAGCCATCTTCGACGGAGACTGCGATCACCTCCGGCGTATCGTAGCTGTGCAACTTGACGATCAAATCGCGCAACAGCGGAAAACGATCGCGCGTGGTCTTGATGAGCAGCAATACCTCTTGCGACGTTTCGATTTTGCCTTGCCACCGATACACGCTCTCAACGGCCGGAACGATGTTGACACACGCCGCCGCGCCGCCGCTGACAACCGCCTGTGCCAGTTGCGAAGCCTCACTGTGGTTGGGACAAGCGCAGAAGACGATGAACGCATCAGTCATAAATACTTGTTTTTACTGGACCTTTCGACAAAACAAGTTTATAAAGGTAACAAGAGATGTTTCGTTCTTATCTACGTCCGATTGCCGCACTGGCAACCCTCACCGCGCTGGCGGCGTATGCGGTTATCATGTTGCGCGGTCCGCAAGGTTTGAGTGCACTGGCTGAAAAGCAGAAGCAAATCCGCATATTGGAAGAAGAAAACGCTAATCTAGCGCGTGAGATTGAAGCTCGCAAACAGCACGTAATGCGGCTGGATAAGGACAAAGCCACCCAGGTTTTGGAACTCAGAAAGCTCGGTTTCGTAGGCGAGGGCGATACCCAGTTCAACGTGGGCGGACAGAAAATCTCAACAGGCGCGCCAGCTCCAGCGACACATTAGACATTCAGTCTAAGACATTGAAAAATGACAGTTTACGAAGAACGTAAGGACGATCTTGAGCGCTATGAGTTTATGTGGGGCCCGGAGCGCGGGCGCTTGGCGATTTCGCTCGATTGCATTACGGACGCCCTGGTGCTTGCCGGCCAGCATGGCGTGTATTGCCAGAGCGTGCGGCAACTAGGCAAGCCGGCGATGGATATTCAACTCATTACCAAGAGCCTGACGGACGCCAAGGAATTAATCACCAGCGTTTTGGAAATGAAGGCGAAGCAACAAGCTGCTAAAGACCCTGCAGAAAAGGGTTGAACTCCTTTTCGTGGGCGATGGTGGTGGGAGCGCCGTGTCCGGGAATCACCACCGTATCGTCCGGCAGCGGTAACAGGCGCGTCTTGATGGAACTTAGAATCTTGCGGCTATCGCCACCCGGCAAATCGGTGCGGCCGACGGTTTCGCGGAATAACGTATCGCCGGAAATGAGCTTTTGTTCCTGGGGAATCCAGACAGACAGGCTCCCCTGCGTGTGACCGGGCGTGAGGATGATGGTGAAATCCGCGTTGCCAAGTTTGACGGTGCCCCCGTCGATAGCGGGCGTATCGATTTCAGGCCGCGGCGGAGTTTCCATTCCGAGCCACCCAGCCTGTTCGTCGAGCGCGTTGAGCAACGCGTGATCGTTTTCATTCATGTAGACCGGCGCGCCCGTAAGAGCACGTAATTTGGCAGCGCCCGCGACATGATCGATGTGGCCGTGCGTGATGACGATGGCTTTGACTTTGAGATGGTGGTTGTCGAGGACGCCGGTGATTTTAGAAAGCTCGTCGCCCGGATCGATGACGATGGCTTCGCGCGATTCCTCGTCGCCGAAGATCGAGCAGTTGCAGCGAAGCAGGCCGACGGGCAGGATGACGTGGATCATG
>CAJCHZ010000080.1 GCA_903970165.1 Betaproteobacteria bacterium
GAAACCGAGCGCAAGAATATCCGCCAGTACGGCTACGGCGTGCGCAGCTTCGGCCGGTCGCTCGAGGAAACCTATCTGAAACTCGCGGAACACATGGTGAAACGCGAAACGCTGGCGCAAATTCACATGCGCGTCGTGGAATTGGAACGCACCCCGCCGCACATTCTCGACGGAGTACCAGAAACGCTAGCCTACCTGACCGAGCGGCACCGCCTGATTTTATTCACCAAAGGCGAGCCTGCCGAGCAAGCCGCAAAAGTCGAGCGCTCCGGCCTGCAAGGCTTTTTCGAATTCATCGAGATCGTCAGCGAAAAAGATCCGGAAACCTACGGCAACCTGGTGCGCAAACATAAAATCGTAAAATCGCAAGGCTGGATGATCGGCAACAGCCCGCGCAGCGACATTAATCCAGCCATGAAAATCGGCCTCAACGCCGTTTACATTCCGCACCAGCATACCTGGCAGCTCGAACATGAGCCGGTCATGGCAGGCGCGGGAAAGCTCGTCATCGTTCCCTCGTTTCGCGAGCTGCGCAGCCATTTCTAGCGCTTATCGCGCGTATTGTTTCCGCTTCTGTTCTCTCCCAATTTGGACGTTGCAACCAAACAGGTTTCCCGCAATCTAAGTGTCACAACAGCCGGAGGCTATTCGCCATGGCAACCGCCGCAACGCCCCTTCACACCGACTGGCGTGAAGAGTGGTTCGAATTTGAGGACGCCACCTATCTCAATCTGGCCGGGCAATCGCCAATGCCCAAAGTTTCTCTGCGCGCGATTCAAGCCGCCCTCGACGACAAAAAACACCCGCACCACCGGACCGATTCCGTTTTCTACGAAATCCCCAATCGCATTCGAGCCAACGTCGCACAACTGATCGGCGGCAAGCCGGAAGAGGTTGCTGTAACTACCGGCGCAAGCGCCGGAATTATTGCCGTGGCCTATGCCCTCGATTGGAAGCCCGGCGACGAGGTCATCACCGCCGCACGCGAATTCCCCCTGCAATATACGCTTTGGAAGCCGATGGAGGAGCGCGAAGGAATCAAATTGAAGGTAGTGTCCCCGCGAGGTCGTTTTCTAAACGCGGACGATCTTATTGCCGCCCTCACTCCGAGGACGCGCGTCGTTTCCGTGAGTATGGTTCGCTTCGACGACGGGTCCCTGCTCGATGCGCGCCGTTTGGCCGACGCCTGCCAAGCGCAGGGGGCTTTATTGATGCTGGATGTAAGCCAGTGCTGCGGAGCGCTCCCCATGAACGTCGCGCAACTCGGCGCGGATTTTCTCGTGTGTGCCGGCTATAAATGGCTCTTCGGTCCCTTCGGCACGGGCTTTTTCTGGATCAAGCACGAGTTGCTCGCACGCGTCCGTCCCGCGCCCTTTTATTGGATGGCCATCGAGGGCTCCGACAATTTCGCCAAGCTCAACTTTTCCGATCCCAAGCCCGCGGACAGCGCGAAGCGCTGGGACGCTCCCGAATGGGCCAGCCACTTCAATTTCAACCTCGTTGGATTCGAAGCGTCGCTCGATTTCGTGCTTCGCATGGGCGAGGGAACTGTCGCGAAACACAACCACGCATTAATTGACCAATTGTTCGAGCGTCTGCCGAAAGATCGCTGCGTTCCCGCAAGTCCCCTGGATGCGGCCCTCCGTGGACCGTATGGATGTTTTGCTGCTCGAACTCCGGAGAAAACCGCCGAGCTTTATCAAAAGTTGCGCGCCGAAAATGTGATCGTCAGTTTGCGCGAAGGAAATATTCGCGTTTCGCCGCATCTTTACAACACCGAACGCGACATTGACCGCCTGATTTCCGTGGTGACGTCATGAGCGAAGAGAAGAGTTGGCCGCGCATAGCCATTGTCGGAGCAGGCGCGGTAGGCGGTTACTTCGGCGGAATGCTCGCGCGCGCGGGAGCGCCGGTCATCATGATCGGCCGCCCCGCGTTCGTGGAGGCCGTGAGAAAGAACGGTCTGTTTCTTGACACGGTGCAGTTCAAAGAAACGGTGCGCGTCGAAGCTTCCACGGAATTGAAAGACGCCCGCGGCGCGGAGATCGTTCTCCTTTGTGTTAAGACGACCGACAACGCCGCAACATCAAAGCAACTTGCGCCTCTCCTCGCTCCAGGAGCTCCACTTGTAAGCATGCAGAACGGCGTAGACAACGCGGAGCAAATACACGCCGCGTCCGGAATTAATGCGATCTCCTCGGTAGTGTATGTCGCCGCCGCCGTTCCTCAACCCGGGCATGTAAAACACTCCGGCCGCGGCGATCTGGTGATTGGTCCGCGCAATGAACACACCGAACGCGTCGCCGCCGTGTTTGAACGCGCGGGCGTCGGCTGTCGCATCACCGACAATATTGCCGGCGAGCTCTGGACCAAGTTCACATGGAACTGCGGACTAAATGCAGTCTCCGCGCTGGCTCGCGTCCCGTACGGGCAGATTGCGGCGAACCCGGATGCGCGCAAGATGGTCGAAACCGCTGTATACGAGATTCTGGCTGTGGCCGAAGCGGCGGGCATTCATCCGCCTGGATTTGAGGATCCGCAAGTTGCGCTCGCAGGTGCTTTCAAAATCGCCACGCAAATGGCCGAAGCGTATTCTTCGACTGCTCAGGACATGATGCGCGGCAAACGCACCGAAATCGATTCGCTCAACGGTTACATCTCACGCCGCGGCGCCGAACTTGGTGTGCCTACGCCCGTCAATCACGCGCTGTACTCGCTGGTGAAGCTCGCCGAAGCCGCTATGCCCTCCGCGGCCGCCGCATCGAAGTAGCAGAACAGAAACAGCCAGAAAAAAATCAGTCAGAGCCGAAGGAAGAAGCAAAGCTCACGGGCACATCGCCTGTGCAATCAACGGTCATCGCGAATCTTAAACGGGATGTGCGCGATGACTTCAATCTCGACGGGCGTGCCGCTTTTGGAAGCAGGCGTGAATTTCCACTGCGCGAAAGCGCTTTTCGCGTTGGCATCGAGCTGCGGATCAACCCCGCGCACAACCTGGATGCTGTCCACGGAGCCGTTCGTGCGAATAACGCCGTAGAGCACCACTTCTCCCTGAACGTTTTGCTCGATCAATTCCGGCGGGTATTTCGGATCCACTTTTCGCATGGGGGAGGGTGAAGACAAATCGGTAGCCGCTGATGCGAGACTATTCGAGTCCGTGCTTAGCTCCGCAAAATGCAAAACCCAGCTGCCGCTGGCGCTGTTGATGTTGGCCATGTTGACGGCCAGCGTGTAGACATGTTTGGCGGCGAAGATTTGTTCCGGCTTCGCCCCAGGCGGCAGAATAGCGAAATTCGGCGGGCCGGTCCGCTCAGATGCGTCGTCGGACTTGGCGCTCGCGTCCACGCGGCTCGCCAGAGAGCGCGACGAGGGAAGGCTGAGTTTTGTGCCACCCAAGCCGGAGACCGTGCTCTTCGGCTGTGGATTTCCTCCGCTGATACTGACGCCCACTGGGCTCTTTCCACCGCCAACGGAGCTGCCAGGGGAATCGTTCGCGCTGTTTGGCGAAGCATCCGGCGCTCCATGCTTCGCGCCCTCCGGCGAAATCGCAATGCGCGCGGCGACATTGCCCTGTGGCGGCTGAACATTCGGCGCAGGAGGCGCCGGCGCCGCGGAAAGCGCAATGAGCGATGGCGGCGCTCCGTTTGCATTGGCAGTTTGCGCCGCGCCCAGTTCAGGCGCAGGCGCGGAGTCGCCACTCTGGGTGCGTGTTGCAACACGCGGCGCGGCGCCTGCGTTCAATTCGAGTTTCGGCCGCGCAGGTGCGTTTGGCGACAACGCGAGAGCAACCTCACCAGGTTTTTGTTCGAGAACCGGCGCGACATCGGGCGGCGCTACCGTCGTCGTTGCAACTCGATGCTGGCGCGCATGAAGTTTGGCGAGCGCATCCTGGCTGATCTGAATGCGAGGCCGCGCGGGTGCAGCCGCAGATTGCAACTGCACGATGTTCGGCAAATCCGGAAGCACCTTCGGCGCGAGCTGCGGCGCGGCGGGATTGATCACCGTTTGCCGCGGATGCGTCGGGTGCACAGGATCGGTGATGATCCGCTGGCGCGGATGAAACGCGTCAGCTCCCTTGACCGGCAAGGGCTTCAGCGGGTCGGCGTGCGAAGCCAGCTTGGGCTTCGCGGCGCGAATTTCCAGCAACGGAAAATCCTCGATTGGACCCGACCAGGTGAGTTGTGTGTGATCAAAAGCCGGATTACGCCGCAGCGACGCCGTAAAGAGCGAGAAAGGCATCAGCAAAATAGCAGCGTGCCAAAGCGCGGCAGCAAAAACAGCGCGCTTCGGGATGCGGCGTTCAATCCAGCAATCCCGGAAGTACTCGCCGCCGAGAAAGTCCTTTGAAAGGAACGGCGGGGAGAAAAAGGCCCGTACGCTGCTCGCAAACCCCTGATGAAAATCCCCCCACCGAATATCGAGCTTCGGCTCGATCTCGATGGCAGCGGGTTCAGGCCTAGGAATAGGCGCCATCCGCGCGGCGGTGGCCGCACCCTGTCCCTGCCCCAAGAGGTTCAACCCACTATTGACCTGGCCGAGCGACATGAATCCTTTAAGTATAGCGTGGCTGGGCGCCAGGAAGAATGGATTCGCAAGGAGGCGCAGGGGATGCCTGGACGCGGGCAGGGACGGCTCAGAGATAGCTGAGCCAGGCGTCGCTGCGGCGCTGCTTTAGCGCGGCGAACCAGCGGCAGAGCGGATAGAGCGAAATCACGACGAACGCCCAAACGAGGTAGACCCCAGGAAGGTTGAAGCCCCAGCCAGGCGGCCGCGTAAAGGGAAATTGCGCGAGAGTCGGCGACTCAAACATCCAGTGGATGTGGCCGTAGCACGCGTAGCAGACGATAACGGCGAGCAAGTGGATCACCGTAAAGTGCACAGCGTAATAGAACAGCGGCACTTTGCCGTAGACGACCGCAGGGCGCAGGAATTGCGGCGTTCGTGAATCGACGGCACGCAGGAAAAGCAGCGCGGGCCCAAGCGTCATCAGGAGAAAGAGCAGAGACGGGGGATATTTGTTGGTGTTCAGGAACGAGAGAACAGTGAAGACGGCGGATTTTTGCACGGACCAGGGAACCGGATCGCCATAAATATTGACGGCGCGAAGAACAACGAAAGCTGCGATGAGGCCAAGACCGAGGCACAAGAGAAATGCTTTGCGGCGCTCGGGAGTCCAGCTAAAGACTCCTCCCAGCCCGTAGCCGGCGGCAGTAACTCCCACCCAGGGAATAAGCGTATAGCTCACAAGGACCGCGTGTTTCGGAGTGTTGATGACAAAGTTCAGAGAGTGGAGGATGTACCAGAGCGGCGCAAACGCCCCGAAGGAACTCCCGTCTATGGAGTCGAAAAGATTGTGGCCGACGATCAGAATGACGCCGAACGCGATGACGGCCGCGTCCGGCAGGTAGACCAGAACCGAGAGCACCATCATCGCCCAACCGAGCGCCCAAAGAACAGTCAACATCGTGACGTGAAAATCAAAATTGAATTGCACGCTCAGGCAGCGAAGGACAACCGTGTCCAGAAAAATCAGCCAAAGGCCGCGCGTAAACAGAAAGCGCGAGAGTTCGCGTTTGGATTTGCGGCGCAGCGAAAGATAGGCGCCCGTTCCGGTAAGAAGGAAAAAGACGGGTGCGCAGAAGTGGGTGATCCAGCGCGTGAAAAAGTATTCGACAGTTGTGTTGTCCAGGTCGGTTGGGCTAAACGTGGCATTGCTGAAGAAATCGCGCGTGTGGTCCAGCGCCATGATGATCATGATGAGGCCGCGCAAAAGATCAACGGACTCGATGCGCCGACGCTCATTAGCCGCCGACCCGGGGTCGAACGTTTTGACGCGTGCAGAGTCGAGCGGAATCGAGATGGCGTTCATGGGAGGAGTTATACCCACAAGAACAAAGTCTTCAGAACGAATCCGGAAGACAGCGAAGCTACTTCTTGACGAGCGTCAAGGAGACGCCGGAGACGTGACTGTCCACATCGACGGCAACTTTTGTTGTGAACCATTTCGACGCGTCGGCGCCATCGACGGCGATGATCGCCCAGTATCTGCCCGGGAGGACGTGAGGAAATGCAAACGTGCCATCCGGCGACAAGTCCTGCCGGTAGTTTAGCCGGAGGTAGATTTGGTCTTCCTTAAGCAATACAACTTTGGGCCGGAAGGCCAGCAATGATTTGTCAAAGGCCGCGACCGCACCAGACACAGAATACGAAGGCTGAAACGGAACTTTGAGGAGCAGGTCTTCCACCTGCTGCCCGCTCTTGATAGCAATCGCTTTCGCGTCCGAAAATTTCGTAGCGCCTGGAAAGAACGCGAAAGAGTCCGGCGCTTCCGTGTCTCCACTCCGATAAAGTAAATAATATTCGCCAAGTGGGATATCTACAGCGCAGAACGAGCCGTCGCTATTCACTTCCGCCTGTTCTGAAGGAACCGAAGACTTATTGCCCGCGTCAATGAGCACAAGACGAGTCTCCGTGGACGTCTCGCGGTTGCTGTCCACGATGTGCCCGCAAAGCCGAGTAGGGAGAGCGGCACGCTGAGGCTCCGTCAAAGCCGCGGGTTCTCCGCGCAATGAAGCTATAGCTGCCTTGTCTTCGAGCACATTGGTGCCGGAGCAAATTCCGGTTGAAAACTCGCCGGATTCGGTTTTGAATGAATACACGCGATAACGCTTGCCAACCTTGAATGGGTAGCCGCAGTCTCCGCCGCCGAGGCCAGTTCTCAACTGAAAGGTTTTCAACTGTTGCTCGGAGTCCGAGTGGGAAACATCGAAGGAGACGAGCATAAACGGCGAGTCTCCATCGAGGTCCGCCGAAATCAAGTCGCCAACCTTGGCATCGAAAAGGGATCCCTTGAGCTGAGCATCCGTGACGGTGCCCTCAAAGATTGCCTCATCCGGATTGGGCGGCCGTTCAATCAGGTAGGGAGTGGCGCCGGGTTCTGGCGGCGGTAGTTGCGAACATGAGCAGGCCAGAACCGATGCCGGAGCAACTGCCGTCGTCAAATAAAGAAGCGCAACACAGCAGAAACGCATTTCCATTCGCCTAAAGCGAGAGTTTAACCGACCTTGTAGCTGGATGCACAAGAATCAGCACTTCCTTCCTCTTCAACCGGCGCCTTCAGGACGAGATGAAGAACGTGAGGGTGGCGTCTCCTTGTTTTAGGAGACGGGTACGGGTGAGTTGGCCTGCGGATTCGGGGAGTTGGAATTTGTGATGGTGCTCGAAGATGAGGACGGCGTCGGGGGCGAGGAAATTGGCGGTGGCTAGGATGTCGAGGGTGCGGGTGTAGTCGGCGTGGTTGGCATAGGGGGGATCGACGAAGACGAGATCGTAAGGCGGAGTGGACGGGGTGTGGCGGGCGGCGAGTTTTTGCAGGGATGTGAGGGCATCGGCGGCGAGGATGGTGTAGCCGGTGGCGATTTTGAGGGAGTCGAGATTTTGGCGGATGAGTTTTGCGGCGGGCTCAATGGCAAGGATTATTATTTTCTGGTCAACTATGTAAACCCCTTATATAATAAAGTAGTGAGCGAAGAGGAGTATGGAGCAGTGGAGCATACAGGTTCATCCGTCTACTATTTCTCAGAAGGCAACAACAAATACAAAATACTGCGCGATATCCAGTACACTTCTGCACATGAGCTTTTTCACCTCTTCGAACCGCTCAATATCAAGACCGACCTGACCAATAAACTCAATATGCGCGCTAAGATGCCTACTGAGAATCTATGGCTATATGAGGGGTTTACAGAATATTTTTCCCTGCTGATGCAGTACCAGAAGGAGCTGATCTCAGAGCAGGAGTTTATCACGGAGATTAGAAATAAAATAAA
>CAJCHZ010000081.1 GCA_903970165.1 Betaproteobacteria bacterium
CCGCCACATTTGAGAATGACCGCGGCTAGAACAACGGCGGGGATCCAATGATACCGGTCCAGAAAACGAAGCTCCGGATATTTGCCGAAGTCCTGGATCAGCCTCGGATCGTACTCGTCGTATTCATTGGAGATTACCCAGCCCACATGGGCCCACCAGAATCCGCGCAATCCCGGAGAGTGTATGTCGGGATCTTTGTCCGCATGGCGGTGATGTATGCGGTGATGTGCAGCCCACCACAGCACGCTTTTTTGTCCGGAACTTTGCGCTAGTAGGGCGAGTAAGAATTGGGGGAAGCGATTCAATTTGTAAGAGCGGTGACTGAAATAACGATGATACCCAGCGGTGACACCGAACATTCTCAATGCATACATCGCCGCCATGAGCGCGAAGTACTGCCAGCGAAACCGGACCAGAAACACTCCAAGAGCCGCCAGGTGTAAGCCGAGAAAAAGCGCGACCATGCCAAATTGGTATTCGCGAACCGACTTGATTGCCGGAGTCATGGCTGTTCCGTATTCATCTCGGCTTGGTCCTCAATCACTGTTCATTAAGTACGTCGGAACATCCGATCTGGATGGAAGTTCGTACCTTGTTATACGGCTTCTTGAGTCTTTTGTCAAGCATTTGTCCAGGACAAACACTTGACAGCTAAGAACGATCAGCATATGCTGGGTTGAGTTATGGCTTCTTCTTATCCTATTCGGGCTGTTGCCAGACTCACCGGCATTCCCGAAGACACACTCCGCGCCTGGGAGCGCCGCTACCAAGCAGTCACTCCGCGGCGTTCAAGTCGCGGACGGCTCTATTCGGACAAGGAAATTCAGCGGCTGGTGCTTTTGCGGGAGTCCGTCGAGCAAGGGCATTCCATCGGACAGATCGCTACCGTCTCCGACGAGCAACTGCGCATGCTCTTAAGGAAATCCGAGGATGTGGCGCTGGAAAAAAAGTCTGGAAGGGAGACACTGCGAAAACAGAAGCCCGCGACCGATGAGGATAGATCACTGGAAGGCGTGCTGGCCGCGGTCGGAGCCTACGATTACGCGAGGGCAGAACGCGAACTCGGCCGCCTTGCCACAGCCACTCCCAATCCCCGCGACCTAGTGCACCGAGTGGCATTTCCCTTGATGCGTATCGCCGGAGAACGCTGGCATGAAGGCAAATTCACCATCGCACAGGAGCACATGCTCACATCCCTTCTGACCGGATTGTTCGCTTCCATGCTGCGGCTTTACGCGCCGGCCAACCCACAGGCCAAGGTACTTTTGGCCACACCAGAAAATGAGCACCACGGGTTCGGCATATTGGCTGCGGCAATGCTGACCGCTGCGGGGGGCCTGGGCGCAATCCATTTGGGGACCAGCCTTCCAACACGAGACATCCTCCAGGCAGCACGAAAGACGGAAGCTAGTGCGATCCTTGTGGGTTTGTGCGGGGCCGAACCCTCGACAGCAATTCCTGTGTTGCGGGAAATCGAGAGCAAGGCGATTCCTCGAACTCGATTGTGGGTCGGCGGGGCCAGTGCGCGAGTCTCCAAGGTTGCCGCGGAACTCGACTGGACCCCCTTGAAAGATTTCAATGCCCTGGAGCGTCAGCTTGGATTTTTGGGTGCCAGATTTTAACTGCGCTTGAGGAATTAACAGAAATGAAGCTCTTACTGAAATATTTGTTCGCCGGAATTCTAATTTACATGGTTACTATGACGACATGGGTCAGCATGCACAAGTCCATCCTAGACAGCAAAAATGAATTCAGTTGGTCGGTAACCCCATGGGCAGTTGCCACTTTGTTCGACGCGTATTTTGGCTTCCTAACATTCTATGTTTGGGTTTGTTTCAAGGAGCGGAGGTTCAGCGCGAAGCTGCTTTGGTTTGTTCTGATCATGGGACTTGGGAACATAGCCATGTCGGGATATGTATTGCTGCAGCTACACAGATTGAAAAGCGAAGAGTTCCTGTCTGAATTGCTGATCCGGAGAAATCCGTGAGGAAGGGATTCCTGGATCGGTGCTTTATCCAGCCCGTTGTCCGGCTGCTAACGCATTCTGTTTTTCTCTTGATCGTGCGTCGCATCGTGCCGCTTGCGGCGGCGCTCTTCACGGCCGCGCAAGGGGAGTAACTGGGACATGCTTGCGACAGCTCTAGCCATGGTCTTAATTGGGGCGGCGTTCGTTGCCGGGATGATGTTTGTGCTCTGGCTGCTACACTTGCGCTTCGGCAATGCCAGCATGGTGGATCCGGGCTGGGCCTACGGCTTAGCTATTCTGGCGCTGACTTACGCCGTCATGGGACCGGGATATCTCTTGCGTCGATGGCTGTTTGTTGGCATGGCGGTCATTTGGGGAGTGCGGCTTGGAACCTATCTGCTCTTCCGGATAGTTGGCAAACCTGAGGAAGGCCGCTATCAACAATTGCGGCGGGAATGGCGCAAGAACCTCGCGCTCAAGTTTCTACTCTTTTTCGAATTTCAGGCAGTGCTGGACGTGTTTCTTTCTCTACCGTTTTTATTGGCATCTCTCAATTCCGATCCCGTTGTTCGCCCTGCGGAATATGCAGGTCTGGCCCTGTGGCTGATTGCCATCACGGGCGAGACGGTCGCCGATGCCCAATTGGCGGCCTTCAAACGCGACCGTTCCGTCCCTGGTTCGGTGTGCGAACGCGGACTGTGGAATTTTTCCCGCCATCCAAATTACTTTTTTGAATGGCTAATCTGGGTGGGGTGGGCGGTTTTCGCCCTGGCCTCGCCGTATGGCTGGTTGGCGCTAAGCTGCCCACTTCTCATGCTTTACTTCTTGTTCCGCGTGACCGGAATCCCGGCAACCGAAGCACAGGCGCTTCGGAGCAAGGGCGAAGCCTACCGCCGATATCAGCAGACCACCAGCGCGTTTGTGCCGTGGGTGAAAAAGTCAATTTGAGTGGTTAGAACGGTGTGAGAATCATATGTTTTACGATTACTTATGACATTGGTTGGTCGCCCCCGCAGGTCTTATGGCGGACGGAAGGACTATGCGGCGATCAAAAGCCGCCAGTCTGAAGAACATCCTTAATCGCTGAGGTCTCATGTCTCGTACCAGCAGAATCATTCCACTTGTTCCCGGAAACGCGCTCGCGGCCCTTGCGCCTCTTGAGTTATTGGAGCGCGACCTGGCACCTGATGCTCTGATCCGCGCCGTCATTCGGCGCTTGGTCCGTCAACGACTTCGCGAAGAGGACAAAGGTGATCCAGAGTGCCAGAAAGCACACCTGATGTCCTTCATCGCACGGCTGAAAGCTAGCCCGATTGCGATCGACACATCAGCCGCCAACGCCCAGCATTATGAAGTTCCCTCTCGATTCTTCGAGCTCTGCCTCGGAAGACGCCTCAAGTACAGTTGTGCTTACTGGCCTGAATCCGTGCACACACTGGACGAAGCTGAAGAAGCTATGCTTAACCTCACCGCAGAGCGTGCTCGACTCTCAGACGGGCAGCGCATCCTCGAACTTGGCTGTGGCTGGGGTTCACTTTCTCTCTACCTCGCGCAGCGCTTTCCGCACGGCGAGATCGTTGGCGTGTCCAACTCACAGTCGCAAAAACAGTTCATCGATGCTCAGGCGGCCGCACGCGGCCTCAAGAACCTCACCGTGATTACCGCCGACATGAACACTTTTGCCGCGCCCGGGAAATTCGACCGCGTAGTTTCGGTTGAGATGTTTGAGCACATGCGTAATTACGAGATGTTGTTGGCGCGGATAGGATCGTGGATGCATGATTCAGCCTTATTATTTGTACATACCTTTAGTCACCTGCGGTTTGCTTATCCTTTCGAGGTACGCGATGCCACCGACTGGATGGCGCAGCACTTTTTCACTGGCGGTATCATGCCGAGTGACGACCTGCCTTTGTATTTCCAACAAGATTTGCGCATCGTCCATCACTGGCAAATGAGCGGAAGTCACTATGAGCGGACGGCGGAAGCATGGCTCCATAACATGGACAAGCATCGGAAAGAGGTCCTCGAGCTGTTTGCCGGTACGTACGCGGCGAGCATGACCGGGAAGCAAAGAGTTGCAGAAGCACTTCGCTGGTTCGTGCGCTGGCGCGTGTTTTTCATGGCCTGTGCTGAACTATGGGGATTTCGGGGCGGCCAGGAATGGATCGTTTCCCACTACTTGTTTGCAAAGTAGGCAGACTTGGCATGTAAGCGCAAATATGGTCTGCATCGAGCCGTGGCGCTTTTATCAAGCCGTGGTAACGACGATCGCACTACTGCGCACCCCGCCTTCCGCGTGTGACCAACTGTAGGTTCAGAGTCCAACGGCCCCAATTCGCGTGGTTTGCCCTAAAAAGTGGCAGGTAGACGATTATTTTGAAACGTTTTATAATCCCGCGGCTTTTGACCTCTCACGGCCGCTGTTCTAGGAGCTCACTTGAAAACACGCCTTCTTCTCGTTCTTCTCAGTTTTCTTTTCTGCCGTCCCTTCGCGCTTGCGCAGGATTCCAAATTTCGCCCCACCAACCAGCAAATTCCCGTTCCCGATTGTTTGGCCATAAAAGGCCTGGTGGATGGCGGCTACAAGGCCTGCACTACCGAGGAGTATCAAGCCTGGCTGAAAGACATTACGCATTGGCGCAACGAACGCCGCATTCGCATTGGCTACAACGGTTCCCGCTATGAAATGCCGGAGCTGCAGTGGACGCAGTCCAGTTTTATGCAGCCGCAGATGATGGTGCAGGACCGCTACTTCTACGACCCGGCCGCAGGAAAGTATACGGTCGACCGATACCTCGACGATTTGCAGCAACGCTATGGCGGCATCGACGCGGTGCTCATCTGGCCGACCTATCCCAACATGGGGATCGACAATCGCAATCAGCACGACCTGATTCGGAGCATGCCCGGCGGCATCGCGGGCGTGCGGCAGATGATCGCGGATTTTCACAAGCGCGGCGTGCGCGTGCTTTTTCCGATGATGATGTGGGACCAAGGCACGCGCGAAACGGCAAAGCCGTGGACCGAAGAAATTGCCGAGTTGATGAAAGAAATTGGCGCGGATGGAATAAACGGGGATACGCAGGACGGCGTGCCGCTCGCGTATTCGCTGGCGGCGGACAAAGTAGGGCATCCGATTGTGTTTGAGCCGGAAGGCGGACCGTCCGACGAGGCGCTTGCATGGAACGTGATGACTTGGGGGCAGTATCAGTATCCGTTTGCGCCGCTCGTGGACAAGTACAAATGGCTTGAGCCGCGGCACATGGTCAATATTTCCGACCGCTGGAATCGCAGCAAGACCAACAATTTGCAGTTTGCATTTTTCAACGGTGTCGGTTGGGAAAGTTGGGAGAATATCTGGGGCATTTGGAACGGCATCACGCCGCGCGATGGAGAGGCGACTCGGCGTGTAGCGACAATCGAGCGGGCTACGGCCGATTATCTCGTCAGCGGGGATTGGCAACCTTTGTATCCGATGCTGCGATATGGAATTTTTGCCAGCCGTTGGCCGCTTAATGGAAGAACGCTTTGGACGATCGTAAATCGCAATGAATATGACGTGGATGGGCCGCAGATGGAGGTTTCGGCCACAGTTGGCATGCGCTATTTCGATTTGTATAGCGGCACGGAATTGCATGTTCATCAGGATGCGACCGGTAAGTCTGTGTTGGACTTTTCACTAGAGGCAAACGGTTACGGAGCAGTTTTCGCCACGAGCGGCGAACCGGACGCGAAAATTCAGAGGCTGATGGCGGAGATGAAGCGACTGACATCGAAACCGCTGGCGAGTTATTCGAATGAAAGGAAGATATTACAGCAGCTGATGGTGCCGATCGCGGCTACGGCCGCGGCCGGCAATGCTCCCGCCGGAATGATTGCAATTCCTGAAGGCGATTTTCTTTTCAAGGTTGCGGGGATCGAGATTGAAGGGTTCAATGATGCCGGCGTGGACGTGCAATATCCCTGGGAAAAAGAGGCGCGCCGGTTTCACGAGCATCCCATGCACGTTAAATCGTTTTTTATTGACAAGTTTCCGGTCACGAACGCGGAGTTCAAGAAATTCCTGGATGCCGCGCACTACCATCCGAAAGATGATCTAAATTTTCTGCGTGATTGGAAGGACGGAAGTTTTCCATTGGGTTGGGACAATCGCCCGGTCACGTGGGTTTCGCTCGAAGATGCGCGCGCATACGCGGCGTGGACAGGGAAGCGTTTGCCTCATGAGTGGGAGTGGCAATTCGCGGCGCAGGGCAGCGATGGGCGCTCGTATCCGTGGGGCAACCAGTGGGATGCAAGCGCCGTTCCCGAGCCTGAAAAAGGCCGTAACATGCGCGGGCCCGATCCGGTGGATGCGCATCCGAGAGGAGCAAGCCCGTTTGGCGTGATGGATCTTGTTGGCAATGTCTGGCAATGGACGGACGAGTTCACGGATGAACATACCCGCGGTGGGATTCTGCGGGGCGGCAGCTACTACGAGCCACAAGGTTCGATCTGGTATTTTCCGCAGGCCTACAAACTTGGCGAGCATGGAAAGCTGCTCCTGATGTCGCCGAGCCTGGATCGTTCAGGTGGAGTCGGCTTCCGGCTGGTTCAGGATGCGAAGTAAAAAGACTTAGCACGAAGTTTGAACTTTATGGCGTCTTCACGCGTGGATGATCTACCGGGTCATCGCGAGGGACTACGCTGGTAAACACGAATCCAGTGGTTGCGGACTTTGGCTTTCAATCGGGTGTCGTCCGCGTCGAGCACTAACAGATTGGATGCCTGGACCGGCATGTGACAGTCGACGCAGTTTGAGGCAATCTGCGTTCCGAGTTTGTGAACCATTCCACATTGCTCGACTTTGTGGCATTCGAGACAGCGGGCGGAATAATCCGCGGCAGGACGCTCCGGAGAATGAGGATCGTGGCAAGTGGAACAAGTCATTCCCGGCGATGACTGATAGCAGCGGCTGCGCGCGAGCAGATTCACTTGATTCCCGTGAACATCTAGCCGGTCAGTGGCCGTTGGCTCCTGCAGCTTGACGTAGTCTGAAAGTTTTTCGCCAGGGCGGAAAGAAAACGCAGGGGCGAGAGGTTCACCGGCGCCGCCGTGGCATTGTGCGCAGACGTCAATCTGCCGATCGCGAGGCAAACCGACCGGAGGCAACGTTTTTAGGTTGGAAGAATTCGCGGAATTCGCTTGATGAGTTTGAATGTGTTGTTTGCCGGGGCCGTGACATCGCTCGCATGAAATTCCGAGAGCCATTTTATTTTTATCGTAGTGATTGTCGGTAGGCGATAAGCCAGTCGGCTGGAAGAAAGTTGCATGACATTCGAGGCATCGAGGCGGAACAGGCCTGTCAAAGTCGGCTGAGCCGTCAACATATCCCGGGCTGTTGACCCAGCGGTTGAGTTCGGTCCAATAGGAGACAGGAAGTTCGTACAAGCCATTTTCTTTCCAATATAAATAGGTTTGGCCCTTGGTGGCGGAGCCGATGACAAGATGGATCGGTTCTGTGCTTTTTGTTATGCGGCCCTGTTTATCGCGAATAGCAGTTTCGTAGAATTGTCCATCGCGCGCTTCCATGCGGAAGGTGAGTTCGGGATTCAGCGTGGTCATCACATTCTTGCCGCTCGCGAAGCTTCCGGCGATGGAAGATGCTTCCGGTAGACGCGAGGTCCGATGATGAGCGGTCGCGATGTAGGAATTGAACTTGTCCTGATGGCAGGATTGGCAGGCGAGGTCTCCGGCGTAGCCCTCGGGTAAATTTTCGGAGAAATTCTGTCGCGACGGCACAGCAGATTGGGCACCGGAAAAAATTGAGAAAGCCGGCGCCAATCCCAGAGCGCCGAACAAAATGGTAAGCACAATCGCGAGGCGACAGTCGAAAATGAAGAGATTAGCTTTCGTGGGATTCATCCTCAACGGAGGTAAGGTACGGCATTTTGCATGCGAGGACTAACTGAAAAATCGTTGGCGGCAAGTTTGCGCGCCCCGGATTTCTGCCAGCGGCATTTCGTTGGGGTCGTCGACTCAGACGGGTTGCTCGGTGCCTTCGCGTTCCTTGAGGAACGCTTCGACTTCGGCGTGAGTGGGCATGGAGGGCTGCGCGCCGTGGCGAGTGACGGAGACGGCAGCAACCGCAGTAGCCCAAGAAGCGCTGCGCACGGGATGATGTCCCTGGAGCAGAGCGGAAGCAAATGCGCCGTTGAAGGCGTCGCCAGCCGCGGTGGAATCAATCGCGCGGACCGAGTAGGCAGGGATGAATATTCGGCCGCCATCGGCGAGTGCCAGATAACAGCCGCGCTGGCCCAACTTAAGCAGGACGTTGCGGCTGCCGCGCTGCAAAAGAATTTCGGCGACTTCTTTCATCGCCTCCGTCGAAACATCCTGGGATTTGAGGCCCAGCAGCGAACATGTTTCCGACTCGTTCGGAGTGAGCCATTCCACGGACTTCAGGAGCGAAGAGGGAAGCGGCTGTGCTGGTGCTGGGTCGAGCATCAGCGGGATGCTCTCCTTGCGAGTTACCTCCGCGAGGTACTGAACCGTTTCAAGGGGTATTTCCAACTGCGTTAAAACCATGCCCGAGCTGCGAATCAGGTCGATGTGTTTTTCCAGAAAGGAAGCCGAGACGAGGGCATTTGCGCCGGGGGCTACGACGATCACGTTCTCGCCGCCCTCCGAGGTGATGATTTGCGCTATGCCGGAAGACGTTGCCGTTTCATGGACGGCCTTCGTATCCACGCCGGCAGATTTAAGATTGGCGCGGAGCTCGGTGCCGAAGGAATCGTTCCCGAGCATACCGATCATGCTCACCGGAGTGCCGAGCCGTGCGGCAGCGAAGGCCTGATTGGCGCCTTTGCCGCCGGGGAAAGTGGCAAAACCAGTGGCAGTGAGAGTTTCGCCGCTGAGGGGAATCCGGGGAGCGGTGGAAACAAGATCGAGGTTGATGCTTCCGACGACCACAAGGTGCTTTTTCATCTTAGCGCGCGTCCCTCTTATTGGACTTTCGAGAGTTCAAGCCAGTTACAGGAGCGACCGTAAAAGTTTATTTGGAAATCACCGGGGCGAGTGCAACGGCGGCCAGTCCCACGACGAAAAACAGAAACATCAGTGGAATAAGCTTCCGGGCGCTGGCGGGAGCGTTGGCGAATTCTTTCCAGACGAAGACACCCCAAATGGCCGAGACCATCGTTGCGCCCTGGCCGATAGCATAAGAAATGGCCGGGCCGATGATTTGCGCGTGGGATGCAACGAAGTTCAAGACGGCGCCGGTGCACCAAATCGCGCCACCGAGAATTCCCCAGAAATGCCAAAGGCCGGGGCTTTTCGCGTAGTCACTCATGCTGACGGGCGCGCCACCGGTTATAGGCTTGCGCATCAGGAAGTAGTTGGCGGGAACGGCGCAGATCGCGACGCCGAGAGCGAAGAAAAACGCTCCTGCATAGGGCGTGAAGGAATGTTGTCCGGTCAATGATTTTGCGAAGAGTGGGTAGAAGCTGCCCATCAGGATGCCGCAGGCCAAGCTGATTTGAATACCGCGCGCGCCGAGAGCTTTGCGGGTTGTTTCGCGGCGGCGATAGGCGATGGCGTCAACGATGATGGCAAGCGCAACGAGTAAGACGCCGCCAAAGAGAAAGAGGGGATTGCCCTGCGGAGAGAGAATATAGTTCAGAAGGACGCCGACGACGAGAGCAAGGCCGATGCCGATGGGGAAGGCGACGGCGAGACCGGCAATTTCGATTGCGGCGACGAGGAGAAGGTTCGCGACATTGAAAACTGCACCGCCCAGAAGAGCGTAGAGAATATGGCTTTGATCGGCGCTACGAATATTCCTGAGGAAAGAGAGTTCGCCGCCGCCCGCGCTGCCGAGCGTTAGACCCCATAGCAAACTTGCGACGACAATTCCGGCGACGTAATCCCAATAAAAAAGCTGGAAAGGCCAGCCGGGAGTGAGCTTCATAGTGTTAGCCCATGAACCCCAGCAAAGCATGCTGCCGATCATGAAGAAGAGTGCAATGGCGTATGCTTCCGGTTGATACATTAAGTCTCGCTCTCTGGCAGACGAGCCGCCGTCAAACCACTCGCATTTTCCACTCGTAATTTCTTGAAGCGGTTCCCGTGATCCTTTTTGATGCTGGAAGCATACCGAAGAATCGGCGGACAAGCGCGAAAAAGCAGTCTCGAGTGAAACCAAGAAGCGAGACTGCGAGTAACCAGAAATGAAGCTGTGCCCGACCGCAACAAAAAAGCGGATTCATAATGCCCGAAAAAATAGTGCTTGACAAGCAGATTGAAACGTTTTATTTTTCGCAGTAATTCATCGAATCAAATATGGCCAGTGTTTCCGGCTGTTTTTCATTGTGATGAATTTTGGGGTGCGCAGTACTTGGAAGCTTTCAATTTAAGACGCTGAGAGACCGTTAGGGCAAAGGACAGGGATCTGTCCGATGAAACTGCCGGCTTCAGCGCTAGCCGCGATCTTTGCGCGATTGAAGGCTTTCTTTCGTGTCGCCGGCCGTGAGTCGAGACGCAGCCGGTTGGGCCTTGTTTTGGCTGGCGGGGGTGGCAATTGAGGAGAATGCTCGACCTCTGTAATGTGCATCTGGTTCCCATCCAGAAATCGGACGGGATGCGCTTCTTTTCGCGCCAGGCTCGCCTGTGGGGATTTTGTTTCCTTCTGGTTGCCAGCGCGCCCTTAAACCTGTGGCCTCAGGCCTCATCCAACCTTTCGGCCGCCACCTCTGTCGAAGACAAAAATTTGTACCACGAGGGGATCGAGCTCGCGAAGAAAGGGAACCTGGATGAGGCTATCGCGACATTTGAGAAGGCGCTGGAGATCAACCGGCAAAATCCGTTCCTGCTTGACGCAACCGGCGCCGCATATAGCCTGAAGGGGGATTCGGACCGGGCTAGACAGTATTTTCTGGAAAGCCTTCAAGTTGATGCAAAGTTTGTTCCCGCACGCAAAAATCTCGCCATCATCTATTTCAATACCGGCCAATACGATCTCGCCACGAAGGAATTTCAAGAACTAAAGAACATTTCCCCTGCCTCGCAATCGGTCGCCAGTCTTTTCCTTGGAATGATTGCCGAGAAAAATGGCGATTACGTCGGAGCGGCTTCCTTACTGGAGCAGTCCGGAACGCTCTTGAATCAATACCCGGAAGCGCTGTTGTCTTTCGCAAGCTGTGAAGTACAGCTCAAGCATTTTCATGAGGCGAAAGTCGCGCTGACGGGTGTAGAGAACATCGCCGGACTGACCGGCGCGCAATATCTCAAAGCCGCGGAGCTGAATTCGCGACTTGGACAGAACGCGCAAGCCCTGGCGGACTTGGACAAAGCGCACGCGAAAGACAACCAGCTAGAGCATCTCTCTTATCAGCGAGCGGTCGTTCTCGACCAAATGAACAGGCCGCAGGAAGCTTTGGCCATCCTGAAAGAACTGGCAGCAACAAGCCCGGACGGCGAGAGCTTGAATCTGCTGGCGCATGTCGCGCAAAAAACGGGCGACTTTGGCCTTGCGATGAAGTCGCTGCGGCAAGCAGCCAAGCTGGATCCGAGCAGGGAAGACAATTACCTGGATTTCAGCACCATTTGCGCTGACTACGGAAATTATCCGCTAGCGCTGGAAGCCGCGAACGTCGGCCTCGATCATCTCCCCGATTCCTACAGCTTGATGGTGCAGAAAGGCGTCGTCCTGGAAAATCTTGGACGCCTTGACGAAGCACAGGAAGTTTTACGCGCTGCCAGCAAACTGCAGAAGGACAACAGCATGGCTCTGCTGAGCCTCGCGATTGTGCAAACCCACGGGGGGCAGCTTGAGGAAGCGGAAGGGACACTGACGGAAGGCATCGCGGACTTTCCGGGCAATTACTACATGCATTACCACCTGGGCAAAGTGCTTGTGCAGTTGCAGGAAGCGCACCCGGAAGACACAGGACTTGCCGCAAGAGCGAAGAAGGCATTCCAACAGGCGATCCATTTGAATCCATCGTACGCGGATTCGTACTTCCAACTGGCGAAGATGAATTTGAAAGACGCGCCGAAGGTCGCGGAGGAAGAGCTGAACACATGTCTGCGGCTTGATCCGAATCACCTGCCGGCGGAGTACACGCTCGCGCGGCTGTATCTGAGCACGGGCAGGCGCGCGGCGGGCCAGGCGCTGATTGACCGATTCGAAAGCCAGCAACAAGCAGAGAAATTCAAAGAGCAGCAGAAACCCAGGATTGAATCAGCACAAAAGTAAGTTTGCTTATTCTCTAGGAGGTACGATGTCCCTTCTCGTCCGTCGAAAAACAGCAGCAAAGTCATTGTTCCTATGCATTGTTTTTTTGCTTGCAGCCGCGCCTGGGGCTTTCGCGCAGTTCAATAGCGGATTCACGGGGACGGTCGTCGAGCAAAGCGGCGCGGTGGTCGTCGGTGCAAAAGTGACGGCCACGAATCAGGCGACGCACATCGCTCAGTTCGCGGTCACCAGCGATAGCGGCGACTTCCGGATATCGTCTCTGCCTGGTGGGGTTTACACGATTGAAGTAGACGCCACGGGATTCAAGCAGTGGATTGAGAAGGATGTGTTGCTCGAATCGAACGACGTGAAGACGCTGCATCCCTCCCTGGCGTTGCCGACGCAAAATACCTCGGTCGAGGTTTCCGGGGCAGTGGCGTCGGTGGAAACGGACCGAAGCGAAACGACGCGGGAGATATCGCAAACGACGATCGAGAATGCGCCGCTGCTGGGGCGCAACATCTACACGAGCATGATCGAGCTGGCCCCGGGTGTGACCGGTTCCGGTTTGCCGAGCGGCGGCGCCTTGGGATCGGGATCGGCAAACAATGACAGTTTCGAGCAGGAAGCCGGGTACCAGATCAACGCGGCGGGACAGCGGCAAGAAGATAACGAGTACGACGTGGATGGATCGGGGCTAAACAGCGCATCGCGTGACGGCGTTGTCAATCTGTCGCCCGAGCCGGATTTCATCCAAGCGGTGCGCGTTTCCGGCGCGACAATCGATGCCGATAAAGGACGCTATAGCGGCGCGTACGTTCAGGTGTTCACCAAGTCAGGCACAAACGATTTTCACGGCACGCTGTCTGAATATCACACAGACAACGCCCTGTCGGCCCGCACCATTTTTCAAGATTGCGCCGAGGGAGGCTGCCTGCCGTTCCGCCGCAATGAGTTCGGCGGGACGTTTGGGGGCCCAATCCTCAAAAACAAGCTCTTTTTCTTTATTGGAGCTTTCGGCTTGCGTTCTTCGAACAACACCACGAACGTTGCTACTGTCGAAACACAGGCGTTCGCGCAATATGTCGAGTCGAACTTCCCGAACAATGTCGCCAGCACGTTTTTCAAAGATGCGCCTCCGGCAGTTTATCCGACGACGAATCTCCTGACCGTTGCGCAGGTCGAAGCCGCGAACCCCGGTTTCACGTCAGCCTCCGCCTTTCCAGCGAATCTGGAGGCGGTCGGGACGGTCAACGTACCTGAGAGTTTGACGCACAATGCGTATCAGTGGCATGCCCGCATCGACTACAATATCAACGACACGAACCGCTTGTTCTTCGATACGTTCCGCACGTATTCAAACCAGCTCCAGGAAGATGCGCGCCCGATCTATCAAGTCGTTCTTCCCAACACCGGTTTCTACGGCAAATTGGATTGGACGCACACATTTTCCACGACACTCCTCAATGACGTAGGCTTCACGCTCGTGAGAGCAGTTGGTTCGAACCCTGGTACGGCGAATTTTAAGGAACTTCCAGACGTGAGCATCACGGGTATCTCCGACGGTTATTCTCAGTGGGGCTCAGCAGGATGGGTGCACGAGAACTTCAACTGGCACGATGTGCTCACCTGGACCCATGGAAAACACACCATCTCCACCGGGTACGACTTTGATCGGCACCACGATGACGACAATTTCACCAACGGCCTGCTGCGCCCCAGTTTTGGATTCGCCAATTTGATTGACTTTGCACAAGACACGCCATTTTCTCAGAGTGGACCGGCGCTTACCGTTGCGGACAGTTCCTTGGCAAGCAATCTTTACCAGGTTGTTCGCTGGCTGTATGAAGGGGCGTATGTAAAGGACGACTGGAAGGTCAACAAAAAGCTCACATTGAATCTCGGTGTGCGTTACGACTACTTCGGACATTGGGGCAATTTCCACAATTCCACGACTCCCTTCCCACTCTTTACCCCTGGCGCTGGAGCTGATTTCGCGGATCAAGTGGCCGACGGCGTGATGTCCGTGCGCGGAGGCAGCAATGCATACGTTCTTAACAACAGGCCACAAGGCGTCAGTCCGCGCGTTGGTTTTGGTTGGGATGTCTTCGGGGATGGCAAGATGGCGGTCCGGGGAGGTTATGGCCTCTTTTATAATAACGTCGCGGATGGCTCGTGGTCGTTTCCTTCGCGCGCTAATCCACCGACTTGGGCGAACCCTTCCTTTTCCCTGGAGAGCACTTCGCATCCGTTTAGCTACGGCCTGGGAAATTCAGCCGGAACGGTGTGGCCGATTCCTCCGGGTTTGACGTTTCAGACAACTCCTGCGGGAGGAATCGTGGGCCTCCCGGTGCTGACATCCGGTGTGCAGACTCCCTTGAGCCAGCCGCGCACGCATATTTGGATGCTGGCCATCCAAAAGGATTTGGGACACAACCTCGTATTCGAGGCCGACTACAACGGGTCACATAGCAACCATCTCTACATTCAAACGGATGTGAACCGGTTCCCAGGCGACCTGATCGAGAACGACGGAGTGCAGACGCGCCTGAATCCGAATTTCGGAGCCATTATTTTCGGCCGAACGATCGGGATTGCTGACGGCGACTACGGCTCACTGATGTTGACTAAGAAGATGAGCAACAGCTGGCAAATCAGGGGGATTTATACCTTCGGCAAATCAACCGACGATATGAGCAGCAACGACAACGGAACTGCGAATGGAGAGGCAGTGTTCAATCCTCTGGATGTTTCCGCCCAGCATGGCTTGTCGGATTTCGACGTGTCCAGGCGCTTTACACTCGATAGTCTCTGGGCTTTGCCGTCTCCTTTCCAGGATGGAATCGGGAAGACGCTGCTCGGCGGATGGCGAGCCTCGACCATTGTGGTTCTTCAAAGTGGATTGCCGTTCACTGTATATACCAGCGCTCCTTTCAATCCAATCTTCGGTCCCGGTGGGAACGTCGTCGGCCTAAATCCGGGCAGCGGCGACTTTAACGCTGACGGCTATGATTACGACGTGCCCAACCGCCCTGCCGCGGGAAGCGTAAAAACTGGAAGCCGCAGCGACTTCATCAATGGGTTCGCCAGCGTTTCCGCATTCCCAACGCCGGCCCTGGGACAGGAGGGGAATCTGGGGCGGAACACCTACATCGGCCCAGGATTGGCGAACGTGAACGTGCAGTTCTCGAAAGCAATTACGTTCGAACGTTTCAGCCTTGAGTTTCGCGCGGACATTTTCAATCTCTTCAACCGCGTGAATCTGACGCAACCGGTCAGCGATCTGTCGAGCGGCCAGTTCGGCCTTTCAACTTCGCAGAGCATTCCGCGCGCTACGCAGTTCGGGCTTCACTTCAGCTTCTAACTTTTGTTCGCTCCACGGCGCCTCATCCAGCTTGATATGTCGGCTGGGTGGGGCGCACCCCTTTTAGATGGTATTTAGGTGTCGCTGATTTCTTGCGTTTGTTTGTTGTGGCTGTCGCGGGTAGTCATGGTGGTTCAGTTTTCTTTCTTCAAGGGTGCATTGCCTGCCGGAGCTCCTGAACCTTCCTTGATGACGACTATTTGATTTGCTTTTACTGCCTTGACTCTTTCATGAAGGCCGCTCGGCCAACGAATCTCGAGGTCGGCGGAGGTCTCTGCGCCCAATCCAAAGTGCAGTCTTGGATCGCTGGCGGAATAAAAACTCGATTGGCTAAGCACTTCCTGCGCCTGGATCTTTTTTCCGTACCGGGCCAGTACTCGCGCGCCAATAGCGCTGCGGTTGGACTTCGTGCCGATCAGCTTGATCTTGAGCCAGTGATTATTCCCGCTGATGTCGTTGCGTAAAAGCGACGGAGGCTCGTTCATGTTGACGATGAGAATGTCGACGTCGCCGTCATTGTCGAAGTCACCGAAAGCGCAGCCGCGGCTGCAGTGCAGAGCTGCCACGCCTGGGCCGGCTTCTTCGATCAGTTCCTCGAAGTTTCCGTTGCCCAGATTGCGAAAAACGATCCGGGGATTTTTGTCGGGATACTGCGGGAGCGTCTTTTCGACCTCCGGGTAAACACTGCCCGCGGTCATAAACAAATCCGGATAACCATCGTTGTCAAGGTCCACGATTCCGGCTCCCCAGCAGATGTAGCGATTTTCGGTTCCGACGTGCGTGGCCATCGTCACGCTTTCAAAATCGCCTTTGCCGTCGTTGTGGAAAAGGCCCGCAGTGTCTTCCGTGAAGTGTGTCTTGAAAAGGTCCAGATGGCCGTCAAGATCGTAATCGCCAACGCCGACCCCCATTCCAGCTTGTTCCATGCCGTCATCGCTCAGCGCGACGCCGCGGATTATGCCTTCTTCGCGGAATGTGCCGTTGCGCTGGTTCATCAAAAGAAAACTTGGTGTTGAATCGCACGCGACAAAAATGTCGGGCCAGCCATCTTCGTCGAAGTCAGCAGCGACCACGGTCATGCCGTAGGAACCGTGAAGTTTATCAATGCCAGCCTGGGCGCTCACATCTGCAAATGTGCCGTCACCGTTGTTCCGGTAGAGTGAGTGAAATCCGGCGGGCAAGCCTCGTGGGCCGCAATTGACTGGCACACCTTTCCAGTTGCAATAGGAATTTTGACCTGGCTTTGGGATATGCGCGGGATCAAACTGCAGGTAATTCGAAACGAAAAGATCCAGAAGGCCGTCGCGGTTGTAGTCCACGAAAGTGCAGCCTGCTCCCCAGCGAGTCTTGGCGTTCTCCAGGCCGGCTGATTTGGTTACATCGGTGAACGTGCCGTCGCCATTGTTTCGATAGAGCTTGTTTTGTCCGTAAAATGTGCAGAAGAGATCTTCCCAACCGTCATTGTTGTAGTCGCCTACGCAGACTCCGGACGCCCAGCCGGTGAAACTCAAACCAGACTTTTCCGTTACGTCGCTGAAAGTCCCATCGCGATTGTTTTTATACAGGCGATTGGATGCCCCCGGTGGGGGCCCTGACATGGAGGTGCCGCTGAGCAGGAAAATATCCATCCAGCCATCGTTGTCGTAGTCAAAGAAGGCGCAGCCGCAGCCCACGGTCTCCAAGATGTAGTCTTTGTGATCCACCTCGCCATACACAATTGGCAGCACGAGGCCGGCCTCTTTAGCCACGTCGGTGAATCGAGCATGGAAGGGCTTGCCGGAAGGGGCCAGCCGTGGCTCAGCCTTTGTGGTGCGAGTGGCTACACCTTGTCCGAACTTTCCGACTGCCACTGCACCCAGGGAATAGTTCAGAAAGGAACGGCGGGTTAGTTTCATGCGTTAGTTTCGATCCAGCTTGGACGATCCTCTGTGGCCGCGAGCATGGGCAGGGCTCATCTTACTGAATTATCGCCCGTGAAGAAAATCTCCAGGGCGGCCGCGCCAACGCTTTCCACCTATCTATATTAGTCTTTTGGGTGCATCTCGTGGGGCGCGACCACGGAATTGCGAATTCTTAACTCCGTCGGCAAGACAATCTGCTGCGGGCGCGCCTTTTTCCCGCTGATCCTTTCCAACAACAGCCGGGCCGCCGTGGCGCCCATCTGGTAGCCGGACTGATGCACGGAGGATAGGGCGGGGTCCGTGAAGATACACAGGTCTTGGTCGTCAAACCCGATGATGGAGACGTCTTTGGGGCAACGCAAGCCCATCTCGCGGACCGCAAGCAAGGCACCCAGGGCTACCATATCGTTTGCCGCAAAAATTGCAGTGGGGCGAGGCAGCATGTTCAACAAGCGCAGGGCGCTCCGGTAACCGCTGTCGCGATCGAAGCGCGTCTCCTGCACATACTCGGGTGTAATCTTCACGTTGTTCTTGGCAAGCGCTCTGCGAAATCCCGCCATTCGCTCCACTGCGTTGGTCACGTGCGACGGCCCGGAGAGCATCGCCATCCGCGTGTGACCCATCTTCAGCAAGTATTGCGTCGCCTGAAAAGCTCCTTCCTCATTCGCCACCATCACGGCGTCGCCTTTCCAGTCCAAAGGACGGCGGTCCAGGAAAATCAGCGGAATCCCTTGGGGAATCGAGTAACCCAACTCGGAAGACATACTGCGCTCGGAAGCCGGAATAATCAGAAGGCCTGCGGGGCGGTAGGAACGCAATTCATCGATGTAGGCCTTCTCTTTAGCCGGGTCGTTATCCGTGTTGCACAGCACCACTCGGTAGGATTTGTTGAAGGCCACATCTTCCACACCGCGCACCACTGCCGGAAAAAATGGATTGGTGATGTCCGGAATGACCATGCCCAGCATGTTCGTGGTGTCGCGGCGAAGTCCGCGTGCCAACTGGCTCGGCTGATAGCCGAGATGCGCGATTACTTCGAGAACTCTTTTGCGCAGCTTTTCTCGAACAGGAGCCGTTCCGTTGACAACGTGCGAGACTGTGCCGATCGAGACCTGCGCGCGCTCGGCGATTTGCTTCATGGTGGCCGGTTTGGTCATACAAAGGGAATCAGTCCTGTCTGGGCTTCCAGGGCAAGTCTACAGGTCTTTCCTTGAGTGTCCGGCTGGAGTTAATTCGCCGACTTACTGCGCATCTTGAACGCAGCGGAATCCCAAGGCCCCGGAGCGATCCATGCTTGGCGCCATCATCAAGAGTTTGCCGTGTTCTGTCAATTTATATGCTTGCGGGAAATACCAGATTGAGCCCTGCGGCTGGTAGTAACTGCCGCCTCGCAGGATGCCCCCGAGCGTATGGTCGTCGATGAATTCATCGGTCCATTGCCAGACGTTGCCGACGAGGTCCATCACCCCGAAGGGGCTTGCGCCCTTAGGGTGAGCCGAAACGGCATCCGGCCCGCGCATATTTCGGCCCTTGTCGGGGTTTGGAACCGCGGACGCATCCCACTGATTTCCCCAGGGATAGAGCCGTCCATCGCTACCCTGCGCCGCATATTGCCACTCCCACTCGCGTGGCAATCGCTTTCCGGCCCAGTTGGCATAGGCGTTCGCGTCTTCGCGTGAAACCCAGGTAACCGGCTTGTCCCCCCAGCCGTCCGGGTAAGTCCCATTCTTCCAATCCTTCAGGAAATTCAGGTCATCTTTTGGCTGATAGTGGGTGGCATCCACAAACTTCTTAAATTCCGTGTTGGTCACCGGATACTTGTCCATCCAGATAGAATTCACATGGACGGTATGTTCATGATACCGGCGCGGCGAATCTTCCCACGGATATTGAACGTCCACTCCGATGTCATCAAATCCTTCGATTTCAATGCCTTGCACCTTGAAGAGAAAATCGGCTGCGGGAATTTTCACCATTCCCTCAGGCGTGCCTGACGGCGCTTTCGTCGCGGTAATCCCGCTCATTTGCTGAGTGAGAATCGTCCGATGGTCCCCGAGGCTGGATAGCGGTGCAGATGTCAGCGTATTCATAGTCGCCATAAGGCTTTTTCGGCTTTCTGACAAGGGCTGTTTTGTGGCGAGTACCGCGCCATAATCCTTCGCCCCTAAGGGGAAAATCAGCACGATGGTGTCGCCGCGGCGTTGGGGGGTGAGTTCCACTCCATGATACAGATCGAAGTAATGCATTCCGTCTTGGACAGGCAGCTCCATTTCCGGACCATTGATGTTGTATTCATTACGATTAACGATTGTCCAGACTGTTTCTTCCCCTAGCGGCCATCGGCTCGCAAAGACTCCAAAGGGCAGCATCGGAAAAAAGGGCTCCCAGTCCTTGCTCACGAGAAAAGGTGCGACACCGCGTTCCATTGTAGCCACACGCCGGGTCGCCTCGCTGTCTCGCGGGGTGATTCCGTTCCAGATGCCCCAGATGTTTTCCCAGGTCTCCCAGCCAATTCCGTTGAAAAAGGCAAACTGCAAGTCGTCCGTCTTGTCACGGTTCCAGCGGTCCGAAATGTTCACCATGTGCCTTGTTTCCAGCCATTTATAGCGATCCACACGTGGCGCAAAAGGGAATTTATACTGACCCCAGGTCAAGACGTCGTAGTTCACGGCCTCGTCGTGTGGCCCACCTTCCGGTTGAAATGCCAGCGGATGACCAATCTTTTCAGCGGCTTCCGCGTATGCGCGCGGGACTCCGTCTTGTGTATCTCCATTGATGCCGTCAGCCCCAATTTCCGCCATCAGACTGGCGATGGCATCGGGCCACGATTGGCCAGGATCGCGTGTCCCTTGATCCCACATCATCATTGGAAAGAGGACCCGCACGCCCCGTTTGTGGAAGTCGGCGACCATCTGGCGGACGCCCTCTACGCCGCCGGGCATGGAGGCAACCATCTGAAGCTGGTTGCGGTCGTCGATGCCCATGTT
>CAJCHZ010000082.1 GCA_903970165.1 Betaproteobacteria bacterium
GGCGGCGGCCATTTCGGCGTAGTTGATAGAACCGGCGAAGCCGCCGTTGCCGGCGCCGCGAAATTTGCCGTTCCAGTCTGCCGCAGGGAGCCAGACTTCAAAATGGATTTCCGAATCGCTGGCGGGCCGGATGATTCCGCCGACGCGACAGAAGGCGGGTGTCTTGACTAAGAACCCGCCCGGGCCGAGCATGGTGGTGGGAGCAGTTTGCCGCGCGAATTGAATTTGCGTGCCGGGGAGGACGATGCTTTGGAGCGATGCGCAGGGCGTGGCAGCCAGCAAAGCAGAAGCGACGGCGAATAAGAGAAAGAAGAGTTTCATGGCCGGAAGACTCTTCAGACTTTTATCACAACGCGATTCGGGTCACGCCTGCGTGTCAGGTTTGGCGCTGAGGATGCCCTTGAAGCTTTCGCGGTATTGGAGGAAGACCAAAACCCAAAGGACGCAGGCCACGAGCCCAGGAGCGATGCCAGGGGCGAGCGTCAGGTGGAACGCGAGGATGTTGTAGAGCTCCGCCGCGAGGATTGTGAGCGCAAGCGGCACGTAAAAGCCGGACAGGAGCAGCAGCCCACCCACTAGCTGCAACGCGAAGAAGAAGGCGGCAAAATGCGATGCGCTGACGGAACCGAGAAACTGCAGAGCGAGGGGATTCGCCGGTAGCTGCGCGGGGATGAATTGAAGAAACCCGTTCAGCCCGAAGACTGTAAACAAAAGCCCGAGGAGATAGCGCGCAACAACGGAAGCGATCTTCATACGTGACCTCCCTGGAGGATTTGCGCATGCGTTTGGACGGCGTGGAGGTGTGGTGCGAGAAAGGTATCGCGATCATGCCCGTGGTTGAGCGCCACGGTGCCGCCGGCTGTGAGGAAGGTCGCGTCCGTCACACCGAGGAAGCCGAAGAGCGATCGCAAATAGGGTTCTACAAAATTAAACGAAGCCATTTGAGTCTGGGCGTCGTAGATGGCGCCGGTTGCGATGATGAATGTCGCCTTCTTGCCGATGAGAAGTCCCTTTGGTGTTCCGTCCGCATAGGAGAAGGTCTTGCCGACGCGCGCAATCTGGTCGATCCAGAGCTTCAGCGAAGAGGGCACGCCGAAGTTATGCATCGGCACTCCGATGACGTACTCATCAGCCCGCTCCAAGTCGGCGAGAAATGAGTCGGAGAGCGAAAGCAGTTCCTTGTGCTGGGGAGTGCGGCCCTCCTCCGGCGTATAGACGGCACCGATCCATGCAGCGTTGATGGGCGGGATGGTGATCGCGCTAAGGTCGCGGTTAGCCACCGTTCCATTTGGATGCGAGGCCTTCCATTGACTGACGAACGCGGCCGTTAGCTGGCGGGAGACTGACCGGCCATACAGCGGGCTGGAGTCGATATGAAGCAATGTGGGCATAAATTCCTCTACGACAGTTGATGCGAAATAGACAAATGTCGATTCTAGAAAAATAGACAAGTGTTGCGTTAGCATCAATTGCCGTCCGAGAGGTATCCTAAAGTATTGCAATGAGCCAAGCGCTTCAACCGGCCACCGAGACGACGGATCCCCGCATCTTGCGCAGCCGCCGGATGCTGATGGATTCATTAGCTACGCTGCTGAAAACAAGAGAGTTCGAGGACATTTCTGTCCATGAGATCACGGATGAGGCGAAGTTAAACCGGGCCACGTTTTATCTCCATTACCCAGACAAGAGCGCGTTGCTGCTTGCTATGACGGAAGTCCGCTTCCGCGAACTCATAGAGCGCCGGGGTATTTCGTTTACGGACTGCGATAGAGCACTAGACGCCATTGTACTCGGGGTCTGCGACTATCTGATTGAGGTCACAGGCTGCCCGGTTAAGGGAGCGCTGATACCGCTGGAAGGCTCCATCATCCCGGTTGTGGAGGGCATGTTCAGGGAAGGCCTTTCCCGGCATGGAGCGGCGGGCGGTGTAGATTCGGAACTGCTGGCGACCACGGTGGCATGGGCCATCTTCGGAGGTGCACGACGCTGGTTCCAGACACCCAACCGCGTCGCTGCCGAGGAGATGGCCGGCAAGATTGCGGCTATGGTGAAGCCGGTCTTTCTGAACGGGAATCAATAGCGGATTGGGAGCGCAAAAGGGGACAGTCCACGCGCGCTCGATGAGTGATGACAAACGTGTGGGCACTGAGGCAGGCGCTTGGTACAGTCCCCTTTTGCGGTCAAATCAAATAGCTACGCGCGCAGGAAATAGCCAACGACATCATTGAAAGATGAGGCGGCCTCTATGTTCGAGAGATGGGCGGTTGGTAATTCCGCGTAGCGCGCGCCTTTGATGGACGAGGCGATCTCTTGATTCATGGCGGGCGGGGTGGCGGGGTCGTGCGTGCCAGCTACGACCAGAGTGACGGCTTGGATGGCGGCGATGGCTTTGCGCTGATCCATATCGCGAATGGCGGCGCAGCAGCCGACGTAGCCTTCGACAGAAACATTCAGGAAGCTTTGTTCGACGAGACCAACGACGTTCGGGCAATTGGCGCGGAATGGCTCTGTGAACCAACGCGCGATGACGGCATTGACAACAGCTTGCATGCCGCCATTGCGGACGGCATCGATGCGTGTCTCCCAATTCTCACGCGGGCCCAGCAAGGCGGAGGTGTTGCACAACACTAATTTATCGATCAAGTGCGGACGATGAGTAGCGAGCCACATGCCAACCATTCCACCGAGCGACAAGCCACAAAAGTGAGTGGCCTTTTCGCGGGTCATGTCTATGAGAGCGGCGGCGTCGCTGGCGACGTCTTCGAGAGAATAGGGGGCCTTTGGGGCAGTGGACGCGCCATGGCCGCGATTGTCATAGCGCAACACGCGGAAGCTTTTGGAGAACTCCGGGACCTGGTCGTCCCACATAGCCAGATCGGCTCCGAGAGAGTTGGATAGGAGAAGGAGCGGGGCGCGCTCGGGACCAGTGAGTTGGTAGTGGATGTGGTAACCGGCGCGGGTGAGTGTGGGCATGAGATCGCAAAGACCCCCTTATTTCGTGCGAGGCTCGCTTTACTTCGAAGGCTTTGGCTCATCGTCTTCGGGGAAGACCGCGTAGCCCTCAGGCGGCGGATACATGCCCTTGAAGAAATTGAGGCGCTTGCGAAGATGGCGACTCGGCAATTGCCGAGGCCCCGTTTCGACATCAATGTCGCAGCAGATGCCGTGCAAGTAGAGAGTCAGGGTATCGATAAAGGATTGGCGCGCATATTCTTCAAACAAGCGAGTGTCGCGCTTGACGCCGGTTTGACGCCGCAAAAGCGCCTGCTTCGCTTGCCAGCTTTCTTCATCGACTTCGCCGTGGACGGTGTTGTTTAACTCTTCGCGCAGGTTGGCCTTGTATCCATCCCAAGCATCGGCGGGAAGGTTGCCGGCAATCAAAGCGGCCAAGCGGCGGTAGAGACGGTAGTGATACTCGGCCACGTCTTGCTCTTTGAAAGCGAAGACGAGGACTGTCTCGTTTTCGAAGCGCACTTCGGAAGCCCAAGATTGTTTGCCTTCTTCGGGACGTTCTTCCACGACGAACTCGCCGACTTTCTCGGCGGCGCGCGACGACGACGAAACACCGGCGCCTTTACTCTTGGCCTTGACAGAGGAAGGACTGGCGGAACGCTCCAAATAAGGTACGAGCAGAATGGAGATGCGCGGCAACATGCTTGCGATGTTTGTAGGCAAGGCCGCCACGGGCTCTTCTAAATATTCTTTGAGGACTTCCTCGCTCATCGGGAGCGAGGCGCAGAAGTAACCGAAGGTGTTACTGAGTGGAATGACTTCAGCCCTAAATCGTTCCGCAAATTGGCCTACGGTCACGCGCGACAAATTTCCCTGAACGACAATTCCCGGTGCTGGCTCGCGTTGAATCGACATCTACAATTTCGTCCACTATGCTAGCAGACCGCTAGCCGCGGGGCGGTAGCCGCGTTAGCGGCTGCGCATGAGGAGAAAATTACGCTAGAATGCTTTATCGCTAGATTCACTTTGAGAGGTGTGTCATGAGAATTTGTTTCACCGCGACTTTGATTATTCTGGTTAGCGCGACGTTACCCGCTATATCGCAAGAGACTCACGCAGCTCACCGCCTGACGAACGAGCATTATTTCGACCTGGAGCGTGTCAGTAATGCGCAGATTTCGCCGGACGGAGCACGCATTGTTTACGTTCGTCAGCAAGCGAACAAAATTGAAGACCGCTGGGATTCTTCGCTGTGGATCATGAACGCGGACGGCAGCCAAAATCGATTCCTGACGAAAGGTTCGGCGGCGCGCTGGTCTAACGACGGCAAGCGGATCCTTTATATAGCGGATGGTGAGCCGCGGGGCGCGCAGATTTTCGTTCGCTGGATTGACACGGAAGGCGCGGCTACACAAGTGACGCACGCTACCGACAAATTGAGTGACGCGCGCTGGTCGCCGGATGGCAAGTCGATCGCGTTCTGCATGTTTGTGCCGGAC
>CAJCHZ010000083.1 GCA_903970165.1 Betaproteobacteria bacterium
ATCCCCCGAAACCTCCACCCCCACCGCCCGAGCCGCGACCAAATCCTCCGCCGCCTCCGAGCATTCCGCCGATTACCGGGCCAATCCACCAACCGCTTCCGGGTCTTCCGCCACGGCCGCCAAGGCCCCTAAAAATTTGAATCACGACGAAAATAAATATCAAGATTGGCCAAATGGGAAAGGAACGCGTATTGTCACCGCGAGCCGGAGCCCGCAGAGCAGGGGGCGTCGCCGAAAGCGTAACTCCGCGATCGGCGGCGATATATTTCGCGAGTTGCCAGACGGCCGCTTCGATGCCACGGTTGTAATTTCCTTGGACGAAAAACGAACGCATGAGACGGCCAGCGTCGCCGGCGCGGGCGTCGGTGATAACCGGCTCGAGGCCATAGCCGACTTCAATTCGATAAGTGCGCTCCGTAGGGGCCACGAGCAGCAACACGCCACGATTTTCTTTTTTGCCGCCGACGCCGAGCTGTTTGAAAAGGTCGTTGCCATATTGATCGACGTCTTCGCCATCGAGCGAACGGACGGTGATGATGGCCATCTGCGCAGCGGTTTTTTGCTCGACCTCCAGGCAAAGATTTTCGAGGCTGGCTTTGGTGTTGGAATCGATGACTTGCGCGAGATCCGTGACGTAGCTCGTGGGGTGGATGTCTTTTATGTTTTCGGCTGGGGTGAGGAGGGCGGCGGCCAGGAGGAGGAAAAGAGCGAGGAAGCGCGAATTTGGAAATCGCGCGGGGAGTAGTAGTCGCGGCGAAAAGGGAAACGGCATGGAGTTAGGACTATAGGATGCTGCATGAGGGGTGTAAAGGTATGTCGAATTCGGGGGATATTGTGATTTGAATTTTCGGCAGGTGCTTGCCTGGGGAACGCGGGGTAAACCCGGCGCTACCTGGGGCAGAGACGAGAAACCCTATGGCTTGGTGGCGAATTCTTTGGGGAGCGGGTTGTTGGCGCGTTCGGAATCCCAGAGGACGCTCACGATCCACCAGCGCTTGCCATCATTGAGCATTTGGATGCTGTTGATGCCGCGCGCGAAGGGAGCGTCGCCAGCGGCGTGGCGCGATTCATAGCTGCTGAAGATTTGCGCAACGTTGCCATAGGTTTCGATGCGATTCACGATAGGCTTTTCGAAGAAACCGTTTTTCAGAAAGTAGCCACCGGCGGCCTTGGCGTAGTCATCTGGGCTGCTTGGATGGACGCGGACGGAGCCGTCGGGAGCAATGCTGGTGGAAGTGAGATGCGCGGTGGGAATGAAGAGCGAGCGGAAACGGTTCCAGTCGCGTTCGCCCGCGGGGCCGGAGATGACGTCGTAAAGAGCTGCCATGAGGCTGTCGATGGACTTGACGTCTTCGGGTTTGGCTGCCGGAGCGCCTGCGAAAGGATCGGAGACCGGTTGTTGCGAGGGCGGCGTGGCGGTCGCCGGGGCGGCGGATTTGTCGGATGAGGATTGCGTCACCAGGGCATGCGAGAAGGCAAGGGTTGTGGCCAAGGTGAGATAGGCGAGCTTCATCTTGAATTCTCCCGTGTGATTTGGCTTGAGAATTTTCTTTAGGATCCGGGAACTATATATCAAGAGAGCCGCGCTGCGGAAAGATTCAGCGAAACGGCTAGCGACGGAAGTGGGAGAAGAGCCAGAGAAGCAGAGACAAACTGAGGCTGAGGATTAGACAAGTAACGATAGGAAAATAAAAAGTAGTGTGTTCTCCGCGATGAACGATGTCGCCGGGAAGTTTTCCGAGGCGGAACGGAAGCTTTGCGCCGAAATAGAGGAAAGCTCCGACCGGGACGAGAACGGCGCCGAGGACCAGGAGCATACGGCCGAGTTCGCGGAGGGAATCCATAAGAGCATTATATAAAGAGGAGCGCGAGTGCCCGCTGAATCCACCGGCGATGGGCGAGCGGTGTTTAGAGATATGCTTTCGATTTGCGGGGGGCGGCTGAATGAGTTCCAAACCAAGAACGATCCGTGGATTCGCCAGCACAAAGCCGGGAGCGTTGGCGCTTTCACTTACGATTTGTTTGTGGGTATTTTCTGGCGGTGGAGTTGGCGGTAGCACCGACGTTTTTCAGGCCTCCGAGCAATCCATTCCCCTGCTGCATGTAAAGATCTTGAAAACGTATCCGCATGATCCGCACGCTTTCACGCAGGGGCTTGAGTACGTCGACGGTTTTCTTTACGAGAGCACGGGAGAGAGGGGCCAGTCTTCCGTGCGAAAGGTCGAGATAGAAACCGGAAAGGTACTTCAGAAAACGGAGCTGAGTTCTGAATATTTTGCGGAAGGCCTGACCATTTTTGAAGGAAAGATATTCCAGCTGACATGGCTGTCGAATGTCGGTTTCGTCTACGACGTGCGCAGCTTTCGGAAGCTGCGGGAATTTCATTACTATGGCGAAGGCTGGGGACTGGCCCATGACGGCTCACACCTGATCCTTAGTGACGGGACGAATCGGCTGCGTTATCTCGATCCCAAAACACTAGAGGTTGTGCGTACGCTGGAAGTTTATGCGGGAAAGGAAGCCGTAACCAATCTCAACGAATTGGAATTCATCGAGAATGAAATTTATGCGAACGTATGGCATTCGAATCGAATTGCACGTATCGACCCTGCTTCCGGGCAGGTCCGTGCGTGGATCGACTGCTCGGCGATTGCGGCACAGGAACAGAAAGAGCCGGAAGGCGTGCTGAATGGAATTGCAAATGATCCTGCGCGACACCGGCTGTTCATAACCGGAAAAGACTGGGCGCACTTGTTTGAGATTCAAGTCGAGGATTCAGCTCGCTAGCTTCCCCAGGCTCATCGCATCGGCCGCTTTCAAGCTAATTTATATCTATAATTAATAACTATATATTTTTAATTATATTATAATATAGCTAACATTTTGCAAGGCGAACCGGGGCGCCAGTCCCGCCCTGAATTTCGCGTCTTTTTAGCATGGAGGTGCGCGTGGCAGGCTCCCCGCGCCTTCTGGCGATAGCAATGGCATTCCCTTCCGCCGGCGTTCCAGGCGGCAGCGGCAGCAAGCTTGAAGCCGTTGGAGTCATCGTCGAGGCAATCATGCCAGCCTCAGCGGGCACAGCGCTTCCGAAGGAACCACGATCTTCGACGGCGACAGGATGTCCACCGAGGCACAAGGCAGCCTGGGCCTGCAAATTGGACAGGCCGTCTTCCATCTAGCGGACCGCAGCTCAGCGGTGATGCACGACATATTGCACGACAGCGCGGGCCACAGCCTCCGCCAGTTCGATGTCGAACTTCTCGCATGCGCCGCGGTGCTGTCCGTAACAGCTGCCAATATTGGAGGAATCGTGGCGTGTGGGGCGCGTATCCAGCCAATTTCGCAAACGCGCCGCATCGTTCGCGTGCAAATCACGGGGCGCAGATTTCCTACCGGGGCGAAACGGAAAACATCGAAGAAGGAAAGACGTGCCGCGTGCAGCTGAGTGCCGACGATGACGGTGGGCAAGGGGGTGCAATCACCAAGAGTTCGGGGCATTCCAGCAAACTGTTGTTGGTAGTGGCGGTTGTCGTCGGCGCAGCAACCGCGATAGGTGGTGCTGAAGCAGTGTCCGGAAAGCAAGGCTCCCTGGAGAGCCCGGATCATCCATAAGGTAGCGGAGGCGCAGTGTCCGCGTCGTCGTCCCGGCGGCACTTTTTTCCCGCGACGGCAACTTCGCTAGATGAGTTCCATGCCGGCGAAGAAATAGGAAATTTCGAACGCGGCTGTTTCCGGGGCGTCAGAGCCGTGCGTGCAATTCGTGCCGATACCGGTGCCGAGATCGTGGCGAATCGTGCCGGGTGATGCTTTCTTGGGATCGGTGGCGCCCATCGTGTCGCGCCATTTCAAAATTCCATTTTCAGCTTCGAGGACCATGGCGATGATCTTGCCTGAGCTCATGAAATCGGTTAGCTCGCCGAAAAAGGGGCGCGCTTTGTGGACGGCATAGAAGCCGCCGGCTTCTTCTTTGGTCAAACGCATGGATTTCATGGCGACAATTTTGAAGCCGGCTTTTTGAATGCGCGCCAGGATTTCGCCTTGCTGCCCGGCAGCCACGGCGTCGGGCTTAATGATTGCAAAAGTGCGTTCGATTGCCACGAAACAGTCCTCCATTAGAGTGGTGAAAAACTTCCGGCAAGATGCCGGCGATACGTCAGGATTTCAAGGCTGCAGCGATTGTGGAACCGAGATCCGCAGGAGTTTCGACGGTGCGGATGCCTGCGGCGCTCATGGCGGCATACTTGTCTTTTGCCGTGCCCTGCCCGCCGCTGATGATGGCGCCCGCGTGACCCATGCGGCGGCCTGGTGGTGCGGTTTGTCCGGCGATGAAGCCGACGACTGGTTTTTTCACGTTGGCTTTGATCCACTGCGCAGCAGTCTCTTCGGCGTTGCCGCCGATTTCGCCAATCAGGATCACGGCATGGGTGTCGGGGTCGTCGTTGAAAAGACGCATCGCGTCCAGAAAGGACGTGCCGATGATGGGATCGCCACCGATTCCGATGCACGTCGATTGACCGATGCCGAGCCGAGTGAGCTGATCAACGGCTTCGTAGGTGAGCGTGCCGCTGCGGCTGACGACGCCGACATGGCCCTGTTTGTGAATGCGGCCAGGCATGATGCCGATTTTGCATTTGCCGGGAGAAATGACGCCCGGGCAGTTGGGACCGATGAGCCGAGTCTTGTTGAAATCCACGGTAGCCGAAGCGCGCACCATGTCAATGACAGGAATGCCTTCCGTAATGCAAATAATCAGTGGTAGCGCTGCGTCGGCGGCCTCGAGAATCGCATCGGCAGCATACGGCGGGGGAACAAAAATCACAGAAGCATTCGCCCCAGTTCCCTTCACCGCTTCCTGCACCGTGTCGAAAACAGGCCGTTCGAGATGCTTCGTGCCACCTTTGCCAGGCGTCACGCCACCTACCACGTTCGTCCCGTACTCAATCATCTGCTGAGCGTGAAAAGTTCCCTCGCGTCCCGTAAATCCCTGCACAATCAATCGCGTCTTTTCGTTGACCAAAACGCTCATCGCGCACCTCCCGCGAGAGCGACGACCTTTTGGGCGCCGTCCTTCATTCCGTTCGCGATAGTAAAGTTCAGGCCGCTTTCGCGAAGGATTTGCTGGCCCAACTCGACGTTGGTGCCTTCCATACGAACCACAACCGGCACTTTCACTTGCAAATCCTTGGCTGCGGCAACGACGCCCGTTGCCAGAACATCGCAGCGCAAAATGCCGCCGAAAATATTGATGAAGACCGCCTTCACGGCCGGATCGCCAATCAAAATGCGAAACGCATTCTTCACTTGATCGGAAGACGCTCCCCCCCCTACATCCAGAAAATTAGCAGGCGAGCCGCCGGCGTACTTGATGATGTCCATGGTGGCCATCGCGAGGCCCGCGCCGTTCACCATGCAAGCCACAGTCCCATCCAGCTTGATGTAATTCAATCCGTACTTCGAAGCCTCGACTTCCAGCGGATCTTCTTCGTCGAGGTCCCGCAACTCGCGCAGCTCCTTGTGGCGAAATAACCCGTTGTCGTCAAACGTCATCTTCGCGTCGAGCGCAACCAGCCGCCCGTCGCCAGTGATCACAGCGGGATTGATTTCGAGCATGGAGGAATCGGTGTCCACAAAGGCGCGATAAAGTGCCTGCAAGAAGGGCGCCGCTTTCGTCGCGACGTCTCCCGAAAGACCGAGGCCAAAAACGAGTTTGCGCGCTTGATACGCCTGCAAGCCAACCGCGGGATGAATCGTCTCCCGCATAATCGCTTCCGGATTCGTCTTGGCCACTTCCTCAATATCCATTCCACCGGAAGCGCTGGCCATAAAAACAACTTGCCCCACGCTGCGATCCACAAGAATGCTGAGATAGAGCTCGCGCTTGATATCCAAGCCCTCTTCAACCAAAACGCGCTTCACGGTGCGCCCACCCGGTCCTGTTTGCGCGGTAACAAGATTCACGCCCAACATGTGTGAGGCAATTTCCGCGGCCTCGTCGGGCGAATGCGCCAGCTTCACGCCGCCAGCTTTGCCGCGCCCGCCCGCGTGAATCTGCGCCTTCACAACGACAATGTTGGACTTCAGCCGCGCCGCCCCTTCGCGTGCTTCTTCCTTTGAAAAGGCCACTTCGCCTCGCGGAGTGGTAACGCCGTAACGGGCAAGGATTGCCTTGGCCTGATACTCGTGAATCTTCATCGCGGTCCCGTAGTGTTAGAATTTTGAAGCCGTCGCAAACAGTAGAGTGTACTCGGAAAGCCCGAACCGGAGCAAGATTCCCCGAATCATCATGAAAAATCTCTCAATCGAACGCGCGGCATCCGGTCACGTTTTCTCTCGCCCCGAAGCCGAAGGGGTGATGGAAGAATTGCTCGCCGGTCGTCTGGAAACGCCGGAAATAGTACGGTTGCTCACGGCTATGAACAGTCGCCCAGTGAGTGTGGACGAGCTCGCAGGTTTTGCCAGCGTGATGCGCAGGCGCGCCACACCGGTGTTTGCGAACGGCGAGCCCAAACCCGAACATCTCATAGACACTTGCGGAACAGGCGGCAAGGAATTCAAGACATTCAACATTTCTACGGCAGCAGCCATCGTCGCGGCGGCAGCGGGCGCGCGCGTCGCCAAGCATGGCAACCGCGCGTCGCATTCTGGTAGCGGTTCCGCGGATGTCATTGAGGCACTTGGCGTGCGAATTGATCTTCCGGTCGAACGTCACGGTCGAGCTCTGCGCGAAATCGGCATGGGTTTTTTCTTTGCACGAGCCGCACACGCCGCTGCCCGCCATGCCGCTCCTGCGCGGCAACAGATCGGTGTGCGCACGGTTTTCAATCTTCTGGGCCCGCTAACCAATCCCGCCGGAGCACGCGCCCAAATCGTCGGTGTTCCTTCAGCCGATCTGATCGATCTGATCGCCGCGACTCTCGGCGAGCTGGGCGTAGAACATGCTTTCGTAGTTCACGGAGCAGGCGGGCTGGACGAAATTTCGCTGGCAGGAGAAACGCTGGTGGCGGAAGTGAAAGGCCGCGATGTCCGGCGCCTAACAGTTGCGCCGGAAACTTTCGGAGTTTCACGCGCGCCTCTCGAAGCCGTCCGCGGGGCAACCGCTCAAGAAAATGCCGTCACGATCCGAGCCATCCTAGCCGGCAACCATGGCCCGCCGCGCGACATCGTTTTGGTGAATGCCGCCGCTTCCCTGGTTGCAGCAGGAGTCGCAACGGACTTTCGAGAAGGAGCTCAATTGGCAAGCGCTGCTCTTTCCTCAGGTGCGGCGGAGGAAAAGCTGGAGACCCTGGCAAAATTCATAAGCGAATCCCAGGAGAATCAATCGAGTCCGTTGTAAAAGGAAGGACGCTGGGCTTAAGGCCGGTCAGGGCTCTCAAGTCCTTTATGAAGGACCAAAATCCCGATTGCGACGGCGGCCGCCACGGGCAAGATAAAGAAGCGGCTCTGTCCGACCGCCGCGACAGGTTGATTGATGGCCGCACCACAGACTCCAGCCCGCGCGACGCGGACTGATTTTCCTTCTTCGAGATTCTTGGTTTCTTTGCCGGCAGTAACATCCAGCGATTGCGTGCGCGCCGTAACAATCACATAGCACTCTTCCAGCGTCACCTGGCCAACCGTAAGAACAGGAAAATGCGGACGCACACGCACATCATCGGCAATAATCTCCACGCCCACTCCATTTTCCGCGCGAAAGACGACCGTGCCGCGCTGCAACCGCGGCGTCGCGTTCAAACCTTCATGGTTCATCCACAAAGTGCTCTCTTCCGGCAAAGTAAACTGTATCTCTCCGGAACGCAAGCTGAGCATGCCTTTCGATTGCGTTTCGAGACGATCGCCGTCAAACACGGTCGATCCAGCGGCAGCATCAACAGCATTTACCTTCGCTGCATTCGTTTGGAGCACAACGGAAGCAGGCGCAGTCTGGGTGGTTTGCGTGGGCAAGGCTCCTGATAGAAAAAATGACAAAGCCACAGCCAAAATACAGCGACTCATAGTCGTGCGAGACCTCCGAGGGAAAGCGAATATTTAGTCTCAACAATAAGAGCGCCCGACACACTGGTACTTCGCGCAAATGCTGTTACCCACTTCCGCACAAAACAAAATGCGGCCTGTCCGAACGGACAGCTGTCCGTTCGTACAGCTAAAATGCGAAAATAAAACGCGTGCTGGCACAGGCTTCAGCCTGTGCCCGGCAAACGAAAAGCACGTTTGCAGCGGCAGTTCAGAATGCCGGAAGAACCTCAGATCCGAGGCGATGAGTTTTTTTCAGCAATCTGTTAGAGGAGAAGCCCTTGAAATTTTTGGCGGTCGTTGCTTTTTTCGCAGTATGGATCTGCTCAGCGGTCGCGCAGGAACAAAAGTCCCTTTCTCCAGCCCAGGTCATCCAGGAAGTCCGCGATTATCGCACCGATCACGAAGACCGCATCGTCCGAGAGCTCGTGGAATTTCTCGCCATCCCCAACGTCGCCAGCGACACTCCAAACATCCAGAAAAACGCCGCCCACCTGGTTGAATTACTGGAAGCTCGCGGGATCGAAACACACTTGCTGCCCATCACGGGACGGGGTCCGGTCGTCTTTGGCAAAAAAGTCGTGCCCGAAGCCACGCGTACGGTGATTTTCTACGCACACTACGACGGCCAGCCAGTTGATCCCGCGGCGTGGACCGACGGCACGCCATTCGAACCCATTTTACGCAGCAATGCCATCGAAGCCGGAGGCAAGCGCATTCCCTTCCCAGAAAACAGCGCCAAGCAGCCAGCGGTCTACGAGGACGACTGGCGCATTTACGCCCGCTCCTCTTCCGATGACAAATCGCCGATCATTGCTCTTCTGGCGGCGCTCGATGCCCTGCGGGCCAAACAAATTCCAATGAAGGTCAATCTGAAAGTAATTTTCGAGGGCGAAGAAGAGGCGGGTTCGACGAATCTCCCGAAGACTCTCGAATTGCATAAAAATCTTTTG
>CAJCHZ010000084.1 GCA_903970165.1 Betaproteobacteria bacterium
AGGAAGAAAAAAGAAAGAAACGAGAGTAGGGATAGGCTGCGGAGCGGGAGTTTGCGCATTTTCGAGAATGTCTCATGAGTGGGGTGAGAAAGCAAAAGAGAGAAAATAAAAAGATGAGAAGCAAAGAAAGAAAAGAAAGAAAGAAGAAAAGAAAGAAAAGCGGCGTCTAGCCGCCGCACTCCAGGAAAACAGTTGCCTCTTTGACTCTCCCGGCTCACCGACATAGAATCCCTGCGCATTTCCACTGGAGCGCAATACCAACTCGGCAGGGGGACGTTAGATGAAAAGGATTTTTAGCTTTCTTGGCATTGCAGGACTTTTAGTATTCGGCCAACCGGTTCGCCTCGCAGCGCAAGCGCTAGACGCCCACGCGCCGGAAGGCAAAACACCGGACAAGTGCGACGAGAAAGCCACCAAAGAGGAATCTTCCGTAACCGATCACTCGATAAAAATCGGCGGTCAAACGATTCCCTACAAAGCCACGGCGAGCACGACGCTGCTAAAAAACGACAAAGGCGACCCCACGGGATTGCTCTACTCCGTGGCGTACACGCGCAGCGACGTAAAAGATCTCAGCACGCGCCCCGTTTCCTTTCTCTATAACGGCGGCCCCGGCTCTGCCACCATGTGGCTACATTTGGGCGCCTTCGGCCCGCGCCGCGCGTGGACCGTCGACGGCAGCTTCACTCCGCCCGCGCCCTATAAACTCGTGGACAACGGCGAGAGCCTGCTCGACAAGACGGATCTCGTGTTCATTGACATGATGGGCACAGGCTACGGCCATGCCGTCTGCAAAGCCCAGGAAAAGGATTTTTGGGGAATTGACGAAGACGTCGAAGCTTTCGCCCAATTCATCGTGACTTATCTCAGCCGGAACGACCGTTGGAACTCGCCGAAGTTTCTTATCGGCGAAAGCTACGGCACATTCCGCTCCGCCGCTCTCGGAAACTATTTGCAGCAGCGCGACAGCGTGCACTTGAACGGCATCTGTCTCATCTCTTCGGTCCTCGATCTCTCCACCATCACCTTTCCCACAGGCGACGACCGTTCTTTCGTCTACTACCTTCCCAGTTACGCCGCTGTTGCCTGGTATCACAAGGTTTTGAAAGACCGTCCCGCTGACCTGCCGGGATTCATCGAAGAAGCCCGCAAATATGCGCAGGGCGAATATGAAGACGCACTCTTCAAAGGGGCCGACCTCTCCGCTAGCGAAAAAGCCGCCGTCGCCAAGAAGCTTTCTTATTTCACGGGTCTCAGCGAAGACTACCTCATCAAAGCCGATCTGCGGGTCGACCTCGGTCAATTCATGGCCGAACTCCAGCGCAGCCGCGGCCTTACGACCGGGCGCATTGACGCCCGCTTCACGGGCTACACCGCCGATCTGCTCGAAGAAAATGCGCAAGGCGATCCTGAAGGCCCGGCCGTCGGCGGCGCTTTCACGGCTCTCATCAATGAATACAATCATGACGAACTGAAATTCGGAAAAGACAAGGTCTATCACAACTCGACTGGAGGCGGTGGCGGATGGAACTGGACACGCGGCACGCGCCGCGGTGGCTTCTTCCCCAGTGGTCCCAACGTCGAAAGCGATCTGGCGCAAGCCATGATCACGAATCCCAAACTGCTCGTGCAGGTGGAAAACGGGTACTACGACATGGCCACGCCGTTCTTCGCCACTGAATTTACGATGAAGCACCTTGGGCTGCCGGCCGAATTGCAGAAAAACATCAAACTCGACTATTACAACGCGGGCCACATGATGTATCTCCACGATGAAGACCGTGTGAGCTTGCATAACCAGATCGCCAGCTTCATCGACAAGGCCACCAAGCCGTAGCGCAAGAAGAGGAAAAGAGACAGCGTCGAGTCATGGAGAGGCAGAAGAACCGAGCCATCGAGCTTCATGATTCCGTACTCGACGCCTTGTCTCTCGACAACGGCGACGCTGTCTTGCATTTCTCGCACTTGTACATTCACGAGTCGGAGGGAAGGGTAGGCATTGATCCTGGAAGCGGCTGGAGTCAGGAAGGCAATCTGACGATCAGCAACGCTGTGGTTGAAGGTTCATTCTCCGATTGGCCTGCCGGCCTGCACCGAGGCCAAATCGCCGTGGATGGCATTGTTTACGAGAACGAAATTCCTATTTCGCTCAATGTGGCAGATAAGATTGAACTGCGATTGCAGTCCTGGAGCGATGTAATTTTCATCATCGGAACAGGAGCAAAGCTGGAGTTAGTGGGCGAGGCGACATATCTAGAAGAATTCCCTGGAGCTACCTAGCGCCGCTTTTGGGCGGCGGCGCTCACAAGAGCCTGATTCTTCTGATCTGTATAAACGACGAATTCCTCGTAAGGTCCTTTGAAGTCTTCGATCTTGCCGTCGTGGAAATGCCAGATACGCGTTGCGACTTCGTCGATCACGTCGTGATCGTGCGTGACCAGCAACACAGTTCCATCGTACTTCTGCAACGCAATGTTGAGGGCGTTGATGGATTCCAGGTCGAGGTGGTTGGTGGGCTCGTCGAGCACCAGGAAATTCGGCTTCTGAAGCATCAGGCGGCAGAAAATCAGCCGCGCTGATTCGCCGCCGGAGAGCGCGCGCGTCGGCTTTAGCGCGTCTTCGCCGCTGAAGAGCATCTGCCCCATCAGCCCGCGCAATTCCTGCTGGTTCGCGGTGGGATCGAACTGCCAGAGCCACTCGATGGCCGTCATGCCCTTGGTGATGGATTCGCCGTGGTCCTGCGCGAAGTAGCCGACAGCCACTTCATGACCCCACTTGGTTTCGCCGCCATTGATCTTGAACTGGCGGTCTTCCTCTTCGATGAAGCCTGGAGCGTTGAGGACCAGCGATTTGAGCAGTGTGGTCTTGCCGGTTCCGTTGCGGCCCATGAGAGCGATTTTTTCGCCACGCGTCACCTGCGCGGAAAAACGCGGAATCACTTTCAGGTCGTCGTAGGATTTTTCGATGCTGCGGATTTCCAGCGGATGCTTGCCGGAATTACGCTTCATGTCGAATTTCATGTAGGGCCGCTGGATGTTTGAGCGAGCCAGCTCGGTGGTTTGCAGCCGTTCGACTTCTTTTTTGCGCGAAGTGGCTTGTGCGGAACGCGTGCCGGCGGAAAAGCGGGCGATGAATTCGTTCAGTTGCGCGATTTTCTTTTCGCGGTTCGCGTTTTCCGATTCGATGCGCGCGCGGACCTGCGTTTTCGCTACGACCATGTCGTCGTAGCCGCCGACGTACATAATGATCGTTTCGTAGTCGATGTCTGCGGTGTGCGTGCAAACGCTATTCAGAAAATGGCGGTCGTGGGAAATCACGATCAGCACGCCTTCGTATTCGGTCAGATAGCGCTGCAGCCAATGGACGGAATCGAGGTCCAGGTTGTTGGTGGGTTCGTCGAGCAGCAAAGCTGTCGGAGTGCCGAAAAGGGCTTGTGCGAGCAGCACGCGGACTTTTTGCCCGCCTTGCAGTTCGCCCATTTTGCGCTCGTGAAAGCTACTCTCTATGCCGAGGCCATCCAGCAAAGCGCCGGCATCGGATTCGGCGGTGTATCCGCCTTCTTCGCCGACAATGCCTTCGAGTTCGCCGAGGCGCATGCCGTCGTCGTCGGTGAGTTCTTCGTGGGGCTTGGCGTAGAGCGCGTCGCGCTCTTCGAGGGCTTTCCAGAGCGCGGCGTTGCCCATGATGACGGTGTCGATCACGCGGAACTGATCGAACGCGAACTGGTCCTGGCGCAGGACGCCCATTTTCTTTGGGCGGGTGATCGAGCCTTTGGTCGGCTCGAGTTCGCCGGTCAGGATTTTCATGAAAGTGGATTTGCCGGCGCCATTGGGGCCGGTGACGGCGTAGCGGCGCCCGGCCATGAACGTGCAGGTGACGTCCTCGAAGAGAACGCGCGGTCCGAAGCGCATGGAGATATTGTTGACCGTAAGCATATCCCACCCATTGTAGCGTGAAATTGTTACTGGCGCTTGCTGCTCTTTGTTGCACCCGGTAGATTGATAGCGGGAAATGGCCGGTTTGGGCGGCGCGGAAAAATGAGGCGAGCGGCCCGAAAAATGAAGCGAGGAGCATGAAGCGGACAATTCAGAAGATTGCGACATCGCTTGTGCTCGTTGTGATTGCAGCGTTGGGGGCGCGAATTGCGTTTGCATGGGATCAAGCGCGGAAGATTCAAAGCGACGTCTTGGGAAATGTTCCGTTTCAAAATGAAACGGGGAATATTGCGTATGCCCTAGCGGAAGGTAAGGGATTCAGCAATGTATTTCGGACGGAGACCGGGCCCACGGCTTGGCTTGCGCCGGTCTATCCGGCTTTGGTTGCGGCCACCTTCAGGATTTGTGGAATTTTCACGGAGCGGGCTTTCTTTACTTGCGTGGGGCTAAACATATTTTTTTCCTCGGCGGCTTGCGTACCGATTTTCTTTGCAGGTAAAAGAATCGGGGGATTGGGAGTTGCAAGTGGGGCTGCTTGGCTTTGGGCGGTTTTCCCGAACGCGATCCTTTTGCCATTTGAGTGGATTTGGGATACGTCGCTCGCGGCATTTCTGGCGGCGGCGCTTTTGTGGGCCACGCTGGAGTTGGGAGAATCGGAGCGGATCGGAGATTGGTGCGCGTACGGGCTGTTGTGGGGACTTGCTTTGATGACGAATCCAGCGCTGGGAACGCTTTTGCCATTTCTTTTAGGGTGGGCGGCTTTTCGCGGGCGGAAGGAGAACCGGGCGCGGTGGAAAAGGGCGGGAGTGGCTGCGGGCGTTGCCATGTTGTGCTGCGTGCCATGGACTGTGCGGAACTATATTGCGTTTCATCGGTTCATTCCGCTGCGGTCTAATCTGCCGTTTGAGCTTTGGCTTGGGAACAACGACATTTTCGATGAACATGCCCGGAATGGGAGGAGGGTGATTACTCGCACGGAGGAGACGCGGAGGTATACGCAGGTCGGCGAGACGGCTTATATGCAGGAGAAATGGTTGCTGGCGACTTCGTTTATGGAGATGCATCCGGGGCTGGAATTGCGGCTAACGGGTCGAAAATTTGTGGATTTTTGGATGGGGACGGAAGCACCGGTCAAAAATTTTCGCGAGACGGATTCCTGGTTGATACGGGCGGTATTGATAGTGAGCTTCCTTACTGGGATTGGAGCTTTGTTTGGGGTCGTTGCGTTGTGGACGGGAAAGAAGAAAATAGCGCAGAGACACAGAGAGAACAGAGGCGACGCAGAGGGTGACGCGGAAAAGCAGGTAAAAATCGCCAAGGGCAACTGGGTTTTTCCGCTGGCCGTTTTTCCTTTGATTTTTCCTTGTTTGTATTACGTGACACACGCTGATTTGCGATATCGGCATCCAATTGATCCAGTCGTGTGTTTGCTTACGGTCGCGGGAGTCGCGGCGGCTTTGGAGCTTCTTGGGGCGAAGGGGAATAGGGGATTCGTCAAGGGTGCCCCCACGGGATAAACCGGCGAGGTTGCTGATGCGAGAAGCGCTTTGATAGAGTTGCCAATCACTTTGGATTGATGGATCGAGTTCAGATGGAGAGGCTTATGGCGATTCCGCGGGAGTTGCTGGAGATTTTGGTTTGTCCTGTATGCAAGACATCCGTCAAGCTGCTGACGGATGGCAGCGGGTTGAAATGTGCGACTTGCGAGCGCGTTTATCCTGTGCGCGATGACATTCCTGTGATGTTGCCGGAAGAGGCGAAGATAGTGAGTGGTGAGTAGGTCAAAAGCCTTTCAACGTTTGGCTAAGAGACTGACAAAGCAGAGAGGAAGCACAGTCCCCTATGGCGGAGAATACTGTTGATTTGATTTCGCGGTTGAAAAAATTGATTCCAAGGTTGCGCGGGAAGCGCGTGGGGGTGGTTGGGGATTTGATGCTGGACCGTTATTTGTGGGGGACGGCTACACGGCTCTCGCCGGAAGCGGCCGTGCCTGTGGTGGATTTTGTATCGCAGAGCGAGTGTTTGGGCGGGGCCGGAAATGTGGCGGCTAACCTTGCGGCGCTTGGGGCGCATGTGGAGACATTTGGAGCGATTGGCAGCGATGAGCCTGGGCGGGCTTTGCAGAAATGTTTGCGCGCGCTGAACGTTATTGAAAAGGGAGTCATTCCCAATCCGAAGCGAATGACCACCGTAAAGACGCGCATCATCGCAAAACATCAGCATGTTGTGCGCGTGGACCAGGAACGGCGCGAAGAGTTGCGGCCGGAAACGGAAAAAAAATTACTTGGAGCGCTTTTTAGCGCGCTGAAGAGCCTGGATGCGCTGGTGCTTTCGGATTACGACAAAGGGTTGATTACGGAAAACTTTGCGGACCGGGTCTTGAGCGCGGCGCATCAGTTGAAGGTGCCTGTTTTTGTTAAGCCGAAAACTTCGAAACTTTACGCGTACCGCGGCGCGCGAACCGTGGTTTGCAATCTTCCCGAGGCCGGAAAATTCGTTGCACGCGCGTTGCATGATGACAAGTCGATTGAAGAAGCGGGGCGAGCGTTGCTGGCGCATTTTGGGTGCAGCGCGGTGGTCATTACGCTTGGAGAGAAGGGGATGAGCGTGTCTGAGGAGACTGCACCGCGGCATTTTTTGATTCCGGCGACTAGTTTTGAAGTGACATACGCGCGCGTGGGGAAGAGCGGCGTGGAGCGTGGGGCTACGGGGCGGCAGGTATTTGATGTGACTGGGGCGGGCGATACCGTTTTGGGCGTGCTTTCGCTGGCGATGGCGGCGGGGGGTTCGTTGCTGGATGCGGCGGTTTTGGCAAATACCGCGGCAGGAGTCGTTGTGGGGAAATTGGGGACGGCTAGCGTTAGTCCGGAGGAATTGGAGCACGCGCTAGAGGATATTCGGGTTTGACGAGTGGTATGCCAGAACCCGAGAAATGAAAGAAAGAAGATAACGCAGAGACGCAGAGTGCGCTGAGACTCGCAAAGAGTTTGTAAGAGAGGGGCGAAGAGGGCGGGGTAAGCCCCGCCCGTGCGATACCGAGAACCAACGGGGAAATCTATGGCGGGAAGCTGAAAGATTTGTCTTTTGCGTCGATCCAGACGCTGACTACTTTTGTTTTTTGGCTTTTTTCGGGGTCGTTGGAGCCGGGCATTGGCGCGAACGGGCTAATGGCTACGCGGACTTCGACGCTGGTGGTGCTGCCGCGCGGTGAGCGGCACTTCATGATTTCGTAGCTTTTGACCGGGCCGTAGTAGCCTGTCGGGCCCCAGTCCGCAGTGAAGTCCTGCATCTTGTAGCTTGGGCCGGCTTGCCAGAGCTTGTAGGCGCTGGTCATATCGCCGGCGACGACCAGGTTGAAGAACTGCTCCGCGGTTTTTTTCTCCGGATAGAAACGGAACGTGTACCAGAGTCCCACCGCAGCGATGAGGACGATCGCCACGATGGTGAACGTCATGGCGCGTGATTTTTTCGAGATATCGGCAGGTGGTTCGAGAAGTGACATTCCTTGGTCTCCTGCCCTGCGAGGCAGATTGAACATATTGTGAGCATCTATAAATTAACCTTTTCTGAGCGGGATGAAAAGGGCGCCGTCAGGCATAGTTTGTCAGGCGAAGAGAATGAACAGCCCTGAGGAAAGCCACTTGCGATGGCTCTATCTTCATCGCGGCGTAAGGGACCAACCGCCGCAGCTTCCGCCACCTACATTCGGCGTCAGAACAAGCCCTTCGGATTTTGCTGAAGGGCTGAGCTGGAGTACGAAATCGTCGGGGCCAAAGACATCACCGTCCGGCGTTGCTCCCCCTTCAACATGTAGAACGTAGATTCCGGATGGAATTTCAGCGAATGAGAAACCGCCGTCCCTGTCCGATACCGCCCTGTAAATAGCATCGCTGACCGGACTCTGCAAGATGAGGCTTGCGTTTCTTATGGGTACGTTAAGGCGATGCTGTACTCTCCAGACGAGGCTGCCTTGTTTTCCCAATTCAGAGATTTGCGCCCGTCCGGCGATTTGGCGTGTGGCGGTAGGCATGTCACCCCACTCAAATTTCAGTTTTTTCTTCGCCTTACGGGAGGCGTGCGGACTGACATGGAAACACGTATGTGCGGCAGAAATTCCAAGCAACTCCGCGCTGAGCCAGTATTCGCCAACGGTAAGATTTGAGATGTGCACGCTCCCATCAGGTTCTGTTTTCCCGAAAAAGACTTGTACACCCCTCCTGGTCATTTGGATTGTAACGCCGGAAAGTGGCTTGCCTTGATGTGTAACGATAGCGACGACATTTGAGCGCAACTCTGTGCCGTCATTCGGGCATCCCGCCACCGAACAAGCCGCCGCGGACCCTGGTAGCGCCATAGCCAGGATCAAGGCGCAAATAATCAAACGGCTTTTCATATGCGCTACCTTTCGGAAAGAGAGCCCTACCCTTTTAGTGGTCGGCTCCTTTCAGGCCGCGGTACTTTAGCAGGGGGGCGACGCTGGGGGCTTTGCCGCGCCAGGCTTCGTACATTTTCTCTAGGTCTTCTGTGTTGCCGCGCGAGAGGACCATTTGGCGGAAACGGTCGCCGTTAGCGCGTGTAAGGCCGCCGTTTTCTTCGAACCATTGGTAAGCGTCGTCGTCGAGCATCTCGGCCCAGAGATAAGCGTAGTAGCCAGCGGAATAGTCATTGCCCCAGATGTGCATGAAATAGCTGGAGCGATAGCGCGGCGGGACGGCGGCGATATTTAGATGAGTTTTTTCAAGTGCCTGTTTCTCGAAGGCGTCGGGTTGTTGAAGCGGCGCGTCGCCCGGAAGTGTGTGCCACTGCATATCGAGTTCAGCGGCGGCAACTAGTTCCGTAAGCATGTATCCCTGGTTGAACGTGGCGGCTTGCCGCATCTTGGCGACCAGCTCGGCGGGCACGGGAGAACCGGTTTTGTAGTGATGGGCGTAATGGTTGAGAACTTCAGGATAGAGCGCCCAGTGCTCGTTGAATTGCGAAGGAAACTCGACGAAATCGCGAGCGGTGGCCGTGCCGGAGAGCCCTGGATATCGGGAGTTTGCGAACATGCCATGAAGCGCGTGGCCGAATTCATGGAACATGGTGGTGACGTCGTCAAAGCTGATGAGCGCGGGTTCGCCCGGTGCCGGCTTCGGAAGATTGGCGACGTTATAGATCACGGGCAGGGTTCCGAGCAGCTTTGATTGGCCGGCGAAAATATCCATCCACGCGCCACCGTTTTTGTTGTCGCGCTTGAAATAGTCGCAATAGAAGAGAGCGAGCGGTTTGCCGCCCACATCAGAGACTTCGAAGACACGAACATCCGGCTGGTAAACGGGGATGTCCTTGCGTTCCTTAAGGGTGATGCCGTAGAGCTGATGGGCGGCGTAGAAGACGCCGTTTTCGAGCACGTTGTTGAGCTCGAAGTAGGGCTTTACTTCCGCGTCGTTAAGGGCGTATTTGGCTTTGCGCACCTGGTCGGAGTAGAAATTCCAGTCCCAGGGCTGGAGAGTGAAGCGGCCCTTCTGCGCGTCAATGAGATCCTGAATATCTTTTGCCTCGACGGCGGCTCTGGCCGTTGCGCCGGGCACGAGGGCATCCATGAATTTGAGGGCGTTCTCAGGCGTTTTGGCCATTTGATCGCCGAGCTTCCATGCGGCGTGATTGGGGAAGCCGAGAAGTTGAGCGCGCTGGGCTCGGAGTTGCGCCATGTGGGAGATGATGTCGCGCGTATCGTTGGCGTCGCCGTGTTCAGCGCGATTCCACGAATTTTCAAAAATAGCCTGACGGGTCGAGCGAGTTTGAAGCGAGGCGAGGTCCGGCTGCTGCGTCGTGTTCTGAAGCGGGAGGACGTAGCCCTCCTGCTTGCGTTTTTGCGCGGCTTCTGTGGCAGCGGCGATTTGCGCATCGCTGAGGCCTGCGAGGGTATTTTTGTCTTTGGTAGCGTAGGCGGCGTTTTTTGTGGCTTCGAGAAGTTTTGTGATGAAAGAGTTGGAAAGTACGGCGAGCTCTTCATTCAATTTTTTCAATTTGGTTTTGTCGGCGTCGGAGAGATTCGCGCCGGAGCGAACGAAGTTGTCATAGGTAACTTCAAGAAGGCGCAGGGATTCAGGATCCAGATGGAGTGATTCGCGTTGTTTATAGATGCTCGCGACGCGGGCGAAGAGTTTTGCGTTGAGCGCGATAGCGTCCTGATGCGCTGCCAGCTTTGGCGCCAGCACTTCCTGAACTTTTTGAAGCGTGGGATTGGTATTTGCGGCGGTGACTCCGCCAAAGGTGTTCAGGGCCCGTTGAAGGAGTTGGCCGGTTTTCTCCATGGCGACGAGCGTGTTTTCAAAGGTCGGGGCGGCTGGATTGTTCGCGATGGCCTCCATTTCCTTTAGTTCCTGCTCCATGCCAGCTTCGATGGCGGGTTGATAATCTGCATCCTTGATTTTGTCGAATGGGGGCGCGTGGAAAGGCAGAGTGCTCGCGGCATAGAAAGGATTCGAGGGGCCAAATTTCGTATCGGCGGTCGTGGCTGGCGAGCACATGATTGCTAAAGTAAAAGCTCCCGAACTGAGGAGAACACCTATGGATTTTCGCATGACCTCCCCTGGGCATGGAGTTGGGGCAAATTCGCAGCGGTTCCGCGCAGTTTGATTCTAGGAGAATCGCAGTTCGGGAACAACAAGGGCAGCGGTTCTATCGGGACAATCTCGGCTGGCGCAGCAATCTCGCAGTGATGACAACCGTCGCGGTAAAACCGGCGCTACATGTCCAGGGCGCCGGAGGCGCCCGACGGGAGTTCGATGGCGTATTTGGTGCGGGCCTTTTCGGCGTGCTGTTCGATGGCAAGCTCGATGAGCTTGTCGATGAGTTGAGGGAATGGGATGCCGCTGGCTTCCCAGAGTTTCGGGTACATGCTTATGGAAGTGAACCCGGGGATGGTGTTTAGCTCGTTGAGATAAATCTTACCGCTGGGTTTTTCCAGGAAAAAGTCTACGCGGGCCATGCCGTTTAGTTCCAGCGCGCGAAAAGCTTGCATCGCGAGGTGTTGGAACTTTTTTACTTGAGCAGGCCTGAGGTTCGCGGGAATGAGGAGCTGCGTGCCTTGTTCCAGATATTTTGCGGCATAGTCGTAGAACTCGCGGTGCGGCACGATTTCGCCCGGGATGGAAGCTTGCAGGTCGTGATTGCCGAGGACGGAGACTTCGATTTCGCGGGCGGTTACGGCGCGCTCCACCATAATTTTCATCGCGAATTCGGCGGCGAGATTGAGCGCGGGCGCCAGCTCCTGGCGCGAGTGAACTTTCGTCATGCCGACGGAAGAGCCGAGAGTCGCGGGCTTTACGAACAGCGGGTAAGGAAATTCTTTTTCGATTTGATGGACTGTGGCGAATTCGTTGCGTTCCCACTCGTCGCGGTGAATGGCAATCCAGGGCACAACGGGAATTTTCGCGGCGCGAAGGAGTTTTTTTGCAATGTCCTTGTCCATGGCGATGGCGGAGCCGAGCACGCCTGCGCCGACGAAGGGCAGGCCGGCGAGATCGAGGAGGCCCTGAATTGTGCCGTCTTCGCCAAAAGTTCCATGCATGACAGGGAAGACGACGTCGATACGCTGGCCGCCGCCGCTGCCGTCGAGGCGGACAAGCGCGGCATCGGTTGGGTCAGCGCTCATCGTCACGCGCTGGCCGGTGCGAAGGACTTCCGGCAACAATTTTTGGGCGCTGCTACCGATGAGCCAGTGGCCTTCTTTGGTGATGCCGATGGGGACGGTTTCGTATTTATCAGGATCGAGGCCGCGAATCACGGAAGCAGCCGAGGCCAGAGAGACTTCGTGTTCGCCGGAGCGGCCGCCGAAGAGGACGCCGACGCGCAGTCGTTTTTTGTCAGGGCTCATGAAATTGGTCGATTTGGTCTGTTTGGGTGCCAGTTGCTAGTTATAGGGCAAAGGGCGGAAGTTGTCGCGGGGGAAGTGGCGGGCAGGTTCTGGAGTGACAACGGAGACCAGGCGAATAATTTTTAATGCGCCCTTGCGGTTTGGCGACGGAACCTTTTCGGATTTGCATCGTCTACACCTTCTACAGCGCGAAGTTGCGCGGGAGGGCCCATGTCTGCTCAAAGCGGGAGCGGAGGAACGCCGTTTCTGGAGAATTTGCGGCGG
>CAJCHZ010000085.1 GCA_903970165.1 Betaproteobacteria bacterium
CCGCCGTCGACGTGGCCGGCAAAGTAGTAGCGGACATAGTCGTCCCCGCCGCGGTCTGCTGCGATTGCTGCGCCGAAGCAGCCTTACCACCGCCGGCGAGCGTCTTTATGTGGCTCGGGAGGTACAGGCCCGCGGCGAAGAGAACGGCAACCACGATGAACGCTCCAAGGGCAATGTACACGCCCCGATTCCCGGAACGCGCCGCGGGCGGTGGAGGTGGCGCGACCGAAGCTGCGGAGGAAACAGCCGCGGCAGCCATTGGCTGCGTCTGTTGATAAGCGGGCGTAGGCTGATCGGCCATTCGCGTTGGCGTTGCGGGCGAAGGTGTCTGGGCAAAGAGCGAGGTAGCAACACCGGGGTTCGCCGAAGGTGATGGAACGTAAGAGCTCGGATCAACAAAAGTCTCCGCCGATCCTGCTCCTGCCACCGCTCCGGAGACGCTTCTCAGTGCTCCACGGAAAGCGTCCGCGGACTGGAAGCGCTGTCCCGGATCTTTTGCGAGGGCCATTAGAATAATTTGATTCAGCGGCTGCGGAATTCCCGGTCGCAGAACGATTGGCGGCTTGGGCGCTTCTTGCAGGTGCGCAGCCATCATCGCGTAGTTGCTGTCGGCCGAGAACGGAAGCTGGCCGGTCACCATTTCGTAGAGCGAGACACCAAGAGAATACAGATCAGAGCGATTGTCCGCCGGATCGCCTTTCACCTGTTCAGGTGGCATGTAATTGAGAGACCCGAGAGTAGTGCCTGTCATGGTAAGGCTGCGATCGGAAGCTGAGCGCGCGATACCAAAATCCATAAGTTTTACGGTGCCATCCGGTGTGAGCATCATGTTCGCCGGCTTGATGTCGCGGTGAATGATGTTCTGCTTGTGTGCGTAGCTGAGCGCATCGAGAACCTGGTCAATGTATTTAATTGCCAGAGCTGGCGGAATCGCGCCGTCGCGGAGCCGGGAGGAGATAGTGACCCCGTCCACAAACTCCATGATCATCACGAGCTGATTGTCCATCGTAAGAGCGGTGCGCAAGGCAGCGATATTCGGGTGGCTCAGGCTGGCGAGCACTTTGATCTCGCGCAGAAAGCGGTCGGCGAGGTCTTTTTGGCCGAGAAGGTCGGGCAGAAGAATCTTCATGGCTTCGACGCGGTCGGAGATTACATTGCGGACTTTGTAGACCTTGCCCATGCCTCCAGCGCCGAGTACGCCCAGAATCTCGTAGTCACCAATGCGCTGTCCGACTGCGTATTCGCCCATGGTAAAGCTCCCTTCAAATAAGTGAACAGGCGAGAAAGGTCTAAAGGCCTTCCCGCCTGTTCAGGTTCAAGCACCGAAGATATCAAAATGAAGCATGTTTAAGCCGCGAAGGCGGCACATTATGGAAGCCACGAAAAAATCTAAGGAACTGCGGGACCGCTGGTGGCCGCGACGTCGCCAACTTTCGGCGGCGTGGCCCCGGTGAAAGTAAGCGTCGCGGTGTCCGCATCCACATCGGTGACGACTGCGGTGCCAAGCTTACTTGTCACGGTCTTCAGCACCTTTCCCGTGGCAGGGTCCTTCACCGTGCGTACCGGCCGGCTGATGTCCACTGCGTCGCCAACCCTTACCCCGACTTTGGATCCGATGTTGATGATGATCGTGTTGCCGCTCACATCAGCCACCAGCCCGGAGTAGCTGGCTTTAATCGTTGGAAGGTTTCCGGCCGCGGCGTCGAGCTGCGTAGCGCAATCCGCAACGGCTTTGTTGACGGCTTCGCCGAGAATCGTTTGCGAGAAATTGCTGCTGCTCATATCAAACGCTGCTCCGCCGCCACTGTTGCCGTTGCCACCTCCGCCGCCGAGGAAAAGCCCCGAGCGGGAGGATTCGCCGTTGCCGGTAACCGACGCCAGGATTTCGCCAGTGGTTGTGTTCACCAGGCGAGCCGTGATGGCGACTACCGCCTTGGATTCCTTTTTGCCGGCGCCGGCAATCATGCCAGTCCAGCCGCTGTGGCCACCGGCAACACCGCCCACTTTGCTGTCGTCGCGGCCGAACTTGGTGATCGATCCCAGAATAATCGTGTCAACGCCGAGAATGCGTCCGATTTTGGAAGCGCTCGAGGGGTCGGCCCGGTCGCTGTTGTTGAAATTCTGCTCCGCGATAATTTTGTCGAGGGCTGCGCGTTCGATAACGCGATACTTGCCGTCCGTAACAAGCTTTTGCACCATGAGGTCGGTGATTCCTTTGCCGACATCCTGATCGGTGCCGAAAATGGAGGCTACGACCGTCTTGACGGTGCCGTAGTCAAAATTCATTACGGCGACCAATCGCTTGGGCCCTGCAGGCGCGGCTGCGGGCGTGCCGGCGGCAGGCGCGGCCGCCTGTTGCGCGGCGCAAGGCGAAATTGCCAGAAGGGCGATGCAGAGTGAACGAAAAAGTCGTGACATTAGACAATGCTCCTCAAACCCAGGGATTAGTGAGCAAGACTTGCGAACCGTTTCATTTGCGTGACTCTCATACCAGAAAAACGGCACATGCGCAGGGCTGGTGAGCCCGACTTAGGCGCTATCGTACACCGGGCAGGAGAGTCAGGCAACGGGAGTGTGCGGAAATTCGCGTGAAAGTTAGCAGGTCGCATGCCCGGAGACTTGCAAGCACCAAAACTGGTAGGATGCCCCAAGCGGACCCCGAGACCGGAGCCCAGGCCGGGGATAATGAGGAGCGGAGAAAATGTCAGAACCGAGCAAGGAAGAATTGCTGGCGCGTATCGCCGAGCTGGAAAAGCAGGCAGGTACGCGGAAAAAGGGAAGTCTGGAATTTCGAGTGGGAGAAAAAGGCGGAGTAAGTGTCTATGGCCTCGGACGGTTCCCCGTCACGCTTTACTACGAGCAGTGGAACCGTCTTCTGGATGTCGCTGGCGAGTTGAAAGCGTTCCTGGAAGAAAACAAGAGCAAGCTGAAGCTGAAGACTACGGAATAGTCTGCCCCAAACAACCTTCGGGATCATGACCCCAGTCTCGAGAGTCGAGACAGCAAGGCGTTCTGGTTTCGTCTCGAAAATCGCCGGCAAGGCCACCAGAGTATAGCCGATGAAGCCATGATCCTCCGGTGGCTGCTAGTGAAGTTCTAAGGCACTAATCCCAACGCCGTTAAGGTGTCACGAGGTGGCCATAAAAGCTGCCGTTAATGGACCCACCGCCTCCGGTGTCATTCGTTATTGCGGCGAAGTCTATAACCTGATTCTGATTGAAATATAGCGAGTATTGGCCAGACCAGGCATAGCCATCCAAGGCGGGGGCACCAACGCCGGTGGACATTTTTGTTAGAGGGAAAAAGAACTGAGTTGCTCCCGAAGAGGGCTTAATCAACAGGGCTGCACTGGAAATCTGCGTGCCTGTGTCTAGGTAGACGAAAAGAGATACGGAATCGATCACGAGGATCTGGCCGGCCGGGACGGTATAACCGGGCAGACAAACGACGTCCCCACCCCCACTCGCCGGGATCGACGTAGTGCACTCATAAGAAACGTTTTCGCGCGCGGCCCGTTCCGTGTCAACAAACAGTGGGGTCGTGCTGGTATTTGAAAAACTGATGGGCGTTGACGCAGGGAAATTGTTGACGCCAACGGTCCATGCACCGGATTGATTTGCGCTTACCGTTCCTGAAACTGGCAGCGGTGTGTTTACTACAGTTACGGGCAAGGACGGCGTAGCTGCTGCTGTTGCGGCCTTAACGGAATGCCTGGGGATGGACAACAAAACCACGGCGAAAAGCCCTAAGCCTAATGCAGCCAGGGTTATTTTTATGAAATGCGTCATGCGAGTCTCCTATAGAGGGTGCTGTGGGATAACCGGGGGAATCTCGCACGCACGCTACTAGTGCCTCATGAGGATGTCAAGACTCAGGACGGCTACTACTAATAAGCTAACGATGCTCCAGGCCCTCTTGGGGCTTCGTAAGAATCCCGCCCGTTGATTCGCTCTCAAGGATTAATATGTGATTGGGCAATGCCTTATCCGAGCCCAATCTGGTTCGAGTATTCTGGTCGCAGAGGCAGCGACCATTCCTAGCAATAAGCAAGATCTCAGCCCGGCTGTGGCCGGGCAGAGCAGCGGGTCTGTTCAGCCATTGGATGCGGAACAGAAGCTGGCGGCCACCACTGCGTCCCGCTGGTTTTCATACACGATCGAGCCACCCGATTCCGGCGAAATCGATTGCCATCACACCCTGCTCGTCCTTCTCCACCGGGTTTATTCCGGCCGGCTGACAGGCAAGTTGCAAGTTGTCTTTGGCCGCGTGGAAAAGGCGCTCTTTTTCGACGGTGGGCAATTGGTATTTGCCACCAGCAACGACCGGCAGGATGGTCTCGGTGAAGTAATGCTCCGATCCGGCGCCCTGACCCAGAGCCAGTTTGAGGAGGCATCCACGCTCGTTGAGACTGGCCAGCGCTTTGGTTCTGCAATTGCCGAAATGGGAATTTACAGAGTCGAGGAGATTCTCAGCTGGGTTCGGCGCCAGGTCATCCAAGTCATCTCGTCTGTGCTCGACTATCCCGTGGGCAGGTACTTTTTCTTTGGTTCCCTCGAAAAAAATGTCGTCCCGGAGATTGGCGCTCCTGTGCCGCTGGGAACGTTGCTCCTGCAGGCAGTACGCAAAGCCGAGGACCTGCCGCTGGACCGGCTCGCCAGGGACTCGGAGCTTCGGGCTGAGCTTACACCTGAGCCGCTGCGCCTTTTTACGACAGAAGACCTGGATGACAGGGAACGATACTTGCTCGGCTTGATTTCCCAGGGCATTTCGGCCAAGGACGTCATTTATCAAAGCGGGCTGACCAGGCCGCAAGTCTCTCGCGCTCTCTATGCCCTTTTGCTGTTGGGGTTTGTCGCGGAGGTGCCGAAACCCGTTAAGCCTGATGCGGTAAAGCCGGAACGTGACCCTGGCGTTCCCGTTGCACCTGTAGCGGATAAAGAACTATCTTCGGTGAAGGTGGAAGAATCAAAAGCAGTCGAAACTCCCAGTGCCGCGGAAATTCCGCAACAGCCATCTGCGCAGGATGCAGGCTCGGCTGAGCAAACAAAGGTAGTGGACGCGTCGGCTGTGGCGAGCAACGCTCAGCGACAATCTGCGGCGGTCCGGGATGACGCGACACAGGTTCAGGCGCCGCTCCAGCCCCAGGCTCACGAAGTGAAGGTCGTTGATATCCCTGGCGTCGCGAATATTCCAGAACAGCGAACTGCGGATCTCCCAGCCAAACCGGAGGATGCAAAGGCGATCGAAACGCCTCCCGCGGAAAAGGCCACGCATGCGCAACCGCAGCTCGAAGAGATTCCCCCCGATCCTGAAGAACCGAAAGAGACGGAAGCAGCTCCCGCAACGTCCCTCCCACTTTTGAAACCGAATATGATCTCGCGTGAAGTGCCAGTGCGAGCCACAGGCATTCCGCAGAAGAATGGACTGGAGCGCCAGCTCTTCAACGAAGAAACTGCTTCCGTTCTCATAGCTGAGACGGGTGGCGTGATTCGCTTGGCTGCCGCGGTGGCTCCTGGACAGCTATTGGTTCTCGCCAACATCGAAACAAAGCGCGAAGTGATCGTCCAGGTGCTGCGCAAGCGCGTCTACAAGCCGACGATCTGCTATCTGGAGCTTGAGTTCCTTGAGGTTGCCCCGCGATTCTGGGGTACGGAGTTCTCGGCGGCGACGGCTTTGCTGCCGAAAAACGCCAAGGACGCGGAAACAGCTGCGCTGGTAATTACCGCGCGAGCCACGGAGGACCAACCCTGGGTTTTGCCTACTGCGCCTGACGCGGGCGAACTGCAAATATTCAAGCGAGAAATGGAAGACCTTCGCGGGAAATTGGTCTTGACGGACGCGCCCGATGCAGCCGCACAGGCTGGCGTTTTGGGCCAGCCGAGCGCTGAAGGTTCCGAAGGCTCTCCGAGTCCGGGACCAGCGGACCCACTGAGTACGGTAGAGATTCTCAAGAGCGGGTTAGCCGCGGCAGGTACGGCGCCGCCAATCGAACGCGATACGCCTCCTGCGCCATGGGAATCGGGCGAGCGAGCTCAGACGCCGCAGACTGTAAATGATTTTATTAACTCATTGCCGAAGAAGAAGCGATGGCGCTTGCCCCGCGGCAGCTTTACGCCCGGTTTTCGCACGGGCGTATTACGGCTGGCGTTTCTTGCGGCAGCGTTGGTGGTTACCCTGATCGGCGCCGCTTGGTTCAAGAATTTGCTGCCGTGGAAGCGCGCGGAAGCAAAGCTCGGGAAAACGGATGGCTACAACATGAGGGTAGCGAGCGATATACCTGTCACTTCGGCTGGAACACCCGCGAATAGCGCGCCCGTCTCCAATCCGGCCGCGGCAGCTGGGCCAGGTGGAACGGCGGCGCCTGTGGGAGTGCCTTCGTCGAGTGCGCCTGTTGAACCGCCGGCTTTGAAGAAAAACGCGTCAGGCAAAGCTACCGCGGGGAAGCCATCCGTCGTTCGGCCTGTGACAAAGACCGCGGATTCAAACGCGGCTTCGGAGAAAGAGAACGTCTTCGTTCCCCCGAAATTGATCCATGCGGAGCAAGCGGTGGCCTCGCTGGAAGCCATGCATGATTTCGAAAGGGGGAATGTTGTGGTTGATGCCGTCGTGGGCACTTCGGGCGAGGTGCATGTCATCAGCGTGCTCTCTGGCCCTCCGTCGCTGCGCGACCCCGCCGTCGAATCCTTGAAGCAATACCAATACGAACCGGCAACACGCAACGGCCAGCCCGTTCCCGCCCACGTCACAATCACCATTCACTTCCGATTCGAACCCTAAGAGTTCGGGCGGTGACTAATTCTCGCTGGAAGTACCGGGCAAGCGGATCAGCAGGTCGCGCGAAGATGGGGTTGAGGTCAGTATTTGTTGTGAAAGATTTTTTTGTTGACGTCGGGCCAGAACTCTTTGGCGAGGTTGCCGAGACCGTCCTGAATTAATTGACTTCCCCAGCGCTGATAGGTCTTGACCCAGGGATTCGATTCGGTGGGATAGTACGCAAGGCTGATTCCCGCAGCGCCTCCCGCTCCGGCAATCTCGGAAACGTTGAAAGTTGGCTTTCCAGAGTCCGTCCGCGTGATGAAGAGGCGGCTTACCGCGTAACCCGTGCGCTTGAAGAACCCGCCATGCCCCAGCGTGTAATACCGTGGGTCTTCCTTTGTTACCGTGGGGACGATGGCCTCCACCATGTAGTTTTCGATCGTCCCATCCGCGAAGCTATGCCCGTAATAAAGTCCATAGCCGGAAGCGCCTTGGCCAAAGGAAGGCTCCGATTTTTGGCTCATGGCAATTCCTGCAATGATGCCCTCATAGATGAAGGCTGAATAATCGAAGCTGTCCTGCGTCGCGAGCCAGACCTTTTCCTTGAAGCGCTGCGGTGGAAGGCGTGCGTTTACACTCACGGACCGATAGTTGGGAATGATGAAAAGAATGCGCCGGGTTTGTTGGCCTTCTTGATCGTCCGGATTCTGCGAATCGGTCTTGGGCTGCGGATTGTCCGCCTTATTCGATTGCGATGTTGCGTCAGACGAAGGAGTCTGCTCCGCGGTTGCTACGGGGGCTGAATCTGAATTAGCGGTGTGTTTTTCCTGTGCGGAAACCGGATGAAGCGATGTGATGCTAAGGCAAAACAGCACGAAGAGGACAGCAGTTCTATTATTCAAGCCAAGCGCCCCAAATGCCCCATGTCTCCAGTGATTGTGCAGACTCACGCGTAGAATCCCGATGCCAAACTCTGCATTTCGCTCTTAGATGCGTCAAAAACCTAAAAAGATACCGGCGGCCGCATGGACGCGCCCGTTTTTTTTCGAACACGAAGAACGCCCACTCCAGAGCGGTTGTGGAGCAGACCAGCGGCATTTGCGTTGTCAGAAAAATCAGAGAGCGAGACTAAGCAGGTCCCGGGGATTGGTGCTCCAGCCGCGGATGGATTGAGGGCTGATAAGCCTCGGCGTGTGGCTGCCCGCCGCGTCGCTCATCTGAAGTGAATAGCCATTCGCGAGGTAGGAAGGAATGTCGCGGTAATCGGTAACAGGGATGTAAGGTCCTTTTCTGCCAAGGTGGACGTGGTAGCGATTGTCGTTGAAGCGGTGGGGAACCAAACGGGTTCCAACTTTTTTGCCGCGAGCTATGGTTGCGAATAGCATGGAGCACCTCCCGATGAAATCAGGGCCAGCGTATTTTACGAAGTCGATGGGTGTGCAGTAAGTGGTTTAACTGTGGAAATGTGTGGATGGTTTTCCCCGACCCGGCGCGAGGGGCGATTGGACGGAGGCGAAAAGATTTTTGCGATGCTGCATGGCTAAAAAAGCGGGGCACAGCAGTGCTGCGCCCCGACAAAGAAATCGTTCGTGAGATTTAGTCCATGTGGTGGTGCATGGCGAAGATGTTGTCGATGCCATCTTCATACGGGTAGACGTGGGTCATCCAGCCGAAAATGACGGGGTGGAAGCGGCCGCCAGCCTCCGTGCAAGCCTCCTCGGTCGCGATCGAGCCTTGCAGGCCAAATTTGGTCCAGTCGGCTGACCGAAGCTGACCGAGCTTGGGAATGCAGAGATTGGTGTGCAAGTGCCACATCGCGACGCTGAGCGGTACGCGCGCGTTGAGTTCGTCTTCGGTGGCGCGCTTGGGCATGGTGTACATCGCGCCGACGAGTTCATATCCAGTGGCGGTTTTTTTGTAGAGAAGAGAAGTCGGGCGCGCCGGATCGAATGTGAAGGATTCCAGGAAACCGTTGCGATAGCTGGTGAAGTGATATTCGGGTTGCGGAATATTGGGTAGGAAAATTTTGAATCCGTCGTCCAGGGCAACGTGGTAGTCCTTGTACTTTTCGATGCCGGCGCGGAGCTGCGTGACGATTTCGTTCGCGCGCCGGACGTCTTCAGGAGTCTGCGTCCGCATGCTCGTCATGTACATGTGGAGATTGTGCGCGTTGTGTTTGCCGGGCGTCATGTCCGCAACGGCGGACTTTTCGCTGGCTTTTTCATCGCCCATATCCATTCCGGACATGTCTTTGGATGGAGGCGTAGCGGCTTCCTGGGAAGACTGGCCCTGCGTGGAAGGCGCGTGGTGGCCGGGCATGGCCGAAAGCAAGATCGTGACTACGAAGATGGCGCCAAGCAGCATTCCAGCTTTGGCGGCGAGATGAAGCACCGTTCTACGGGCGGACATTTAAATGTCTCCTCAATCAATAATACGCAAAGACTTGGATGAAAATTTCAGGAGCCGCGATGCACCGTGCTTCGGGAAAAACTGTCCCGACGGACAGGGAGAGATTGTTCCTTCGACCGAGCCCCGAGGAGAATCGCTTATAAACACAGACGATTTGAAGATAATTGCGGCGATGGGCGAAGGCATCAGGCAGCGTGATAAACTGCTTCGGTGAAAAAACAAACAATACAACCAGCGAAACATTTGACCGGCGGCGTGGAGACGCCGGGGGATAAATCCATTTCGCATCGCTATGCGATGCTCGGCGGAATTGCGGAGGGAACCACCGAACTTCGGCATTTTTCGGCGGCGGCGGATTGCCACAGCACGCTCGGTTGCATGAGCGCGCTGGGAGCGGACGTGAAAATCGAAAAAGACACCGTTCGGATTACGGGCCGCGGGCCGCGCGGATTGAAAAGCAGTTGGCGGGCTTTGGATGCTGAGAATTCGGGGACGACGATTCGTTTGCTGAGCGGCATTTTGGCGGGGCAGGAATTCACGACAAAAATTTCCGGCGATGCGTCCTTACAAAAGCGGCCCATGAAACGAATCGTGGGGCCGCTGCGCGAAATGGGCGCGGACATTCGCGCGCGCGAGGATAACTTCGCACCGCTGGAGATTAAAGGCGGGAACCTGCACGCGATTGATTACCCTATGCCGATGGCCAGTGCCCAGGTCAAATCGGCTGTGCTTCTCGCGGGTTTGTTCGCTGAGGGAGTGACCAGCGTTACGGAGCCGGCGCGCACGCGCGATCATACGGAACTGGCGCTCGAAGAATTTGGGGCCGCGGTGGAACGAGATGGACGCACGACAAAAGTCCATGGACTCTTCGGTGGGAATGGAAGCGGCAAACTGGTTGCTAAAACGATTGATGTTCCAGGCGATTTGTCTTCCGCCGTGTTTTTTATCGCCGCGGCTTCGCTCCTGCCGGACTCCAATATCGGGATTTACAATGTTGGCCTGAATCCAACGCGCACGGCGATTCTCGATGTGTTCGCCGGAATGGGTGCTTCGATTCAAATGCTTTCTGTGAAAACTTCTCACGGCGAAGTCGTCGGCGATTTGGCCATAAAAGGAGCGTCGCTGCGGGGCGGCGTGATCGAAGGCGATGTGATCCCCCTGGTGATTGATGAGTTGCCGATGCTCGCCGCGCTCGGACCGTACACCGAGGAAGGCATTGAGATTCGCAACGCTACGGAGTTGCGCGTGAAGGAAAGTGACCGCATCGCCGCCCTGGCAGAGAATTTGCGGCGTATGGGAGCAGCCGTCGAAGAACGGCCGGATGGGTTGAAGGTCGCCGGACGGCAGGCTGGGAAATTGCGTGGGGCCGAGATTGAGCCGCGCGGAGATCATCGAATTGCCATGGCGTTCGCCGTCGCAGGATTGGCCGCGGATGGCGCGACCGTAATTCGCGATGCCGACTGCGCGGGAGTTTCCTATCCGACTTTTTTTGAGGAATTAAACCGTCTTGCCGAGCGATAGTCAGAACGGCCCGTAAAACGCCTTCTCCTAGTAACGACAAAGAAACAAAACCGAAGGGTTTCCCACAATCCCTTCCTCTTATTCCCGAGAATGGCAACATCCGCGGCAACGGTGCGGCCTATCCTCTTGGGAATTCCCACGGAGAGCTATGAATTCAACGCCGGTCCTGGTGTTGCTGTTATTCAATGCGGCTCTTCTCGTGGCATCGAATTTCTTTTTCAAGAAAGACAAACATCCTGACGATTCCCTTTTTCTCAGCGTGCTGTTTTTTTGTTCGGGAATGCCCGCTTTGGTTTATCAGGTGGTGTGGCAGCGAGCGCTGTTTGCGATTTATGGAGTCAACGCGCAATCCGTAGCCGTGGTGGTTACGGCGTTCATGCTGGGGCTCGGGATTGGCAGCCTCATCGGGGGGCGGCTTTCGGCGCGGTTCCCGAAGAGCGGCATTTTGATTTTTGGCGTGGCCGAGCTTGGCGTGGGAGCGTTTGGGCTCATCTCGCTGCGCATTTTTCATTGGGCCGCGGCGTACACCGCGGGGGCGAATCTTCTTTCCGTCGTTTTGTTCAGCTTACTGCTTCTTCTCATTCCTACCGTGTTGATGGGCGCGACTTTGCCGCTGCTGGTGGAGCACCTGGTGATGCGCACGAACCGCGTGGGCTTCTCCGTTTCCACACTCTATTTCGTTAACACGTTCGGGTCCGCGGTTGCGTGCTACCTGTGCGCGACGTTTTTGCTGCGCGATTTTGGACAATCCGGCTCCGTAACGCTGGCGGCGTGCATGAATGCTGCTGTCGGCGCATCCGCTTACTTCTACGCGAGGCACAAGCCGCAGGCTGATGCAATCGAGGAACACGCGCAGCAGCCTGACGGCGTAACCAGTTATGTCGAAACGGCGATGTCCCTTGGCACGGCGATGCTGTTGGCAGCGCTATCCGGGTTCATCGCGCTGGGGTTCGAGATTGCGTGGTTCCGCGTTTTTGCGCTGGCCTCTTCGGATCGTGCGCCTGCTTTCGCCCTGCTGCTTTCCACTTATCTCGCGGGAATTGCCGCCGGAAGTTTCCTTTCCGAGAAATTGAGTCTCGGAAAGAGACAGGCGCGAATCGTGTACTTGATTGGCGGCGTTTTGGTTCTTGCCGGTGCGCTTTCGGTGTATTTGCCTCCGCTTGTCGCCACGCTTATGGCTCACGGGAAATCATTTCTGCTGAGCGCGCCGGCATTTTTTGTCGTGGCGGGGCTCGCGGGGTCGGTCTTGCCGCTGTTGTGCAGCGCGGCGATTTCGCCGGATGAACGAGCGGGACGGCGCGTCAGCCTGGTCTATATCGCGAATATCCTTGGTTCGGCGGCCGGCAGCCTGGGCATCGGATTTGTGTTGATGCAGCATTTCACTTTGCTTTCCATAGCACTGGGGCTGGCTTTTGCCGCAGCACTGGCAGGCGCTGCGCTATTAATCTTTGCTGGGCGGGGTCCCGGCCGCACGCCGGTATGGGCAATCGCGCTGATGATTGCCGCGATGGTTGCTATCCCTCCTTCCCGCGGAATGTATACGCTGCTGTTCGAGCGGCTCATCTTCGGCACACGTGCGGAAGCTCACGTTCCGTTTCTACACGTGGTCGAGAATCGCAATGGCGTTATTGGAGTCACACAGGACGGAGCGGTTTTTGGCGGCGGAGTTTACGACGGCTATTTCAACGTAGACCCGTTCAATGACACGAATCTCGTCGTAAGGGCCTACGCTCTCGGCGCGTTCTGTCCTTCACCGAAACGCATTCTCGTAATTGGACTGGCGACCGGATCGTGGGCGCAAATTTTTGCGAATCAGCCGCAACTCGAACATCTCGATGCCGTGGAGATTAATCCCGGATACCTCGAGCTTATTCCGCAATACGCGATGGTGCGATCGTTTCTGCAGAACCCGAAGGTGCACGTATATGTAGACGACGGAAGGCGCTGGCTCGTGGCGCATCCTGAGGCCCGCTATGACGCCATCATTGCGAACAACAGTTTCAATTGGCGGGATCACAGCACGGGGCTGCTTTCGGTCGAGTATCTGAACCTGATTCGGGAACACCTGAGTCCCCGCGGCGTCTACTATTTCAATTCCACCGAGTCCGATGAAACGATCGCCACGGCGCTGCAAGTTTTTCCCTATGGGCTGCGCGTGATCAACTTTGCAGCAGTCAGCGATTCGCCCATGCGTCTCGACAAAGACCGCTGGATGGACGTTTTGCGCAACTACAAGATGGATGGAATAACGGTTTTCGACCCTGCAAATCCCGCGGCGCAAAGAGTGCTCGCGGCGTACATGGCTCTGGCGGACACGGTGAATGCTCCTCCACGATTTCTTGGCATGGAATCGGCGGATTCTCTGCGCGTGCGCCTCAAAGGGCGGCTCATCATTACGGACGACAATATGGGCGAAGAATGGCGCGGCGTGTCACAGATTCCCTGGCACTGACCGACATACCAGTCGTCGCCATGGCTACGGAACTTTGTCTCCCCAGCGAAGGAGGTTCAAGGCAGGCTCGCCCGCGTCGGGAACCGCTGAAAATCCTGCCCATGGGTTCAGAGTCCTTCGAAAGCCAGCGGAGGTCGGGTTGAGTTCGGTTGAAAAGGTGACGAGCCAAACCTTTCTGGACGATTTGAGCACGAGGGCATCCAGGATGTCAGCGACGGTAGAGTCTTGCAATTTCACCGCAACCCTTGATTCGCCTGGCTCTGCTCCGACGCTGAAGCCACTATGCTTTGACGGGCTAATTAGACTGTGGACCTTTAATAGAGCGAGGTCTACGTATCCGTTTACGACCTCGAAGTTTTTGACCCTTAAGTGGAGGAAGTCCTGGTTTTCTGGGACCGATCCAGGCGCGAGAATGTGAACAACCCCGCCTCTCACTTCAACTCTGCAGGTGGGTTCCGTCTTGACGATTGATTCGATAATCTCCAGGACCGTAGTCTGCTTCCCTGCGAAGGGGATTTTCTCGAGTTCGCCATCTGGTTTTACCCAAGCAATTCCCATAGGAATCTGAAAGTCAGAGCTAACGCGGATGAGGGCTTCGACAAAGTTACTCACGCCGGGATTGTAGTTTGCTAATCGCTTTTCAAGTTTTGTGTTGAGATCATCGGACGTTTGGGATGCGGAGGTAACGGGCACGAGGGAGCAAATCACAAGCGCGAGGGTCTTCGCCAATGTGTAGGATTTCATTGTCCGTTTATCAGAACTTTCTGGCAGTAGATGGAAATCTGCTGAACTATGCTGGATGACGCGATGTGCCACGTTTGGTTTACATCTGACGGCCCGCCAGTTGTGCAAGCGCCGTTCGCAATGCAAACCGGTGAACACGCGCCAATGGCCTGCTCGTGGAATTGACCGTTGGAAAGTGTGAACTTTGTTGCACGGCCCGCTGTTTGGCTCGCCGCTGGCGGTACACGTGGTTATAAAGCCGCCGTTGGCGTCGATCTGAAGAGGGTCGGGCTGACCGTGCCAAAGGAGTCCCGAAACGACATGGAGGCATTTATAGGTTGTGCAGGCGACGCTTGGTCGTTAACCTGATATGTAAAAGCCACCGCAGTACCGCACCAAGCACCGTTGTTACACGGCCCCTCGCTCCCCGTCTTCGGCGTTATAATGGACAGGCTGGTAGGCGCTTGCACGTAAAAATCCTCTTTGTTGCTGTCTTCTCCTGTGTTGTCAACGTAGATCGCCTCTGCATGAGACTAATCGTTCGTGCATCGTCCGGGCGAACTAATTGCATGTCAAGTGCTATTTCCTGGGGTACGATAATGGTCTGCAAATATCTATAAACCAGTCCAGAAAAAGAGCGAATCGTTTTTTGGCGAGTAGTGGTGTGTTTCTGAAGCTTCCATCCGAGCGGCGATACCTCTGGGAGCTAAACTTTACGAGGTTTTGTGGATGGAGAGTTCGCCGTAGCTGGTTTTTAGTGTGATTTTGGGGCTGCGTCCTGTGCCGTATCTTCCTTCCAGATGAGAATCGCCGGAGCCTGGGGAGGTTTTCTTCAGATTGTCCGAGCTGAATTCGGATTGGATGTCGCAAGAGTGGCAGTCGGCCTGGATATTGAAACTTGAGGATTCCGGCAGCGTGAGCGATATGGTGGCGTTGGTGTTGGCCACGTCAATGTCTTCCTTGGGCGGGGAAGAGAAACGAAGTTCGACGTCGCCGTCGCGATTGTCTACCTTCACTTTGCCGGTGGCGTTTTCGATGGTCACGGAATAGCGGTTGGTGCGCAGAGCGATGTCGCCGGGGGCATCCACAATTTCGAGATTGCCGGAGGCGACTTCCATGTGGCCGGTGAGAGACGTCAGCGTGAGATCGGTGCGCTGAGAGAGGAAGCGGAGGCCTTTGGCGACCTTGTCGGCGCGAATGGGTCCGAAGAATTCACCGTCCAGAGTGAAGCTGCCAGTGGCTGAGGCGACGGTGACTTCCCCACCTTTTCCTGAAATCTTGACGTCGCCCTTGGTGTCAGTAACTTTAACGTCGCCTTTGTGCATTTCGACGGAGACGTCGCTGGAGGTGTTGCGTACTTCCACGTCGCCGTTGGTGCTGGTTACAGAGACGGGCGTGCTCATGTCCGCGACGGTGATGTCGCCTACTTCATTGCGGACGGCGACGCTCGCCTTCATGGGAACTTGAATGTCCATGTCCACAGCAATGCGTTTGTCGTCGGAGCCAGGGCCAGTGGGATGGATTTCGTAACCATCGCCGTTCTTGACGATTTCGACGGAGATCGGATCCGCACGCCGCTGCGCGTCGCTCTCACTCCAGGCGTGGACATTTTTCTTTCCGGACACGCGAATTTCAAGAGTGTCGGAAGAACGGATACTGAGGTCACCCCGGCCGCCGCGAACAGTGATGCGGGCGTTTGCGGGGACGGTCATGGGCGCGACGTCCAGGTCAAACTGATGAACGTCGCCCGACACTTCAATCGGAAGCTTGTCGTGGGCTATGCCTTTGATGTAATCGACCGCGACGACGCCGCTTATGAGCGTGAGCATGCCAACGACGAGCAGGATTTCGCTGCCGGTTATGCGTGCGGTGCTCGGCTCGGTGGAGCGGCTGGCAGCCATCCGCTCATAAAGCTTGATGAGTCCCAGAAAAATCAGGGCCAAGGGCCACCAGCGAAGGAGCACGTCGCCGAGTTCCAGACCGCGATAATTATGGATGAGGAGAAGGATACCGACGGTTAGAAGAACGACGCCAGGAAAGATTCCGCTACCACGTTCTCGGCTCCTCGCCATATCCGATTATTGTCCTTGTCCCGGATAAGAAGTTGGTGTTGAGCCCGAGGAAGAAGGCGGCATTCCGGGTGCGGACGGCAAACCAGGAGGCTGAGGCATCGCAGCCGAAGTTCCTGGCGTTGCGGAGACGTGGCCCTCGCTGGAAGCGAGCGCGGAAGCGAGGCTCACGATTCCGATGACGATGATGATGACAGGATAGGTGTTGCCGAAGTCGAAGAAGCCTCCGCGGACTTGCGCGAGGAGGAAGAGCACTCCGACGGTGACAACAACAACCGGGCCCATGAGACCGCGAATGGTGCAGCGCTGGCAATTGCAACGGATGCGATCACTCATATCGATAATCTCCCGAAGGAGCCTCCTAGGGCTTACGTTCCATGCGGTTCATAAACATGAAAACGCCGACAGCGATGAGGACGAGTGGCCAGAATCTGGCGATGCGATACCACTGAAACCACTCAAAATTGCTGAGCAGGAGAAGAATGCCAACGCCGATCAGAATGATGGGACCGACCGGTTTTTCCTTGCTGAAACTGTCGAGTGGATCCGTGAGCGCTTGACCGGAGCGCTTGGCTTGAGCGGTGCGCAGAGCATCAATGGGCATGTAAATCCAGAAGGCGGAGATGCAGATCCAGAGGGCGGCTTCCGCGCCGCCATTATCGAGGCCGTTGACGCCGGTGATGAAGAGGAGCAGGAAGATGGCGAGATGAATCATACCCTTGCCATACTGTTCGTTGTAGAAAGCGCCGAGGCCGGGCAAGAAACCCAGGAAGAATGCGAGAGCCGGATTCGAGCCGGCGCCCGAGTGGGAAACCGGAGGAACGGCGGTGATGGGGACTTGCGGCGCGTATCCCGGCGCCGGTGCAGCCTGCTGCGAAGCGGCGGCAGGATGGCCGAGGATGTTCGCCAAACAATCTTCGCAATAGAGAACATCGCGCACGGGCCGGATACACTCCGGGCACATGGGTTTGCCGCAGTTACGGCAAAAGCCGGTCGCGTCCGCCTCCGTATGGACGGCACACTTCATTGAAGTCTCCTTCCGAGGAGCATGGGGCACAGTTTCAAGCTGACCACGGGAATCTCTTCAGCGAGAACTTCGATTTCTCTGCCGATGCCGTTGGCGCGATTCTGCTGGCGAGGCGTGGCGGGCTTAGTTCCGTCCGTGCTGCCCGGATTTTTGCCGGGGGCGGATTGCGGAACGGTGCTTTCCGGCTCGGTGGGCAATTCGTTGTCTTTGTTCAAGCGCGATTGAATTTCATAGACGACACGGAGGTCGCTAACAAACTTAGTGCTGCGCGCGTAGACGAGATGGGCCTGCCGGTCCGCGGTGCGGTAAATGTTGACTGGAGACAGGTCCGCCAGCTTCGGCTTACGGAACGAAAAACCGGATGCGGTCAAAATAATCAGTGCCGTGGCGACGAGAGAAACGGCGCTATAAGCGAAGCGCGGCGAGGTCAAAAGGCGTACCCAACTGAAACCGCCCAGCCAGCCTTTTTTGACGGCGCGCGGTCCGAGAGTCAGATTCAGGATATCGTAGGCCAGCCGCGGAGGCTCGGGGATGGCCTCGAGCGAACGCAAATCGCTGAGCAAATGAGAGACGCTGGCGAGCAGCGGAACGCAGGCTTCGCAGTCGTTTACGTGGGCGTCAAATTCACGGCGCTCATCGGGTGTGAGGAGCCCGTCGAGATAATCGCTTAGGCGCGCTTCGATTTGTTCGCAGTTCCAGGTCATGGCAAACTCCGCGCTCGGTCCCATGTAACAAGACGCATCATGACGGGCGCACTCCCATTTGATTCAGTATGCGCGCCAGCTCGATACGCCCGCGGTTAATTCGTGATTTCACAGTTCCTTCCGGTACATCCAAAACTTGTCTGATCTCGTTGTATTCCAGTTGCTGCAAATCGCGAAGGATTACCGCTTCGCGAAGTTCCGGCGAAAGCTTGGTCAGCGCGGTCTGTACCTGGTGACTCAGCTCGCCGAGCAGCAACTGCTGATCGGGACGGCGTCCAGCGGACTCTTTGTTCTCGACGACCGGCATGGCGTCGTCGAGAGAATCGGTGATGCGGTCGCGCTTGGTGCGCCGGTAATGGTCGATCAACAAGTTGCGAGTGACGCTGGTCATCCAAGTAGCAAAGCCTCCATAAGCGGAACGGTAGCTCCCAATCGTTTTATACACCCGGAGGAAAACTTCCTGCGACAGGTCTTCGGCTTCGGTGCCATTGCCGGTAAACCTGTAGCAGATGTTGAAGATGCGGCGCGTATGACGGCGCACAAGTTCCTCCCAGGCCGAACCGTCGCCCTGGAGGCATTGCTGGACCAGTTGGGCGTCCTGCTCCAACGTATCATCAGCCTCGAAACCCGCTACGGTGACCAGTTTGCCCCAAAAGTTGCATAGGGCCAACTTCGGCCTGCAACTATGGAACGCAAACTGCTCTCGAAAAGTTCCCTTTGTTCTGGCCCGGGCGACCGACCGCGAGTGGGGGGAGTTTACTTGGAGTAGTGGGGTTGGTACAAGGGGTCGAGTCGGCGGGGAGAGATCGGGTAGAGGGGGTTCAAGAGCTGAAGGCGAGCGGTTGAGATTTCACGCTGACCGCGAATTGTGCCGTGTCCGCCCTTTGAGCCAGTCACACAGAGTACCCCCTCCTCGGTTTTTGTAAGTATTGCATTTAAAGGAGTTACGAGTGCGGCAAGCGGCCCCTCCCAGCGGCAAAGTCAGTCCATCATAACGTTGCGTAAATTCTGAGGTCGCCGCTTACAGAAGAGAAGCACACAGGCTGAAGCCCTGTGCCACAAAACAAAACGACAGCGAGGATGCTGGCGTTACAGAAAATACCCCCAGTCTATCGGCCCGTAGTGTACTGCAACGGTACTTATTTGTAAATTAAAAATAATGGCATGCACTGGACCCGCTGAGGCTCGTATTGGCTGGATTCGAAGTCATTGAAACATCTGAAATTGCTGGATGATTCATAGATTTCGTGTGCTTATACAGCGACTTGTGGGCGTGGCAGACTCGTGCGTAGATGGGAGATAAGAGGGTCCAGCCTTGGGTGTGGTTTACGACCAATTCGAGCACGAGCTTAGCGTCTGGCAGACCAAGTATGTTGGGCGGCCGCAGGATGAATTGATTGGGTTGTGTTTGTTGGCGCTGGAGCGCGAGGAGTTGGTCAGCGTTGGGTATCGGGAAGAGTTGATGACGCGACGTCTTTCGGCGATGCCGCTGTCGCCGGCGATTCGGGAATTGATGCGGCACGCACTGATTTGGGCGTGGCGCGATGAGGAGATGCACTCGATCTACATACGCGGGGCGCTGCTGAAGTTTGGCGGGCCGATTTTGCGGATGAAGGCGTTTTCGCAGCAAATGGGTGGATTGGTGGGGGGGTGGGCTGGATCGGTGATGCAGCATGTGCCGTGGTCGCGAGCGCCGTTTTCAAGAGCCGGAGCGGGATTGGTGACGTGGCTTGGGACTTTGACGGGGAAGGTGCCGGAGGATGTACGGAAATATTTGAACTATGGGCCGTTTCGGGATTTTTGCGTTTTTAATATTGATGCAGAGAAGACGGCGAGCCTGTGCTACGCGAGGATGATCGCGCTGGCGAGGGAAGCGCCGGAGCTGGGACGACAACTCGAAGAGGATTTTGTTCGTGTGAAGGATGACGAGGAACGTCATGCGCGAATATTTGAGATTTTAGCGAATGCTCTGGATGAGAAGGATCAGCTTATTGCCGGAGAGACGGAAGAATCGCTGATTCGGAAGATCGAGGATGTTGGGGAATATTTCCTGCCGCTGACGCTCCGGAAGAGGACCGTAGCGAACAACAAGATTGGGAGCGGCGGGCGAGTTTTTGTGATGGAGGGAAAATCCTCGGAGGAAAAGTGCAGGGTGTTCCGGCGCTTGCTGGAAGAGAGCGGGCTAGAGGCAAAGCTACGGGTGCGAGCGGCGGAGTTGGGTAAACCGCTGGCGAATCTGCGGATAGTCGTTAAACCTTCGTTGATGCTGGGATATGCGAAGAAGGACAAGTCCATCATTACGGACACCGAATTACTGCGGGAATTGGCGAATTTTTTGCGTGAACTTGGCTGCGGACAGGCCGTACTTGTGGAGTCCGCGAATATTTACGACAGGTTCTTTGAGCATCGGGGTGTTGCGGAAGTAGCGGCTTATTTTGGGATGGATCAAGTGGGATTGCCGGTTGTGGATGGATCGAGCGACCAGGTGCCGCATACCTATTTTCGCGGAATGGCGCAGAACACGATTTCGCGGAGCTGGAAAGAGGCGGATTTCCGGATTTCGTTTGGGAAGATGCGCAGCCATCCGATCGAGATGGCGTATTTGACGATCGGGAATCTGGAGTGGATGGGCGGGCGGTGCGACGAGTTTCTTTTTGTGGAGAGGCAGGCGCATCGGGAGACGGCTTTGATGATGCTGCTGGATTCATTCGCACCGGATTTTGTTTTGCTGGATGCTTACGACGCGGCTGCGGATGGACTTGTGGGAGTGATGGGATGCCCGCGTCCTCCGGCGCCGCGTCGCGTGTATGCGGGAGAGGACGCGCTGTCTGTGGATTTAGTGGCGGCGCGGCACATGGGAGTGCGCGAACCGGAGCAGACCAATGTTTTGCGGGCGGCGTGCCATTGGTTTGGCGATCCTCGGGAGAGGATTGAATTGATTGGCACGGATGAGAAGGTGAAAGGATGGCGCGGTCCCTACGAAACGGAATTTTCGACGTTGCTGAGTTTCGTGGCGTACCCGGTGTATGTGTTTGGGAGCGGGCGCGGCTCCTTGTTTGTGCCCGAAATGGATGAACAGGCGTTTCCTCCGCTGGAGCGAGTGCCGTTTTTGCATCGCGTGTTGCGTGCGGCACTGCGCAGATTGCTCGGTTTGCATTTCCCTCGAAGTAGAAAGCGGCAGCCTGCTGAGGCCCCGACCTAGTGGAAAAAAACGTTGTCGTAATCGGAGCAGGGATGGGGGGACTTACGGCGGCGCTGCGTCTGGCGCGCGAGGGATTCCGCGTGCAGGTGCTCGAAGCGCGCGCCGAGGCCGGCGGATTGGCTTCCGGGAATTTCTTTGAAGGATTTCCATTTGATGCAGGGCCGTACATTTTGTTGGACCGGCCTGGATTGGAATGGGCGTTTGCGTCGGTTGGGCTGAAGCTGGGCGAGCATGTTGAGCTGCGCACAATTGATCATGTTTATCGCGTTGAATCCCCGGACCGGTCTGCCGTGGATATTTTTTCGAGCGATGTGAAGACGGCTGAGGAATTGGAAAAACAATGGGCGGGAAGCGGCGAGCTTTATCTGCGCTTTGTTCGCAAGACGGGAGCGATTGAGGCTTCCTTGCGGCCTTTGTTGTACGGGTCGGCGCCGGGGCCGATGTCACTGGCGGGAGGCGGGAGGTGGAGGCACGCAGGATTTTTGTTGAGGTCGCTACAGGACGTGTTGCGCGCGTCGCGGCTGCCGCCGGCGGTGGTGGACGCGCTTTCGATTTGGACGCACGTGGCGGGGCA
>CAJCHZ010000086.1 GCA_903970165.1 Betaproteobacteria bacterium
CCACGCGCTGGCCCTGCCCGGCAAAGGTCCAAGCTGCGACCGTGGCACCCGTTCCCCCGCCGAGAATGACCAGGTCAAAATCTTCGACGGCTCCGTTCTGAAGCGCGTTTGTCACGGTAGCGGCTTCCATGGTCGTCACGGCATTTTTCCTCTCTGCGCGATTGGCCGTTTTTTCTTCTCCATGGCACAATGCATCAAGTCCCGCGTTCTTGCGAAAGCCATGACATCGGGTGATTTTCGCAGCTCTCGGCGCTCGATGCCCTTCGGGTGAGGCGTCGCCACCGACGCAACTTGAAAAGTTAGTTCTGCGAAACAGCTTGGCTACGCACGAGCGGCGCGACTCCAAAGTTCACGCTGAACCTTTTGCACCACACAGAAACGGCCCGGTATTTCGTCAAGTCAACCTCAGGCCCCAGCTCGTAATTTTGGTTCCCGATATTGCCCTTGATGGAGCCCAAATCAATAAAGCCCGCGCGCTCCACCGTGGCGTTGTCCCTCGCGTCATCGGCCGCCACCATATAGATGTGCACATCGGGGCCGTTGGATGTTTTAAAATTCGTGAGGCGCAGGATTCGGTTTCCGTTCGCCAATCGGTAGATCGTCGCGCTCCCCTGGGTGGGATGCAAAAGGCCATAGAAGTTTCCGGACGCCAGCGTTTGCGTCGGCGAATCGGCGTTCGCCGCTGGGAAGGGTTCGTCAACCTGGCGATTCACAACAAGCCGCTCCGGCCGGAATGCGTACCAGGCAGCAAATGCTACGATGGCGACTATCGGAATGGCGATCATCCATTTCTTCATTTTCCTGTCTCCTTTGAATAAACTCACGGGTCGGACTTGATTTCCATCGGACGGCCTCTTCCCAGTATTCAGCTAAGCCAGGCTGGACGAAGTGTGCCTTCCCGGACTTTCGGGCTCCCTCTGCGAAAGAGCTATGCCGAAAGAGTCTTTCGCGCCGCTTCCAGAATTACGTCGGTCACGACCGCCGGTTCCGAATACATGGGTGTGTGGTCCACGCGATGCGATCGAACCGTCGCGCCCATGCGCTCCGCCATGAAATGCTGCGTCTTCGGATTGATCATGCGGTCTTCCTCTGCGACCAAAAACCACGAAGGTTTCGATTTCCATAGCGGCGTTGGCGCAACCTCTTGAATGCACTGAACGGAAATCGGACGTTGCACGGAGGCCGCGATCTTTGCCTGATCGACCGACGCTTTGTGTGCGAGCGCCCGCCGAAACGCGTCGTCGGGCATCCATACGAAGCCGTGGGAATCGGGAACCATCTTGGGTTGTTCCGGGCTCGCTGTGTCCCGATAGAACACTTTTGCTACCGTCTCGCCCTCATCCGGCGCAAGTGCCGCGATATAGACCAGGGACTTGACTCGCTCCTCCCGCACCGCAGCGACCACCGCGCCGGAATACGCGTGTCCCACCAAAACTACTGGACCCGTGGTCCGTTCCAGCGCCCAATTCAGGGCGTTAGTGTCATTGGTTAAAGAGGTGAGTGGGATCGGTGCGCAGATCACTTTAAGACCGTGCCGCTCCAAGGGGAGAGCAATGTTGCCCCAACAAGAGCCGTCTGCCCACGCCGCATGCACTAAAACAATTGTCGAACCCTCAGGAAATTCGTTCCTTGCGGCAGTTCTCTTGGGTACACCCTGACCGGCTTGTTGCGCATCTCCCGCGCGCGCAGATTCACTAAAAGTGCCTTGTAGCGCGACACCTAGCGAAGCAGTAGTAAGCGCTCCTAGAAACCTCCTACGTTCCATATCTCCCCCATGGTTCCCGTCGCCTTTCGCTCGAAAATGGAAAGACAACAACCATGCTCTTCAGTTCTGGCGCTCAGCGTTGTTCGCATCAAGAAACTCCCGCATCGCAGTGGCGATCTCGACGACGTGTGTCTCTATCGCAAAATGCCCGGTGTCCAGAAACTGGACCTGCGCGTTCGGCAGGTCTTTTCGAAATGCTTCCGCCCCCGCAGGGATAAAAAAAGGATCATTCTTGCCCCAGATCGCGAGCAACGGGGGCCTCGATCTGCGGAAATATTCTTGAAATTTTGGATAGAGCTTTACGTTGTTGGCGTAGTCCAAAAACAAATCCAGCTGAATATCTATATTCCCCGGCCGCTCCATCAGCGCCATGTCCAGCGTGTAGGACTCCGGGGCAACACTCTCTCGAACCGCCACGCCGTGCGTGTACTGCCATCGCGTTCCCTCAAGCGTCAAAACGTTCTCGCGAATCACGTGGCGGTTTTCCGCGGTTGGCGTCGCCCAATATTTCCGAATCGGCCCCCACGCGTCACCGAGGCCTTCTTCATATGCGTTGCCATTCTGTGAAACGATTGCTGTGACTCGTTCCGGATGAGCCATCGCCAAACGCAAGCCCGTCGGCGCGCCATAATCGAACACATAAATCGCGTAGCGTTTGATTTTGAGTGCTTCCGTGAAGGCTTCTATCGTTCGAGCCAGCGCGTCGAACGAGTAGATATATTTTCGTTCGGCGGGCACCTCTGTAAAGCCGAAGCCTGGCAAGTCCGGCGCAATTACCCTGTAACGGTCGGCCAGCCGTGGAATCAGCTCTCGGAACATGAATGATGACGACGGGAACCCATGCAGTAAGAGGACCACCGGCGCGCTTGGATCCCCAGCTGATCGGTAAAACACCTGGACACCATCCGCTTCGACCCTGCGGATAGACGTCAGCGGCATGGGAAACTGCGCCCCGGCGGGACGTGAAAATGCTGTTTGTGCTGAAGGATTCTGACTCATGAAATTCCTCCTCGTCATTTCCGGGCTGCTTGCGCCTCTGCAGCACACCGCGTCTAGTCACGCCAAACGACCCGTGTTAATGCAGTTGAACGGCCAACTGCGAAAATTTCGATGCGCACAAGGATTGTGAGGCTAAGTCATTCTGAAGATGCCGGATGTTCTTGCAGCCTTGCAGACAATCCGGAGCGACGACTGACGAAGTTGTGACGGATATCCGACATTGACAACTTCCTGTCACGTCGGGGACCGCAGAGTAAATCTATGAAGCGCGCAGGAAGGGCCGCGGCTTCAAATCAACCGTGTGCTTCCCGGCCTTTTTCGCGGCCCTCGTGCTGCGTGCTTGAGGACCTTCTTATTCCCAGCTTCTGCATCCTATAAACCAACGATGTCCGCTTCATCCCCAGACGCTCGGCTGCCCCATGGGGACCAGCCACTACCCAATTGCTCGCTTCCAGTGCGCGAAGGATGTGATCGCGTTCCACTTCCGCGAGGCCGCTCATCGCCACATCTCGCTCGAGGCGCGGTTGAAACGGCTCCAGCTCGCCGACTGGAGCGCGAAGCACGAAATGCGGAGAGAGAATCACTGCGCGCTCGATGAAATTCTGCAGTTCGCGAACGTTTCCAGGCCAACGATACCTCACCAAAGCATCCATCGTCTCCGTAGGAATTTGCTTGATGTTCTTGTTCATTCGTTGAGCGTAGATGTTCACAAAATGCCGCACCAGTTGCGGAATATCCTCGGCGCGTTGCCGCAAGGGCGGGACGTGGATGGGAAACACTCGGAGCCGATAATAAAGATCCTCGCGAAATGTCAGCTGCTTCACCATGCTGGCCAGGTCTCGATGCGTCGCTGCAATCAGGCGGACGTCAACTTTATGCGTTCGGTTGCTGCCAAGCCTCTCAAATTCCTGCTCTTGCAGCACGCGCAACAATTTCGCTTGAAGTTCCAGCGGAATGTCGCCGACTTCGTCAAGAAAAATCGTGCCCTTGTTCGCGAGTTCAAAGCGTCCGGTTTTCTGGGCTATAGCTCCAGTGAATGCCCCCTTTTCATGGCCGAACAATTCACTCTCCAGGAGTCCGAGGGGGATCGCGGCGCAATTCAATTTGACAAAAGCCAGCTCCCGCCGGCTGCTCAGATTGTGGATTGCGCGCGCGACAAGTTCTTTACCGGTTCCCGTCTCGCCAAGGATCAGCACGCTCGAATCGGTGGGCGCCACCACGGACACGAGGCTCAACGCGCTCTTCAGCGCGGGGGCATCTCCAACAATTTCCCCGGACTGCACTCGAATTTCCTCTTCGAGATAGAGTCTTTGTTTCGCTTCTTTATCTCGATCCTTGGTTGCCTTTTCGTACTCCAACGTGTTCTCAACGGCGATCGCTACCTGACTGGCCACCTGCTCGAGCAAGATGACGTCGTCTTTGTCGAAAACATTCTCCGAACGCCTGCATAACATCAGAACGCCAAGGACGCGCCCGCGGCTTATGAGTGGAAGATAACACCCTGTCTTGAGGCCTTCCTGGATCACATGCTTATAGAGAAGCCGGCCGTCTGGATTCCCGTAAATCTCGGGGTCCTCGCGGACTTGCTCGAAGCTGTCGATCCAGATCGTCTTGGCCTTCAGCATCACCTGGCCCGCGATCGAGCTGTTCATCGGCACGAGCGATCCCTCGCGGAAGGGCCCTCGCACGTCTGGATTGTATAGATTATTCACGCGTAATTCGCCGCTCTCGGAATCGGGCCGCAGCAGGGCGGAGACGTCACATTGCATTACCTTGAACAGGTTCGTCGAAAGCGCTTCAACGATTTGCCGCAAGTCCAGCTTGGATGTCACGCTGTTCGCAATTTCCAGGAGCAAGCGAAGCCGATCACGTTCACGCCGCAACGCTTCTTCGCTCATGTGGCGCTCAATGGCAATGCCTGCTATGTGGCCGGCGTTCTCAATCAACTGCAGATCAACCGGGTCGGGATGACGAACTTCACGATAAAGGATGGCAAATGTGCCGAGAGCTTTGCCTTCCTTGGTGAAGAGGGGACGTGACCAAACGGAACGAATCCCGTACGGCTTCATAAGATGGCGGTAGTCATCCCAAAGGGGGTCCGCGAGGATGTCGGTGACATAAACCGACTCTTTCCGATAAACAGCGGTGCCGCAGGATGCTGCTTTCGGACCAACTGTCGTATACCCTACGTGAGCGCTAAATTCTGGAAGGCTCGGCGCCGCAGCGCAATAGAGGCGTTTTCCGTCCTCTTCAGGAAGCCAGATGGTGCAGAACATTCCTTCGCATTGAGACTCCACCAACCCGGCAATGATCGCCAGAACTTCAGACAGCGGCGAGCCGGCAAAAATCATCTTCAGAATGTTAAGAACAGACTCGCTGGAAAACAGGCCCAGTTCATTTTGAACTGCTTCGAATTTCCTGGTGGCTTGTTCGGCAGATGGCGCTGTTCCGTCCATGAATTGTGCTTTCCGGGCGCCGCCCTGCAAAAGAGAGGCAGCAGCCACAATCCGCCCCGCAAGGCCGGATCTTCCCTGGATGCGGGCGACACCAGCAGCATCAGATTCAGATCCCGACCCCGAGGATGCATGAAAGATATCAGGTTGACCTCCCCGTTTCGGAGTGCTCCTGCGTATTTTGAATTGATATAAAACCTACTTTTGCAGTGCCGTAACAGCCGCCACAAGAAACCGGGGATCACCTTCGAGACCGATATCAGCTCGATCTTTTTCGCGGTACTTTTGCGCCTTTTTTGCGCGCTTCCGAGAGTCCAATAGCAATCGCTTGCTTTCTGCTTTTGACGACACCTCCTTTTCCGCCTGGTCCAGAACGCAAAGTGCCCTTCTTTTCTCTGTGCATCGCGCTCTGCACCGACTTGCTCGCGGCTTTTCCGTATTTGGCCATGGGATCGCTCCTTGGACGACGATTTCTCCAGATCGGCAGGGTGAGTGGTAAGCCTAGCTCGGGGCAACACTCAGCACGATGAGCAATTCGCTGTAGGGGCAACTGAAAAAGATGGTAGGGCTATGCTGCTGATGGTCATTCCGCATGAACCTGGACATCAATTTCAAGGAACGTCAACGTCCGACCGACGGAGAAAAGTTTGCTCGGAAATGATTGGTGATCAAAGCAGTTGGGCGGCGTTGGATATGTTAAATCGCGAAAGGTCGCAACGCTTCAGCAGCCGTCGCGCCAGCGTTGCCGCTGATGATCGCGTGGGATGAACTCGCCGGCGATGGTCTCTATGCTATTGGGAGAAAACCAAAAAACAGGGTAGGCAAACGCAGTCGCCCAACTGTAGGCGAAAACTCACAAATATCGCGTGGGAGTTTTTTGAAAAAATGGTCGGGGCGAAAGGATTTGAACCTTCGACCTCCTGGTCCCGAACAAGAAACGCAAATAAATGCTAAGTCGTTTCGGTGGTGTCGAATCGGGAACAAAAACCACTTTTCTCCAAACCTCTTAGTCAAACCTAACTTGAGCCTAGGAACGAATTGCTCGAATCACGAGATGTGGCGCTTGCGCCCGACCGAAAGGATGTCTGGGCTGTGAGTATGAGAACTGTCTGGTCTTCATAATACGCTTCTTGTAGGGTCTGCGCTTCCTCGGTACTGGTTCGTCGCTCACGAAGCACTTCCGCAACTGCCTCAGTCGCATGAGCATCCGATCAAATTCGTGTCGGGTAACCCCCAGCCGATTGGCTGCGTCGCGCTGCGATCCGGTTGAGCAGATTGCCTCTATCGCTGACAACACATTCGGGTCTTCCCGCCGCACGAAATCCTCGAACTCGTGACAAAGTGCCGCATCGTGAGCCTGTTTTTCGGCAATGTACGCCTCCGTTTGCAAGTACGCCGAATGCGAGTGGCAGTATTCGTCACACACAGCGCCGAAGTCTTCACCTTCGGTTTGTCCATCGAGCGACAGGTTCCCCGGACGGCCCAGAGCATCCTTCATGCGCTTCGAACGCATGGTGCTGAACCTATTAGCGAGGCAGCGATTGATGTAGTTCCGGAACCGAGCTTCGTTCGCGCCGTAGTGCAACACTGGGTCGAAAACTTGCACGACATCTTTCTTGCCGCCCTCACGGTGCTTGGACGTTCGAGGCAGGCAGCCGAGGTGCAACAGCAGGTCTTGCGTCCAATCTTCCAAGTTCTCGTTTGTAGCAAACCTGTCGCCATGTTTGCTGACCCAATTGCGCACGTAATCGGGAAACCGTTCGTAGAACTCCTCGAAATCCTTCGGAACGACAAACCCGTCGTGTGCGACGTAATGACCATCCCGAATGGTGAAGGGATCGGACTTGCATGTTTTTTTTTCGACGACGCAACTGCGAACGCTCTTCTTCATTCCATCTCCTTTTCGGATTGAGGTTTTTCGCCTACAAAATTTCTTCCGACCTTCAGCTTGACAACCACATCT
>CAJCHZ010000087.1 GCA_903970165.1 Betaproteobacteria bacterium
GCGCAGACTACTTCGATCGCCTGAACCCAGAAGGCCTGCGCAGGCGCTTAACCAAACGGCTCGAAGGCCTAGGCTTCAAAGTGACCCTGGAGCCCTCGGCTCAAGTCGCCTAGAAGTGATTTTCTAAGGAATAGCCGCCAGTTGGCCGTCCCCATCCGTTGTTCAGGTAATTTTCAGCCATCCTCCTGGAAACGCAGGGCTTCCAGTCGCGTTTATCAGGGTAAGGCTGAGAAACGTCGCAATTGAATGTGATAGTCTCCAAAGGGAGAGCGAATTATAGCGGCGCTTGGGCGCCCAAGGAGCGCGAGTGGAACCACTGATTCAGTTGCGGAATATGGAGAAGGTCTACGAAGCAGGCGGCAGCAAATTCTACGTCCTGCGCCGCGTTTCGCTGGAGATTCAACCCGGCGAGTTTGTCACTTTCATGGGCCCTTCCGGCGCCGGAAAGTCCACGTTGCTCAGCATCATCGGAATGCTCGACGGAGCATGGACCGGTGAATACTATTTCAACGGCGAACCAGTCCACCGACTTAATGTCAAGAAACGCAATGAGTTGCATAAAGCCAATATCGGGTTCGTTTTCCAGAGCTACCACCTTATCGATAATCTGACGGTTTACGAAAACCTGGAAATCCCGCTCTCTTACAAAAATGTCCCTCATAAAGAGCGCGTTAGCCTCGTCTGCGACATTCTCGACCGCTTCAATATTGTGGGAAAGAAGGACTTATTCCCCAACCAGCTCTCGGGCGGACAGCAGCAACTCGTTGGCGTCGCCCGCGCAGTCATTCAGAACCCCAAGGTGATCCTGGCAGACGAGCCGACTGGCAACCTACATTCCGCCCAAGGCGAAGAGATCATGGAGCTGTTCCGCAAGCTGAATGAAGGCGGCACGAGCATCATCCAGGTGACCCACTCGGAGAAAAACGCCGCTTATGGTCAACGGATTGTGCAGCTCAAGGACGGTTGGGTCGTCAGCGAAACAAGTACGGCAGCGCGCGTCGGCTGATCTGGCAGGGCAAGCATTCCCTATTTTGGGCTGACTTTACTTCCGAGACGAATGAAAAACCCTACGATTCATCCCTATCGCGTCCTTGTGGCCGACGATCAGGCGGATATCCGCGACGCTTTGCGCTTGCTGCTGAAGCGGGAAAACTACGAGACACAATTGGCATCTTCGCCGTCTGAGGCGATTGCCGCGATTGAAGGCCGCGAGTTCGACGCCGTGCTCATTGACCTGAACTACGCGCGCGACACGACTTCCGGACAAGAGGGCCTCGATTTGTTGTCGCGCATTCAGACCCTGGATGCGACCCTTCCCGTTGTGGTCATGACCGCGTGGGGCAGCGTGGAAGTCGCGGTCGAAGCGATGCGGCGCGGCGCGCGCGATTTCATACAAAAGCCGTGGGACAACGCGCGGCTTCTGACGATTCTGCGCACGCAGATTGACTTGCGCAACGCGCTGCGGCAGGCTTCACGCCTTGAAGCGGAAAATCGCCTGCTACGAGCCGAATCGCGTCCCACGCTGATTGCGGAAGCGTCCGTGATGCAGCCCGTGCTCGACCTCATCGGCCGCGTGGGGCCCTCGGATGCGAGCGTGCTCATCACCGGCGAGCATGGCACGGGAAAAGAAGTTGTGGCCCAGACGCTGCACGCACTTTCGCAGCGCGCGGGAAAGCCGATGGTCACGGTGAATGCCGGCGGACTCTCCGAGGGAGTTTTTGAGAGCGAACTTTTTGGCCACGTGAAAGGCGCGTTTACGGATGCGCGCAACGATCGCGTCGGGCGCTTTGAGCTCGCCGAAGGCAGCACGCTTTTTCTGGATGAAATCGCCAACGTGCCATTGAATTTGCAGGCGAAGCTGTTGCGTGTTCTGGAAACGGGAGAACTGGAGCGCGTCGGCTCCTCTTCCACGCGGCGCGTGAATGTCCGCGTTCTGGCCGCGACCAATGCCGACGTAAATTCGGAAGCCGCCGCCGGCCGCTTTCGCCAGGATCTCCTTTTTCGTTTGAATACCATCGAAATTCACTTGCCGCCTTTGCGCGAGCGGCGCGAAGATATTCCCCTGCTCGCGCATCATTTTCTTCGCGGATATTCGCAGCGGTACCGCAAGACGATTTCAGGATTCGACCCCGGCGCAACGCAACTGCTTCAGGAGCATCCGTGGCCAGGAAATGTGCGCGAGCTGGACCACTCCGTTGAGCGCGGAGTGTTGCTGGCGCAGGGACAGTTTGTGCGTTCCGGCGACCTCGGCTTGCGCGCCAGTTCCGCCGGAGGCACGTTGCGTCTGGAGGATATGAGCCTCGACGAAGTGGAGCGCCACCTCATCCAGCGCACTCTGGCGCGGCACGACGGAAACGTGAGCCAGGCCGCCAAAGCGCTGGGACTCAGCCGCAGCGCGATGTATCGCCGGCTGCAAAAACATGGACTAGAATGAGCCGCCTTTCGTACGAACGCCGCATCCAGCTTCTGGCGCTGGCGGCGGGATTGCCCGGCTCGCTGATCGCGCTGATTCTGCTCTGGAGTGGAACCTACTCGCCACGCACCGCCTGGACACTGACGTTTCTGATCGTGACTCTGTGGCTGGGCTTCGCGCTTTCGCTACGGCAGCGTGTGGTTTTTTCCCTGCAAACACTTTCCAATTTGCTGTCAGCGATGCGCGAGCAGGATTTTTCCTTTCGCGCGCGCGAAGCGAACAGTGAAGATGCGCTGGGCGAAGTCATGCTGGAAGTCAACGCCTTGAGCGAGACATTGCGTTCGCAGCGCCTGGGAGCGATGGAAGCCACCGGTCTGCTGCGCACGGTGATGGAAGAAATCGATGTGGCTATCTTCACGTTTGACAACAAGCGGCAACTGCGGCTCGTCAACCGCGCAGGCGAGCGCCTTCTTTCGCGGCCAACCGAGAGGCTTCTCGGTTTTACGGCGGCAGAGCTGGGCCTCGAAGCGTGCCTCGAGGGAGAACCGGCGCGCACGATGGAGCTGAGTTTTCCGGGCGGGTCTGGCCGCTGGGGCGTCAGGCGGGGATCGTTCCGGCAAGGCGGGTTGCCTCACGACCTCATTGTGCTCAGCGATTTGAGCCGTGCGCTACGAGATGAAGAAAGGCAAGCATGGCAGCGGCTTATTCGCGTGCTTGGGCACGAGTTAAATAATTCGCTGGCGCCAATTCAATCCGTTGCGCAGAGCCTCGAAAGCGGATTGGCGAGTACGGCTAAGGTTCCAGAATTACAAGCTGGCGCCGGCGCTTCGATGATGGAAGACATGCGCTCCGGCCTGAGCATCATCCGCTCGCGCACGGAAGCCTTGGGCCGCTTCATGGCTGCTTACGCGCGGCTCGCGCGACTGCCGCAGCCGAAGCTCGCTCCCGTCAACGTGACAGAGTGGATCACGCGTGTCGTGAATCTGGAAACGCGCGCCAAAGTGCGGCTGGAAAAAGGTCCGCCTTTGGTTATTTCCGCGGACGCCGACCAGCTCGAACAACTCTTGATCAATCTCGTTCACAACGCGGTCGATGCGGCGCGCGAAACGGGCGGCGGCGTGAAAGTCACGTGGATGCGCTATAGCACGTACTTGGAAGTCCTGGTGCTCGATGAAGGCCCGGGAATTTCGAACACGGCAAATCTTTTTGTACCGTTCTTCACGACGAAACAGGGCGGCTCCGGCATCGGGCTTGTGCTAAGCCGTCAAATCGCCGAGGCACACGGGGGCACTTTGACGCTGCAAAACCGCCGTGACGTCCGAGGCTGCGAAGCAAAATTGCGCCTGCCGATCTGAAGTTTTGAAAATCCCACAGCATTTTTCGCAGGCAATCATGCAAGTCAGGGAATTCCTGTTGGAACGAATGCCCTCCCAATCTGGGACAGACTCGGCTTCGTTGCGTGCCCTTATGGAACTTTTCTCAGAGATATCCCTGACTCTTCTCGTAGTCTTCTCCGAATAAGCCACAACTCATTTATAAACAGAAGGTTAGCAGGCCGGAATTCCTCATAGCTTTCTCATGGAATGGCACGCCCTGTGCCCTCTTCCCTGCGAGAACTTTCTTGAACCGAAAAAGATCAAAGAGTTTTTCAAGAATGGAGAAGTGGCTAGTGACGATTGGCGAGTGGCGAGGGCACCTTCCTGTTTGGTTTATTGCAGTCAGTATTATGGCGCTTGCATCGTGTCCGGAATCTGCCGCGCAATCGCCGCCTCCGCAGAATCAGGAGAAAGCGTCGAAAGGAGATAGCACAGTGCTCCCGGCCGACAGGTCATCCGCGAACGAACAAGACACCTCTTCGAGCGCACCGGCGGAAAACAAGCTGGGGCTCACGCTGCTCAAAAATCTCGTACGCGACCAGGAAGCCATTTGGACGAGCCCCGCACACATTCGAATGGGCGAAGCCACATGGCTTGTCCCTTTTGTTGGCATTACTGCGGGATTCATGGTGACGGATCGCGACGCGAGTTTGCATTTATCACACTCGCCAGTAACTCTGCGGCGCTATGATCACTTTTCCAATTATGGCCTGGCAGGAATTGCCGGCGCCGGAGCAGGCCTCTATTTCCTGGGACTTGCAACGAAAAACGAACACAAACGTGAAGCGGGCCTGCTCAGCAGCGAAGCGGCCATGGATGCGTTTCTCGTTTCAAGCGGGATAGGTTATGCTACAGAAAGAAAGCGCCCAACCGTCGATGAATTTCACGGCAGGTTTTTTCAGGGCGGCGATTCCTTCCCTTCCGACCACGCTACCAGCGCGTGGGCCATCGCCAGCGTCATCAGTCACGAGTATCCGGGAACGCTCACAAAAATTCTTGCTTATAGCGCCGCCGGCGCGGTTACGTTCGCGCGTGTGCGCGCCGAAAAGCATTTTCCTTCGGACGCATTAGCCGGCAGCGGAATCGGCTGGCTGGCCGGCTGGCAGGTTTATCGCGCGCACCACAATCCGGAATTGGGCGGCAGCACGGTGGGAAGTCTTTCCGACACGCCCCGGGTAGCGACGGACCGCACTACGTCGCAAATGGGATCGCCGTATGTTCCGCTCGATAGCTGGATTTATCCTCTGCTGGACCGCCTGATCGGCACAGGCGAAATCAACGATGCGATTCTGGGAATGCGCCCATGGACTAGGCTCGAATGCGCGCGGATAGTAGCGGAAGCAGGCGAGCGCCTTCAAGACGTTCCCACAAATTCTGTTTCAGTCGGGCTCTACGATTCCCTGCGCCAGGAATTTATTTCTGAACTTACTCTGCTCGACGGCGGCAGCAATCAAGCAATACATCTCGAATCGGCCTACACGCGCTTTATGGAAATTTCCGGCCCACCACTGACCGATGGCTATCATTTTGGCCAAACGCTTTACAACGATTACGGCCGTCCATACCAGCAGGATTTCAACAGCATCTCCGGATTTTCCGGCTGGGCGACCTCGGGCCGCTGGGTGATCTACGCACGCGGCGAATATCAGCATGCGCCCGCGGGACCGGAGTATTCGCCGGAAGTACAAACTGCTCTCGATCATATCGATGACAATCCAGGCCTGGCAGCCAGCCCGCAACCGGCGCGGAACCAAGCCAGGCTGCTCGATGCCTACGTCGGGCTGAACCTTGCAAACTGGCAGCTTTCTTACGGCCAGGAAAGCCAGTGGTGGGGCCCCGGAGAAAGCGGCCCGCTGCTTTTCTCCGACAATTCCTCTCCCGTTCGAATGTTTCACATCGACCGCATCTCACCGTTTCGCTTGCCATGGATCGGGCGATTCCTCGGCCCGATGCGCTGGAACGCTTTTTTTGGAAAGCTGCAGGGAAATTTGCTTTCTCCCGCTCCCTTTTTTCACGGCGAAAAAATTAGCTTCAAGCTGACGACCAATCTTGAATTTGGATTCTCGCGCACCGTGGAGGTGGGTGGCGAGGGCCGGCCCTTCACACTGGACCGCCTCTTTCTCACTTACTTCAGCGTGACAAGCTACGAATACAAACCGGCGGCCAAGGATCCTGGCAAGCGCGACGGTGGTTTCGACTTCAGCTACCGTGTTCCCTTCTTACGAAAGTGGCTGACCATCTATAACGACTCGCTTTCCGCGGACGATCCATCACCGCTTGCGGCTCCGCGGCGAGCCGCGATTAGTCCTGGACTTTATCTCACGCATTTTCCGCACTTGGCAAAACTAGATTTTCGTGTGGAAGCGCCGCTGACCGACACGGTAAGCACGAACTACGCGGGGCGCTACGTCTACTGGGACAACTACTACCACGACCTCTACACCAACCGCAATTTCCTGATGGGCGATTGGGTCGGCCGCGACGGTTCGGGAATTCAAGCCTGGAGCCGCTATTGGCTTACGCCCAAAAATTACCTCCAGTTCGGATACCGGCACGAAAAAGTGGACAACAAATTCATTCCGGATGGCGGCACGATCAACGATGCTTCGGTGCGATTCGACTATTGGGTTCGGCCCGGCCTGGGTGCCTCGGCGTTTGTGCAGTATGAACAGTGGACATTCCCACTCTTGGCGCAGGGGCCGCAAAAGAACGTGACGGGTTCACTGCAAGTCACCTACTGGCCGGCAAATCACCCGCGCTAGAAGGGCGCGAAATACGCGGACGCGCGCACTTTTTGTCTTCACAACTTCTTTAGATACGGCTCACCACTTTCTAAGGCCGCATCGATAAACTCCTGAGCATCGGCAAACACGAATACAAACCGCTGCGCGCTGTGCAGACCGCCACTGGCACTGCTTGCAAGAAAAAGCGTCGCCAGGATGGCAACGCTACGCCGAGCAGTCTACCGCTTCCCCGTTCGAGTCATCACATGTAATCTTGGAGCGGGCTTTGCGGGGATTTTGAGAAGGAGAGTTGTGTGAGCGATCTGGTCTTTCTACTAGCGACCCTCTGCTTCTTTTTTGTCGCGATTGGGTATCTGCGCGGCTGCGAACGCCTGAAGTAAACCGGAGATTCGCCATGTGGGAAAACGTTGTACTGATTGTGATTAGCCTGCTTTTGTTTGGCTATCTGATGTACGCGCTGCTGAAACCGGAGAATTTCTAACCATGACAGCGAATGGCTGGTTTCAGATCGGGCTGTATGCGCTGGTACTGTTTCTCATCACCAAGCCGATCGGCGTTTTTTTGACGCGCGTTTTTGAGCGCGAGAAGACTTTCCTTGATTTTGCACTGCGTCCGGTGGAGCGCCTGATTTACCGCCTTTGTGGCGTGGACGAAGGCAAAGAGATGCGTTGGACGGAGTACGGCACGACGATGCTCGTTTTCAGCGGCGTGTCGCTGGTGCTTCTTTATTTGATTGAGCGCGTGCAGCATTGGCTGCCCTGGAACCCACAGAAACTTGCGAACGTGACGCCGGATCTCGCCTGGAACACCGCGGTTTCTTTTACGACCAACACCAATTGGCAAGCGTACACGCCGGAAACGACGATGAGCTATCTCACCCAGATGGCGGGATTGGCGTACCACAACTTTGCTTCGGCCGCGGTAGGGATTGCCCTTGCGATTGCGGTCATTCGAGGAGTCTCACGACATGAATCGAAGACCATCGGCAATTTTTGGGTGGATTTGACGCGCTGTTTTCTCTGGGTCTTGTTGCCGGTTTGCTTGATCGGCTCGATGGTTCTGATTTCGCAGGGCGTTGTGCAGACCCTGAAGCCTTATGCCACGGCACAGCTTATCGAGCCGCAAACGGTGCAGACCCAGGGTGCTGACGGCAAAACTGTCACGCAAACGGTGACACAACAGGTAATTGCGGTCGGGCCGGTGGCGTCGCAGGAAGCCATAAAAATGTTTGGCACAAACGGCGGCGGATTTTTTTATGCGAACAGCTCTCATCCGTACGAAAATCCGACGCCTTTCTCAAACTTTTTTCAGATGCTCCTGATTTTCGCGGTTCCCTCTGGATTGACGTACACGCTGGGGCGCATGACGCGCTCGCAGGGGCACGGTTGGGCGGTCTGGAGCGCAATGCTGGCATTGTTCCTCGTTGGTGTGAGCGCAGCGTACTGGGCTGAGGCTCGAGGAAATCCGCAACTCGCGGGAGTCGATCAGCATGTAAGCGCGATGCACTCCGGCGGAAATATGGAAGGCAAGGAAGTTCGCTTTGGGATCGCGAACTCAGCTCTCTTCGCCACGATTACGACCGACGCAAGCTGCGGCGCGGTGAACAGCATGCACGACTCATATACGCCCCTCGGCGGAATGATTCCTCTAGTGAATATCATGCTGGGCGAAATTATTTTTGGGGGCGTGGGGTCGGGACTGTACGGGGTACTTGTTTTCGTCATTCTCGCGGTGTTTATCGCCGGCTTGATGGTGGGGCGAACTCCGGAATATTTGGGAAAAAAGATTGAGGCGTTCGACGTGAAGATGGCAATGCTCTCGGTGCTGATCAGTTCGCTTACGATTCTGGTTTTTGCGGCGATTGCGGTGGTGGCGAAATTCGGAACTTCGAGCATTTCGAATCCCGGGCCACATGGGCTTTCGCAGATTCTTTATGCTTACACCTCATCGGTAGGTAATAACGGTTCGGCGTTTGGCGGGTTGAACGCAAATACGCTCTGGTACAACGCCAGCACGGCGATCGCGATGTTGCTTGGGCGATTCTTTGTGGTGATTCCGATTTTGGCGATTGCTGGGAATCTTGCACGCAAGAAAATGGCGCCCGCCTCTCTCGGAACTTTTCCGGTGACCGGGCCGCTCTTCACCATTCTGCTTATCTCCACCATCCTGATCGTCGGGGCACTGACGTTTTTCCCGGCTTTGAGTCTGGGCCCCATCCTCGAGCATCTTTTGATGAATGCCGGAAAGGCTTTTTAAGGACTCCATGGACCGCCCTGCGCAGGTAAAGTCAAAGTCGCTGGCCGACGCCAAGATCATGAAGGTGGCGATCGTGGACTCGTTCCGGAAGCTCAATCCGCGCACCATGGTCAAGAACCCCGTGATGTTTGTCGTGGAGGTGGGGGCGGTGCTGACCTCTATTCAGCTCGTGCGCGATGCGATGCACCACAGCGGTGAGTTTGTGTTTGGCCTGCAGATAACGCTTTGGCTGTGGTTCACGGTGTTGTTTGCGAATTTTGCCGAAGCCATGGCCGAGGGGCGTGGCAAAGCGCAGGCGGAAACTTTGCGAAAAGCGCGCGCGGAAACCGATGCCCGGCGGGTGCGTGCGGACGGCACGACGGAAGTGGTACCTAGTTCGAAGCTGCGCACCGGCGATCAGGTACTGGTGGCCGCGGGAGAATTTGTGCCGGGCGACGGCGAAGTTGTCGAAGGCGTGGCGTCGGTGGATGAATCGGCGATTACCGGGGAGTCTGCGCCGGTAATTCGCGAATCGGGCGGAGATCGTTCGGCCGTTACCGGAGGGACGCGGGTTCTCTCAGACGAAATTCGCGTCAAGATTACTTCGAATCCCGGGGAGACTTTTCTTGACCGGATGATTGCGCTGGTGGAAGGAGCCTCACGTCAGAAAACGCCCAACGAAATTGCGCTGAATATCCTTCTGGCTGGATTGACGATTATTTTTCTGATGGCGGTCGTCACGCTGCAGCCCTTTGCGCTTTATTCGGGAGCGCCGCAGACGATTTTTGTGCTGGTGTCGCTGCTGGTTTGCCTGATTCCCACGACGATTGGCGGTTTGCTTTCAGCGATTGGAATTGCGGGTATGGATCGCCTGATTCAGCGGAATGTGATTGCCATGTCAGGCCGGGCCGTCGAAGCATCGGGCGATGTGGATGTGCTGCTATTAGACAAGACCGGGACGATCACGCTGGGGAATCGGCAGGCGACTTCACTGCACTCTTGCCCGAATGTGACGGAAGTCGACCTGGCGAGCGCAGCTCAGCTTGCGTCGTTTGCGGATGAAACGCCGGAGGGACGATCGATTGTCGTGCTGGCCAAGGAAAAATATGGACTGCGCGGACGCGAGCTGGCGCCGCACAATCCGATTTTCATTCCGTTTTCCGCACAGACGCGCATGTCTGGTGTGGACATGGACGGAACCGAAATCCGCAAGGGCGCGCCAGAAGCGATTGACAAGTACGTTGCCGAAAAAGGGCAAGTCGTTCCGCCGGAAATCAAGGATATCGTGCGCGAAATCGCTAACGCAGGAGGGACGCCGCTGCTGGTTACGCAGAACCGGCACGTGCTCGGCGCGATCGCGCTGACGGACATCGTGAAGGGCGGAATGCGCGAGCGATTCGAACACCTGCGCGCTATGGGCATTCGCACCATGATGATCACCGGCGACAACCCCCTGACCGCGGCCGCTATTGCGCGGCAAGCCGGCGTGGATGATTTTCTCGCGGAAGCAAAACCGGAAGATAAAATGGCGCTGATCAAGCGCGAACAAGCCAAGGGCAAACTCGTGGCTATGACGGGTGACGGCACCAACGACGCTCCTGCACTGGCCCAGGCCGACGTCGGCGTAGCGATGAACACCGGCACGCAAGCCGCGAAAGAGGCCGGGAACATGGTGGACCTGGATTCGAATCCAACCAAGCTGATTGAAATCGTGGAAATTGGGAAACAGTTGCTGATCACCCGCGGGGCGCTGACGACTTTTTCCGTTGCGAACGACGTCGCGAAATACTTTGCCATCATTCCTGCAATGTTCGCTGCCGCGTTTCCGCAATTGGAAGTTCTGAACGTGATGCATCTGCGTACGCCGGAATCAGCCATACTTTCGGCGGTGATTTTCAATGCGCTGATCATCATCGCCCTGATCCCGCTGGCTTTGCGCGGCGTTCGCTATCGCCCGGTCGGCGCAGCGGCCCTGCTGCGTCAGAATCTTTTGATTTATGGGCTGGGCGGCGTTGTTGCGCCGTTTCTGGGAATTAAACTAATTGATATGGCCATCACCTACCTGCACTTGGCCAAAGGCACGCTATGAAACAGCATTTGCGAACCGCGATTTTGATAACCCTGGTGACCACGCTGCTCTTCGGGTTGCTTTATCCGCTGGCGGTTGCAGGGCTCGGGCAGCTCTTTTTCCCGTCGCAGGCAAATGGCGGGATGATCCTGCAAAATGGCGTTGTCGTGGGCTCACGGCTGATTGGCCAACCTTTTTCATCGGATGCCTATTTCCATTCGCGGCCGTCGGCTGCCGGAAATGGCTATGACCCCGTGGCGGCAAGCGGCGGCGCGTCCAATCTGGGCCCGACGAACAAGCAGCTTGTGGATCGCGTGAGAAGCGACGTCGAGAAATTGCACGCGGAAAATCCTGCAGCCGCGATTCCCGTAGATCTTGTCACGACTTCAGGCTCGGGACTGGATCCCGAGATTTCGCCGGCGGCCGCGGAGTTTCAGATTCCTCGCGTAGCAAAATCTCGGCAGATGAGCGAAACGGACCTTCGCGCGCTTGTCGGAAAGCATACATTGGCAAGACAGTTGGGGATTTTCGGCGAGCCCCGCGTCAATGTCGTGGAATTGAACCTGGAACTCGACGCGTCTCATCCGAAACACTGATTTGCATTGGGCCCGGCGAGTTCTTAGCGGAGTTCCGTGCCGCAGCTCGCAACGGAAAAGGCGCAGCAGGGCTGCCGCACTCCACATGGCCATCGACGGATTTGCAAGCCTCATTGATTCTTCCGCGAAGTCGATTTTGACGGATTCATTTTCGGCGCCAGGAATCGATAGCCGACCCAGGGTTCCGTCAAAATATATTTCGGATGCGCGGGATCGTTTTCTATCTTTTTTCGCAATTGATTGATGACGACGCGCAGGTTTTCTGTTTCTTCTCCATACTCCGGTCCCCAGACGGCTTGCAGCAATCTTCGGTGAGACATGGGTTTGCCCAGATTGCCCACCAGATGTTTCAGCACGTCAAATTCCTTCGGCGTCAAATGCACGTCGCGGCCGCGCACGGTCATCAAGCGGTTTTCGAAATCAATGGTCAAATCTTTGGCCACAAAAGTGGGAATCTCATCGCCCGGGGCGTATCGTCGAAGCGCGGCGCGAACACGCGCCAGTAACTCCTCGATTCCAAACGGTTTCACGACATAATCATCGGCGCCGGCGTCAAGCGCAACCACCTTGTCACGCTCGGCATTGCGCACCGTCAGCATAATGATGGGCGCGTCGCTCATCTCGCGGATTTCGCGAGCAGCTTCAATCCCGCCAATCCCGGGCATATTTACATCAAGCAAAATCAGATCGGGACGCTCTTTTCGAACCGCTTCCACCGCTTCTTCTCCCGTCGTTGCCTCCCTGATGACGTAGCCGTGCATGGAAAGCGTAGTCCGCAGGACGCGCCGGATTTGCGGCTCGTCGTCCACAACAAGGATGCTTGCGGCGTTCATCGCACGCTCCTCGCGTGACGATCGACTGGCAGAGTAAACGAAAAGACTGAGCCGTGGCCAAGCTGGCTAGTCACAGAGATGGTCCCTTTATGCGCAGTGATGATGGCCTTCGCGATAGGCAAACCCATTCCCGTCCCGCGCACCTGGTAACGCTGATCCTTTCCACGATAAAATTTGTCGAAGATCATACCCTGCTCGAAATCGTCTATCCCCGGCCCCCGGTCCGCCACGCTCGTTGTGACGCTGTCTCCCGCAAGTTCCGCGGAAATCGTAATCGGCTGTTCCTTCGGCGAATAGATGTTGGCATTGTCGATGAGATGGACCATCGCATCTTTGATGCGGCTCAAATCGGCCGCGACGGGCGGAAGATTCGGCTGCACATTTACGTCTACGACTCGGCCGCCAAGCGCGGTCCTGCACTGCGCAAGAGCCGCGTGAATGATGTCTTCAATCGGCGTTGGGGCAAGGTTAAGCTCAAATTCCCCTGCCTCCAGCTTCGACATCTCTGCGGCTTCTTCTACCAGGCGATTCAACCGGTCGCACTCTTCATTAATGATCGTCAGCAACTCGCGCCCTTGCCCCGCGTCGGGATCTTCCGCGGCAAGCATGCTCGTGGTCGCTGCCTTTATGGAAGTAAGCGGCGTGCGGAAATCATGCGCGATAGAATCCAGCAGGGCTGATTTGAGGCGCTCGCCCTGGCGTTCCGCTTCCGTTTCCCCCAGCTTTTCCACTGCCCGCGCACGCTCAATGGCGATGGCCACAAGGCTACCGAGCGCATCGAGCGTCTGCCGCGAAAGCCGCGAGCCGGAAATCCCAAGACTGGCTATCGGCCGTACACCAAGCCGCACCGGAATGAAATACAAACCTTGCTGCGTCTCGATAATGGATTCATCACGAAGAAACACAGACTTCATTCTCTCTTCATCCAGGTGCGCAGCGCCGAATCCCGAACGGTAAAACTTGTCCTTTTGCGGAAGGAACAACTCCGCCGCGCCGCCTTCGAAACTCTCCACAATGTAATTCGGAATCGCGTTCATCAGCTGAATGACGTTGCCTTCGGCCAGCAACTTCTGGCTGAACTTATACAGACGCTCGATCTCGCGGCGCCGCTGGTGCGCGGAGTCGGCCTCCTTGCGAATCCGCGCGGAAAGCTGGCTGCCCATGATGGAAGTCACCAGAAACGCGAACAGCGCCACCCAATTTTGCGGATCGGCGATCGTAAACGTCCCGATAGGAGGCAGAAAGTAATAGTTGAACGCCAGCACCGCCAACACAGACATAAACACCGAGACGGCCATTCCCCACACTGCCGAAACTGCTAGAATGGCCAGCAGGAAAGTCAGAGCAATGGTTGTCTGATTGACGTGCAGCGTGTGGAAGTAAAAAAAAGTAATGCCGGCGACAAGTGCCAAAGAAACGGAAACTCCGAAGGCGCGGCCGGCCACCATTCTCTGCATCCCGGTATTCTATCGCATGCGGGCAAGTTGAAACGGAGAAGCTGAATCCTTGGCGAAGAAACCTGAAGACTGGCTGGAGGTCGCTTCCCCTCCGCAGAAAGCCCGTGGAATATTCAAATTATTTCTGGGCTACGCTCCTGGTGTCGGCAAAACCTACAGTATGCTGAGCGAGACGCTCCGCCGCCGCAGCCGCGGCGAAGATGTGGTCATAGGCGTTGTGGAAACGCACGGCCGCAAGGGCATCGTCGAGCTGGTCGCGCAAATCGAAGCCGTTCCAAGAAAACAGATCGAGTACAAAGGAACGGTTTTCGAAGAAATGGACGTCGATGCCATTCTCGCGCGGAAGCCCCAAGTCGTTCTGGTCGATGAACTGGCTCACACGAATATTCCCGGAAGCAAGCACCGCAAACGTTACGAAGACATTCAGGATTTGCTCGCTGCAAAAATCGATGTGGTTTCCACTTTGAACATTCAGCACATCGAAAGCGTCGCGCCGGTCGTGCGTTCGATCACTGGAATTACGGTTCGCGAGACGGTTCCGGACTGGGTGCCGCTAACCGCCAATGAAACCGTAATGGTGGACCTGACTCCCGAAGCTCTGCACAACCGCATGAAGCGCGGCGATGTGTACAGCACGGAAAAAGTGGAACGCTCCCTGAAAAATTTTTTCCGCCGCGGAAACCTGATCGCCCTCCGCGAGCTCGCTTTAAGGCAGGTGGCTGAACAAGTTGACCGCAGCCTCGAAACCTACATGGAGGACGAGGACATCCGTAAAAACTGGGGCGTTCGCGAACGCATGGCGATTTGTGTTTCCGGAAATCCGGCGGGCCAGTATCTCATCGCCCGCGGCGCCCGCATGGCTCGGCGAATGGACGCTGAGCTGTACGTCGTTCATGTCGAGCGGGAAATCGGCCCGAAAGAGCCGAACACGATTGCCCTGACTGCGAATTTGCGCTTCGCGGAAAGTCTCGGCGCAACGGTAGTGCGCCTTAAAAACCGCAGCGTAGCCGACGCCGTAGCCGAATTCGTCCGTAACAAACATATTACCCAGGTAATTTTCGGCCGTGCCCCGATACACGACTGGCGCAAATATCTCTACCTATCGGCGGTCCACCGTTTCCTGCGCGAATCTCCTCCGGTGGATGTGCATATCGTCACGCAAGAAGCGGAAGAGTAGCCCCATCATCGCGCGGCGGCCACTTGCATCGGCCCGTTCATCTCCAGTTCGATGTCCACGGCCGGATCGGCCTTCAACAAAAATGTATTCGGACTTTTCAGCCCCCACTGAATATAAGGCACGCTGAACTTTGCCGTGCCTTTCCAGTGATCGCCGGCAAGCTCAGCCTGCACGGGCACCGTCAATTCATGCTCGGCACCGTGCAAAACAAACGTTCCATGCAGTTGCACGCTGCAAGTTCCTTGCCCGACGGCTTTTCCCTCGATCCGGTCCGGACGAAAAGTAATTTCGGGGTAGCGCTGGCTTTCCAGAATCTCGCCATGCATCTTTTTGTCGCGTCCTTCGTTTCCGCTTTCGCCGCTGGTCGCGTACACGACGATCTCTCCGCTAGCCTTACCGCTCGCAGGATCGTATTTCAAAACACCGCTCTTCAGGTTAAATGTCCCATGAACAGTATGAAGCGTACTGCTCAACGTCCAGTGCAATTTGCTCTGCGCAGTATCAATGCTCAGCGTGACCTCGCCGGGATTCACCTGCGCAGCCGCAAGCCCTTGTGCAGCTCGCGCAGACAGTGCCACCGTAAGCAGCGCTATCCCGAGTAACACCCGCCAGCTGCCGTACCCACTTTTGCGATGTCGCCTTGGCTTCATCTGGTTTCTCATTAGATTACGCCGTCAAAAATCGCCAGCCGAGGCTCGCTCCCGTAGCGGCAAGCTGGAATACGCGCGTCTCTCCTACATGATACGCAAGCATTCGCTCAAACAGATGCGGCCCCGCTTCCAGTATGCGCATTGTACGTTTTCGCATTCCCGTTTCACGGTCGAGCAGCAACAGCAACTTTCCCATGAGCCGCGGCCTGCGAAGCATACGACGATGCGCTTTCTCATAAAGCCTAAGATCGCCTTCCACGAGAGCGGCAGCCAGTTCGTGCGCCTGGCGAAAGCTCAGGCATAGTCCTTCGCCCGTAATTGCATCTACGCCGCCGGAGGCATCCCCGATCAGAGCAATCTTTCCCCGAGTCACATTTTTCAGATAAAAATTGCCGGTCATCGCGCCGCGTTCCGAGCTGGCGTGTGCACACTGCTTCAATCGCGTTTCCAGTTTTGAAAAACTGCGCAATGTTTCATCAAACCGTGAACCCGCTCGGTTTGAAATCAGCACTACGCAAATCTCATCCTCGCTGACGGGAGTAATGTACGCCTGCGCTTTTTCTCCCCAATGAACTTCCGTGAAATCGGTCCAGGGACTCAACCTGTAATGACGCCGGTAAGCAAACCTGCCCCTCTGCAAACTTGGGCTCTCCAACCCGCTCCACCGGCGGACCAGCGAGCGGCTCCCATCTGCACCAATGACCCAGCGCGCAGAGATTTTATTCCCGCAAGCAGTGGCGCCGGCTTCAGTAAGACTAGTGATGGGCGCGTTCCAATAAAGCACAACTCCACAATCGCTCGCCCTCTTCACCATTCTTGCGTGCAACACCTCGCGCCGTATTCCAACCCCGCATCCACCGGAAAAAGAAGAGCTGACCGAGGCGTGCTCATCCTCAAAGCGAATTCCCCGAAGCGCCCAGCCATCCGTTTCGCGCAGTTCGATTCCGAGTTCGCGAAGCGCCTGTAGCGCGTCGGGCAGAAGCCCTTCTCCGCACGCTTTTGTAATAGGAGGCTTCGCGCCGTCAACGACGGACACTCGAAAGCCGCGTTGCCGCGCCGCGATGGCAACAGCCAGCCCTGCGGGGCCACCGCCAACAATCAAAACATCCGTCTCCTGCTGCATGCTTTCTCCGCCTCACCGGCCTTGTCCGCTGGGCCGCGCCGTCCATCGGGGTGCCTATCTTTTTAGATGTTCGCAGCAAGGTTAGGATGCCGGTGTCGCATGGAAACTTGGCTCGGGCGAGTGAACCATCAGAATCTGTCCTATAAATGCTTCTTATCGCTGCGAACAATACTATTAATTGGACTGATTGACTATCCGCCCCTCATTCTGATACCTTGATGGCGGACAAAACAGCATGTTCACTGTCGCCATTCCGAATGCACCGGCCGCTACTGCTCTGATTTCGCGGGGTATTGTAGTTGTACGAATTATCCCTGTCGTTGCACGGGGAGCGACAAATAGATGATGGCCTCCTAGCAAAGAATCACCAGAGAGTTTCGGGGCCATCATCCAAACCAGATGATGGCCTCAAGTTTTTCTAGCTTGTCTTAGTGGGTTAACACAACAAAAGAGCCCCTGGGAGAAAATGGAGCCGTGACGGAAACCTCGCTGAAACGCCGCAGCAGCGCCTTGATTGATGGTCCAAATCGCGCAGGGGCACGCGCCATGTTCCGCGCCTGCGGACTTCGCGACGACGATTTTAAGAAGCCCCTTATCGGCGTCGCAAATACCTGGATTGAGATTGGCCCGTGCAACTATCACCTCCGCGAGCTTGCCGTGCATGTAAAGGACGGCATTAGAGCCGCGGGAGGCACGCCGCTCGAGTTCAACACCGTTTCCATCTCCGATGGAATTACCATGGGCACGGAAGGGATGCGCGCTTCGCTCATCAGCCGCGAAGTGATTACAGATTCTATTGAATTGGTGACGCGCGGAAATATGTTTGACGCGCTGGTTGTGCTGGTCGGATGCGACAAGACCATTCCCGCGGGTATTATGTCGCTGGCGCGCTTGAATATTCCCGGCCTGGTTCTCTACGGCGGCTCGATTGCTCCCGGCAAATTTGAAGGCCACTCGGTCACCATTCAGGATGTTTACGAAGCCATTGGCAGCCATTCGCACGGAGACATGTCCGATGCCCGGCTGAAGGCGCTGGAAGACGTTGCTTGTCCCGGAGCAGGCGCTTGCGGCGGGCAATTTACCGCTAACACCATGGCGCTGGTCTGCGAATTTCTCGGCATTGCACCGATGGGGCTTTCCAGCGTTCCCGCTACCGACGCAGGCAAAGCTCATTCTGGCCGTCGTGCCGGCGAGCTTGTGATGGAATTGCTGCGGAAAGATGTCACTCCTTCCAAAATCATTACGAAGTCTTCCATTGAAAATGCCATTGCCGGGGTTGCCGCTACCGGCGGATCAACGAACTCCGTCCTGCATTTGCTCGCCATTGCCAACGAGGCCAAAATTCCTCTGAATATTGATGATTTCGACCGTATCAGCTCGCGAACCCCGATTATCGCGGACCTCAAACCCGCCGGGCGATTTGTGGCCGTGGATATGTATGCGGCGGGAGGCACTGCGCTGGTTGCCAAGAGGCTGCTCGAGGCGAAACATTTGCACGGTGACGCTCTCACGGTCACAGGAAAAACGCTGGCTGAAGAAGCGGCCTCCGCGAAGGAAACTCCGAACCAGGAAGTTGTGCGAAAAATCGACTCGCCTTTGAAGCCAACGGGCGGCTTGGTCATTTTGAAAGGCAATCTCGCGCCCGATGGCTGCGTAATCAAAGTCGCCGGTCACGACTACAAGACTTTCCGCGGCCCGGCCCGCGTATTCGATAACGAAGAACTCGCCTTTGCCGCCGTAGACAAAAACCAGATAAAGGCAGGCGATGTTGTCGTCATCCGCTACGAAGGCCCGAAAGGCGGGCCCGGAATGCGCGAGATGCTCGCCGTGACGGCCGCGTTGGTCGGAGCGGGGCTCGAGGATTCCGTCGCGCTGCTCACCGATGGACGTTTCTCCGGCGCAACGCGAGGCTTCATGGTGGGCCACGTTGCTCCAGAGGCGGCCCATGGCGGGCCCATCGCGGCCATTGCAGACGGTGACATCGTTGTCTTCGATATTCCGGGCCGCAAGCTGAGCGTTGAGCTGTCGGATGCCGAGATTCAAAAGCGGCTCAGCTCATGGAAAGCTCCGGCGCCGCGTTTTGCGAACGGTGTGATGGCCAAATACGCGTTGCTGGTTTCGTCCGCCGCGGTTGGCGCGGTCACCTTGGTACCGGCATCCTTTGTATCATCGAGTCAGTCTCCAGCCGCTGCGCGGAATCCGTCGCAAGCGCAATTAGGAAGGACGCTATGAAGCTTACTGGCGCGGAAATTCTCTGTGAATCGCTCACTCAGTTGGGTGTGCGGCATATTTTTGGTTACCCGGGCGGCGCGATTCTTCCCGTGTACGACGCGCTTGGCAAATCCAAACTGCACCACGTTCTCGTGCGGCATGAGCAGGGGGCAACGCACATGGCCGACGGTTATGCGCGTGCCAGCGGCGGCATCGGCGTGGCCATGGCCACCTCCGGCCCTGGCGCAACCAACATGGTTACCGGCATTGCTACCGCTATGCTCGATTCGTCTCCCGTTGTTTGCATCACCGGACAGGTGAGCAGCAAATTGCTCGGTTCCGATGCCTTCCAGGAAATCGATATCACCGGCATCACCATGCCCATTACCAAGCACAATGTAGTCGTGTCTCGCGTGGAAGACATTGCCAGGACCGTGCGCGAAGCTTTTGTCATTGCCAACTCCGGCCGGCCCGGACCAGTGCTCGTTGATATCACCAAAGACGCACAGCAGGCTTCCTGCGAATTTGATTGGGATGCTGCCGCGCCAAAGTTGCCGCTAAAGCGCGTCCGCAACAGCCTCGATCAAGCGGAATTCGATCGCGCGATTGAATTGCTGAACAACGCGAAGCGGCCCGTCATTCTGGCGGGGCGCGGAATCATTCTGTCCGGCGCAATGCGCGCCTTTGAACAGTTCGTTCGTACCTGCAACATTCCCGTGGCTATGACGCTGCTCGGCATCGGCTGCTTCCCTGCTTCCGATCCAATGAATCTCGGCATGATGGGCATGCACGGCGAGGCGTGGGTCAATCATGCGATTCAGGAGTCGGATCTTCTGATTGCGGTCGGCATGCGCTTCGACGACCGCGTCACCGGCGACCTCCGCACTTACGCGAAGGGCGCGCGCAAGATTCACATCGAAATTGACCGCGCCGAGATCAATAAGAACGTCGCAGTGGACGCAGCTCTCATCGGCGACGCTCGCGAGACGCTCGAGAAACTCACTCCGCACGTCGTCAATCCAGACCGCGGCGCATGGCTCTCGCATATCAAGGAATTGAAGGGCGACTCCGCTGTGCGTGACATTCAAAGCTTGCCAGACAACGGCCATCTCTACGCTGCTCACGTCATCAATGATCTTTGGAAGGAAACTCGCGGCGAAGCCATCGTCGTCACCGACGTCGGCCAGCACCAGATGTGGGAGGCGCAGTATTACCACCACAACCGGCCGCGCACGCTCATCACTTCGGGTGGATTGGGCACGATGGGTTTCGCGCTGCCGGCAGCGATCGGCGCCAAATTCGCCAACCCAGATTCCGAAGTCTGGGTCGTTGTGGGCGACGGCGGCTTCCAGATGACCATGTGTGAGCTTGCCACCGTCGTCCAAGAAAAAATCAACATCAAGATCGCCATCATCAACAACGGCTATCTCGGCATGGTCCGGCAGTGGCAGGAATTTTTCTACGACAAGCGCTATGTCGCGACGCCCCTGGTCGCGCCGGATTTTGCGGCGCTTGCAAACGCCTTTGGAATTCGCGGCGAACGCATCACCCAGCGCGGTGATGTGCTTCCTACGATTCGCTCCGCCCGCGAATCCAAGGAAACCGTGCTCATTGATTTCCGCGTCGAACAGGAAGACTCCGTCTATCCGATGGTCCCCGCTGGCGCATCGCTTCATGAAATGATTCGTCGGCCCAACAATCCGCTCGTCGAAACGGCCATTGAGCCATAAGAGCCGGCAGCAAGGAGCAAAGAGGACAACATGCAAACACTCGTAGCTTACGTCGAAAACAAACCGGGCGTTCTCAACCGCGTCTCGTCGCTTGCGCGGCGTTTGAACGTCAATATCGATTCTCTGACCGTTGGCCCCACGGAAAATCCTGAGATCGCTCGCATGACCATTGTCGCGCACACTGACGAAAAGGGCGGCCATCGCCTCGAAGCCAGCCTGGAAAAGCTCGTGGATGTACTTCTCGCGGAGAATATTTCCGAACGCGCCCTTCTGGAGCGAGACCTCGCCCTCATTAAGGTGCTCGCCGACCAGCAATCCCGCCCTCACCTGATGGAACTGATCAAGGTTTTTCGCGCGCGTGTTGTGGACGTCGCTCCCGAATCCCTGATCATTGAGGTCTCGGGAACCGTCGAGAAAATCGACGGCCTTCTCGAAGTCCTAAAGCCGTTTGGCGTTTTAGAAATGGCCCGCAGTGGCCGCATCAGCATGACCCGAGGCGGCGACCTGCTCCGGCCGCCGGTCCAGACAGCAGCAGCTTCGGAACAACCGGTAGCAGCAAGCTGATAGGTGCTACAGATTCGGTAACCACTTTAGGGTTATTCTAAATTCTTTAGATGCAATACTTACAAAAATTGAAGGTGGGGCAAAAGCACAACTGAAGATCACTGACAGTCGGCGCTCCCAGCTCCATGTGCTCCGCACTGGCAAGTTTAAGGGCTAGGGCATCTTGAATGGCTTCTAGCTCGCGGCCGCAAACCGGCCCCAAAGGAAGAAAATGGCAAATCTCTACTACGACGATTCCGCGGATCTCGCGCTTATCCAATCCAAGAAAGTGGCCATCATCGGCTACGGCTCTCAGGGACACGCCCATGCGCTGAACCTGCGTGACAGCGGCGTAACCGTCTGCGTCGGGCTGCATGAAGGCAGTTCTTCGCGTTCCAAAGCGGAGAAGCAAGGCCTGACCGTGATGACTCCCGGGCAAGCCGCCAGATGGGCGGACGTCATCATGGTTCTTACGCCCGACACCAAACAGTCCAAGCTGTACCACGACGATATCGCTCCCCATCTCCACAAGGGCAAGACGCTGATGTTCGCCCACGGCTTCAATATTCGCTTTGGGACGATCAAGCCACCGGCGGATGTGGACGTTTCCATGATTGCGCCCAAAGCGCCGGGCCACCGTGTGCGCGAAGTCTTTACCGAAGGCGGCGGTACACCCGCATTGATCGCAATCGAGCAGGACGCAAGCGGCCACGCCAAAGCGCTGGCGCTTTCCTACGCCAAGGGCCTTGGCTGCACGCGCGCGGGCGTTCTCGAGACGACGTTTACGGAGGAGACAGAGACTGATCTTTTCGGCGAGCAAGCGGTGCTGTGTGGCGGCGTCAGCGAGCTCGTAAAAGCAGGCTTTGACACCCTGCTTGCGGCGGGCTATCAGCCGGAAGTGGCCTATTTCGAGTGCATGCACGAGCTCAAGCTGATCGTCGATCTCATCTATCGCGGCGGGCTCAGCTACATGCGTTATTCCATCAGCGACACCGCGGAGCAAGGCGATTACAGCGCGGGGCCGCGCATCATCACCCAGCAGACGCGCGAGGAAATGCGAAAGATCCTTGGCGAAATTCGCGACGGCAGCTTTGCGAAAAAGTGGATCAAGGAAAACGAAGAGGGCTGCCCGAACTTCCTCGCGACCCGAAAGCGCGAGCAAAACCATCCAGTGGAGCAGCTCGGACCGAAACTTCGCGCCATGATGCCCTTCTTGCAGCCCGTGATTGCGCCGGGGCTGGAAGAGAAGGCCGCGGCAACGAAGAAATAACCGCGCATTCAACTGAACGTTCGACAAATTCCTATTTTACCGCTCGCCTGTTGACTTGTTTGCCGATTTAGGCAATTCTCTGGCGCCATGACTAGAAGACAACTTCCTTCTCCCGCGGCAGTTCCCTCTTTGGCGGAGCGCATTGAGATTCTGAGCTCGAAGCGCCAGGAGATTATTCGCCCCATTCTGGAACACCCGCGCGAGTACGTTCTCCTCAGCGTGCGCGCGATGGCCAAGCGGCTCCGCACCGATCCTGCGACTGTCGTTCGCATCGTTCGCGGGCTGGGCTTCGCGAGCTACCGGGATTTTCAAAAGCATTTGCACGATCTTTCGATTGCATTCGCCACCTCGCTGGACACGATGGAATCTTCGGGGCGCGAAGCGAGCATGCCGGCCTATATTCGAGAGGCTTTGGAACAAGATCTCAAAAATTTGCACGGCCTTAAGAATAGCCTGGATGCCGCGCGGCTCACTTCTCTCGCAAAACGCGTTTACGACGCACGACGCATCGTGCTGCTTGCCGGCGACCTCGCTTCCTTTCTGGCAGACTACCTGGAATATCAGATAACGCTGCTGGGGTTGCCGGTTTTCAAGGGCACATCGGCTGGGCGAATCGCCCACCTTGTCCGCACCGTGAATAATCGCGATCTCGTTCTCGCGATCAGCTTCCGGCGCGGCCTTCGGCAGACCGTGGAAGGTGTGCACCTGGCGAAAGCGAGGGATGCGTACTGCATTGGGATCACAGACACTTATGTGTCGCCGCTGGCTCGCGAGTGCGACGAAGTTTTTCTGGCCTCGGTGGAATCTACCACCTTTGGCGCTTCGTATGCGGCTCCGGTCGCGTTGGTCAACTCCATTTTGGCTGCTTGCGCCCAGTACCGCCGCCCGCAAACGCTCGCCATCCTCAAGGAAATCGCCGAGGAGCAGCGCAAAGGCTTCCGCTGGTACACGGTCTGACAAGTCTCCCCTAACTTTGAAACATTCGTTTCTTTGATTCACGGCAGAAGCGCCTTTTACATTGCTCCTGTGAAGCGCCTTGTCCGCCGGCCACACTTGCTGCATCGCGCGAGCTCTCATTCGGCAACATTTGTATCTCGCAGGAATTTCAATTCTCGGCTATCATGTGGCGCGATCCGCAAATGGCTAAACAACGATTCCATCACCTGCGACATGGCCTTTGTTTCGGCGTTCTGCTCGCGGCCGCATTGGGCGCGCTACTCTTCGAAGCATCCTTTGGCCATGCACAGAATAATCCCGCCGGTCTTCCACCTGGCCCTAAACCACCCGATGCGCCCGCTGCGTGGAAGAAATTGGTTGGCATTTATTTAGACGAACCAAAGTCTCTAACTCAAGATGCTCCGAAACCGACACGCAGCTTCTTTCTACTGGAAGATAATGGACAACTGCTCTGGCAGGATGACCAGGGAAAGCGAAATCAGTTCTCTGTTATGCAGGACCAGATTGTGTTTCCTCCAGAAGGCGGCGACAGAATTCCGGGCCACGACATCATCCGCAACGACGCTGGCATGGCCACCGCGTTCTGCTATCTGAATTTTTGTTACACGCGGACCGACCCCGGCACGGATCCATCCAATACGTTTCATATCAAACCGGTGCATCGAGTGAGTGAGATTCGCCGGGAAGCGCTTCTCGCGGCCCCGCCTGCGGAGCCCGGTCCATTTCGCAAGCCCGAATTGGTGGAACTCGCGCCTCTTGATCCCGCCATTCACCTGGATATTCGATATGCCACTACAAATGATTTTCTCGGCACGCCTGTGTACACGCAGGCGCGCGCGTTTATGCAGCGCCCCGCAGCGGAGTCTTTGGTGCGGGTCCTTCACAAATTGAAGCCGCTTGGTTACGGGTTGCTGATTCACGATGCGTACCGGCCGTGGTATGTGACGAAAATCTTTTGGGATGTTACGCCGCCGGAAGGCAAGATTTTTGTCGCCGATCCGTCGCAGGGTTCACGACACAACCGGGGTTGCGCTGTCGACCTGACGCTCTATGATCTCGCTTCGGGAAAACCCATCGAAATGCCTGGCACTTACGACGAAATGTCTCCGCGGTCCTTCCCTGATTATCCCGGCGGCACTTCGCTGCAGCGCTGGCACCGAGACCTTTTGCGGCGCGCGATGGAATCCGAAAGCTTCACCGTTTATGAGCACGAGTGGTGGCACTTCGATTACAAGGATTGGCACGAATATCCGATATTGAATATCAAGTTTGAGGATTTGCATTCCGGCCAGGGACTCGCTGCCGCTCAATAGCGCGCAAGCCCCAGCCGCTTTTTCTGGAGGATTTATCTTGTTTACGACCCGCCGCTATTTTTCACTCGTCGCCGTATTCTGCTTCGGATTTCTCTGTACCGCCGCGCCGCGAGCTCTGCGCGCGCAATCTGGTTCCACGCTTGCCGAGCGCATTCAAAAAGTGATGGACCGGCCTGAATTCGCGCACGCGAATTTTGGCATTGAGTTCTACTCGCTGGACACCGGAAAAATCGTCTACTCATACAACGCGAATAAAATGTTTGTGCCGGCATCAACGACCAAAACCCTGACCGAAGGCACGCTGCTTGCGAAACTTGGGGCGGACTACCGATTCCATACGCGCGTCTACCGCACCGGGCCGATCGACAAAAAGGGAGTGCTCAAAGGTGACCTGATTCTTGTGGCGAGCGGCGATCCCAATCTTTCCAACCGCATTCAGCCCGATGGGACGCTCTCTTTTGTGGACGAAGACCATTCCTACGGCGGACCTGCCGTGGCGGGCGACCCTCTGGCGGTGATCAAAAAAATTGCCAAGGACATCGCCGGCAAAGGGATTAAGAAAGTGGAAGGATTCGTTTTTGTGGATGCGAGTCTTTTCCCCGACGGCAACCGCGAAGGTGGCACGGGCGTCGTCATTTCCTCGATCGTTGTGAACGATAATGTGATCGATCTGGTCGCCGCCCCCGGCGCAAAAACGGGCGACCCAGCGAAACTGGATATCTCTCCCAAGACCGGCTACGTAAGTTTCGTGAATCACATCACCACGTCGCCTGCAGGCTCGAAGGCCGATCTTCAGGATCCCAAAACAGTCACAAACCCTGACGGCACGGTCATGGTCACACTCAACGGGTCGCTGCCATTGGATTCAAATCCGGTCACGGCCCCCTATGCGGTCCCATCGCCCACGCAATTTGCGCAGGCGGTGCTCGCCGAGTCGCTCGCCGCCGCGGGCGTGGAGATCAAAGCCATGAAGGCCGGCGGCCCTCCGGATTTCAAGAGTCTCGCTCACTTCTATACCGACGATAATCTGGTCGCCGATCACCAATCGTTGCCACTCTCCGAAGAGATCAAAATCACTTTGAAGCTGAGCCAGAATCTTCACGCCAGCATGGGCCCCTATTTTCTAGGGACGCTCGTCGCGAAGGACTTAAACGATCCGGTTCACGCGGGATTCAAAATAGAGCGCGCGTTTCTTCAGGACGCCAAGTTGGACATGTCAGGCGCATCGCAGGGCGATGGCGAAGGCGGCGATTGGGCTGATCTATTTAGCCCGGACTTTATCGCGCACTACATGGCGTACCTGAGCACGCGCCCCGATTTTCCCATTTTCTTCAAGGCGCTGCCGATTCTTGGGAAGGATGGCACGCTGGCAAAAATTCAGATCAACAGTCCCGGCGCGGGCCACGTTTTCGCAAAGACCGGAACGTTTGGCTCGGAGGACAAGCTCAACGGCAAAATGATGCTGAACGGGAAGGGCTTGGCCGGGTTCGTGATCACCAAGAGTGGACAAAAGCTCGCACTCGGCATTTATCTGAATCACGTGACGCTGCCGCCTGATCCGGATGCGGCACAATCTGTTGGAGGGCAGGCGGTTGGCGAGATCGCTGCGGCGGCCTATGACGCTGTTCTTGATGGCCCGGCCGCTGCGCCTGCTGCGAGCGCGGCGCCGAAGGCTGCTCCCGTCTACGACATGATCATCCGCAACGGGCACATCATTGATGGCGCGGGCAACCCGTGGTACGCAGCGGATGTCGGGATTCAAGGGGATCGCATCGCCGCCATTGGGAATTTGCGCGAAGCGCATGCGAAGAACGAAATAGATGCCAAAGGGCTTATCGTCTCACCGGGATTTATTGACATGCTTGGCCAGTCCGAATCCTCGCTGCTGCTCGACAATCGTTCGCTGAGCAAGCTGTCGCAAGGCATCACTTCGGAAATTACCGGCGAGGGCGGGTCCATTGCGCCGCAAAACGAAAAGACTCTCGCGCCGTTGAAGCCATTCCTCGATCAATTTCATTTCACAGTGGATTGGACCACGCTCGATGGATACTTCCGACGTCTCGAAAAGCAGGGCACACCCATCAATATAGGGACTTATGTCGGTTCGGCACAGGTGCGCGAAGCCGTTATTGGGGATGATGATCGCGCACCGACTCCCGCAGAACTTGAGCAGATGAAGGCGCTGGTGGAACAAGCCATGAAGGACGGCGCGCTTGGCGTATCGAGCGCGCTTATCTATCCACCCAATTCCTATGCGAAGACGGAAGAACTCATTGCGCTCGCCAAAGTGGCTTCGCAGTATGGCGGGCTTTACGCAACGCACATGCGCAGCGAAGGCGCCTCAGAAATGGAGGCCATTGCGGAAGCGATTCGCATTGGACGCGAAGCGAATTTGCCGGTGGAAATTTTTCATATGAAGGTAAGCGGCAAAGCCCGGTGGGGCAATATGAAAAAAGTCGTTGCGACCATTCAGGCCGCGCGTGATTCGGGGCTTGATATTGCCGCGAGCATGTATCCGTATCCGGCAGGAGGAACGGCGCTCGCGTCGGCGCTGCCGCCGTGGGCTGCCGATGGCGGGATGCAGAAGCTGCTGGCGCGCCTCAAGGATCCAGCGGTGCGCGCGCGTATTAAGAAAGAACTGGCCGGGGATCATCCGGATTGGGAGAACCTTTATTACGATTGCGGCGGCGGTGCGGGGGTGATGCTCGCGTCGATCGAAAACAAAGACCTGAAACATTTCGAGGGCCAGACCGTCGCGGACGTCGCCAAAGCTTGGAATAAATCACCAGAAGATACTCTGATGGATTTCGTGCTCGCTGATAACGCGCAGACCGGCGCGCTTTATTTCATGGCCAGCGAAGAAGATATCAAGACCGGCTTAGAGCAACGTTGGACGAGCATTGGGCTGGATGCCAATGAGATGTCGCTGGATGGTCCCATTTTCGAGGCTCACACGCATCCGCGAGCGTTTGGTTCGATGCCGCGGTTTCTGGGGCACTACGTTCGCGACGAACATATGATGCCGCTGGAGAATGCCATCCGCAAAATCACTTCTTTTCCCGCGCAGCGCGAACACCTCGAGAGCCGCGGATTGCTCGAGCCGGGATACTTTGCCGATGTAACGATTTTTGATGCGGCGACGATTATTGACAAGGCGACGTTTGTTAAGCCGGCGCAGCTGTCGGAGGGGATCGCCTACACGATCGTCAACGGACAAGTTGAGTATGACCACGGGAAACTGACTGGTGCGACGGCGGGACGAGTCTTGCGTGGCCGGGGTTGGCAGCCAGAAACACACTAACTGCAAGCAGAGCAGGAGACTTTCAGGCGGGGTTGAACCAAGCGGGCAGGCCAGACGATCATCCTCAGAAGGATAGCCCTATCTAGCTTAGAGACGTCTTGCCGAGTTCGGCGACGCGGCGTTCGTAGGTCATTTCCGCCCAGCCGTGTTTGCCGAAGTAGCGCAGGACAATTTTGTGTCCTGGCACGATTTTGGCGCGGGCTTTTGTCAGCGAGTCGGAAAGTTCAACCCAATCCCCTTCCACCAGGTAGCTGCCTTCCCAGCCGCGCAGCTCGAAGTGGCCATCATTTTTGAGGATGAGAGGGGCCGCGGTGCAATGCATCACTTTGCCCTGCACTTTTGCCTCGGCACACTCGTAGCGGCCGGAGACATCGACGGTCTGAGATTTGGCGGAAGGAATTAGCGCGAAACATAGGGCAGCCAAGGTGACGAACCGGAAGAACCACGGTCCAAGCCGAACCAGTCCCATGCGGGTCTCCATGACGGGGGCGGCGTTGCTGCGGAGCGTCGACCCTGTCCTTCGGTACAGGTGCAAGTTATTCGCCAAGGGTATTACATCTAAGCATTTGAAAACAAGGAGTTTGTCAAATTAGGGAACCCTGTACTGCGGGGTGGTAGGAAGAGTTCTTCCCCTTTGGTGCGGTATGAGTGCACTGGTTGCAGGCCTTGCCGTTCGCATCTCCTGGGCCCGTTGTACGCAATTTTGCGTGCCCAGGCACGATGTAGCGTACCCGTGCAATTGCCTTGTCAGAAGGGGAGTTCGGCTATGGCTTGGCCGTCTTTACGCGGGTCGGAGGCACCGTAATTTACACCTGCAGCGAAATCGCGGAGGACTGCCTGGCCGCCGCCGACGCGGCTCGAAAACGTTCCGAGGACTTTGATCTGATGGCCTTTGGCGGTCAGTTCGTCGCGTACTTTGCTGTTGATGCGATTCTCCATTTCGACGTCGCAACCATTAAAAGTGTATTTGGTGAAACGCGCGGACTCCACGGCGGCTTGAATGTTCATCTTAAAGTCGGCAATGTTGGCAATGAACTGCGCGTGAGCCTGGGCCTGATTCCAGCCGCCCATAATGCCGAAGGCAATGCGCTTGTCGCCATTCTGCGCGAAGCCGGGAATGATGGTGTGGCGCGGACGCTTGCGGCCGACAAGCGCGTTTGGCGACGCGGAATCGAGCGCGAAGAGACCGCCGCGGTTGTGCAAGACAAATCCGGCACCGGCTGGAACAATTCCTGAACCGAACGCTGCGTAATTGCTCTGGATGAGGGAAACCATGTTTCCATCGTGATCGACGACGGTCAGATAGGTTGTGTCGTTCCCGATGGCGATCTCGCCCGCTGCGGTGTCGCAGGCGGCGTGGTCCGGGTCAATTAATTTTGCACGCTCCACGGCCCAGGGTTTGGATAGCAGCGTGGACACCGGCAACTTTTGTCCACGAGGGTCGCCAAGATAGCGCTCGATGTCGGCGTACGCCAGTTTCTTGGACTCGATCATGGCGTGGAGAGCATTCGTCGAGCCGAATCCGAAGTCCTTTTGGCCGAATGGGAATGTCTCCATGATGTTCAGCATTTCCAGAGCGCCGATGCCCTGGCCGTTGGGAGGCAATTCGTAGACGGTCCAGTCCCGATAGGTTGTGGAGATGGGCTCGACCCATTCGCTGGAATATTCCGCGAGGTCTTTGTCGGTCATGGTGCCGTTGTGGCGCTTGATGGCGTCGAGAATTTTCTTTGAGATTGCGCCTTTGTAGAAAGCATCGCGGCCCTTGTCGGCGATCTCCTGCAGAGACGCAGCCAGCTCCGGATTTTTGAAAACGTCGCCGACCTTTGGGGCGTGGTCGTTTGGCAGATAGAGGGTCGTCGCGGCGTCGTCGGTGTGCAACAAATCCACGGAGGCGGACCAATAAGCCGCATCCCACTCGGGCACCGGAAAACCATCCTGGGCCGTGCGAATGGCCGCTGCCAAATCGTCCTTCAGTTTTTTCCTGCCAAATTTGTCCGCCAGTTTTTGCCAGCCGTCCACCGCCCCTGGAACGGTGATGGAATGCACGCCGGTTTGCGGCATGTCCTTCAAACCGAGCTTGTGCAAATAATCGATGGTTAGAGCTTTGGGCGCCCAGCCGCTGGCGTTGAGGCCGTAAAGCTTGTTGGCCTTTGCGTCGTAAACGATCGCGAAAAGGTCTCCACCGAGGCCGTTCATCATGGGCTCGACGACGCCCATCATCGCGTTTGTGGCAATTGCCGCGTCCACCGCGTTTCCGCCGCTTTCCAGAATGCGGACGCCTGCCTGCGAGGCCAGGGGCGATTCAGAAGCCACAATCCCGCCCTTCGAGATGACCATGGAGCGCGTCTGGCCGCGGTCCTGTGCGTTGGCTTCGTGACTAAGCATCAGCATGGCTCCGGCCAATAGAAAGATTGCTCTCTTCGGCATAGGTCTGGAAATTCGCATGCGCCACCTTTTATCTGCCAGAAACAATGGGGCTCAATTTTTCTGAGCTGATTTCTCTGCCTCGGATGTTGCGTAAGCACTGACAAAAACATAGGTTCCCGACCCAACATTCACAAGCAGGGCGTCGCGGGATTGGCTGGCGCCAGAAAACTCAGGGCGTCCCGCCAGAGGCTTGCCGCCTTCGCTGACGTCTTGCAGCTTGGCCTTTGGCAGCCGCACCGTGGCTGTGGTGTTCGCGGGAACTTCGACCTGTGTGGTCAACTTGCCGTCGGCGATTTTCCAGCCCGACGTCGCGCGTCCGTACATCGTCTCTACGGACGCCTTGGCGCTGGTGAGGCCTCCGCCTGGTTCCGGCTGGATCAAAATGTGCTTGTATCCCGGCGTCTGCTCGTCAATCCGGAGCCCCGCAACGACCGCGTACATCCAATTGCCGATCGCGCCGTAGGCATAGTGATTGAAGGAATTCATTCCCACATCTTGCATGCTGCCATCGGGCTTTTGTCCGTCCCAGCGTTCCCAGATGGTGGTGGCGCCTTGCGTCACGGGATAGAGCCAAGAAGGATACTCCTTACGATTCAGGAGCATGTAGGCCTCATCCAGATAGCCGTAATCGCTCAGGGCCTGGCAGAGCACCGGCGTACCCAGAAAACCGGTCGTCAGGTGTTTGAACTTTCGCACATCTTCGGCCAAGCGCGCGGCCGCTTCGGCCCTCATAGGTTCCGGCAACAGATCGAATTCCAACGCCAGCGCATACGCCGTCTGCGTGTCGGAAGAAAGCCGCCCGTTGGGTGTCACAAACTCTTTTACGAAGGCGGCTTTTATTTTCTGCTCAAGAGCAGCATAGTCAGCCGCGTCTTCTTTTTTGCCCAAGACTTCAGCCGTTTTTGCGAGCAATTCCGTCGAACGTGCAAAATACGCGGTCTGGATCAAGTCCGGTGACGTCGTGGCTCCTGGATACGCGGCACTCGTTGTGGCAAATGACAGCCAATCTCCAAATGTAAATCCGGTGTTCCAGAGATATTTATCGCCCGCCACGCGGCGTATGTATTCGACCCAGGCCTTCATGCTGGGGTACTGCTCTGCGAGAATCCGCTTGTCACCGAATGCCTGGTAGAGAGTCCACGGCATGACAACGGCCACATCCGCCCATCCCGCGGAAGCAGCCGCGCCCTTGCGAGTGTCGCGCGTCAAGGTGTTGGGGACGACGAAGGGAACCGCCCCGTCATCCTCCTGGTCTAGCGCCACATCGCGGAGCCACTTGGTATAAAAACCCGCGGTGTCGAAATTAAAGGACGCTGTCGGCGCGAACACTTGCGCATCTCCCGTCCAACCAAGCCGTTCGTCACGCTGCGGGCAATCCGTGGGAACATCCACAAAATTTCCTTTCTGTCCCCATATAATATTGTGCTCGAGTTGATTTAGCAGCGCGCTCGAACTTTCAAACGTCCCCGTCCTCTCCATCGCCGAGTGCACCACGATACCTGTAAAATCGTCTGGCTTGACTTCGCCGGGCCATCCGCTGACGGCCACATAGCGGAATCCCTGAAAGGTAAAGTGCGGTTCGTAAACTTCTGTTCCTTGTCCCTTGGCAGTGTACTGAACCATTTCTTTCGCCGTCCGCAAGTTGGCCGTATAAAAATTCCCCTCTTTATCCAATACCTCCGCGTGCCGCAAAGTGATCGTCGTCCCCGCTGGCGCGGCGATACGTAACCTCACCCACCCCACCATGTTCTGCCCCATATCCAGTACCGTATCTCCGGCGGGGGTCTTGAACACTTTCGCTACCTTTAGCTCATCGATCTCCTTCACCGGCGGTCCGGCAGGCGCGACCAAACTCGCTTTCGGAGCCTGCTGAATCGTTACACCTTTCCAGTCTTTGTCGGAGTATCCCGCTTCACTCCATCCTGCTTTTTCCAATCGCGCGTCGTAGGCCTCTCCGTCATAAATGTCCGACCAGAGGACCGGCCCGGTCGCCGCTTTCCATTTTTCGTCGCTGGTGACAATTTCCTGCGTGCCATCCGCATAGCGAATCACCAGTTGCGCCAGCAGCGCCACTTTTTTCCCATACAGATCCCGCTTTCCCTCCCAGCCGCTCCTTCCGCGGAACCATCCATCACCAAGCACGGCTCCCAGGCAGTTTTCTCCGCCTTTCAGAAGGCCGGTCACGTCGAACGTCTGATATAGGTAACGAAAATCATAGGCCGTCCAGCCCGGCGTGAGTTGTTGATCCCCGACGCGCTTTCCGTTCAATTGCATCTCATACAGGCCCATCGCGGTCGCGTAGAGGCGCGCGCGTTCCACTTTTTTGCCGGCCTTCACCGCGAATTCCCGGCGCAACATTGGCGAAGGATTCGATTTGGTCTCATCCTCCACAAGATCAGGGGTAATCCATTTTGCTTTCCAGTCGCCGGCATTCAGCAATCCCATCTCCCAATGAGCGGTTTTGCTCCAGTCCGAAAAATGGCCGTGATTGTCTCCCACACGTACCTGCCAAAAATAGATTCCTTCGCTTTCGAGCGCTGGGCCACCGTACTCGACTTGAATGGAGGCATCCGACGCCTGCTTGCCGGTCTGCCAAATTGTTTTCCCCTGCGCGAGGTCCGCCGGCGAACTTGCCACGCGCAGCTCGTAACTCGTCTGGACAACGCCGCGCTCCGCACTCAGCAGTTTCCAGCTGAATCGCGGCCTGGAAACATCCGTTCCCAATGGATCCACTTTGTATTCGACGCGCAAATTTTTCACGGTTAAAGGAGCTTGTGCCTGCGCAGTCATCGCGCACAACGAACCAGCAGCCACCACACAGACCAACAGGGCTGTTTTCACGCATCTCTTGGCATTTGTCCTGGCATTCATCGTCGACCTTCCTCTAATCGATTAATCGATTTCCCGTGCCGATAGTTGCCTGAGCTCAGAGACGACCCGCTTGAGTTCTTCCACGATGCGATTCGATCCTCTTTGCTCAAAAACCTTAATCAGTTCCTCGAAATACCGAAGCTGCTGGTTACGTCCTCGCTTGAAGCGTTTCCACACTGCTGCGCCCTCTTTTCGATAGTCGTCCAGGATAGAGCGGGCGTTGTACAGCTTGTCGGCCACGGAGATGAGCAGCGTTTCAAACGGCTCCTGGCGCAACCGCTTGATGTAGGAACTTTTGCGCTCTTCCCAATTCTGTTTCCTGCTGCTGTCTTCTTCAAAACTGTCCGTCAGGCCCTCCACCATTTTGGCGACTTCTTTTCCAAAGTTTGCTTCAATATCGTGCAGACGCGGGATGCCACCCTCGTCTTCCACGGCGTCATGTAGCAGCGCGGCAATCACCATATCCTCGGTTACCGGGAAGGCCACAGAGCCGTTTTCTCCCATCACCAGTGCAGCGACGCCCAGCAAATGCGCCATGGTGGGGACGAGCGTCTCCTTTCGGCAAGTTACGTGCACCTGGCGCGCGTAGTCCACGGCGCTCGTGAATCGAGCAGTAAGGTGCAACGGATTCTTCGATTTTTGTCTCGGCATATTTCCCCACCCGCCCCGCCCCCAACCACGTCGAACTTCGCGTCACCCATGCTAGTTCTTCTGGAGCTTCCCGCTGACCGTAAGCCGGTCCAACCACCGCTGCGCCGTTGCAGCTTCTTTGCGATCACCGTGCGCCTTCAAAAACTCTCGCAAAGTCTCTGCCGCTTCCTCATAACGCCCCACCGCGGTCAGGGATTGCGCCACGAGCAACGAAATTTCCGGGGCCTTCCCTTTCGAATCCGCCAGCGCCTGCTGCGACATTTTCAGCGCATCATCATACTGCTTGTGCTGGTAATACGCTTTGCCCAGCGTCCAACGCGTCTCCCATGCGCCTACTGCATTCAACTGCAGCGATTTCTCCAGTGGGGCGATCGCATCGCTATATTTCCCCTGATCACAAAGCGCCATCCCCAATGCCGCAAACGCACGCGCGTGATTCGGGTCAACCTGCGTGGCTTTTTCCAGTGCGGCTTGCGCCTCCAGCCACTTCTCCTCTATCAGCGAAAGCACACCTCGCACGTACAAAACATCTGGATGTCCCGGTGCCAGCCGCATCGCTTCGTCCACGTTTTTCTTTGCTTCCGGTAGATTGTTCGCGCTCAGCGCCTCCAATCCTTTATCCACCGCTTTCCTTGCTTTCGGTGCCAGCAAAGGCCTGCCAGGAACTCCCGGGGGAGTTGCGCCGTTCGCGACACGCCGCAGGTATACATCCACCTCCACCTTCCCCGGGGCTTGCATGGAAATGTCTTTCTGCGCGTCCTGGTATCCCGCCGCTTTCACCATGATCGTAAAGCTGCCCAGATAATTCGAGACCAGCACAGCTCTCCCCTGCGAGGTCTCTCCCGAGGCACTGGGAATAGATCCATCACGATAAACTCTCACCATCGCCTCCGAAGTCAGCGGCTCTCCTGTAGCGTCCCGCACCATTACGGAGATTTCCACGCCCCTCCCGTGGAACTCACTCGCCTCGCTTCCACTATCCTGGCAAAATCCCGAAGGGATGAATGAAAAGCAGAACATCCATAGCAGCAAAATTCGCGTAATCGCTGGACAAAAAAGTAGCCCGGCCCATCCCAGAGCCTCGATCTGGACCCACTCGCGGGTCCCTCTGCGGCAACACCGCATGCCGGCCCTCGACCAATTGGCGCGAGCCTAGTCCCCGAGGCGTATCGCGTCAAGCGAAACGTTTTGATTTGGACGTTGCAGGGTCTGCTGCGGGCTTCACTAGTGGTCAGTTTGCGGTTAGCGCTGCCAGCTAAGCGCTAGTTTTTCCGAGATTGAGTATGATGGGCGTTGCGTCGAAACTGCGTAAGCTGACGTGAAAAAGATTCTAAGCTGGTTGGTGAAGAGCGCCCTTCTACCGATACTCTCTGCCTCTCTGGCTGTAGGTGTGATTAACCTCATGGAAGCGCACCGAAATCACGATTATGGACAGGTAATCTCTTGCCGTCATCTGGTTCATTTTGGTCCCCATCATTGGATTTTGGACGCAGCGCAAGCGCAGCACAAAACCACTCTGACATGACCGGAATTGGACGCACGCGGCTTATACGCAAGGCTGGGGGAGGCAGATGCGCGCGCGCATGATCGCAGTGTTTGGACTAGTGGTAGCCGTGATTCCTGTCTGCTTTCGGCAAAACGACAAACAGTCGTCGAATAGCGAAAAGAGCTTGGATTCCTCACCAAATAAGTTGCTACTCGAAGTCCTTGAAACTGATTTAGGAATCGGAGGAACCAATCAATTCGTATATGTTCGGGTTTTTTCCGATGGTTCGATTGAATATCACCCGAAAAGGTTCCAAGACCTTAGAAAACAGCATGCATCACAAGGGAAGATTTCCAAAGAGGACTTGGATGCGATAGCAGGAGTTCTGACCCTTAAGGATGTGGCCGAGCTTCCTTCGTTATTTAAAAGCACCTACGTGCCGATCGACTCCTATTGGGACTTGGACTTCACCATCCCGAGAAGCGGCGAGACTCAAAAAATCCAAGTCGTGAATTTCTCACCGACGAAGGCTATTGAGAACAAAAAAGCTTATCCCCAGCCCCTCGTCAGGCTTGTATGCGCAGCGTGGGGAGTTAGAAAACTCTTTTCTACCGAAATGCCCGACCTGAGCCAACACTGTCAACAGTTCGTATTGCGGCACTGACCTTGAAATTTGCTAACGTGGTCGCGTTTTCCGACAAGTCCTTGGTAAGCACAGAAAACCGGAAAAGTCCGTTCCGGCACCCGCAAGTTAGTCCGTTTTTGAACAGTCAGGTGCTCTTCGATGTTGTAGTTTGCTTGCTCGATCGTCGCATTAGGCTGAATCCGGGGGCTTTCATGGCAAGGAAAGTGCTACTGGTGGTAATTCGCGTGCTGGTCTCGTTGAATCTTCTCGGAGCAGCAATCTTGTTCAAGTTTGCAGGAGTACCGCTGTCCGTGGCGCTCTTCAGCAAAATGTCCGATGCCGCACACGGCCTGATTTCTCAACCGGTGTTTCGCATGGGGACGGGGATCATAGAAACTGTGTTGGCGATCCTGTTCCTGATTCCTAAAACCGCCAAGTTGGGAGCTGCCTGTATTGCCGTTTACATGATCGCGCCTATATTGAGCCACGTCTTCGTCCTGGGTTACGGGGCATTCTTTGTGAATGCGCTGGCGACGCTTTTTCTTGCGTGCGTCTATCTCTATTTCGTGCGCACACCGTCGCGCGATATAAGCCGTGGTGTTGTGACGGCAACGCAGACTCGCTAGCCTTCGAAGGGCTGGAAGCCCGGTGGTAGTGAATGCTGCCAAGATCTAAATTCCCCATAAGCCGCTTACTAAACAAGGTCCACACGAGGACTTTGCATCTCCGATAAGCTTTGCCAGCGCAAGCGGTCGACGCAACACTTGCTTGGAGTTTTCTCCAATCCGACCATCTGAACCGGCAAGGTTGATCAGAAGTTGAACCGGATCCCTGCGACTTTCTTATATCCCCAAAGGGCTGGACAGACATCTATCGAGGTAAGCGCCCAGGTCGGACCTGGGCTGATTGTGGCTGGCATTCTCATCGAGCCACGGAATTGTGAAAGGCCTATCTCCAACCAACGGCTGCGCTTAAGCCAAACGTTGACGGGACTCGGAGAACGTTTCTTGTGAAGGAGAACGCAACATGTCTGAACTTGCGACGAAATCTATCCGCCTACCGCGGATTGGCGGGTGGGGCGAAAGTGATCGTAGCGTGGCCTTGAAACATAAGCTGATACTTGGCGTGATCGGCGTCATGCTGGGCGCCTTGCTTCAAGGTTGCACAGCGGGCAAGCAGCCTTCTGGAGAGGAAACCCGGCTAGCTAATGCCGCAAAAGACGTCACCATTCCGTTGGAGGCCGGGAAGATGAAGAACCGGCTGCCTGATACAGATGAGGTCGTGAGCCAAGGCCAGGAAGCGTTTCTTGGATCTTGCGCCCAATGCCACGGTGCGGATGCACGCGGAGATAGTGACATCGGGCGCAACATGTACCCGCCCGCCATGGACCTGACCTCATCCCACGTCCAGCACTGGAGCGACGCCGAGCTGTTTTGGATCATACAGAACGGAGTTCGCCTCACAGGCATGCCTTCCTGGAAGTCGAGCATCTCCGATAACGATACCTGGAAGCTTGTACGTTTCATCCACAAGCTTCCCCACCTCGGCGCTGCTTCGGCGCCTACCGCAGTCGCGTCACAGGCACAAGCCGCAGTTTCCACTCAGGACAAGTACGCCCTCAAAATACCGAATGGCCTCGCGTTCTCTGAGTTCAGAGGATACGAAAGCTGGCAGGTGATCTCCCTCAGCCATAACGGAGATAAGCTCGCTGCTATCCTCGGGAATCCTGTGATGATCGACGCCTATAAGGCGGGTATTCCAGGCAACGGCAAGCCCTTTCCAGATGGCGCCAAGATGGCGAAGATCCATTGGAACGGGAAAGTGAATGACCATGAACCCGGTGCGCCAACGGTGCCAGACACCCAGCATGACGTTGATTTAATGCTGAAGGACAGCAAGAGGTTCGCGGACAGCGGCGGTTGGGGTTACGGCGCGTTCGAGTATGACGCGGCGTCCAATGTCTTTCGGCCAGCCGACTTGAAAGATAAGCCACCGCAGGGGAACGACGCCAAGTGCGGGTTCGCGTGCCACACGATAGTGAAGTCAAAAGATTACGTTTTCACGGATTACGGGCCCAGGTGATACGCCAAAGTATCCAGGTCATCGGCGTATGCACAACACCACGTCAAAAAAAACGGGCTCTTCTGATTGCAACTCCCGATTGGTCGCGTGGGATATTTTCCCTACCAGACCAACCTCTCCGGTGAGGGCTAAATAGGAACTGACCCAGTATCCGGGCTTCCCGACTGTTTGCGGTTCACGGCAAAGTCGGTAAACTGTAGACTCTGCTTCCTTGCGGGCCTCCCTCTGCCGCCGCGGAGCCATACAAAGTGCCTGAACAACACAACTTATCGCCGATCAGCGCCTCCGACCCGAATACCGAAGCGCAGATTGACGCACTTCTTGGCGGCCGGCACGCCGATCCGTTCGCCCTGCTCGGACCCCATCTTGTGTCCTCGGCTGCAGGACAAACCTGGGTCATTCGCTTTTTCCGTCCCGGCGCTGTGGAGGCTAGCGTTCTGCTGCAGGGAGAATCGGAGCCAATTCCCGCGCGGCTCTTGCGCCCGGAGGGGTTCTTTGAAGCTACTCTTCGAGGCACGCATAAATACGCGCCCGCGCCAGGATCTTATCGCATCCGCCTCCGGACCGGCTATGGCGAAACCGTCGAAGCCTTCGACACGTACGCATTCCCTTTTCTTCTCAGCGAGTTCGACCTTCATCTTATGGGCGAGGGGCGCCACTACGACACTTACGAAAAACTTGGCGCCCATCTGCGAACTCTCGAAGGCATTCGCGGTGTCCATTTCGCAGTGTGGGCGCCCAGCGCGAAGCGCGTGAGCGTTGTCGGCGACTTTAACCGCTGGGACGGACGCGTCAATCCGATGCGCGCGCGTGGATCTTCCGGTATTTGGGAACTTTTCGTTCCGGAGCTGGCGGAAGGCGCCATCTACAAGTACGAAATTGTCGGGGCGCAGGGTGCGATGCTTCCGCTCAAAGCGGATCCTTACGCATTTCGCAGCGAGCTTCGCCCGAACACCGGCTCGGTGGTCGTCAATCTCGAGACTTACGAGTGGTCTGACGGCATGTGGATGCTCCAGCGCACTCGGAAAAACTGGCTGGAATCCCCGGTCAATGTCTACGAAGTCCATCTCGGCTCGTGGCGTCGAGTGCCGGAAGACGGACATCGCTGGCTCAGCTACCGCGAACTCGGCGACCAACTGATTCCCTACGTCAAAGACCTCGGCTACACGCACATCGAGCTGCTCCCCATCATGGAGCATCCCTTCGACGGCTCCTGGGGCTATCAGACCATCGGTTATTTCGCGGCGAGCAGCCGCTACGGCAGCCCGGCAGAGTTCATGCAGTTCGTTGACCGCTGCCATCAGGCAGGCATCGGGGTTTTTCTCGATTGGACTCCCGCGCATTTCCCGCGTGACACGTTCGGACTGGCGCAATTCGATGGGACCCATCTCTACGAACACGCCGATCCGCGCCAAGGTACGCATCCTGACTGGGGTACACTTGTTTACAACTACGGGCGCAATGAAGTTCAGAACTACCTCATATCGAACGCGCTTTTCTGGCTCGACAAATACCACATTGATGGTCTGCGCGTGGACGCGGTCGCCTCGATGCTTTATCTCGACTATTCGCGCAAGCAAGGTGAATGGATTCCCAACGAATTCGGCGGGCGCGAAAACCTCCACGCCATAGCTTTTCTGAAGCGCATGAACGAGGTTGCGCACGGCCGCTTCCCCGGAATTCTGACCATCGCCGAGGAGTCCACTTCCTGGCCGAGCGTCACTCGTCCGACGTATCTGGGCGGACTCGGCTTCAGCCTGAAATGGAACATGGGCTGGATGAACGACACGCTGAGTTATTTTTCGAAAAATCCCGTTCATCGCAGATACGAGCACAACAAGCTGACGTTCTCCATGCTCTATGCTTTCAGCGAGAATTTCATGCTGCCTTTCTCGCACGATGAAGTCGTCCACGGAAAGAATTCCCTTCTGCACAAAATGCCGGGCGACATGTGGCAACAATTTGCGAATCTGCGTTTGCTGCTCGCCTATCAGTGCGCGCATCCCGGCAAGAAACTTTTGTTCATGGGCCAGGAATTGGCGCAGCGTAATGAGTGGAGCGAAGCGACCAGTCTCGACTGGCACCTCCTTCAATATGATTCACACAAGGGCATACAGAAGCTGGTCGGCGATTTGAACAAACTCACCGTGGGCCTGCCAGCACTTCATGAAGTGGACTTCAACTGGCAGGGTTTCGAGTGGATTGACGCCAACGACTCCGACAACAGCGTCTTCGCATTCCTCCGCCTCGGAAAAAAGCCCGAGGACGTGCTCTTGGTGATTCTCAACGCGACACCAGTTGTCCGCGAAGGGTATCGCGTAGGCGTGCCCCAGGCGGGCTACTACGAGGAAGTCATGAACACGGACGCGGCAAACTATGGCGGCTCCAATGTCGGCAATCTGGGCGGCCAAAACGCCTCAAACGACCCCTGCCAGGGCCGCCCCCATTCCCTCTGCCTGACGCTCCCACCGTTGGCAGCCATCTTCCTGAAGTGG
>CAJCHZ010000088.1 GCA_903970165.1 Betaproteobacteria bacterium
ACGATCGAGCCGTCGGTCTCCGTTCCAATGCCAACCGCCGCGAAGTTCGCGGAAATTCCCGCGCCCGTTCCGGAACTCGAGCCGCAAGGATTACGGTCGAGCGCGTACGGATTTCTCGTTTGCCCGCCGCGCCCGCTCCATCCGCTGATGGAATGGTTCGAGCGAATATTCGCCCACTCGCTCAAATTCGTTTTTCCAAGAATCACGGCGCCGGCGTCTCGCAACTTTTTCGCGATGAACGCATCCGCGGGCGGTTTTGATCCCACAAGCGCGAGCGATCCCGCGGTCGTCAGCATGTGGTCGGCGGTGGCGATATTGTCTTTGATCAACACGGGAATTCCGTGCATCGGCCCGCGCGGGCCTTTCTCTTTTCGTTCCTTGTCGAGAGCTTCGGCGATTTCCACCACATCCGGATTTATTTCGATGACGCTGTTAACGTGCGGCCCGCTCTTGTCAACCGCGGCGATGCGCAACAAATACTTTTCCGCAATCGAACGCGCGGAGAATTTGCCGGACTTCATACCGTCCTGGAGTTCCCCAATCGTGATCTCATCCAACTCGAACCTCGGTACCGGAGCAGGCTCCGGCGCATTCGCGTCCTCGCGCGTTGCCGCGAGCCCGGACTGCCGCAAAGGAGCAGCAGCGACGGCGACTCCTCCAAGCAAACTCGCCTGCAAAAACCGGCGACGCCCGGGTGTGTTCGCCGCCGTTTTGCCCTGCTGCCCGGGTTGTTCCGCAGCCGGATCGAAGACTGTTTCGTTGGGCTTCTGTTGCGTCACTTTTTTCATGTTCAATTCCCCCTGCCCTGTGGCTCTGGATCAAAGAGGAGAAATAGTACGCCAAACGGCCCACTTCGCATGCCCGAATTATTTGAACACACCCCTTTCGACTAGGAAACCAGGCAGGAAAATGTTTTCCCTTTTCGCCCTTCTTTGCCTATACTCTTACTTACGCGGTGTCCCCCCGTAGTTGGTTGCCAAGTTTGTTTGCCATGCTACCGACTTACCTTAAAGGCCCTCGGCCCCTCCAGCCGCACCGTCCAGGCTTTGGGAGAATCGTGCCCAGGCTCTTTCCGGCCAAGCGTTTCCCCGCTCTCGCTATTCTGGTTTTGTCTCCGACCGTTTTCACGGCGACGGTTTGCCGCGCACAGAATCAGCAACAGCAAAGTGCCGCCGAAGCCGCGCGCCAGGCTCGGGCAAAAAAACAGGAAGCGAAGAAATCCGCGAAGCACGTTTACACGGAAGAAGACCTCAAGCGCAAGAACATCCTGACTCCGGAAGACCGCGCAAAGATCGAAGCGAAGCGCAACGAGTGCGCGCAGAAGAATAATTGCTCGCCGGCTCCCGCGGAAAATTCTCCGGCGGCCGTCGAAGCAAATTCAGAAACGCCGGCAACTTCGCTCGGCGAAGTTGCGAGAAAGTATCGCCGGCAAAAAGAACTGGAAGCTCAGAAGCAAAAAGAGTTGCAGGCTCTGAAACCAAAACAGTCCGAACCGTTTCATCTTCCTTTTTCGAGTCCGGCACTGGCATCTCCGGTTTTGCCGGATCGCCCCGTCATTCAGCTTCCAACGGTGCCCGCGCTTCCTCCGGAAAACCATTCGACGATGACGCGGCGCGATCCGTTCTCACGCGTTCGTGTCAGTCCAAATGTTGGCGCTCCAGAATCGCAGCGTTCCGGAATTGCGCGCCCAGAAGTTTCCACGCCAAAGGTTTCCGCTCCGAAGGTTACGGCTCCGAACATTTCGCGGGGCGCGGTTCGTGGCAACCTTCCTGCGGAAAATCGTGCAACGATTCTTGCAACGCCGAAGGAAGAAGTTTCCCGGAAAGCCCTTCCCGACTTCGGCGCGGTGATTCGTCCCATGGTTCCAAGGCATGCAAAACTTTTCGCCCGGCCAGTGCCGCCGGTATTTTTCGTCCGGCGCACTACACCTTCGAGCTTGGGTCCGCCGATAGAGCCAAAAATTCTCGCGGAGCCCGCGCAACCGGTCGTGCCCGTGGAGAGCGTTCGCCCGGCACAGCCTGTCGCGCCGATCGTGGCTGTCAGCCCCGTGGAACGCAGCTCCGTGCCCGCTACTCCCGCCGCTCTGGCAAAAACCGTGAACGTGCGGCCCGGCGATTCTCTCTGGAAGCTGGCGCAACAAAACCTGGGAAGCGGAAGCCGGTGGCCGGAGTTGGTGGCTGCAAATTCCTGGATCAGCGACCCCGCCCGGATCCGCGCCGGGGCTCGTGTAGCTCTTCCGTCTGCGACCGCTGCGCCGCGCGCCGCCCCTGGGAATACCCATAATCCGACCAAAACCGTGAAAGTCCGGAAAGGCGACACCCTCTGGGCGCTGGCAAAAGCCAATCTTGGACATTCTTCGGCTTGGCACTGCCTGGCGGCTGCGAATCCCGGCCTGGCGAACCCGGACCGCATCTTTGCGGGCCAGGAGCTGCGGCTGCCTGCAGGCTGCGCGGGAGAAACCCCCTCTACGGTTTCTCGCTGATCGGTTTGGCCTTCCCGTAAACGACTCATTTATATAGAATTACGAAAGGCTCCCGTCTTCTTTCTCCTCCCTGCGTAAAGTTCGGCTACAATTGTGTCCGGCGTTTAGAGGAGCCTTCGTGATTCACGGCAACATCTTCCATAACGAAAGCCTGGTACCCATCGAAGCAGTGCGGCTTTCGCCCGGCCAGGCAGGTCTCCTGAGCGGGTGGGGAATCTTTACCACGATTCGAATCTCGCGCGGCGAGGCTTTCGCCTACGAGCGCCACTGGCGGCGCCTCGAAAAAGATGCCGCCATCATCCGGTTGCCGATGCCGTACAGTTCCGCGAAAGTGCGGCTGAGTCTGCACGAAGTGATTCGCGCCAACAAGGTTGCGGATGGCTGCGCGCGCATCTATCTTGTTTATAACCAAGTGGGCTTCTGGCAGAGCGACGAAGAACAACCGGAAGTGGATCTGATTATTTATTCCGCGCCGGCGCCGCAATATCGCGAGCCGGTGCGTCTCGGTCTTCGCGAACAAGGGCGCCACGCCGCGTCGCCGCTCGCGGGAGTGAAGACCACTTCGTGGCTGCAAAATGTGTGGGCCGTGGCGGAAGCGCAAAAAGAAGGATTGGATGAAGTGGTTCTGCTGAACGAGCGCGGTGAAGTCGCGGAGTGCACGGCGGCGAATATTTTCGCGGTGAAAAATGGAAAGGTTTTTACGCCGCCGCTGAACTCCGGCTGCCTCGAAGGCGTGACGCGCGGGATTCTTTTTGAGATCGCTCCGGAAGCGGGCGTGGGCGTCGTCGAACAAGCGCTGCATCCCGAAGATCTTTTTTCTGCGGATGAAGTTTTCATTTCCTCCACCAACCGCAATCTGATCGGGGTCGGCGAAATCGCAGGGCGTAAAATCGCGGCGGCTCCGGGACCGGTGACGCACCAGCTCAACGATCTTTTCGACGCCAATGTGGCAGATTACGTCACGCGGCGGCTTGCTACGGCCTCTCACTAATTCCCTCGACGACGAAGCTGAAGAAAATTCTCTACCCTTGACAATCGAGAGGAACTCGATATATTTCTCTCGATTATCTAGAGGAGGGGCGGTGACGGAAACTTCGGCGACGCTGGTGCAGGGAACGCTGGACATGCTGATCTTGAAGACGCTGGCGCTCGAGCCGCTGCATGGTTGGGGCATTTCGCAGAGGATTCAGCAGCTTAGCCGTGGCGTGTTCGAGGTGAATCCGGGGTCGTTGTTTCCGGCGTTCCGGCGGCTGGAACGCGCAGGCTTGATCGAATGCCAGTGGCAGACTTCGGAGAACAATCGGCGGGCGAAATATTATTCGCTCACAAAAGCCGGGCGGCAAAAGCTGAAGAGTGAAACCAAGGAGTGGGAACGGCAGGTCGCGGCCATTGCGAGGATTTTGCAGACGGCTTCGTAGGGTTTTGTGGAGAAGTGTGCAAGGGCGGGCAGAGAAGACAAAGCGGATTCCTCGCTTCGCGCGGAATGACATTTTTCTTTTGGGGCAGATTGAATAGCGGGCACGGCCTTTCGAGGCCCAGGGTAAACATGCCGTGCCCATTCGGAGGAGCCATGTTAAGGAACCTTTGGGGTGGAATGCGCGGGCTCTTCGTTAAGCATAAAGCCGAAAAGGAGTTGGACGACGAGCTAAGGGATTTTTTAGAAAAGTCGACGACCGAGAAAATGCGCGCGGGGATGACGCGGGAAAAAGCGCACCGCGCGGCTCGAATGGAAATTGGCAGTGTGGAAGCTGTGAAAGAAAATGTGCGGGCGGCGAGCTGGGAGAGGCATCTGGAAACTCTTTGGAATGATTTAAAATTCGGGACGCGGCTTTTGCGTTTCAATCCAGTTTTCGCTGGAGCGGCAATACTTTCTCTGGCGCTGGGGATCGGGGCTAACACCGCCATTTTTCAGCTGCTCGACGCGGTGCGGCTTCGCACGCTGCCTGTAAAAAATCCGCAGGAACTGGCGAGCGTGGCCATTGATCCGCGGAAAAAGGCGAGCGGCCGATTCGAAGGGCGCCGCTCCGAACTTACTTCGGCGATGTGGGAGCAGATCCGCGATCAGCAACAAGGCTTCTCGGGGATTTTCGCGTGGTCCCCCACGCAATTTAATATTTCGCCGAGCGGAGAAGTTCATAACGTACAGGCGCTCTGGGTGAGCGCAGAGTTCTTCGAAACACTAGGCGTCGAACCGGCTCTCGGGCGAGTGCTAACGCCAGCGGATGATCATTCCGGGTGCGCTGCTTCCGGCGTGGTCATCAGTTATTCCTTCTGGCAGCACGAATACGGGGGCGACGCGTCGGTCATCGGGCAGCCGCTGAGCATCAACCGACATCCCTTTCCGATCATCGGGGTTACGGGGCCAAGCTTTTATGGGGTCGAAGTGGGGCGCTATTTTGACGTGGCGGCGCCGCTTTGCGCGGAAAGAATTCTCAATGCCGAAGATCCGATGTCCGATGCGAAAGATATGTGGTGGCTTGCCAGCATGGGACGACTCAAACCGGGTTGGACCATCGAGCGGGCGGCGAGTCAACTGCGTGCCGCCTCTCCGGGCATCTTTGAGGCAACACTGCCGGCGAATTTCAATCCTCAACAGGCAAAAAACTTCCTAACGTACAAGCTTGGCGTTCAGCCCGGCGGCACGGGTGTTTCGGATTTGCGCGGAGATTACGAGAGCCCGCTGTGGCTGCTGCTGGCGCTGGCGGCGCTGGTACTCGTGATCGCCTCGGCAAATCTTGCGAACCTCCTGCTGGCCCGGGCAAGCGCACGTGAGAAAGAAATGGGCATGCGCATGGCGATCGGTGCGAGCCGGGGAAGATTGATCCGGCAATTATTGGCGGAATGTCTGCTGCTCTCGATCCTGGGAGCTGCTCTTGGAGCGCTGCTGGCGCGCAGTTTGAGCCAATTGCTGGTTGCCTCCATCAGCACGCAGCGCGATCCGTTGTTCGTTGATCTGGGAACGGACTGGCGCGTCCTCGGATTCACGACAGGTCTGGCGGTGCTGACGTGCATTCTCTTCGGGCTGGCACCAGCGTTGCGCGCAACGAGTGTTTCGCCCGGACTCGTTCTAAAAGAAGGTGGGCGTGGTTCGACGGATGGCCGGAGGCGTTTCGGATTGCGGCGCATTCTGGTGGTGTCGCAAATCGCGCTGTCGCTGACGCTGCTTGTGGGCGCGCTACTCTTCGCGCGAAGCCTTGGGAAGCTGGCGGGGGTGGATGCCGGGTTCCAACGCGACGGAATTCTGCTGACTGACATGGACTTCACCGTGTTAAACCTTTCGAACGAGCGGCGCATTTCGTTTGCAAATGAACTTTTGGATCGCGTGAGAGCAATCCCGGGCGTGGACGCAGCTGCCAGCGCGGCGATTGTGCCACTGAGCGGGAATGGAGCAGTCCACGACATCCTTCCGGGAACAGACGGCGCCGCCAAGGAAGACAGTCCGGTAGCCGCCTTCAACCGCGTGAGTCCGGGATTTTTTTTCACTTTGCGGACGCCGATTCTGGCAGGGCGGGATTTCGACGACCACGACGTCGCAGGATCGCCGCTGGTTGCTATCGTGAACGAATCGTTCGCGCGAAAAATTGCGAAGACCGGCAATCCCGTTGGGGCGATGTTCCGGGTGCGAAGCATGAGCAAGACTACCGGACCCTACGAAATCGTGGGGCTGGTGAAGGACACGAAGTACATGGATTTGCGCGAAGATGCACAGGAGATCGTCTATACACCGGTGGCGCAGTATAACCGTCAGGACCAGGACACGCAGATTCTCATCCGGTCCACCATGCCCATTTCGAGCTTGATCGCCGCGGTAAAAACGACCGCGAGCGGGACGAACGCCAACGTTGATGTCAGCTTCGTGGTTTTCCACCAGATGATTGAGGAGGGATTGCTGCGGGACCGCCTGATGGCACGGCTCTCTGGATTTTTTGGGGGGTTGGCTGTGCTGCTGGCGGTGATTGGGCTTTATGGAGTGATTTCGTACATGGTGTCGCGGCGGCGTAATGAAATTGGGATTCGGATGTCGCTGGGGGCGGACCGCGGATCGATTATTTCGCTGGTGCTGCGCGAATCTCTGGGGCTGCTTGCGGTAGGGCTGGGCATTGGCATCATTCTTTCGCTGCTGGTGTCGAGGGCCGCAGCTTCCCTGCTGTTTGGGTTGAAGCCTAACGATACTGCGACGCTTGTGGTTGCGACGGTTGGACTTGCCGCGATCGCGTTGGCAGCAAGCTATGTGCCTGCGCTGCGCGCGTCCAGACTAGATCCCGTGCAGGCTTTGCGCAACGAGTAGTGAGATGAGCGGTGAAACGGAGGATCAGGCCGCAAGTCAGCGGAAGATCATGGATTGTATTTTGTCAGCCAGTCGCCGAGTTCTTTGAAAACGTCACGGCGCTGTTCGGCCAAGCTCGGGAAATGGCCTGAACCTGGGTAGGTGACCATGCGAACGGTCTTGCCGCGCTCTCTTAACAGGACGAAGTACTCTCTTCCTTGGAAGGTGGGAACACGCAGGTCGGCTTCGCCGTGCAAAATCAGGAGAGGCGTGGTCACCTGGTCCACGTGCATCACGGCGGAGAACTGCAGCATGGGCGCGACGTCTTTTTCCTGAAGGCGCGCGTCGTAGTCCGTTTGCCAGGTATCGCTAGTGGGAATAAAGCTCAGCCAATCGGTAATTCCAGCGCCCTCGATGGCGGCTTTGTAGCGGTGCGTCTGCGTCACCGTCCAGGAAGTCATGAAGCCGCCGGCACTCCACCCGAAAATGGCCAAGCGCTTCGGATCGGCCCAGCCTTGCGCAATCGCGAAATCCGTGGCGCTGTCAACGTCATGGTACGCGCGATCGCCGAAGTGCTGGTAAATGGCTGAAAGAAAATCCGCGCCGTAGCCAGTGGAGCCGCGGTATTCAGGCTGCAGGACGACATAACCCATGCCCGCCAGGAATGGCGCAAACAGATCAAGCTCGAATTGGTCATTCGCCTCCGGCCCTCCGTGGGGAAAAACCAGAAAGGGATACTTCTTGCCTTCCACGAAGCCTGGCGGAAATGTGGCGATGCCTTCCAGCTTGATTCCTTCTTTCGAAGACCAGTGAACGATTTTTGTGGAGCCCAGATTTACATTGGCGAGAGTGTCGTCGCCTTCGTGAGTAATCAGCTGGAGCGCGCCATTCCGTGAAACCGCGATGTTGATCGCGTGACTCGGATCACCAACGGAGAAAACCATGGTTTCTGGCGAGCTTGCAAACGCGGGAAACGCCGGAAGGCCCGCGATGACTCCGGCGGGCCAGTGAAATGCCGGTTGCAACTGGCCGTCGCTGAACTGGGCGATGTCGGTGATTACGCCGTTGTGAAGCTCAACCCAGACTTTGCCATGAGGATCGGATTTCACGGTCGTCGCGGTTCCCGCGAGTTGCGGCGTTCGATCCACGGGCATTCCGCCGGCCGCGGGCACTGTCCAGATGTGCTCCGGCGTAATGGTGGGAGTGCTCGTGCCCGAAAAAACGAGTTCCCCTCCGCGGCCGGACCACGCAATGCCACTGGTAGCGTTCGGAATTTCGGCGATTTTTCGCGACCCCGACGCCGTGCATACGTTCACGAAGGAGCGCAGCTCGTGATAGCCGACCTTGGGCACCTGGGTGACGACCGCGATTTGCGCGGAGTCGTTTGACCAAGCGATGTCGGTGATAAAGTTCAGATCCGGGCACCACCAGGCGCCGCCTGAGCCATCCGCAGCGACGACATAGAGGCTGGTCTGGTCGTTCTCGACGACGGTGTGGACGCCTGCGAGGGGATCCTTGGCCTGAGAGTCCGCGAGGAGGGCGAAATGTGTTCCATCGGGAGAAATTTGCGCTCCTTGAATTCCAGCAGGGAGCGAGAGGATGAGAGTGGGTTTGGCAGCTGCGAGAGGGACGATGGCGAGTTGGCCGAGCTTGTCCACTTTATAGGTGCCGAATAGGGCGCCCTCTTTGGTGAATCCGGCGGGTTGAAATTTCTCGGGTAGCTCGAGCTTTCGCGAGTTTTCGCCAGTCACATCAATCAAGCGCCATTCGTGTTCGATTGGCCCCTTCGTTCCCCAAAAACTCACGTCGTACAAAATGGTTTTGCCGTCAGGGGAAACGGCGAGGGCATTGGCGCGACGCAGAGCCGAATAGTCGTCAATTCCAAAGGGATGCTTGTCCGCCGCTTCGCTGCGCCAGGCGGTGGCTGAGAGTATTCCCGAAGCGGCCAGCAAGAGGAAAAGGCAACGCTTCCAGGTTTTTGCCCGCCTCGCGATGCTTGATTTATGCACGCGTGTTTTGCAGCCGTTCGACCCGCTTGGATTCATGTTGCTTGCCTCCAGACTGCCTGATTACGAAGGGAGAACTTAACACAGAATCGGTTGGGGACTTGGGGTGGGAGGCGCGTTACCCTAAACAGAAGGGACCGCAGCGCCGATTTTGAGGGCTGCATGCTACAATCCCGTCGCGAACAAACATGCCCGACACAGCTTCTATCTCCCTTGGAGGGGCGGTACTCGAAGTCGTTTCCCCGGACGGCGCTCGCCGCTACGTACGCGTGACGCAGACCCCGTTTCTAATTGGGCGCGGCGCGGAAACGGGAAACCATTTGCAACTCTCCGACCGGCGCATCTCGCGGAATTGTGCGGCGTTGGTGATGGAAGCGGGCCACCTTTATATCGAGGACCGCGGGCAGAGGCGCGGGCTATTCGTCAACGGGGAAAAAGTGGAAAGCCGGTCGCTGAACGACGGCGACTCGATCACGTTTGGGCTGGAAGATTCCTACGAAATCGTTTACCGGTCCGGTTCCTCGAGCGGCGAAGAGTCCATTCCGAATTTGCTGACGCGCATCGAGCACATCACGAGTTCGGAGCCTGTTGGCGGAGGGCTGAGCAATCTGAACCGGCTGCTGGAAGCTGCGGCGCTTTTGCACTCACAGCTTCCTTTGGATGAGGTGCTTGGGCGCGTGCTGGATCATGCGGTTTCGGTGACCGACGCGGACCGTGGGATGCTACTCGAGGCCGATGAACGGGGCGTGCTGAAAGTCCGGCTGGCGCGGCGGAGCGGTGGTTTGCGGCTTCCGCCCGAGAGTCTGACGCCGAGCCAAACGGCGATTCAGCTGGCGCTGCGGCAGCATTCGCCGGTGATCACGGAGGATTTGGCGCAAGCGGAAATGGGATTGCAGTCCGCGCAGAGCATCATTGCGCAACGGCTGCGTGCGGTGGTCGTGATTCCCCTATACGCCGTACACCGGGCGACCGGAGATTCCGGGGTTACGCCGGCGGCGCTTGGGCATTCCCTTGGCGTGCTTTATTTGGACTCGCGGCGGCCTGCGGCGTTTTCAAAACTTGACCGGCAGATTCTGGATGCGCTGGCCGCCGACGCGGCGAGCATTCTGGACAACGCGCGGCTGGTTATTCGCGAACGCGAGCGACAAAGGCTGGAGCAGGAAATCAACATCGCGCGCGACATCCAGCAGGCATTGTTGCCGAAAAATTTTCCGGATCACCCGCATGTTGCCGTGGCGGGCTGCAATTATCCTTGCCTAGCCGTGGGAGGCGACTACTTCGACGTTTTTCCGCTGGATAATAACCGGACCGCTTTTCTTCTGGCCGACGTTTCTGGCAAAGGCCTTGGCGCTGCGATTGTTACTACGATGCTTCAGGGCGCGCTTTCCGGGATGACGCTGGGGACTGATCCTGCGCGCGTGATTAGCCACGTCAACCGGTTCCTCTGCGATCATGCCGAAGTCGGGCGCTACGCTACCATGTTCTTTGGCATTCTTGACGATGACGGGCACATGGAATTTATTAATGCCGGGCATCCGTCGCCGTTTTTGATTCGCAAGGGCGTTGCCGAGGAGCCTTTCAGCGAGGGATCCTATCCGGTGGGACTTGTGCCGGAGGCCGAATATTCCGTGGCGCGCGTGAAGCTGGAGCCTGGGGACACTGTGGTTCTGTTCAGTGACGGCGTTACCGAAGCGATGGACCCTGACGAGGAACTGTTCGGAGTTCCCCGGCTCAGGAAAGTTCTGACCGGGCAGACCGAGTGTCCGCTGGATCAGATTCAGAAGAGCGTCCTCGAAGCCGTGGAGAACTTCGCGCGGGGCGCGAGCCAGGCCGATGACCTTACCCTGCTGATTGTTCGTTACCGGGCCGCGGGAGCGCGCGCCACCACCGATACGGACGCGACGCCCGCGATACAGTCCGCGTCGGCGTAAACCGACCATGGTCCGCTTGCCGGCCGTCCGCTCTTACGTCTTCCGCTTTTCATCCTTCCGAGAACGACGCGCCAGCCTCTGTTCGTAATTCTCATTTGTAGTTGGGGGTTTCTTGTGAAATGCTCTCCTCCTTTGTGCGAACGTTTGCCAAAATTTAGGAAAAACCGTCCGCAAAAAATGGCGAGGGAGCCCTTAGGAGCGCAATGAACACCGTAAATTCGAATCGAAGAGACGTTTTGAAAAATGGGCTGGCGATTCTTGGTGCGGGCCTGATTTCCGGTGAAGGCGTGCTGGGAAGCGAGACACAGTCCGCTCAAAAACGCGGGCAGGTCGCGGAATCCAAGAGCGCTTGCGGTTGCGATCGCGCGGCGGATGGTTCGCTGCTGGATGTCAGCTTCAGCGAGTTGCGGCCGATGATTGAGCGATATCAAGTGGATTTGCGCGATTTGTATCGCACGTATCCGCTGTCCTTTTCTCTGACGCGCAAGGCGAAAGCGGACGCATTCTTTGCTGGGCAGCTCAAATTGGTGGACGGAGTCAACTTCGATGCGCTGAGCGCGGACGGGCGGCTGGATTTTACATTGTTCCGGAGCCATCTGGAGCACCAGCGAAAACAGTTGGGTGACGACGACCGAAAGAACGCGGAGGTCGAGCAGCTTGTCCCCTATCAGGCGTTTGTTGTGAATCTGGAGGAAGCACGGCGGCGAATGGAAACGCTTGATGCGCAGAAAGCCTCTCTGGTGCTAACGAGCGCGCTCGTGGACATAAAGAAGGCGGCGGGATCGCTGCCAAATCCAAGGCCACGGGCAGGTTTGCTGGCGCGCGCCGCGAATCGCATCAACGAACTGCGGGGGGCGCTGCGATGGTGGCACGACTTTTACAATTTGTACGATCCCGAATTCGCGTGGTGGAACGACAATTTGTACAGACAGGCGGATGCGGCGATGGACCAGCACCTGCGCGTGCTACTGACGGCGGCAGGAATCAAGCTGCCTGCAGAAGGGGCACCAGCGCCGGAATTCAGAGGATCGGGAGAGGGGCGGGGGCCGCGGAATGAGTTTACTCCGCCGACGGAAAGCGGTGACCTGGCCGGCGTGGGTCCGGCTGGACGTGATGCGCTCGTCGAAGCGCTGCGCTACAACGTTGTGGCGTACACGCCGGAAGACCTGGTGGCGATAGCGAACAAGGAATTCGCCTGGTGCGACAAAGAAATGCTGCGCGCTTCCCATGAACTGGGCTTTGGCGACGACTGGAAGAAGGCGCTGGAAAAAGTCAAAAACGATTATGTGGCGCCGGGAAAGATGATTTACCTCGTCAGGGATCAGCAGAAAGAGGCGATTGAATTCATGCAGGCGCATGACATTGTGACGATGCCGGCGCTGGTGCGCGAGGATTGGTGGGAAGAGGCGATGACGCCGCAAATGCAATTGGCTAGCCCGTTTTTCCTTGGGGGCGACGTCATCATGGTGTCTTCGCCTGCCAGCACGATGGCGATTCAGGAACGGCTGGAAGTTTTGCGAGGAAATAATACGAATTTCTCGCGGGGCATCGTGTTTCACGAACTGGTTCCCGGGCATCACATGCAGGGTTATATGTCGCAGCGGTATCACGTGTATCGCACGCCGTTTCACACGGCGTTCTGGACGGAAGGGATGGCGTTTTATTGGGAGATGCTGATGTGGGATCTGGGTTATGACCGGACGCCGGAGCAGCGGATCGGAGTGCTTTTTTGGCGCATGCACCGATGCGCGCGGATTATTTTTTCGCTTAACTTCCATCTCGGGCAATGGACGGCGCAGAAGTGCGTGGACTTTTTGATTGACCGCGTGGGCCACGAACGGGCCAATGCGGAGGGAGAGGTGCGGCGATCGTTTGAGGGTTCTTATGAGCCGATCTACCAGTGCGCTTATATGCTGGGGGCGCTGCAGTTTTATGCTTTGCACAAAGAGTTTGTGGTGGCGGGAAAAATGACGAATCGGGATTTTCACGATGCGATTTTCCTCGCCGGCAATATGCCGATTGAGATGGTGCGTGCGTCGCTGGCAAAAATAACGGTTGTTCGCGATTATCAGCCGAATTGGAAATTTTATGGGCCGATTACGGCCTGAAAAGGAACGACGGATCGCCTGAAGCTCGAGCTAGCGACACCGTCGCCCTCTTCAGCAAGGAAAAAGCACCCTAGCTTCGGGGCTCCGCACAGGTGCTTCGAAGCTCAGTGCGAGCAAGTCTGGGCTAATCGTAAAACGCCGGCGCCTTCTTGAGGTTTGCCCACTGTGAGCCGTCGTGCCCAAACACAATAAGCTGCACGCGCTCACGCTGCACCAATTCCAGCAATTTTCGCGTGCTGGCCAGGAGCTGGTCTTCGTTGTCGTCCATGGGCGAGCCTTTGCGCTCTATCGTGAAGAGGCGTTCCAGGATGACGGCGTCGATGGCCAGCAATACAGGACCGGTATTGGGGAGGCGCAACAAGAGGGATTGATGGCCTCGGGCATGGCCGCTGGTTTCGAGCAAGGTCAGTCCCGGGAGTATTTCGAAATCGCCGTCAACGAGCCGATAGCGCAGGTCCGGATGATCCCAATGGCCGCGCGCGGCGGCAAATCGCGGGTGCCCGGCGCGAGCTAATTCGTAATGCTCGCGCTGGACGACGAACTCGGCTTTCTTGAAGGAATCGTGATAGCCGGCGTGGTCCACGTCGAAATGAGTCGCGATGACCATATTGATGTCGTCCGGGCTCAACCGAAGTTCCGCGAGATGCTCCAGGACATTTTTCTGGTTTAAAGACGGAGGCCCGTCCGCTCGCCTGGGAACATCGGCCGGATACCCGCTATCAATCAGAATGCGTTTGCCCTCATTCGTTTCGATGAGATAGCAGACCAAAACCATCTCCAAAGTCCGGCCACCCGGCAAAGGAACCGTGGTGGTGGACAGTTGCATCAGGTAAAGCCGCGCAATCGAGGTGTCGGTAGTCATTCCTTGAAGTCTCCCAATCCAGAAAGTTCGCGGAGGGCAACGGCCCGGCCCAGCCGGTCCCGAAACCGCCCAAAACAAGTGGTATCGATACATGGCAAAAGCCAGCCTCCACGCCGTGGCCCAGAGTGAGTCCGTGCCAATCGGCTTACCCTCATTATATCACATTGTGTGTATGTTGTCAAGTGGGATATGGACAAAAAGCTGAGACGGGAGAGAGGGCCGATTTGCAGATAGCGGATGATTCGGAGGCGCCGCTTACCTCTTGGCACATGAGCGCAGGTTCGAGCGGTTACAGGGGAATTGGTTTGCCTTGAAGCAGGGTTAGCTATGACCTGGCAGAGACCTATTTGTGATTACGATCGAAGAAAGCGGGAGCAGAGCTCCCGCACTCCACATTTGCTTGCACATTATGGATGCGGGTTGCTTGTGGGCGAGACTGTCGGAACGGCGTCGCCGGGGTCCGGGGCGGCGTGGAAATTTTCTTTTTTGAGGCGCGTGTCGCCGTTCACGTAGGCGGTGAAATCGGTTCCTTTTGTGAAGGCGACGTCTTTGCCGTGCATTACCGGAATGACCATACCTGCAGTGGAGCTGGAACCTTTGGCTTCGGTTCCCGAACGCAGGCTGGCTTGCTCGTTGTCGGCGAGGCGGACGCTCTTGATCAGGACGCTGAGTTTGCCGCCACGGCCGAGGGCCTTGCGAGGCTCGGCTTCATTGACTACACCCAGAGCGACCGCGCCTTTGGGAATCACTAGGAAATCATCCACGACAACGTCTTGGGAAACTTCGAAACTCACATCGTCGCCGACCTGGGCGTCGGTGGAAGAGAGGGTCTTGCTGATTCATTTGTACCGGCGTGCTGTCGAGAAGAATAAGCACGGGCGCCGCGCTAGAAGCGTTTGAAGGCGCGTCGGCTGGCTTGCCCGTGCGGTCATAAGCGAGCTTTTCGCGGTTGGGTGCGGCGGTCGGCGCGAGCACGGGTTTTGTCCCCGGGGTGGTCTTCAGTATCACGAGAGAGTCGATAGTGACGTAGCCGACTTTGCCTTTGGCGGTACGCACACCGTAATAATTGTCATAGCGGCCGACGATTTCGACTTGCTGGCCGCACTGAAGAGTGGCACGGACGTCAAGAGTGACGATGGAGCTGTAGAGAAAGGCGCAGTCGCCGGCGCATTCGACCTGGCCAATGTCCTGGGCCTTTGAGAGGGTGGGGCTAGAAGGCATTGCAGGAGAGCCGCGAGCGCCGCCGGGGCGTGGGGCTGGCGCGAGAAGATAGATTGGAGCCGTGATTTCACCTTTCTATCTCAGCGCACGAAATCGAATTGTGGCAATAGAACTCGAGCGAGGATTGTTCATAAAGAGGCAATCACGGCTGAGGACGGCGGGGATTGGGATGTTTGATTTAAAAAAAACAAATAGGGCTGCTGGCGCTGCCTTTGGCTTTTAAGAATGAAATCAATGAGTGAGTGGCTGGAGATCAGCTTTTGCTGGGTTCGACGCTGACACCTTTCCAGAAGGCAACGTGGTTTTTGATCTCGGCCGCGGCGGGGTTGGGTTCGGGGTAGTACCAAGCGGCGTTTTCGTTTTTCATGCCGTCTACCTCGACGTGGTAGTAGTGAGCGGTGCCTTTCCACGGGCAGATCGACGTGTGGGTGCTTGATTTCAGAAAGTCTTTGGCGACAGAGTCCGGCGGAAAGTACTGGTTGCCCTCGATAGTGACCGTGTTTTTGCTGTCGGCGATTACTTTTCCGCCCCAAATGGCTTTTGCCATGTGCTGTCCTCCAGTTTTGTGTTGGCCTGCGCTAGAGAATACGTGGCGCGCGGCTATTTGGATAATTGGATGCCGGGGCGCGGCATCTCGTTCCATCGAATTGATTGCGAGCTTGAGGATGGTTAACGGCATCCTTTGTGGCGGCTTAGCTTTTGTGGTTCAGAGAGATTGGGGCAGGACTTTCTTGGTCGAAGAGGGGAAAAAGCGGGAGTAGAGCTCCCGCACTCCACATTGGGACATATAGGGCATGGAGTTGCGGTTTGCTACAATCCAGGCTCGAGGCTGAAAAAAGATAGAAAGGAATTCTATGGCTGACCAGAGTTTTGAGAAACATGCGATGTATGTTCCGGCGTTTCACTTTATTCTTTTGCCGGCGATGGCGCTGAATGTGGGGCTGGCGATTTATTGGTGTTTTCATACGGAGTTTAAAATGGCGGCGGTTCTGGGAATTTTGGTGGCACTGGGGTTGCTGGTGGGAGTTGTGGGGCTGCGGATCATGGCCTTGAAGGTGCAGGACCGGGTGATTCGGCTGGAGGAACGGTTGCGGTTCGAGAGGGTGCTGCCGGCGGATTTGCAGGCGCGGATTGGAGAGTTCACGATCGAACAGCTTGTGGGGTTACGATTTGCGAGCAATTCGGAGTTGCCGGAATTGGCGCGGAAGGTTTTGGAAGAGAATGTAAAAACGCGGAAAGAGATCAAACGGATGATTAAGGTCTGGCGGCCAGATTTCGCGCGGGCGTGACAGGATCGAGTGCTGGCCCTTGTAACCAGGGTTAGTAACAGGGGTGGGGCTCTTCGAGGCTCAGGGCAAGCAAACCTTCATCTCTGCGAATATTTGGAGGACCGATTTAGAAGATGCTGCGGACGACGCCGCCTTCGGCTCTTACTGCGGCACCATTGATGGCGGCGGACTGGGCGCTGGCAACGAAGGCAACTACGGCGGCGATTTCCTCGCTTGTTTCGAAGCGCTTGAGCAATGAAGTCGGGCGCGCGGTTTTGAAAAATTCCTTTTCCACGTCAGCGGCTGTAACTCCTTGTTGTTTGGCCATGCTTTCCAGGAAAGTGGAGACTCCTTCGGAAGCAGTGGGACCGGGAAGGACGGAGTTTACCGTCACGCCGGTACCGGCGACAGATTCCGCGAGACCGCGGGCGATGGCAATTTGGGCGGTTTTGGTCATGCCATAATGAATCATTTCTTTGGGAATTTGCTGCCCGGACTCGCTGGAGATGAAGATGATGCGGCCCCAATTATTTTTCAGCATGCCGGGGAGATAATGGCGGGAGAGGCGGACGCCGCTAAGAATGTTGACCTCGAAGAAGCGGAGCCAGTCGGCATCGGGAATTTCCGCGAAGGGTTTTACTTCGAAGATTCCCAGATTGTTAATGAGAATGTCCGCTCGCGGTATTTTTTTGGCGAAGAGTTCGACCCCGGAGGCGGTACCGAGGTCGGCGGCGATGCCTTCGATATCCGCAGATTTGTTTTCTTGACGGATTTTTTCAAGGGCAGCGGTTACACGCGCTTCCGTGCGGCCATTGAGGATGACGTGGGCGCCTTCTTCGGCCAGCGCGGCGGCGATGGCGAAGCCGATGCCTGCGGTTGAACCGGAGACTACGGCTTTTTTGCCTTTCAATCCAAGATCCATTTTTGAGCCTTCCCGTCGATTTCGTGCCTGCGCCGGAAAAAATTCATTCGCGAGGGCACGCAAGCTCCACGCTACGATTATTGCAAATGTTCTAAGCTTTGGCCGTGGCTGCTGCGGCGGCGCCTTCTACTTCGGCGATTTCTTCCGGGGTTAGATTCAGTTCGCTGGCGTGGATTATGCCTTCGACCTGGGCGGCGTTGCGGGCGCCTACGATGGCTCCCGTTACCGCGGGATTGCTGAGAACCCAGGCGATGGCTACTTCGCCGGGATTGCGGCCGTGGCGGGCACCTACCTTTCGCAAGCGCTCCACCAGTTCGATATTTTTTGAGAGGCGGGGCTCGCGGAATTCGGGGTTGCGGCTGCGGAAATCGTCGGGCGGAAGCGCGGCGGCGCGTTCGCGCGTCATTGCACCGGTAAGGAGGCCGGACGCCATGGGGGCGTAGGAGATGACGCCAATTCCCTGCCCTTTGCAATAGGGGAGGATTTCTTTTTCGACGGCGCGGCGAATCATCGAGTAGGGCGGCTGCAGAGAAGTCACCGGAGCGATGGCTTGGGCCCGCTGGATTTGGGCGACGTTGAAGTTGGAGACGGCGATCGAGCGCACTTTGCCTTCTTTTTGAAGGGCGGACATGGTTTGCCAGGCTTCTTCGAGGCCAGGGCCGTTGTCGGCGGGCGGCCAGTGCATTTGGTAGAGATCGATGACTTCGATTTGCAGGCGGCGGAGACTGTCTTCGCACTCCTGGCGGATGCTGGCGGCGGTGTGATTTTGGGAGACGTGGCCTTCGGCATCCCAGCGGAGGACGCATTTCGTGAAAATGTACGGCTTGGGGCCTTGCCAAGTCTTCAGCGCTTGCGCGACGACTTCTTCGGAATGGCCTACGCCGTAGACCGCGGCCGTGTCAATCCAGTTTACACCGAGCTCGAGAGAGCGGTGGATGGCACCGATGGAGTCTTCGTCTGCCTGGTGTCCCCAAGCGAAATCCCAGCCGCTACCCCCGATGGCCCATGCACCGAAGCCGAGTGGGGTGATTTGGAGATCGGAGTTACCTAATTTGCGCGTTTGCATTTGTTGGCCTCGCTTTGATTGGTTGGCACCATTTTTCCGGAAGAATTCTACATTCTGTGTGATGAAAAGTTGAAGAAATTGGTTATGGGGCATTTTTTACGGCGAAGAATAGGAGAAAAAGGAAGGGATCGAGGTTGAAGCTGACGACTGGGATTGCGCATGGGCGCGATGTGTCGTGCGTGCCCATAGGAGCGCAAGGAGTTGGGTTAGTTGGCGGTGAAAGCGGCGCCCAGGGAGATGGTTTCGCCGTCGGGGTTTGTGATGGTTACGCATTCTGTTGATCGAGGAGTTCGCCCGCCACGGAGTCGAGACGGTGTTCGTGAAGTCGCCACAAGGCGACAGCGCGGAAGATCAACTTCTTGTGCAGTTCCAAGGGATGATCGCTGAATATGAACGAGCGCAGATTCTGGAACGTTCGCGTCGCGGTAAGCGACACCGGGCGCAAGCCGGTGAGGTGAGCGTAATGAGCGGCGCTCCCTATGGATACCGTTACATCCGTAAGACTGACGAAGTGCCCGCCGCGTATGTTGGATGAAGCCGAGGCGCCTGTCGTACGGCGCGTCTATGAGATGTACACCGTCGAGGGACTCAGCATCGGGGAGATCACGCGTCGCCTCAACACCGAAGGCGTTCCGGCTCGTAAAGCAAGTCGCTGGGAACGCTCGGTGGTGTGGGGCGTGCTGCGTAACCCTGCCTATCGCGGCGTCGCCTGCTTCGGCAAGACCCGCATTTCTGCGCGCACACGGGTTATGCGCCCACAGCGTCGGCGGGGTACAACTACGCCCAGCACCACAGCAGGCCGCCAACGCCCCCGCGAAGAGTGGATCGAGATCCCCGTGCCCGCCGTGGTGACGGAAGAAAGCTTTGCCCGTGCCCAAGAGCTGCTCTACCAGAACAAAATACGATCACGCCGGCGTACCATCGCGCCAAGTGTCGTGCAGGGGCTGGTCAGCTGTGCGAAGTGTGGTTACGCCTTGTCTCGAACATCGACGCAAACCACCGCACGTAAAATTCACTACTACAAATGCATTGGATCCGATAGCTGGAGGAAACTCGGCGGACCGGTTTGCGATAACGGCCGCTTCATCCGACAAGAACTCCTCGATCAGATCGTCTGGACTGAGGTGATCCGCCTGCTGGAAGAACCTGCTCTGATACACCAGGAACTTGATCGTCGGCTGGCAGCAGCGCGTACTTCTGATCCAACCGCAAAACGTGAGCAGAGTCTGCAGAGGGAGTTGACCCATGTTGGCAAAGGTATCGAACGACTTCTTACCGCCTATCAGGAGGGACTCTTGTCGCTTGAGCAGTTGCGTGAACGTATGCCTGCACTGCGTCATCGCCAACAGACACTCAGTGCTGAGCTACAGGCGATCGCTGACCGCACCAATGATCGCGCCGCATTCCTGCGCCTGGCAGAGACTCTCACAGCATTCCTTGCTCGCTTGCGCAGTGCGGCCGAAACGCTTAGTGTCATTGAACGCCAGAAAATCGTGCGACTCCTGGTTAAAGACGTTCTGGTCGGCGAGGATACCATCTACGCCTTCTGCTGACTTCTGCCACCGGATCAGAAACGATCTCTCGCCTCTCAGTCTCGAATTCGAGACCGGTAGCAGATCTCCCGAGGTAAGTTCGACCGCCTTCGACGCACAACCGCTGGATTTACATTCAGTGCCCTTGATGGATTAGGGCTTCGCTGCCAGTTGCCAGCTCGCCCGAACACTGCCTGCCTCATATCCAGTTCTTGTTCATCGGTTCGCATCTTTGCTCCGCGCTTCTTTCAGGCCCCGCCTCGCGGCGAGTGTTATTTCACCCTTGCGCTTCTCTATCACTTCACATCCATCACGTTGTGAAGAGGACTTGCACCTCCTAGCTTTCGAACATGCTCGGCACACAACGAAAGGGCGGCGTGGACTTTTCGTCCCGCCGCCCTTTGGAAAGTGAAAGTTTGTGGATGAAGTTAGATGGTCTTCGTTGCAGGCGCGCTGACGGGTGCGGAGCTCTTAGCAAATGCGCCCTGGCCGGAATCCTTCTCCGAGCTCTTATCGATTTCGATGGAGCCTTTAAAGTAAGCGCCGTCCTCGATCATGATGCGGGCGGTGGTGAGGTCGCCGTTGACGGAGCCGTCCTTCTTAATTTCGATACGGTCCTTAGCGCGCAGGTTACCCTTGACGGTGCCGAAGACCACGACCTCGCGGGCGATGATATCGGCGGTGACTTTTGCGGTGGTTCCGACGGTCAGCTTCCGCTCATCAAGCTGGATCAGTCCTTCGACCGAACCATCGATGAGAAGATCCTCGTTGCCGGAGATCTCGCCTTTCACGTGCAGGCTGGCCCCCAGACGCGCGATGGCGCGGTCGGCGGTTGCACCCAGTGGACGCATGGCATCTGTACTCATTGCGGGTTTATCCTCCCAAGTCGCCGGAGCGGGCTTCGGCGGCTGATTCGTTGGCAAAGTTTTTATTTCCGGTTGCGCAGCGGCTTGCGGCGTATCCGGTTTCTTGTTACCCCACATCGGTCCTCCCAAAGGAGCCCAGTGCAGAAAATCTCACGGGGTATTGGAAACTCTAGTCCTCAGTATGGCGCGACGGCAAACGCAGAGTTCGTTGGCCGTACCAGACAGTAACTAGTCGCTTGGCCAGTGTGGTTACGATGCGCGGTCAAATTTGTGTGAAAAGTTTGTGACCGCTGGGCGTGGGATGCTTAGTGTACATGAAAATTTGGGCGAGCGGTGATTTGTAAAGACAAAAAAGAAAGAAGGGCATTACACAGAAACCGGGAAGTGCACAGAGGACATTGAGAAGATTGGAGGGCGGTTAAGAGCTGGGTCTTTCCGGGACGGGTTGGATGGCCAGGAAATCAGATGCAATTCGTTTTGAGTAGGAATCGAGGAGTTCCTGGATGCGCTCATGGCTTGGCGATTTCAGGACGAACCCGGCATGGTGGTGTCTTTTAACGCGATAGACGATTTCTGGATCGGTGTAGGCGGAAGTTTCGGGAGTTTCCTGACGGGCCAGCGAGACAATCACGCCGGCGTAGTCCTGCCGAGTTTTCGGAATCTGGTATGGTTGCTTCCCTGCTCCGACTTCGAGGCGCGCCCATTCGCGCCATAAGTTGATGCCAGTGGCGGCGTCGATGACATCGGAGATGTAGGCGCCGCCTACGCGGGCGGCTACTTCGAGGAAATAAAATATGCCGTCGCTGTGGGCTTTCAGGAATTCGGCGTGGGTCACGCCGCGAAGGAAGCCCAGATCTTCGAGTACTTTGCGATTGAGATCGTGCAGTGTTTTTGCTTCCGCCGAATCACGCGGCAACGTGCTGGTGGTGAAGACTCCACCTTGATGCGAGGTATCCAGAGGAGGCGTGCCGTAGGCGTGGGCTTCGGCGAAGACGACTTCGCGTTCGGAAGCGACGCTGTCCACGTGATAGACGCTGCCGGGGATGAATTGTTCGAGCAAATAATGTGATTGCTTGTCGCCAAGCTGATCGAGCCAGGGCCAAAGTTCGTGCTGGGCGTGAATCTTTTTCATACCGATACCGGAGGCCTGTGAGCGCGGTTTTAGGAGCCAGGGCGCAGGGATGCGGTCCATGAATTCGCGCAGATTATCGTAATTGAGAACGTGGACAAATTCGGGCACGGCGATGCCAACTTCTTTGGCACGGGCTCGCATAGCGAGTTTGTCGCGGAAATAACGGACGGTGGTGAGGCCCATGCCGGGTATGCGCAGATGCTCGCGGAGGGCGGAGACGTTTTCCATGTCGAATTCGTCGAGGGCGACGATGCGATCAATGGGCTGCGACCTAGCCGCGAAGCTTACGGCGTTGATCAGCTCCAGCACGGGAAGTTCTTCGGGCATGTAGAAAAAGTCGTCTATGGATTCGCGGGGCCAATCGGCGTCGCGCAGTTTTTCCACGGTCAGCAGGAGCACGCGGCAGCCGATAGCCTTGCAGGTGCGGATAAACTCCTGCCCCTTTTCGTATGAGGTGACACAGAGGATGGTGAGAGGACGGCTCTCTGGCATCGGTGACCCCTGGATGACGAGCGGCTGTGCGCGAGGACGGCGCCCTTTGGCCGCGCAATAGGTGCGCATTATACTTCGCGCCGCCTACCGGACCGGATATAAAAATTGGAGAAAAGGCCCGACGCGCCGCGCCCAGGCGGCTTCGTTGTGCTCGGCACCCTCGATGCGTTCGTAGTGCAGTTCCTTGCCGAGCTGCCAGCCTTTTTGAAGGAGGACGTCGCGGAATTGCTCGACGTCCTGCACGATGCGCGGGCCTTCGCGGGTGCCGATATCGAGCCAGATGCGCGGGCGCACATGGACCTGCGCGGCCGCGGCGAAGCGATGCATGACCTGCTGGTTCCACCAGACGGACGGAGAGAGGGCGGCGAGTTTTCCAAAAACGTCCGGAAGTTTCAGACCGAGGTAGAGAGAAACGAGACCGCCGAGAGAGGAACCGCCGATGCCGGTATCTTCGAAGCTGTTGCGGATGCGATATTCGCGTTCCACGAAGGGCTTTAATTCTTCGATCAGGAATCTTGCGTAGCTATCCGCGCGGCCGCCGCCGAGTTTGGGCACGCGCGTCGGGGTGTACTCGCGGATGCGTGCTTTACCGGTGTTGTAAATGCCGACGATGATCAGGGGCTCGACAGTGCCCGCGGTGATGCAGTAATCGGCGGTTTGGCCGACGTGCCAGTCCTGGCCCGGAATGTAGGAAGTGGAACCGTCGAAAAGATTTTGTCCGTCGTGAAGATACAAGACAGGAAAAGTGCGACCGTACATCTGGTCATAGCCGGGAGGAAGGTAAACGACGAGGTCGCGCTCATTGCGGAGGAAGCGCGAGCGAAAACTCTGATGTTTGCGAAGATTAGGACCGTTCACGGAGCGATGGTCACCAGCAAATCTTTTGCCTCCACGTGCTGGCCTGGGGCCACGAGAAGTTTTATCACTCGGCCGGAGATTGGTGCATAGATATTGGACTGCATTTTCATGGCTTCGAGAGTCAGGAGTTTTGCGCCGCGTTCGACGGCGTGGTTGGCCTGGACAGCGATGCCGCTGATGACGCCAGCGGTTGGGGCGGCGACCTGACCGGGGTCGGCGGGGTCGGCTTTCGGATGCGCGCGTTCGACCACGCGCAAGGCGTTGTCGCGGACATTTACCTCGCGAGGCTGGCCGTTCAGTTCGAAGAATAAGGTGCGCGTACCATCGGGGTGCGGATCGCTGGCGGTCAGGAATTTCAGGATGAGGGTTTTTCCCAGCTCGATTTCGATGGTGACTTCTTCGCCGGAGCTGAGGCCGTAGTAGAAGGCGAGAGTCGGAAGGACGCTGACGTCGGAGTAGGTTTGGCGAAACTTGTCGTACTTCGCGAAAACGTCGGGATACAGAAGGTAGCTCAGAAGATCATCGCGGCGCACGGGATGGCCGAGTTTTTTTTCGAGAGCAAAGGCTTCTGCTTTGAGATCCACCGCTTCGAGGCTTTCGCCGGGACGGCCTTTCAGAGGAGTGGCACCGCGGAGAATTATTTTTTGCAGTTTGCGAGGCCAGCCTCCTGGAGGAACGCCCAGGACGCCGGAGAACATTTCGACGACAGAGTTGGGAAGAGAGACATCGTGATTTTCATCCAGCTTGAGGAGATCGTCTGGGCGAAGTTCGTTGGCCATGAGAAAGAGCGTCATGTCGCCGACGACTTTGCTGGACGGCGTGACTTTTACGATGTCGCCGAAGAGTTGATTCACTTCGGCGTACATTTTTTCCGCTTCGCGCCAGCGGTGGCCGAGACCCATGGCGGCCGCTTGTTCGCGGAGATTGGTGTACTGGCCGCCGGGAATTTCGTGTTGATAGAGACGGGCTGAGCCGGCCTTTGGTCCGGAATCAAAGGGCAAATAATAGGTGCGGATGGTTTCCCAGTAGTCGGAGCATTCGTTCAGGGCTTCGATATCGAGACCGGTGTCGCGCGGCGTGTGGCGAAGGGCTTCGACGATGGAATTGAGATTTGGCTGGCTTGTGCCGCCGCTCATGGCGGCGATGGCGGCGTCGGCGACATCGGCGCCGGCGTCGGCGGCTTTGAGTACGGAAGCGGAATTGATCCCGCTGGTATCGTGCGTGTGAAAGTGGACCGGAATGGCGATTTCTTCGCGAAGAGTTTTTACGAGTTCGTGAGCAGCATAGGGCCTACAGAGGCCGGCCATGTCTTTGATGGCGAGGAAGTGGGCGCCTAGTTTTTCGAGTTGCTTGGCCATTGTTACGTAGTATTTCAGCGAATATTTGGGGCGGGCTTTGTCGAAGATGTCGCCGGTGTAGCAAATGGCGGGCTCGCAGACGCCGCCTGTTTCAAGGACGGCGTCAATGGAAACGCGCATATTTTCGATGGAGTTCAGAGAATCGAAGACGCGGAAGATGTCTATGCCCTGCACATGGGATTCGCGGACGAATTCGATAATGACGTTGTCAGGATAGGAGGTGTAGCCGACGGCGTTCGCGCCACGGAGCAACATTTGAAAGCAAATGTTGGGGATGAGCGCGCGGAGTTCGCGAAGGCGTTGCCACGGGTCTTCGTGGAGAAAGCGCATGGCGGTGTCGAAGGTTGCGCCGCCCCACATTTCGACGCTGAAAAGATTAGGAAGGCGCTGCGCGACAGCGGTGGCAGTGGCCAGCAGATCGTGCGTACGGACGCGTGTGGCCATCAGAGATTGATGGGCGTCACGAAATGTCGTATCGGTGATGAGAAGACGCTTTTCTTTTCTAGCCCAGGCAGCGAATTTTTTGGGACCGAGTTTTTGCAGGAGTTGACGCGTGCCGGGAGGGGGCTCGATGCCGGGAACCGCGGGGAGTACCGGGGTTTCGAGATTTTTGGGGACGGGCTTGCCCTTTACTTCGGGATTGGCGTTGAGGATGACGTCGCCAAGATAGGAGAGGAGTTTTGTGGCGCGATCGCCGCGGCTTGGCAAGCGGAAGAGTTCGGGCGATTCATCGAGGAAAGATGTAGTCACTTCTCCGGCGCGGAAACGCGGATGATTGACGACATTTTCGAGGAAGGGAATGTTGGTTTTGACCCCGCGAATGCGGAATTCCCGCAGCGCACGGTCCATGCGCTGGCAAGCCTCAGGAAGCTTTGTGCCCCAGGCGGTGACTTTGACGAGGAGCGAATCGTAGTAGGCCGCGAGCACCGCGCCCGCGTACGCCGTTCCACCGTCGAGACGAATTCCGAATCCCGCGGGCGATCTATACGTTGTTAGCTTGCCGTAATCGGGCGCGAAATTTTTCTCCGGGTCCTCGGTGGTTACGCGGCACTGGAGAGCTGCGCCGTAAAGCGGGATGCTTTCCTGCTGGGGCAGGGCGAGGGGCTCTTCGTGCAGCTTGTGGCCCTGCGCGACGAGGATCTGGGAACGGACCAGGTCAATGCCAGTGACCATTTCGGTGACGGTGTGTTCGACCTGGATGCGAGGGTTGACCTCGATGAAATACCATTTTTGCGCGTCGACGTCGTACAAAAATTCGACCGTGCCCGCGTTGCGATAGTTGGCTTTGCGCGCCAAGCGAACCGCGGCATCGCACAATTCCGTGCGCACGCTTGCGGGAAGATTCGCGGCGGGAGCGACTTCGACGACTTTCTGGTGGCGGCGCTGCACGGAACAATCGCGTTCGTAGAGGTGCAGCAGATTGCCGTGGTGATCGGCGAGAATTTGTACTTCGAGGTGCCGCGCGCGGGGCAGATATTTTTCCAGGAAAACGCTGGCGTCGCCGAAAGCCGATTTTGCTTCGCCCTGCGCTTCCTCGAGCCGTTGCTCAAGTTCGGCATCGGTGCGCACGACGCGCATACCACGTCCACCGCCGCCCATGGCGGCTTTTACGATGACGGGGTAGCCGATCTCAGCAGCGAATTTGTGTGCCTCGACGGCGGACTTCACGGGATCGGGCGTACCGGGAAGAACGGGTACACCGGCGGAGATAGCCAAACCACGTGCGGCGGTTTTGTCGCCGAGAAGTTCGAGCAGGTCGGGCGTTGGCCCGATAAAGGCAATGCCTGCTTTCTGGCAAGCGCGGGCAAACTCGGGATTTTCGGAGAGAAAACCGTAGCCTGGGTGAATTGCATCAACACCCTTTTCGTTTGCGAGAGCAACGATACCGGCGATATCGAGATAGGCCACGACAGGACCTTTGCCGGCGCCAACCTGGTAAGCCTCGTCGGCTTTGAAACGATGCAGCGCGAGACGATCTTCCTGCGAATAAATTCCGACCGTGCGCAGGCCAAGTTCATTGGCGGCGCGGAAAATCCGGATGGCAATTTCGCTGCGATTCGCAGCGAGCAATTTTCGGATGGGTTTGCTTTTCTTCATTCCCCTGAGCCGGTAAGAAGGGTACTCGAAACTGAGAATTGTTTCACGCTCGCGCGGCGGCGCTTTAACACTTTTTTCGATTTGCCCGGCAAACTTTTTGAATGCGAGCAGTGCGGCGGCTTTGCAGTGAAACAGCGAGCGGCTTTCTAGAGTTTACGGCTTGAGCAGCGGCTGCGCGTAGCGAATGGGAACGCCGAAGTTAGAGCCGCCGAAACCTTTCACGACGGCAAACGTTACACCAATCACCTGGCCGTCGCGATTAATGAGCGGCCCGCCGGAGCTGCCCGAAGTGGTCTGCGCATCGTAAACAATTTTATCGGACAGAACGTCGCCAATGTGTCCCTGCGTCACGAGAGGCCTGATGAGCTTGCGCTGCTGGAGGGCTTCGACAATGCGTTTTGGATCGCCGGCGGCGCTCTTGACGATATCCTTCACCGCTTCGTCGCCGGCGCGCGCGAGAATAGCGCTGATGCCCGTTGCGTAGCCGAGCGATATTAACGGCTGCCCACTGATGGCGGCTTCTTTGCGGCCGTCGAGCTTCAGAATGGGGCGCTTAAGAGAGGATATGTCACCGCGCAGCAGGGCGAGATCTGCCTGATCCGAAATTTGCGAAACACTCAGGGGAACACCGGCCGCTGCGTCGGGAAAGTAAGCGGTCAGTTCCGATATCGTGGGCTGCAAGCCCTGCTGTATCACGGCGCTCATCGCGTCGTTTTCCCACCAAGGCTGGGCGACGTGATGGTTGGTCAGGACAGCGTTGTCCGCAACGATAAAGCCCGTGCCGAAGAAATCCTCTCGAACTTCGGGAGCCCGGCCATCAAGGGTGTAAACGATGTTGCCGTCGCTGTCCTTGAGCGGCTCGCCGTCGGGATTGATCGCGCCGTAGCGCAGCGGACGACGCGAGTCCTTATCAAGCAAGGAAACGGAGATGTGCAGCAGGCAAACGCTCGAAGCATTGGCACGAATGACGCCCTCCGCGGCGTCGGATTGCGTCTCCACTTTTTTAAGGCGGCTAGTGGTGTCATCCAGCTGTTTGCGCAGCGCGGCGACCTCGCTGGAATCCGCGCCGGAGATTTTCTGGCGAAGATCGTCGGTCTGTTGTTGAAGCTGGCGCTTCTGCTCCGTGACGTCCGATTGCTGAAGCTCATCGCGGGCCTTGCGCGTCTCCGCGACCAACGCTTCTTCGGTGCGCACGCCATGCTCGAGCTGAGCAATCACGGAGTAGGCACGGCGCGTCTCTTTATCGGCACGGCGCGTAAAGAGAAGGAAAATAATGGAGATCACTGCGGCGACGGTGAGCAGCGCGGAGACGCCTATCTTCAGGGCGCGGCCGAGGGAAAATGCATCGCGCGTCATTTTTTCCGTAACGGCGATGGCCTGGAAGGCGTTGTGGGCAATTTGCTGACCTTCTTCAGCGATGCGAGTCTTCAGCTGCAAGTCTTCGAGGAGGTGCTTTTCCCGCAGTTGCACGCGCACGCGGGCCAACAATTCCGCCGGTTCCCAAGGTGGAGTGAGCACGTCGTCCGCGCCCAGGTCGAGGCCGCGGGCGCGGTCCCCGCCGCCGCCTCGCGCAAAAAGAATGACGCGGGTGTTGGAAGTCGATCCCAGACCTTTAATTTCAGAAAGCGAGTTGCAGCACAGGACGTCGGCAAGATCGGCGGCGAGCAGGAAAATATCCACGCTGCCGGTCTGGACGACACGGAATCCTTCTTCCGGAGTGGCGGCGGAAGAGGCTTCGTAGCCCGCGGAACGAAGGACTTCCAGGAGTTGCTGCCGCAGAGTTTCGTCCGGCTCGACGATCAATATGTTTTCGCGCTTGGATGGCAAGTTTTTACGTTTTCCTTTGCGGCGGCGGCGAGATTCATCGCCGCCTACATATGATGTTCAGCCTTGCAGCGAAGTAGCAAGGAATTCACATATTAGCTGGAAATGCAAAAGCTTGCTTGCGGAGGGTAGAATGCGCAACTTCCAAAAGAGCCGGCGGGGATGCCCCTGTGTGCAAACCGGGGCTACGATTTGCTCAGTACTTCCTCAAGACGCCGATCACGCGTCCTTGGATCTTGACATCGTTGGCGGCGACCAGGATGGGAGCGAGTTCCGAATTTGCGGGTTGGAGGCGGATTTTGCCGGCTCCTTCGCGATAGAACCGCTTGAGAGTTGCTTCTTCCCCGCCGATTAGCGCGACCACGATGTCGCCCGCGTTGGCGACCTGAGTCTGCTCGCAGACCACGTAATCACCATCCATGATGTGGTCTTCAATCATAGAGGTGCCTTTTACTTGGAGTACAAAGGAATTTCCGCCGCGGGCAAAATCGCCGAGCGACAGTGTCTCGCGGTCTTCTACCGCTTCGAGAGGCCTGCCGGCTGCGATGCGGCCGACCAGCGGCAGCTCTTGAATCTTGCGGTCGATAATCTGATCTTTCACGGGCTTCGGCAATTGCAGTATCTCGATGGAGCGGCTCTGGTTATAGCCTCGACGGATGAAACCTTTTTTCTCGAGGGTGGTGATGTGCTTGTGGACCGTCGCGAGCGACGTGAGCTTCAGACCCTTACCGATCTCTTCGAAGCTGGGCGCGTACCCGTGCTTGTTGTCGAATGAGACCAAGTAGTCGAGTACTTCTTTTTGGCGTTTTGTCAGAGCCATTGGCGCGCCTCCGTGAGATCCAGTTTTCCACAGCCACTTTAGGCGAAAATAAAGCGAACGTCAAGCAGGAAATTGTCTTCGTGCTACTTTTTCTTTTCCCTCACGACAATTCTGGAACTGATATATCGAGAAATAAATAGACACGCTCGCCCGCCAACCGGAAAATGGAAATCAAAATGGAGACGCTTCCCAAGCAAGAATCCCTTCCCGCGGTAACTGCTGCCGGAGTTGTCGCCATTCTTTTCGGTGTCTTAGGCGCTCTCGGAAGTCTTCTGGCCGTCGTAGCCACATTTCTCCTTCCCGATATCCAGAGCGGGCCGCACGCTGCGCCGATGCCTCCGGCGATTCGCGCAATGTCAGGCGTTTTTATGCTTTTCACGGCGGCGATCTGCGTGTTTGGAATTTTTGTAGGAATCGGAGTCATCCGCCGCAACAATTGGGCTCGCATCTGCATCCTGGTGTGGGCGGGATTCATGAGTCTCACCTGCATCGGCTCTTTGGCGTTCACGCTGTTCCTTTTCGGCGCGATTCAAAGCCAATTGCCGAACGTCAACCCGGTGGATGCAGCGAAGATGATGGGGTTTATGAGGATATTCCTGGCCATCTTCTACGGAGTGCCTGCCGTCGTGGGGATATGGTGGATTATTCTGTTCACGCGCAAGCCCGTCGCCAAGGCGTTTACGAATCCAGCGGAATTCGTGCCGGCAATGGACGCCTCCGGTTTTCCGCAGCCCACAATCGCGGTACGAGCGCCTCAAAAACCGAAGGCCGCGTGCCCGGTTCCGCTGGCCATATTCTCAGTTTTTCTTATCTTCTCATCTGTTTGTATGCTGCTGTTTCTGACACTTCCGATCCCGTTTTCCTTTCCCATGTTCTTATTCGGACATGTTTTAACCGGCAGTTCGCCGAAGATTTACCTGGGGATATTTGGCGTAATCTCGGGCGTCGCAGGATTCGGAGTACTTAAACTAAAGCCGTGGGCTTTTTACACCGAGTTGGTACTGCAATGTTTTGGCGCGGTCAATGTTCTGCTAACAATTTTCAGCCCGGCCGTTGCGCCGGCGATGCGGTCAGCAATGCAGGAAATGATGGCGCAATATCCGGCTTCTCCGGTCGCGGACATCTTTCTCTCAGACAGTTATCTTCGTGGCAGCATGATTTTCGGCTTGGTTTTGTGTGCTGCGTTTGCCGCCCTTCTATTTTTCCAGCGTTCCCGCTTCCTGGAAGCCGCCGAAGAAGCTGCCCGGGCTTAAGCAAGATTTTTGCGAACGACGTAACCTCTTCGCCCTTGCGCACGTCTTTTGTGTAACGACACATTCGTGCGCGGCGGACTCTCTCCCCGCCGCGCGTGGGCCGGTATGGTATCCTTTTCCAGTCGGCTCCGGGCGGCCGGACACGCATCCAACCTGCTTTCCGCGCCGCCCATCCAAACAAAATTGAGCCGCGCTCCCTCTGGAAATTGAGCGGGAGTCCATTAACAGCGGAGCCTTGGCCACTATGTCAACTTTGATAGAAACGCCGCCGGTAAAGCACAAGCGCGAGGTGATCGACCGCGCTGTGATCCGCTTCGCCGGCGACTCCGGCGACGGCATGCAGATTACCGGCAGCCAGTTCACGAACACCGTCGCGCTGTATGGCAACGATATCGCCACTTTCCCGGACTTTCCGGCCGAGATTCGCGCTCCCGCAGGGACACTGCCGGGCGTTAGCGGCTACCAGCTCCATTTTTCTTCGAGCGATGTTTATACGCCCGGCGACTCGGTGGACGTACTGATTGCGATGAATCCGGCGGCGTTGAAAATGAACCTCGCCGACCTCAAGCCCAACGGCATCCTGATCGTGAATTCGGATGCGTTCACGGAAAACGACCTGCGCAAGGCACAGACGAAAACGAATCCGCTCGAGGATCATTCGCTCGACAAGTACCGGCTGTTTTCCGTTGAGCTGGAGCGGCTCACGAAAGTCGCGCTCGAACATCTGGGCATCGACGCCAAGTCCATCAGCCGCTGCAAGAACTTTTTCGCGCTGGGCATGTGCTACTGGCTTTACAACCGTTCGATGGAGCCGACGGTCCGCTGGATCGACGCAAAATTCAAGAATAAGCCGCTGCTCGTGGAGGCCAACAAGCTGGCCATGAAAGCCGGCTATTCGTATTGCGAAGCGACGGAAGCGTTTCAGATCAGCTACGAAATTCCGCCTGCGCAGCTGGCCCCCGGTTTCTACCGCAACCTTAGTGGAAACCAGGCTCTGGCGCTCGGGTTCGTCACCGCTTCACAGAAATCAGGCCTTCGGCTTTTCCAGGGCAGCTACCCCATTACGCCAGCGTCGGACATTCTTCACGAGCTTTCGCAATATAAAGATTTTGGCGTGATGACATTTCAGGCAGAGGACGAAATCGCAGCCATTACTAGCGCGATTGGCGCAGCTTACGCTGGGGCTTTGGCCATCACCACGACCTCTGGCCCGGGCATGGCTCTGAAAACGGAAGCCCTGGGGCTTGCCGTGGCCGTAGAAATCCCGCTGGTGATTTGCGATATTCAGCGAGGCGGCCCCTCAACTGGCCTTCCGACAAAAACGGAGCAAGCCGACCTGCTGCAGGCGCTCTTCGGACGCAACTCCGAAGCCCCGATTCCCATCATCGCGGCCGCGACGCCCAGCGATTGTTTCTGGGCCGCCCTCGAAGCAAGCCGCATCGCCATCAAATACATGGTGCCGGTGATTGTTCTTTCCGACGGCTATCTGGCCAACGGCGCCGAGCCCTGGAAGATTCCTAACGTGGACGAAATTCCCGCGTTCCCCGTGAAGTTTGCAACGGAAATCAACGGCCCGAACGGATACCTGCCTTATAAACGCGACCCGCAGACGCTTGCGCGTCCCTGGGCTGTTCCGGGCACACCGGGACTTGAGCACCGCGTCGGCGGGCTCGAGAAACAGGACGTCACGGGCAACATCAATTACGAGCCGCTCAATCACGAAAACATGGTGCGGATCCGCGCGGCGAAAGTTGCTTCGATTGTGCAGGAAATTCCTGATGTAGTTCCAGCCGGAGACGCAGAAGGCGACCTGCTAATCGTCGCGTGGGGCTCGACGCACGGCGCCATCACCGCGGCGTTGAAATCGCAGCGCGCGCAAGGGCGAAAAATAGGCCACGTTCATCTGCGTTACCTCAACCCCTTGCCGGCGAATCTCGGTGACGTGATTAGGCGTTATAAGACTGTGCTTGTGCCCGAACTCAACATGGGCCAATTGCTCTGGGTGCTGCGCGCCAAGTATCTTGTGGACGCCATCGGCCTCAACAAAATTCAGGGCCGCCCGTTCAAGCAGGCCGAACTCGAACAAAAGATCGAAGAACTTCTTGGAGAGAATTCCCAATGAGCACTGCTACTTTGCCGCCGATTACACCCCTCACCAAGAAAGATTTTCAGACCGACCAGGAAGTGCGCTGGTGCCCCGGCTGCGGCGACTACGCTATTCTTTCCGCAGTGCAGTCCGTATTCCCAGAGCTCGGCATCAAGCGGGAAAATTTCGTAGTGGTCTCCGGCATCGGTTGCTCGAGCCGCTTTCCGTATTACATGAACACCTTTGGCTTCCACACGATTCACGGGCGCGCACCAGCGGTTGCGACTGGCATCAAGGCGATTCGACCGGACCTCGAAGTCTGGGTCGCGACCGGCGATGGCGACGCCCTCTCCATTGGCGGCAATCACACGATTCACATGTTGCGGCGCAACGTCGGCCTGAAAGTGCTGCTCTTCAACAACCGAATCTACGGCTTGACGAAGGGCCAGTATTCGCCGACCTCTGAACTCGGCAAAAAGGCCAAATCAACGCCATTCGGTTCGCTTGATCGGCCATTCAATCCGATTTCGCTGGCGATCGGGGCGGAGGCCACCTTTGTCGCGCGCTCTGTGGACGTCTTCCAATCGCACCTGAAAGAAACGCTGAAGCACGCAGCCGCACACAAAGGCTCGGCCTTCGTCGAAATTCTGCAAAACTGCAATATCTTCAACGACGGGGCCTGGTTCAGCCTCACAGAGCGCGACGCCCGCAGCGAACACATCATTCAGCTCGAACATGGGAAGCCCTTGGTTTACGGCAAAAACCGCGACAAGGGCATCCGCCGCAAGCCCGACGGCGACATTGAGGTTGTTCAGCTGGGGAATGGCATCAGCGAATCGGACCTCGTCATTCACGACGCGCATCACCCGCTTCCCCTTTACGCGTTTCTGCTTTCGCACATGGAAACCCGGCCTGGCTTTCCAACGCCTATCGGCGTGCTTCGCGATTGGAACGACCTTCCGCGCTACGAAGATGTAATGAATCAGCAGATAGCGGACGTTATCGCTAAGCGTGGTGCCGGCGACCTAGCAAAACTCCTTCGCGCCGGCGACACCTGGGAAGTGAAATAGGCAAAGTCCCCCGAATTGCGCACCACAGCGTGACTGGCGAACCTAAAGGTTCGCCACTACACTGCGCGCATGTCCCCTTGCTTGAAACAATCCGGGGAACTATGATTCCTCCACTCCTTTTTCATGCGCCCTCAAGACAAGCTCGTTTTCCTCGAGGCAGCCAGCCACTTTCAGGTCTGGATTTTAGTAAGGCGGACAAACGTAGCTTCTCTCAAATACATCGGCAAGCCCGGCTACACACCGAAGCGTATCGACTGCAAAGCCAAAACAGCAGACCTGGATGAAGTCAATTGGAAGCTGGCTGGCCTGGTCGTCAGCCCGATTGTGCATCCCAAAAGCTTTATGCCCACAAAAGTTAAAAAAGCGAAGGAAGCCTGGGAAGCGATGAGTTCACTGATGGGCAGCGTCTATACCGTGGACATGGATAAGAAATCACGGCATTACGGCTGCTTGAAACTTGGAAGTTGTTACATTCACGGCGACTACGATCTCTACGACATCATCGATATCAAACAGGCGCACCGCAATCTGGCGCTTGTCGAAACTCTGCTGGGCCAGCCCCACCGGCGGGGGGCAAAAGTTCTCGCCGTGCAAACATTTATAAACAACCGCATCGGCTCACCGATGATCCAGCACGGCGGCGAAGCCCAATACGCCGACCACTCCGAGCAATCCATCGACGCATTCGGGCCAAACGGAGAGGACGTAACCATCCTCAACGAATTCAGTGTGCGCGGCTGGTATGAAAAGGTCTTCGAAGGCCGCCAGACGCTCGGACAAAAGCATGCCTGATGCGGCTGCAAGCCTGTCTATGGAAAAGCCTGGCGCGTTGCCGCACAAAATGAAAAAGGGCGGGAGCCGCTCTCTTCGGCTGACCCGCCCTTCTTCTCACTGCTTGTGCTCTAACTTAAAATCCAAACGTGTTTCGTTCATCCTTGCGTCGACAAGCTAAATTCCGGAGGCTTTTAAATCGTCTTTAGCCTCTTTCTCTGCGTTCTTGGCTTCGGTCTTGGCATCAGCGTCCGGCTTCATCGCGTGGATGGCCTTGGTCAAGCTAACGGCCCTGTCGCCTGCCGGGCCTTTGCACGACGACATATCCGCGCCAGTCTGCACGCCGGTCAGGTTCGACTTCAAGCAGTTGAAATCCAATCCAACATTCTTGCTCGCGTGAAGCGCGGCAACGCAGTCGTCCAAGCGGTTAAAGTTCTCGCAAGCCGTCTTGGCATCGGTGTTCGCGGCCAGCACGCCTTGTGCCTGTAAATTGGCGGTCAACTTTTTCTCCTGCTCAGCTTTGGCATCGAGCTGATCGTCGGCTGACTTATCTTTTTTCACCCATTTGATGGGATTCAGCGAGTGTCCGCCGCTCGAACTGCTGGAACCTCCGGATGCCGCTGAGCCGGCGCCCGACCCCGCAGGCCCTTGCGCAGCAGATCTTCCCGCAAAGAGCGTTACGCTCATCGTTGCGACCGCCAACACAAAAAGTATTCTTTTCATTTGCCCTCCGGTCTATCTCACGCCCAGCTCGTGGAATCCTATGTGGGTTCCTATAATGAGTAGGCCACGCCGCTCTGCCGGGAGCGAGACGACGGAGGTCGAGTACTCCCCCAATCCGTCACTCTGTCCCAAGGGACAGGCCGAGACAAGTCAAGACACGTCAAACGAAAACCCCAAGTCCGCTCATGCGAACGAACCAGTCCCTGCTGGAATTCTCGGTTTATTGTGTTTTGCTGAAAGTCCCATAGTTCTTACGATCGAATGCCCAGGAACAAGCCGTAGAGGCACATCCCGAGCCCGCCGAGAAACACAACGGGAGACAATTAGGTAGTGACCAGAGGATTCGGATACGGCAGGGTCATTGCACGGTAGCCGCCCGCGAAGTAATGAATCACGGACGCCAGCAGCATGTACATGAGCCCACGCCGAGTTTCCCGACGCCCGTTATTCACCGCCCGGGCTGTCAAACGAACCTAGGGAACCTCCTCACGGCAATACGGACAGCGGTTCATCCGCGACAGCACGGGCTTTCCGCAAAAGGCACACGGGTTTGTAGCAACCGCGCCCAATTCCGTGGAACTCATAAACACTTCAAACTCGCCGTCAAAAATAGCCTAATTTCGGGTTTTGGCATCGTCGAGCAAATCCCCCGGGCCGGCGTTACCAACAAGCATTAGCCCAGTCGCCATTCAGCCTTCTGAAACCAAATCGCTTATGCTACATCTAACAAAAGAGTTCCTCAGGTCTCTCAAAAATGGATGACTTTTCTAAATTCGCCTCCTACGCCAGCCTTGGCGACGTTGACCCTGTCCCACAGAGCCTGCTGACCGCTTTTCCCGAGCAGGCCAAGACTCTCAGCCTGATGTACGACATCAGCCGCGAGCTTACTTCGATCCTCGACCGCGAGGAGCTGCTCCGCCTCATCGCCCAGCGCGTCAAGCGCCTCGTCAACTATGACGTCTTCAGCGTCATGCTCTGGAATGAGTCACGGCAGCTTCTTGAGAGTGTTTTCGGAATGCGCTATGAGGACTCGATTCCGACATTCATGCGCATGCCTCTGCGCCAGGGGCTCACCGGGACTGCTGCGGCAGAACGCCGCGCGGTGCGCGTGGACGATGTTCTCGACGACGCGCGCTACATTCGCTGCGAAACTGGCCTCAACACGCGCTCCGAGCTCGTCATTCCTCTTCTCCTGCAGGACCGCCTGATCGGTGTTCTCGACCTGGAAAGCACCCAGCCGCAGGCGTTCACCGCGGAAAATGAACGCATGCTGGTAAAACTGGGGTCTTTTATCGCGGTCGCGCTTGAAAACGCGCGCCTCTACGAAGAGGCGCGAGAGACGCAGCTCCGGCTTCAGGACGATCTCAACACGGCGCGCGAGATTCAGCGCCAGCTGCTTCCTCATGGCGCGCGCGGCGTACCCGGTCTCGATCTCGCGGCCGCATACGTTCCAGCGCGCGAGCTGGGCGGCGACTTTTACGATTTTCTTCCTTATGGAGAGGGAAAGCTTGCTTTGGCGCTCGGCGATGTGTCGGGCAAGGGCACCGCGGCGGCGCTCTATGGCTCGCTCGCCATCGGCACGCTCCGCGAGTTGGTCGTCGGCAGCACTTGCAGTCCCGCATGCATGCTTGAAATGCTGAACCGCCGCATGCACGGGGCGCGCCTCGATGCACGCTTCATTGCCATGCTATTTGCCGTCTACGACGCACCCAACTGTCGTCTTACCCTGGCTAACGCCGGCGGCCCATACCCGCTGTTGGTGCGTAATGGCAAAGCGGAAGAGATTCGCGTCGAGGGCGTGCCGCTGGGGCTATTCCCTGATGTCCAGTACGAAGAAACTTCCATCGATCTTCTGCCAGGCGATGTAATTCTCTTCGCGTCAGACGGCATTCTTGAATCGGAAAATGGTCAGCAAGAAGAATTTGGCTCCGAGCGGCTTCATGCCGTGCTGGCGGATCATGCCCCGGAAATTTCGGCCAATGAATTGTCCGAGAGAATCATCCAGGCGACCGACCAACACAGCGGCCCAGGCACCAACCCGCACGACGACCGGACGCTCCTCGTTCTACGCGTCACATGCGAAGCTACGGCCGACTACACGAAACTCCCTGTCATCTACTAAAACGCTGTTTATCAATTTGTACGAAGCAAGTTTGCCCGCGTGGGATTGCTGGAGTAAACTTGCCGCTCAGTGGCAGATACTCTTCCCACTATCGGTCAAACAATCTCTCACTATACCGTCCTAGAAACTATTGGCGGCGGAGGCATGGGCGTCGTCTATAAGGCGACGGACACGAGGCTCGGCCGCTATGTAGCGCTGAAATTCCTTCCCGATGACATTTCTAACCACCCTCAGGTCATCGAGCGATTCCGGCGCGAAGCACGCACTGCCTCCTCGCTGAATCACCCGAACATCTGCACCGTTTACGACATCGGCGAGTTCGAAGGCCGTCCGTTTATTGCCATGGAGCTGCTCGAGGGCCAAACGCTGAAGCAGCGTATCTCCAAAAAGTCTATTCCAATAAGCGAGCTTCTGGACATCGCTATTCAGCTTGCCGATGCTCTGGAAGCGGCCCACTCCAAGGGCATCGTCCATCGTGACATCAAATCCGCCAACATTTTCCTCGTTGATCGCGGGCCGGCGAAGATATTGGATTTCGGCCTGGCGAAACTGACCGAATACAGGCAACCTGCGGTTCATTCTACAAACGAAGCATCCCCACCTACCCACGTGCGCGTCGTGGACCAGGAACTCACGAGCCCAGGCACGTCCATTGGTACGGTCGCTTACATGTCCCCGGAGCAGGCACGCGGGGAAGAACTGGATGGACGCGCGGATTTGTATTCACTCGGAGTCGTGCTTTACGAAATGGCCGCGGGTGTACTCCCCTTCGCAAACCAGGCGGTTGCATTGGTTTACGACAGCATTCTCCATCGCTCCGCGGCTCCCGCTTCGAGAGTGAATGCAAATTTGCCGCCTGCTCTGGATAATATTTTGGCCAAGGCGCTGGATAAAGATATCGCGCTGCGCTATCAGACTGCCGGCGAACTTCGTTCCGACCTGAAACGCCTGAAGCGCGAGATCGATGCGGGACGCTCGGGAACGGGCACCGTTCCGCCGCACGTTCCAGAAAAGCACGCAGATCATAAAACCCGTTCAAGCAGAGGCCTGCGCAAAGTGCCGGCCGTGGCAGCCGTTGTTCTCTTCGTCGCCCTGGTGATTCTTATCTATGTGCTGTCGCTCCCGGTATCGCAGCCGCGCGTCTTGCGAACCACCCAGCTCACGCGCAACAATCTGCCGAAAGCAGACGTGGTCACCGATGGCTCGCGGCTCTATTTTATTGAGGGGCAATCCACGCTTTCGCAAACTTCGGTAAACGGCGGGGAGATTTTCCCCATTGTGACCTCCCTGGAAGACACTGGCTCTGCCAATATTTTCGACATCTCGCCGGACGGGTCGACGCTCTTGATGAATACCGCCCGCGGCACTTCTCTTGATGGCCAGCTCTGGGCAGTTCCTGTCATTGGGGGCACGCCGCGTAAATTATCTAATCTGGAAGGCCACGCCGGGGCATGGTCGCCGGACCGCAAAACGCTCGCCTTCGCGAACGGTAACGAAATTTTCCTGGCGGCGAGCGACGGCGGCGAAGCGCGCCGCATTTTGAAACCAGCCGGAACGCCCACCGATCTCCACTGGTCGCCCGCCGGCTCGATTTTGCGTTTTACATTGAGTGATCCGCGAACCAATGCCCGTTCGATTTGGCAAGCCTCTTCCGATGGCAGCGACCTGCATCCATTGCTTGCCGGTTGGAACGCGACACCCAACGAATGCTGCGGCAACTGGACGCCTGACGGAAGCTTTTTCGTCTTTCAGTCCTTCCGCGATGGAACCGCGAACCTCTGGGCGCTGCGCGAACATGGCCGCCGATTCGGATCCACTCGCGCCGAACCGGCCCAGTTGACCACAGGCCCAATGAACGTAGGCGCTCCCGTTCCGAGCCGCGATGGCAAAAAGATTTTCGTTCAGGGTTGGCAGTCTCGCGGAGAGTTAGTTCGCTACGATGCAAAATCGGGCCATTTCGCGCCGTACCTTTCGGGAGTCTCCGCCCTGGATCTAGACTTTTCCCGGGATGGCGAGTGGGTCGTATACAACGACGGGACCGATGGTACCCTCTGGCGAAGCAAAATGGACGGTACGCAAAAGCTTCAGTTGGTCTCCCCTCCGATGGAAGCCTACCTCGCTCGATGGTCTCCGGACGGCAAGCAACTCGCCTTCTTCGGTCACCCCCCGGGCGAACCCTGGCACATTTATGTTATCCCTGCCGAGGGCGGCGCGCCCGAATTGCTCTACCGCAACGCGAACAACCTGGCAGACCCCAGTTGGTCCCCTGACGGCAAATCGTTGGCTTTCGGGCAGAATTCACTCAACAATCAGGGCTCGGCAATTTACGTATTCGACCTGAAAACGCGAAGCGCCGCAAAGCTGCCGGAATCAGACGGTCTCTATTCTCCGCGATGGTCCCCTGATGGGCGCTACGTCGCGGCTCTTACGCTGGACTCTCTCAAGCTGATGCTCTTTGATTTCACAACGCAAAAATGGACGGAGCTTGCCAAGATTTTCGCGTCGTATCCGACCTGGTCTCGCGATGCGCGCTACCTTTATTTTGACGGCACTCGAGACAACGAGGAGGGCTACTTCCGCGTACAAACCAGCAACGGCAAACTCGAACGCCTCTTTAGCCTGAAAGGCTTTCACGCCGCCGGAGGCGTTTTCGGAAACTGGAGCGGCCTCGCCCCCGACGAATCCACACTGCTGGTGCGAGACGCCAGCATCCAGGAAATCTACGCCCTGGACTGGCAGCCTTAGCGGCCGACCATTAGACGTTTTCTTTTCCGTGCCCCTCAACGAAAAGCTACAAACTCACTTCGTTGAACTATTGGCCCAACGCAAAACTCGCAGCGCACGCAATGTGTTCCACCGGCTTGCGCTGCCGACGCCGGTCTCCATCTCTAATGGAATGCGTTCGCGATGAAGCAGGTTGAGCGGCCATCGCCCATTCTGGTGGCGGCGCTCGATTACAATTTCAACGGCTTCACGCACGCGCCGGTCCGGTTTGATTTCCGCATTCCGCAGATAATCTAGCCCGCGCAAAACGTCGTAGTGCCAGAACGGCGGGTAGGAAAATCGCAACCAGCGTTTGTCAACGACTTCGCCCGTGCTCAGCGACCGGAACAACCCGCGATCGAGCAGATATTTCTCGCCCCTCCTGCGCGCTTTCGTGACGGCCACCGATTTGCCCACTGCTCGTTCGTAATCGATCAGCCCTTCTAGCACACAGATCGTGGTGTGGAACGAAGAGCGCGTGCTTTTGGGCCTCTTCGGACTTTCCTCCTGCGCTTCACAGTTCCAGCCGCCATCTTCAAGCTGCTCATTCAGAAGTTGCCTGGCCAGCGCGTCGTTCGGTTCCTTGAAATACGCGCCGATGCCAAGGATTCTGCCGTTGATGCACGGCTCCGTTTCGCCGCGCAGGAAGGGCCGGTTGCCATGCCACTTAAAGACCAGCCACTTCTTCACGCGGTCGATCATTTTGCGCGCCTGTTTGCTCGTTGGGTCCAGACCAAGGTCTTTAAGAACGACGATGCTGTTGAACGTTACCAGCAAGCCTTGGTCCTCCTTCGGCCCCCCAAACTTTCCGGTGGAAGACTGCCGCGCGAGAAGCTGCGCTCCCCAGCCTTCGGTTGCTACCCGAGACCGCTCGGCTGCGATCGCATCGGGCACTTCATCGGTAAGGTGCCTCATGACCTGCCAGCGAATGGACGGGTCCGAATCAAGTAGCCATTTGAGGTGCGCGGGCCGTGGCGCGTAATCCTGTAGGCGCATTCGTCTTTTATAGCATGGACTGTGTAAGGTTTGGCCTCATGCCGAGCCGCCTTTGCATCGGCGTCCTGCGCGTGGCAGAACGCGGGAAGAAAAAAAGCGCTCACTCTTCTCTTAATGCACGCAACGGATCAATACGCGAAGCGCGCCGCGCAGGCAAGTACGTCGCGGCCATCGCAATAAACAGCAAGAACAGCGAAACGACGGCAAACGGCACCATGCTCAGCTCTCCGATGCTGAGAAACGCTGTGTGCGTCAGTGCCCTGCAAAGCTGTACGCCAATCACCAACCCCACTGCAACACCGGCTATCCCCAACCCCAGTCCCTCCTTCAAAACCATCTTCAACACGCTGAAGGGATTCGCTCCAAGCGCCATTCGAATGCCAATCTCCCTCGTCCGGCGGCTCACCGAATAAGTCACCAGCCCATACAATCCGACCGCGGCCAACAACAGGCCCATAGCCCCAAGCGCCGATATGATCCCGTCGATCAAAAGCGGCGTTTTCACGGCTCGATTGGTATAAATGTCATGCATCGTTCGCGCATCGAACACCGGCATATCTCGGTCCATTTCCTGAACAACCTGCCGCAATACCGGGGCCAGAGCAGCAGCGTCCGGCGATTTCGCTTCGGCAATCAGAGTCATCTGCGGCTGTTGATTCTGGGCGAAAGGCAGGTATACAAAATCCAGCGGCGCCTCACTGATCGATAGATACTTCGTCGTCCTGGCGACGCCGACAATCTCGACCAGTTTCCCGCTCTCAGTTCGCAAGTGAAATCTTTTGCCGAGCGCGTCCTGATTCGGCCAATAGTCGTGCGCGAACTGCTCGTTCACCACGGCCACGGCTGGCGCATCCTTGTTATCGGATTCCGCGAAACTCCGCCCGCGAACGATCGGTATTCTCATCAAATCGAAATAATTATCGCTCACTACGTTGTCGAAGATGGTGATTGCTTCCTGGCCGAGCTCCAACTGGTGCCCTTCCGGAACTACTCCCAACTGGCTCGCGCCCATCGAAATAGGAATCGACGATGCCAGCGTTGCCGAATTCACATCGGGTGCCAAGCGCGTCTTGTCCAAAAGCTGTTTGTAAAACAGCTCCGTCTGCGCATCCGCATAGCGGAGCAAGCTCGTATTCAGACTCGCGACGAAAAGACGATCCGTCCGGAATCCAGGTCCTCGTACAATTTCGGCCTGGAACCCCTGCACTAGGACCGCGGATACGACCAGAAGCACCAGAGAAATCGCCAATTGCCCGGCCACAAGCAAATTGCGGCCCCAGGGCTTGCCCGTCTTGGAGGTCATAGCATCGGCGGCCTTCAACGCCGGCACCAAATCCGGCCGCGTGCTGATGAGCGCAGGCGCCAGGCCAAATAAGAGTGTGGTCACAATCGATGCACCAAACGTAAACAAGAGAACGCGAGTATCGACCTGCATGTCGAGTTTGACGGGCAGGTCACTCGGCAGAGGTATGCTCGTAAAGGATTTCACCGCTGCGTAAGCAATTCCCAAGCCCGCGATGCCGCCTCCAAGCGCAAGAAAAAGATTTTCGATCAGCAGCTGCCGAATCAGCGAGAGCCGTCCGGCTCCCACCGCTATGCGCACCGCAATCTCGCGCGCCCGCGTCGCCGAGCGGCTCAAAAGCAGTCCGGCAACATTCGTGCACGCGACCAGCAGAACGCTCACGGCAAGCAAGCCCAGCATGGCAATAAACACCGTTCTTTGTGGCGCGTAATTCGTTTGAAACTGGAGCTGCGTTTCCACCTTCATACGCAGACTTCCATCCGTTTTCGGATAGGTTTTCTGCAACTCGTTTGTCAGGCCGTCTATGTCGGATTGAGCTTGAGCGATTGTTACACCCTGCTTCAAACGGCCCTTTACCGCCAGCCACCGGACCTGCCGATCTTCCAGATTGTTGACAGCTCCCATGCGCGGCGAAAGAGCGAACGGCACGTAAAGTGCCGGACGCACGAACTGATCTGTGCCGCTGAAAGATTCAGGCGTGACGCCAAGGACGGTGAACTCGATTCCATTCAGCCACAGTTTCTGGCCAATCGCGGAAACGGAACCGCCGTATTGCGAGACCCAAAGTTCGTGACTGAGCACGACGACGGTGTCGCGTCCTTGGCCCTCATCTTCCTCCGGCAGAAATCCGCGGCCAAGCTGGGGCTCAACACCCAGGACCTTGAAGAAATTCCCCGAAACGAACATGCCGTATTTCATCTTGGGTACGTTTTCCCGGTTGGGCGCAAAGCCGAATGAGGAAAACGATGTGGCGATCAGCCCCTCAAACGTGCGGTTGTGATCGCGGAATTGCGCGTAATCCGGATACGAAATGCCACTCAATCCCGGGAACATCTGGTCCGTAACTGGACTGATCGCTATAACGCCTTCGGGCTTGGGAACCGAAAGTGGACGCAAGAGCAACGCGTCAGCGATGCTGTACATCGCCGAAGTTGCTCCCAGCCCAAGCGCCAGGGAAAATATTGCCACCGTTGCAAAGCCCGGTTTTTTTCGCAGCATTCGCGCGGCATAACGCACGTCCCGGAACGTGCCTTCCATGACAGCGCCCGTTTGCGCTTCTCTCACGTTCTGCTTTACTTGCTCCGGGCCTTCAAATTTGAGCCGTGCCGCCTTTCGCGCTTCCTCTCTCGACATCCCTCGCTCCACATAGCGGTCTACAACCTCTTCAAAGTACGCTCCTACTTCGGCGTCCAGATCTCTATCGCTTCTTCTCCGGCGGAAGATTTGATCAAAAAGCACCGTTGCGCGGCTGATCCAGGACATGACTAGGACTCCTCGGCCAAAACACGGTTCATCGCAGTAAACACCTTCTCCCAATTGCGCTTCTCGGCCGCAAGCCGCGACCTGCCGCTCTTCGTCAGTTCATAGACTTTAACGCGGCGCTTGTTCCCCAATTCCGTCCATTTCCCCGCAATCCAGCCTTGCTCAGCAAGGCGGTGCAGGGCGGGGAAGAGCGAACCGGGGCCCACGATGAAGACGCCGCGTGTGACTTGTTCAATGCGGTCGGAAATGCCAACTCCGTGCAGTGGCTGCAGGTCCAGCGTTCGCAAAATCAGCAAATCCAGTGTCCCTTGCAATAGTTCAGCTTGCTTGGTCATAACAGGCTCATGATATCGATTGACGATATCGCGTGTCAATAGATGCCCGCGCCGCCGGCTCCCGTGTGCGCTTCAGCCGATGGGGCGCGTCCAATCACGAGTTGCATAGGGAGCTGTAACGGCGCCCACAAATAGAGCGGTATTTTCGGATGATCAGCGCGAACGCGGTCAGGCCGAGCGCGCCCTTTTCCATTCCAATCGGGGCAGTTCTAGGTTGGCGGTCTTGCTGAGATACGCCTGCGCGTGCGCCGCGGCTCTTTCTTTTCCCTGCTCGATGTCGTCTACGGCCTCGGAAGGCGCGATCCAGCTTTTGGAGCGGACATTGTAAACAGAAGCTTGCACTCCGAGCGGGCTTTGCTCCGAAAACAGTCGCAAGTGCTCATCGCCGACTTTAACTTCCGCCCACACACCTTCATCCAACATTGGGTAACTCCCCACGCATCTGCCGCCGCGTTCAAGATTACCACCATGCTGCCCCGCAAGGCCGTGTTCGATTATGAACATTTCCAGCAATTCAACTCGTCAGGCAAATGGAATGAATTCCGGGTAGCGAGACATCCGGCCTGCCCCCGGCGTGGATTTTTCGCAGTGCGCAACTCTTACGCAACGTTTTGCATGGGAACGGCGCGGCTCTTTTCTGCTAATCCTACTTTGTCGGCGCAAGCGTGCCGTCCGACCACTTGCTGACGGGGATCATGAACACGGTAAAGTGGTTGTCGACATCTTGAAACGCGAAAATCGGGGAACCCGGATTATTCGCGCCCCATGCCTTTGGATCAATGAGCGGAACGAAGATCATCACGTGGGGGAGCCACGGTCCGGCGGCCTCGTCGTTCAGGTAGCCCTGGCTCGACATCATGTAGCACATCGAATCTGGCTCCGGAAGCGGCAGCTCTTTCTTGTCGAAAGCGGATCGGATGCTCTCGAACATTTGCTCTTTGGATTTTCCTTCCAGGATCAACTCTGTCCTGCGGAGGATGATGGGCAAATTGGATCGCACCGCTGGCGCGTTGAAACAAGTCGGAGAACGCAGCTTTGGATTCCAAAAATCCGGGTGATTCGCGTCGACTGTCCAGGATCGTTGAACCATGCAAACGAAACCGTTCGTGCCCTTGACCGCGCTTTCGTAGCTGTGCTGGCCCAGCACTAAAACCTCGGCGTCCTTGGATATCGCCGGCGGTGCCGCGCTTCGCGCCAAAGCTATCTCCGCATTTCGCTCCATCAGATATTGCTCGAGGGGAGCCATCTTTGGATAGTTCGTCTTTATGATGCTTTGCGACTGAGCTTCCTGGCATACGCAGACCATCAGAACGAGTAGACACGCGGCAAATATAATTTTTTCAGCAACGTTACGATTCATTGTTCACCCCAGACATGTGGCGTTCCGGCGTTCGAAGGAACTCGTTGTGCTCGAATCTAGTCTATCCTTCGACCGGCGGAAAGGGATATGTGATGAAGAGCGAAGAAAACGGTACGAGGCGAAGGAAACCACGGACGGGCATTCGGGAGCCTTACCACGCTAATCGTCACCCCGGGCGAGGAAGTCCCGTCCTCTATCCCCTGAATAAGCTATTAAGCGAAAGCTATCTAGGATGGAAAATTCGGTGCGCCAGAAGAGAAATGACAAGCAGAGCGGCAACAATGGCGATCAGCGTCTTTAACGCTAGTCTCTTTAAACGTTTGTAGTTCACCCAAAAAGAATAGCAGCATACGCGGCGACGGAAGATGTCCGCCAGGCTGTCGATCAAAGGCCTATCCGCGGTCCTGTATTTTCCATTAAATTCTTCACGCTTTTTTCTGCTGATTGCATCCAACACTCGGCCGAAATACGATCAGGTGTCCAAAAGGGACGCTCAACGTACGATATAGCGTCGCTAGAAAAGATCGCCAACCTCATGACGCCCGCCCCACCGCTTTCGACACCGCAAAGTGACCTAATCCCAGCAACGCTGAAGCACCCGCGAGCTCTTCACTTCTGGTTGGCGGTCCTATTGACGGGAATCGCGACAGGTATCGGTGCGGCGATTCTTACTAAGCTGCTCGAAGTGGTGCAGCACCTTGTGTGGAGAGGTTCTCCCACCAACATTCTCGAGGCTGCACAGGCAGCGGGCCCGTGGAGGCATATTCTTGTTCTCCTTGGCGCCGCGCTCGTAACCGGCCTGGGACAGCTTCTCCTCAAACATCTCTCCAGCGGCAACGGCATTGATACGACCGCAGCGATCTGGTTTCATGCAGGCCGGATGCCGGCGCTGCGCACTCTCGGCAGCGCTGTCCTGTCGGTCGTGATTGTTGGTATGGGTGTGTCGCTGGGCCGTGAAGGTGCCCCGAAACAAGCCGGCGCAGTCTTCGCGAATTTCTTCTCCGATAAGGAACGCTTGTCCGACGAGCAGCGGCGCTTGTTGGTAGCCTGCGGCGCGGGCGCGGGCATGGGCGCCGCTTATGGTGTTCCTCTCGGAGGCGCGCTGTTTGCTTTGGAGGTGATGCGCGGGAAGCTGGCCCTGCGTTACGTCCTACCCGCGCTTTTCGCTTCCCTGATCGCCACGGGTGTCTCCTGGTTCGCTCTACCTGACGCGCCCACCTACATCATTCCTTCGTATGTCAGCTCTGCCTCACTCATCCTGTGGACGTTGCTGGCGGGCCCCATCGCAGGCTTAGCTTCTGTCGGCTACGTCCGCATGGTGAACTGGGCGGATCGCCACAGGCCACAAGGATGGGCACGATTGACGGCGCCCTTGATCGTTATGGGAGTGCTCGGCGCCGTCTCGATCTGGTTCCCTCAAGTTCTGGGCAACGGCAAGGATGTTTCGGAATTGGCTTTTACGAGTCAGGTGGCCCCTGCGTTGATGCTGATACTCCTCGTTTTGAAACCAGCCGCGACGGCGCTGTGCATGCGCAGTGGCGCACCCGGCGGCATGTTCACTCCGTCGCTCACGTTTGGCGCCATGCTCGGCGGTGTGTTGGGATTCGCCTGGTCGCACGTCTGGCCGGGAGTTCCGGCGGGGCTTTTCGCGCTGCTCGGCGCTGGCGCGGTTGTCGGAGCGACAACTCAGGGCCCCATTTCAGCGGTAGTTCTGATGATGGAACTGACGGGCAGGGACCGTTCCTTCATCCTGCCATTATTGCTGGTTGTAGGCATCGCGACCCTCGTCGCGCGCACCATCGAACCTCGCTCCATCTACGACGCCCGCCTCACCGACGAGGAAATTAAAGAGCGCCAACGGTTGCGCGACTTGCCCGCAACATAATTACCTGGAGAGCAGATTCTCGATTTGCTTCACCAGGACCGAAAGAGGATCGGCCTTCGAAACCACCGCATGCACGCCCGAAGTCACAAGATCCAGCTCTCGCACGGCATCCGCATACGACGTAAACAAAACAACCCGCATATCGCTCTGAATCTTCTTAAGCTCGCGCGCCGTCTCCAGCCCATTCATCCGCGGCATCGCCAGATCTAAAACAACCACGTCTGGCTTCAATTGAGCCGCTTTATGGAGCCCGTCCATCCCATCTACCGCCTCGCCGCACACTTCAAACTCTGTCTCGGTTTCAAGGTAGAGTCGCGTTGCTTTGCGGACCGCTGGACTGTCGTCGACAATGAGGATGAGCTTTGGCACATTCACCACTCGAGGGTAACACCCAAAAGTGGGGGCACCTTGGTAGCGACCAAGCGGTACCGTAACAAGTTCCCTGCGAAATGACAATCGGGCAATACCTGTAAGTAAGAATTACTTCGAATCGTCTCGGCGCGCCGCAACTTCTATCGTCGGCTCATCGCCGAGTAGCTTTCGACCTTACGGGCCTTACGATTTTCAACGGGGGCGCCTGCTTACCCAGACCGTATGGATAAATGCTGATTGCTAAGGACCAGTGTTTTCCCTATTCGACCCTTCATTCTCACGTTTTATACAGTTTTCACCGTATGGACGCTTGCCTCTCAGCGTGCAAATATAATTTTGTTATTGCCTCTAGCCGAAGGACGCTCTGGTACGCCCCGCAAGGGGCGGTAGGGCCGGGACGGAGCGTCCTCTCGGAAACTCCAAGACCATCTACAAATCCAGCTATCATCAACCTGACTGCGTTTCTGTGGCTTGGCCCTCACGGTTTTTCATTACCGACGAACCAAAACGAGAATCACCGCCTGGTTTTTTGCTTTGTTCCCCATACCCTTCGCCGAACCGGTGTGGCCGTTCTGTCTGTGGTTCTCAGTCAGGTTTTCTCCGAAGTAGTCGTGTCCTGCTCGTGGAAGACGGATGAACGCACAAAAATATTCAGGCTCATTTCAGGACTTTTCAGTTTGAAGAAGAAGTTTGAAAGACAAAAGCGATTACGGTCTTGAACGCAATCGGTTTCCCATTGAATGAGGCTGCTTGAAAGTGGCACTTTTTTAAGGCGTCCAAAACCAAATCGTTAAAGCCTTCCATTCGGTGAAGAAAGTCAACGTCCTTCACGGCACCCGAGTCGCCACCACGGACCCCCAAGCGACGCTGTTGGCCGGATACTCGGGGCAAGCAAACGACAGGACGCCGACGGGCACGTAGTTACCACGCGCAGAGGACTGTGGCTGGTCGGGAGGCAACACCGGAGAAAAGTCCTTGGGCGGAACCGCCGCCGCGATACCGTTAATCGCCGGGCGGTAGACAAGGCTCACCGTCATGCGGGAAGGTGCGGACTTACCCTCCTTTGACGCTGGCTTGAATATCCATCCATGCACGGATGTCTTGGCAGCGCCAAGCATCGCCCCGGGGTTCCTCAATGTGCCGACCTTCTGTATCGTGCCATCGTCGTCGAGAGACACGTCGAGAACGAACAGCCCATCCACAACAAATTGGTAAGGAACATACACATCACTTGCCGAAGAGACTTCAGCTGGTTTGTACGTTTGCTGCGAGGATGTTGGCCCCGAGAGGCCCAGCGAGAGAAAGGAGCCGACTGCAAGACCCCTTTTCGTGACCATATTCTACACGCTTGGTCGACGCACATGCTCGTTAATCGGCCGTTGGCCCAATTAGCAGCTCAGGAACACCCTAAAACACTTTTCTGGATGCAACCGGTTATGGGGCCGTAGCCCATGCCTGGACGCTATCGAAAACATCCTTTCTCGTCCAGACCTCCAGCAATGGCTTATCGATAGAAGCGAACGCCTCTTGCGCCGCGCCCCTATCTTTCGCCACGTAAGCTAGAAACGCGAAGCGGTTGGCTTTCAGGTTCGATGTGGCGTAGAGCTTCTGCATATTCTCATAACCTTGTTTCGTCCGCGGCCAGGAGGTGTGGCTTAGAACCTCCATCCCCTTCTGGCAGTAGCACCTCAAAGTGCCTACGATCTCGAAGTAAAACATCGAGCTCTCCGGCTCGGTACGCTGCGCGGCTACCTGCTCGGCGAAAGCTTCTACGTCGCCTTCCTACCCGTACCATTGCGGCAAAAGGTAGTTCAGGAACAGAAATCGGGAGCTCGAAAATCCACACTTGACATCGACGGATAATTCACTACCATATGGTTGTGGATAGGCTAGATACAACATTTGCGGCCCTGTCTGATCCAACCCGCCGGGCGATGATCGAACGACTCTCCCACGGGCCTGCCTCCGTGCATGGATTGACGGAACCGTTTGCCCTCTCGCAGCAGATGATTTCAAAACATATTGCCTATCTGGTGCGGGCGCGGATTGTGATCAAGACGAAACGTGGAAGAGAGAGCGTGTGCACGCTCAGGCCAGAGGCGATAAAGACCGTCAGCGACTGGGCGATCAGCTATCGCCGATTCTGGGAAGAGCGTTTCGACAGGTTGGATGTGGTTGTAAATCAAATGAAAAAAGAGGGGGGTCAGAGATGACAAAAAACACGGTTAACGAAACAGAGCGGATGGTGGTCACTAGAGTGTTTGATGCCCCACGCGCATTGGTCTGGAAGGCGTGGACAGACCCGAAATATGTGATGCAGTGGTGGGGGCCGAAGGGTTTTACCGCACCTCTTTGCGAGATGGATTTTCGCGTCGGAGGAAAATTTCGCTGCTGCATGAGAACGCCGGATGGGCAGGAGTTCTGGAATGGCGGGGAATACCACGAGATTGTTCTGCACGAGAAGATCGTTTACTCCATGTACTTTTCCGACTCCAAGGGAAACAAGGTTGAGCCTGAGCAGCTTGGAATAGAACATGAGGCTATAGAGGGCGCGAACGACGTAGTTATTTTTGAGGATTTTGGAAACGGCCAGACGAAACTCACCCTCATTGGAAATGAAACCATGGAGAACGCGAAAAACAGCGGACAACTCGAGGGCTGGGATCAGATACTCGATAAGGTTGCCGCAGTTGTTGCCGGGCTAGCGCAGGCGAAATAAGAAGTTGAAGTTTTGATGATCGTCATGCGCGAAATACAGCGAAGGCTGGCGACGGAGGCTTGGTTAGAACGGGCCTCTCGTCGCTTGGCCGAATAGTCGGGTGCATTCAATGGGCCGATGCGAAGCCATGCTCGAAAACGGATCCGCTACTTCACGTTGGAAACAGCCGCCTGCAGCGTCTCCGGCTTTTTCAGCAGCGGAAGCCATTGTTCCCGCATCGCATTAAATTCCGGCAAGTGCTTCTTTGAAACGGGATCAGAAGGCGGCAAACCAAGTTTCTCGAAATTCTTGTACTGGCCCTTCTGTAAAATTCGAAAATCGAGGTGCGGCCCCGTCGAAAGTCCCGTGCTCCCCACGAGCCCGATCGTCTTCCCGACCTCCACGTGTTCTCCTGTGCGAACGTACATCTTCGACAAATGCAGGTACATCGTCTCGTACCCGTCCGCGTGCGCGATGTGTACCATGTTCCCTTCGCCGCCCTTGAGCCCCGCGAAAATCACTCGGCCGCTTCCAATCGCCTGCACCGGCGTTCCCACGGGCGCGCCGTAGTCCGTTCCGAGATGCGCTCGCACGACTTTCAAAATCGGGTGATAACGTGCCGTGCTGAAATGGGAAGTGACTGGCGCGGCAAACTTCAGCGGAGACCTCAAAAACGCTTTCTGCAGCGACTTCCCATCCGCCGTGTAGTATCCCGGCTGGCCAAACTCATCATGAAAAAGCAGCGCCTGATATTTCCTTCCGCCGTTGTCGTACTCCGCCGCGAAAATCTTCCCGTAGCCTGCCGTCTTTCCGTTCGTATATTTCTTCTTTTCCAGCACGACCCGGAACGTGTCGCCCTTCCGCGGATCGGTATAAAAATCCATGTCGTATCCGAAAATCTGCGCCAGCCGCATGGCGATTTCCGGCGATTCCCCAGCTCGCTCCACCGCATTGAACAGCGAGTCATCCAGCTGCCCGGACACAACCACCACTTCCATCTTCGAAGGAATTTCTTTGACCTGCGCGGTGAATCCACTTTCCCCCGGCATTATCTTCAGCATCCGGTCGGGATCGATTTTGTAATCAATCTCCCGCAAGTCTCCATCCACCGAGCGCCCCACGGTAATCGTATTTCCGGCTCGCAACTCCCGCAGGTTGAACGCGTGTTGCGCCGCTGCCGTAGCGCTGGCCGCATCCTGGTGGCTCAAACCAAATTTTTCCAGCGCCGCGGCAAAATTCTCCCTCGCCGTAACGGTCTTCTCCGTGGGCACCACAAGCGCCGCGCGAATCCGCGCCGCGTCCTGCTGCGCAAGACTGGCCTGCTGCTCGAGTTCGGCGGCGGCCGCGAGCCGCAAGCGAAAAACATACGCCAGCACGCCGGCCCCAAAGCAAATCACCACAACCAATACAATCGCAAAGCGACGATTCACTAATTCCCCCCGGCCACTCGCATTGGCTGCCGCCTCGCAGCGCGTAGGGTCATCCCTCTGAGGATGACCGATCTGCCCAGCTCGACCAAACTCAACCTTAGCATGCGTCGCGCGCCAGCATTGCAGCTTAACTCACTCATTTCTTTAGCCTCAATTCTTTTCGCGTGCAAATTTCAAATAGCACCGTGCCTCGAAAAGCCCAACACGCCAGTCACAATAATTCCCTTTTTTGTTGTCTGCCAATATCGCCAACGGATCCGCCGAACCAAAAGCCCGTCCACAACATACGTGGACGCAGCACAGCGCGCACGAACCCCAATCACTACGATTCAATTTTGCGTGGCATTGTCTCTACGCGCTTTCGCTTACTTCGGTAGGTAAGAATATGCAGTGCGGCAGTTACGGCTACGGATGGCGGTGGTTACGCCGACTCCGGGGAAGCCTCGCTGCCCCGGAGGAGCCTCCCTGTCACTCTTCCTGGTCGGTCATCCCATACACTTTTTTCGGGCATCCCCTGCAAAAAAGCCGGCCCCTAACCCATTTACAATCAACACTTGCAGCAAAAACCCCGCGTTTTACAGTGTTTTGCAGCTCCAAACGTTCCCGGAATCATTTAGAATCAACACTTACAGAAAAACCAGGGGGAGGACCCCCGATTATGGTTAACCAAACCGCCCGCACCCAACACAGGTGGCCTCGAACCGCGACCATTCCGCATGCACCCCGTCCGTCCCCGAGCGCAAAATTCCCACCACCGCAATCCCAATTCTCCGGTAGGATGCACGCATGACTCAGAACACTTTGTCGCGCCGCTCGTTTGTCGCCGTGGCCGCCATGGCTCCTCTGGCATTCTCTCTTCGAGCCGCTGGCTCGATCCCCGTCGGCCTCGAACTTTACTCCGTCCGCAAGGCCCTAAAACAAGACCCCATGGGGACAGTGCGCGCGGTCGCGGCGATGGGCTATCAATGCGTTGAGTTCTACGCCCCGTATTTCGATTGGACCGAAGGTCAAACGAAGGAGATGCGAAAACTTCTGGACGACCTGGGCATCCACTGCTACTCCACTCACAACGACAGCAGTTACTTCGCGGCGGATAAACTTTCCCGCGCGTCCGACATGAACCACACCCTCGGCTGCCGCTACATGGTGATGAGTAGCGCCGGTGGCGAGGCTTACGCAGAAGGCGCCGGGCTCGACCCGTGGAAGACTGTGGCCGAAACGCTCAACCACACGGCCGCTTATCTCGCGCCGCAAAATCTCAAGACCGGCTACCACAACCACCAGTTCGAGTTCACACCACAGAACGGCACGCGCCCCATCGAAATTCTCGCCAAGAACACCGATCCGAAATCAGTTATGCTCCAACTCGACGTAGGCACCTGCATCGAAGCCGGCTCCGATCCCGTCGCTTGGATTCGCTCCAATCCCGGCCGCATACGTTCTCTCCATCTCAAGGAATGGTCGCCAGAACCCGGCAAAGGCTACACCGTTCTGTTTGGCGAAGGCGTTGCCAAATGGAAGGGCATTCTGGAAGCCGCGGAAAGCGTGGGCGGCGTGGAGTATTACCTCATCGAACAAGAAGGCAGCCGCTTTTCAGAGCTGGACACCGCAAAGAAATGCCTTGAGTCGTATCAAGCTCTTCGCCACGGTTGACCACGCGTAATGCTGCTTGGTTACCTGCCGGAGACGAGGGTTTTTGTGGGGATTGTGCCGAGGTTGGAATCCGCAAAATAATTCTGTTCGCGGAGCCTGCGATAAATGCGGCCGGCAACGACAGCCGCCATTGGACCCTTTACCGTGCGAGTGTTCCCGCGCAGAAGCACGGCCAGGGCAATCTTCGGATGCGCTTCATCCGCGTAGGTCACAAACCAGCCTATGTGCGACGGCGTGGTGTGATCGTCGCAGGTGCCTGTTTTGCCGAGGGGTGTTTCGTCACCGCCTTTGTCGTAGCTGGACTTGCCTGTGCCATAAAGGACGGCGGCCAGCATACCTTCGCGAATCTCCGGAAGAATCGAACCAATATTCAAATCGCGTTTCACGCGCGGCTGGAAATTATCCTTTTCTTCCTGCGTTCGTGGATATTGCAGGTAGTAGAGCGTACCGCCATTCGCAAAGGCCGCGGCCAGTGCCGCAAGCTGCAGAGGCGTAATCTGAATCCCCTCGCCAAAGCTGGACATGCGCGCAACCCCGCCAAGCGCAGGAGGCGCGCTCGGGAAAGCGCCAGGGTGCTCTTCCGGCAGGTTATAGCCGGCCAGCTCTCCAAGACCCAGCAGCCGCGCATACTTGGATACCGTATCGAAACCCATGCGCGTTCCAAGCTGCTCGAAAAACACGTTGTTCGAGTGCGCCATCGCGTCGGTCAAGTTCATGTACTTGCGGTAGGCTACTTTGAGCATGGTGTCGCGCGTGATGACGTTCTCTTCCAGCGCGGCAAGCGCGATCGTCGGCTTGATGGTGGAGCAAGGAATGTACCCGTCGCCAAAAGCAATCTTCTGATTGACGACTGTCAGAATGCGTCCCGTGTTGGGATCCACTGCTACGACCGAACCGTTGTAACGCCCCAAACCTTCGACAGCCGCCGCGCGCACGACCGGGTCATCCGAGGTCGCATCATCAGCGCTTGAGGAATCGGCATACGTAGGAACACCGCGATAACGCGATGCATACTTGCGCGAGCTGGTGCTCGCCGTTGAACCTGCCGGCGCGGCGGGAAGCGGTACCGCGAACAGCGCCGCCATCATCATTGCCAGAACTGATTTTGCTTCTTTCTTCACCCAGTGCACCCGTTTTCTGCAGCTCTCCGCCAAAACTGTTTGGGACTGAATATTTACCCCATCCCGTCCCTGCGGTCAACCTACATTCAAAATCGACTTTCCACGGTATTGACTTATTGCCTTGGCTTTCGCCACCGAATGCCTGGGTAGAATGCACCTCAGGCACCAAACCGGAGCTTACTCATTTGATGCAACTTACAGCCACGATGTAAGCCCAGCATGTTCCTAAGAGAAACATCATCTCTCAGTATGAGACACATTGTAGCGCCCTTCGGGGGATGGTACGCAATAGCCGGAGTGGGCCAGTACGCTCGTATGTGCTTTGTTTTGAACGGCTGGCCGCCTGTACAGGACTCCCGATTTTAGCTGACCTTGCGTCCGGTAAGGATTGCGGTGCGCGCGTGGAAGAAAAGTTTACCCGTCGCATCTTGAAACGGCCGTGTGCCGCTCAGATCGTGGAGCCGGTCTTCTTCGAGCAAATGACGGATTTGGTCCGCCCGGTCTGGGGGTACCTTCGTGGTGGCCAGCCAGCGCCCCACTTCGGGCCTTAAATCGTCAGCGGTCGTTACCGAATCCGTTTCGAGGCCGGCGTCGCGAAAAAGCTGGAGGAGTTCGCTGAGAGGGAGTGCGCGAACGTGGGATGGATCGCGCAGAATTTCCCAACGATCCTGATACGCTGCGCGTTGCGGATGTTCGCTGGCGTAAATGTCTTCGACGACGACTTTGCCGCCTGAGCGGCAAACACGCGTCATTTCGCGCAAGACCCGCAAAGGCTCCTGAAAATGATGCAGCGCTAGCCGACATACGGCCGCGTCGAATGTGCCGTTTTCAAACGGGAGATTTTGCGCATCGGCAGAACGGAAAGAGACATTGGAAATCCCGCGCTCTTGCGTGCGCTGCTTTGCGATCGCCAGCATCGCGTCCGTCAGGTCGACGCCAACAACCTCGCGCGCCGCACTCGCGAATGCTTCCGCAATGTATCCCGGGCCAGTCGCCATATCGAGGACGCGCTCATTGCCGCTGAGATGAGCGGCCGCAACCAGACGCTTGATGCGGTCTTGGTCGATCACCCAGGGATTCGCGGCGAAGGCTTGGGCTTGCGTGGTGAACGATTCGCGAACGACGTCGTTATGCTGGGCCACGGCCCTATTTTGCCCGGTGATAGATAACGATGCAAACGTGACAGAACACGTTGAGCGTCGTCTATAGAATAGAGCCCAGAGGCTCTGACGGGGACCCGTATGAAAATCTGGGCGATCTGCATTTTGATTGTTTTGGGACTAGCCGAACTTGGCATTCGGCAATCAAACTCCTTTGCGAACGCCGCGGGCGTCAAGCGCCTGGACGGCAGCTCGATTCCCGTGCAGGAAATTGATTCGACCATGGAGCATTTGCTGGAAGCTGGAAAAGTGACGGGCGCAGGACTGGCGATTTTCAACGACAGGAAGGTCGTCTACCTGAGAGCCTACGGCTACCGCGATAAGGAGAAAGCATTGCCGCTCACTCCGGATTCGGTGATGACCGCGGCTTCCTTCACAAAAGTTGCTTTCGCTTACATGGTCATGCAACTTGTTCAGGAGAAAATTCTCGACCTCGACAAACCGATCTACGAATACCTGCCGAAGCCGTTGCCAGAATACGACGCGTACAAGGATTTGGCGGGCGACAAGCGCTACAAGAAAATCACTGCGCGAATGTTGTTGGATCACACTGCGGGATTTCCGAATCTGCGGCGATTCACCGATGACAAGAAATTGAGCATCCAATTTGAACCTGGGTCCCGGTTCGCGTATTCCGGCGAAGGAATTCTGCTGTTGCAAATGGTCGTCGAGGCTGTCACCGGAAAACCGACGGGAGAATTGATGCGCGAGCGAGTTTTTCTGCCGCTGGGCATGACGCGCACAAGCATGGTTTGGAATAGCCGCTTCGAGGACAATTTCGCCAATGGATACGACGAACAGGAGACCTCTCTCGGCCCTGAAAGGCGGCCGAGCGCCAACGCCGCGGGCTCGATGCAAACCACTCCCGCTGACTTCGCGCGATTCATGCAAGCGATGATGCAAGGCACGGGTCTAAGCAAGGCGACGCGAGAAATGATGCTGAGCCCACAGATTCAGATTTTCTCGAAGCATGAGTTCCCTTCCCTGGCGGCGGAAACGACCGAGGAAAACAGAGGGATTCGCTTGAGCTACGGGCTTGGGTGGGGCTTGTATTGGACTCCATACGGCAAAGCGTTTTTTAAGGAAGGCCACGACGAGGGCTGGCGCAATTACACAGTTTGTTTTGACGATGCGGGGATTGGCCTCATGGTCATGACCAACAGCTCTAACGGCGAAGGGATTTACAAGGAATTGATCGAAACGCTGCTCAAGAATCCTTACACACCCATCGAGTGGGAAGGATTCACGCCTTACAACGCAAAGTAGCTGGAGAGCAATATGCGGGGCACGATTTATCGTGCCCCCCTCATGGCTGAATGAAGAGCACAGGTTGAAGCCTGTGCCACTTTTAGCGCGCAGGCTTGGCTTTGTTGGCATCGCCGGCTGCAGCTGCGGCGGCCTTTGCGGGTGGCACAGACGCGGGTGCGTGGCCGTTGGGTCCGTGAGAGGCTGCATTTGCCGGTTGACCTGGAATGGCGATTTCCATCTTTTTGCGCAGCGCATTTTCCAGTTTTTCGCGGATGTCTTTGTTTTCCTTCAGGAAGATGCGAGCGTTTTCGCGGCCCTGGCCCATGCGTTCGCCGCCGAAGCTGAGCCATGTGCCGCTCTTCTCGACCAAGCCCCTATCCACGCCGAGATCGATCAAGTCGCCTTCGCGGGAGATGCCTTCGCCGTAGACGATGTCGAATTCGGCTTCGCGGAACGGGGCAGCAACTTTGTTCTTCACGACTTTAGCGCGCGTGCGCGAGCCGACCACTTTGTCGCCTTCCTTGATGGCCTGGATGCGGCGGATATCAATGCGCATGGAGGCATAGAACTTGAGCGCGCGGCCGCCGGTGGTGGTTTCCGGATTGCCGAACATTACACCGATTTTTTCGCGGATCTGGTTGATGAAGATCAGAGAGGTGCGCGACTTGGACACGATGGCCGTGAGTTTGCGCAGCGCTTGCGACATCAGGCGGGCTTGCAACCCCATTTGCGGATCGCCCATGTCGCCTTCGAGTTCGGCTTTGGGGACCAACGCGGCGACGGAGTCCACTACGACGATGTCCACGCCGCCAGAACGAATCAGCGTTTCGGCGATTTCCAGAGCCTGCTCGCCGTTGTCGGGCTGCGAGACGAGCAGGTTGTCCACGTCCACGCCGAGCTTACGCGCGTAGACGGGATCGAGAGCGTGCTCCGCGTCTATGAACGCCGCCTGGCCGCCGAGCTTTTGCGCTTCGGCGATCACGTGCAACGTCATGGTCGTCTTACCGCCCGATTCCGGGCCGTAGATTTCTATCACGCGCCCGCGTGGAAAGCCGCCGACGCCCAGAGCGGCGTCAATCGAGAGGCACCCGCTGGGAATTACACTGACGGGCACGAGCACGTCCTTGCTGCCCAGGCGCATGATCGCGCCCTTGCCGTGGTCCTTTTCAATCTGCGATATCGCCGCTGCCAGCAATTTTTCTTTTTCTTCAGTCATCACACACCTCGGTGGAGGAAATTAGGGAAATTCAACTGCAATGCGAAACCGTGGCCCGGGACATAGCGGAACCGGAATATTACCATTTGATTCATCATTCCGCCATGCCTTCCATTTTCAGGGCCGCTGGTAGAGAGTCAGCCCTGGCGTTCGCAACGGTGCTCGGCGACATGTTCCTTCAAGCGGGCGATGGCCATGGCCACCCGAACCGCCAGTTGCCGCTCCTCGGCGGGCGATACATCGCGGAGCCGAACCAAGCCCCGCATGCGGTCGCGCGCTTCGAGGAACTCGCTTTCGAGCCTAGCATGTTCCGGACAACTTATGGCCAGGGTCGAAAGGAGGAGCACAAAGCACCTGTTGAAAACTACGAGGAGGAAGATAATACGAAGGCGAATAAAAAGCAAATATTATTTTTCGCTTTAGTTTCGCCCCTATATTCAGCTAAAGCAAGCCGTCGCAAATCTTCGTCTTGCCACCCTGCGTCCTGAATCATTGCTCTTCGTGTTCCGATAGGAACGTCTGACTCAAAGAATGGAAGGCAACTACGACTCGACGCCCGTCAGCGTGACCATATATGCGATGACTACCGCGAACGCGATGAAGGGAGAATCCGTCAGCCTCAAGCGCCCGGATTAATCGACGGGCCTGGAGGCCTCGTGGAGCTCTTGTATGGCAACCTTGAGAGTCGGGCAAGAGGCATGCCAGGCGTCACGGCCATCTTCGAATTTATCCGGCTCGACAAGGACCTTGAAAACGTAGGATCTCATAGATTGGTTCCCTGCAAATCCGTAGCGACCACTACCTGACATGAAATGCATTATCTCACGTTTTTTCAAGGGCGAAGACAAACGGCGAAAAGAAACGCACCTTAGTAGGAATAAAACCCGCGGGCGGATTTGCGACCTAGCCAGCCTGCGGCCACGTATTTCTTCAGGAGCGGGCAGGCGCGGTACTTGGGGTCGCCGAGGCCTTCGTGGAGGACGTGCATGATGTCTACGCAAACGTCGAGGCCGATGAAGTCAGCCAACTCGAGTGGGCCCATGGGATGGTTCATGCCTAGCTTCATCACCGCGTCGACGGATTCCGGCGTGGCTACCCCTTCCATGACGCAGTAGGCCGCTTCGTTGATGAGGGGCATCAGAACGCGATTGGAGACGAAGCCCGGGGCGTCGTTGACCGCCACGGGCGTTTTGCCGAGTTTTTTCGCCAGCTCCATGGTTGCGGAAAACGTGGCGTCGCTGGTTTGCAAGGCGCGGATGACTTCGACGAGAACCATCATGGGCACGGGGTTCATGAAGTGCATTCCGACGAAACGGTCGGGCCGCTTGGTCAGGGCGGCGAGCGTGGTCATGGCGATGGAAGAGGTGTTGCTGGCGAGGATTACTTCAGGCCGCAGGATCGCGTCGGCTTCGCCGAGCACGGCGCGCTTGATTTCGATTTTTTCGGGCACGGCTTCGACAACGAAATCGGCTTGCGCAACCGCCGCCATGTCGGTGGCCGGTTCAAGGCGCGCCAGAACAGCTCCCTTCTCCGATTCGGCAAGCTTACCCTTTTTGATTTCGCGATCGAGGTTCTTGCTGATGGTGTCTAGGCCGCGGTCGAGGAAGCGCTGCTCGACGTCGCGCAGAATCACTTTGTAGCCGGCACGCGCAAAGACGTGCGCGATGCCGTTGCCCATGGTGCCTGCGCCAAGCACTGCAACAGTCATAATTTGATCCGCGCTCATTCTTTCTCCCGCACTTCCTCCTGAATACGGAAACACATTGGCGAAAAATAAGTCAAGTAACCGAAAATCGGTCGCAGGTTGCTAGCGGATGAAAGGGGAGTCGCTCTCGAATTCTTTCCGCAAAGGAACTCGAACGAGGGAGTACCAGACAAACATAAAAGGGACCATCGCAAGAAGCGCATAGCGTCCGAAGCGTCGCTCGTGTCTAACCGCTTGGTACATCATCCAGAACATGCCGAGGACTTCAGCGATATGAAGCGAAATGAACAGGACCGTAATAAAAATATTGCGAAAAAGAACCGGGCGGAACGAATACGCAAATAGCAAGAGTAGATAGACGCACATCGGGACAAACCATGCGAGGAAGTAACGTGCGCTTGCGAGATCGGGCCTTTCGTTTTCCGCAGGCTCGGAAGAATTTGGCGCGACCGGAGGAAGCACCTCGACAAGTTCAATGCCACAGTCTGAGCAGCGAGTGAAGCCCTCGCGAAATTCCGCTCTGCACTGGGGGCAGTACATAGTGGGCTGAGTTTACTACGAAGGGGGTGGTGGCCGGACTCACTGTGGCGGGGCGCCTTCGACGATTTCGCGGATGATTTCGCCGGCGAGGGTTTCCTCTTCGGGGGGGACGTAGATCGTAGCTTCCTGGCCGCGGGTTTCGACACGGACGGGAATTTCGTTTTCTTTGAGGGCCTGGCTGAGGAATTCGAGGCGCTCCGGGTCATTGCCCGACCAGACGGCGCTCGTGGCTTGGCTCAAGTGTGCCGGCGTTTCGGCTGCTGGAGCCGCATCGTCTTCGCCGGGAAGCTCCAGGTCCAGAGGCTCTTCGTCGAGGAGTCCCTCGAGAATTCCTTCGGCAGTTGCAAGATTCGACGAGAGCACGGACACCTCGAACCCAAACGACGCGCGTTGCTCGAAATTGAAAACATCCCCTTTGGGGGCGCCGCTAGCCGGTTTGTCCACAAACGGGACGCCGGCCGTCTCCAACTGCTCTAACAAGGAAGAGTGAAGCGCCGGGTCTTCTCCTGCCCACAATAAGACGAGCGAGCCTTGTATTTCAGGTGAGGCCATGAGTTCCTCCTTATGCGCAATCATCAAGAGCGCTCGAGACAGGCACTAAGTGTACTCCTCGAGGTCAAGTCCTATTCCGGGGGGACTCCCTCAACCACTTCGCGGACAATCTCGCGCGAACGAGACTCATCGTCCGGAAAAACAAAGATGGCGTTGTTCCCTTGCCGCCGGTCAAAGCGGTGGGGAATCAGATTCTCCTTGAGAGACATGGAGATGATGTTTCCCGGAGATAGATGCTCGCTGGACCAGACCTGAATGTTGGCGTCTTCGAGGTATTGGTGGCGAGAAGCACCGTCGCGGGAGGGCACGTCAGATCCGGTGCGGGTGGATTCGGGTAATTCGAGCGGGGATGGCTGCTCGTCGCTGGCCTCTCGAGGCTCTTCGGGCTCCGCTTCGGAGTCGTAGGCTTCTTTGACGGCAGCCTCGGCTCTTTCGAAAAACGAGTAAGGAACACCCATCTGGAATTCGCTTTTCGCGCTGAAGTTGAACAGATGATCGCGGCGCCTGAGGGTTTTGTGAGGGATGTTCTGCTCGTCCAGCACCTGACAGATTTCGCTATGAATGCGGGGATCTTCGCCTTCCCAGAAGGAACAAAAGGGATCTTCGTTTGGATCGCCGGGCGTTGCCGTTTCCTCCTTGGCCAGAGCCTCGGGAGTGAGCTCGGAGACAAGCTCGACGTCGCAATCGGCGCAGCGCGTGAAACCCTGGCGATACTCGGCTTTGCATTGCGGACAAAACACGAGGAGAGTCTACTACATCTTTTTCGTTCTGGAGATTCCGCGTGCCGCTAAGCCATTGATTCTTAGTGGTTTGGGGAAGCGGTGGCAAGCTGAGTCTTTTTAAGTTGGTGTGGCGTATTCCAGTTAGAATGAGCGCGACACTCACAATCCAGACCCCGAGTTTGGCAGGGGCAACCTCTCTTTTTTCGACACTGATGGCCGACGACAAAAAGGCCCTGGCGCAGGGGCTCAAGCGGCGCGACCCGGATTTGCTCGATCAGCTGATCGAGCAATATCAATACCGGTTGTTCCGCTACCTGTTTCATCTGGCGGGGAGCCGCGAACGCGCGGAGGATTTTTTTCAGGAGACGTGGATTCGTGTGATGGAGCGGGGGCACCAGTACGACGCCAAGAATAAATTTGAGGCGTGGCTTTTTACGATTGCGCGAAATCTGGTGATTGACTGGCAACGCCGGAAAAAAATGCAGAGCCTCGATGCGCTTACCGATCCGCAAGAAGGCGCGCCGAAGGAGTTTCCGGCGCTGAATGAGCCTTCTCCATTGCATCTGGTTCTGACGCAGGAAGAAAAAAGCGGTGTTCATGCGTCGCTGGAGAGAATTCCGGCAGTTTATCGGGAGGTTTTGGTTCTGCGTTTTCAGGAAGAGCTGGCACTTGAGGAGATCGCCGGTGTACTTGCTGTGCCTCTTTCGACGGTGAAGTCGCGGCTTTATCGCGGACTGGATGCGCTGCGCGGGGCGATGCCTGCACGTCCAGCAGGTGGGCAAGGAGGCGCGGCATGAACAACGATTTGCACGCGCGGGCAGAACAATTGATTGCGCGGGAACGCGTTGAAGGGATTTCTGAAGCGGAGCGCGACTGGCTTACGCAGCACCTGCGCGAGTGCGGTGGGTGTACTCAAGCTGCACAGCAGACCAGCGAGGCGATACGCGCTTTGCGGGCGATAAACATTTCGCTGCCTCGCGGGCTCGCCGAGCGGACACGGTTTCGCTTGCAAATGCGCGCGCAGGAGATGCGCGAGCAGGAACCCCGGCGAGGATTGCTCTGGACAATTTGCGGAGTTTCCTGGGCGCTAGGCATTGCGAGCGCGCCGTACGTTTGGCAAGGCGTCGAATGGATCGGGCAGCGCACCGGCGCACCGAGATTGCTTCTGCAATTTGGATTTGGGCTTTGGTGGGCGATTCCGGCGCTCTTTGCGGCGGCGATTGTGGTGCTGGAGAATCTTCGGCAAGCGAATGAGCGTGATGGTTCCGGGGGCGCCAGGCGCTGAGAGAATCAGGCTCAGATTTTGGAGAGAAATGAAATGTCAGACTATCAGCAAAAAGTGAGCGGTACTTTCAACGAGCGGATGAAGCTGATCCGGCTGCGGAGGAAGAAAGAGAACCTGCGGTTCTGGGATGAGTTTCGCATCGTGCCGCGCTGGCTGGTGTGGACCGTGGTGCTGCTCTTCCTTATCGCACAAGGCGTCGGGATTTTTGTCAACCACTGGTATCTTCAGCACAACCTCCCGCTTTTCAATCACGATATTTCGGAATACCCGATACTTCAAGGGTTAGCGCTGGCCGGGGTGATCACGGCTATTTCCGCGTTCCTGGCGAGCTTTATTTTTATGATTGGCTACGTCAATCGCGACGCAAAGCGGCGGGGGATGAATTCCGCGCTGTGGACTTTGCTGGTGACGATTCTGCTGCCCGCGTGGACGTTTCTAGGGTTCCTTATCTATTTTCTGATGCGCGAGCCGTTGCCTTATCCTTGCCCTCAGTGCGCAAAACCTGTGGGTGCGCGCTTCAATTTTTGCCCCAACTGCAAATGCAACCTGCATCCTTCTTGCCCGAACTGCAAGCGGGAGGTGGTGGAGACGGACAAGTTTTGTCCCTACTGCGGAAGTGATCTGAAATTATCGCCGACTGCTGAGATTGCGTCTGAATCAGTCTGAGGTCCCGCGGTGGCAAGTCTATCGATCATCTGATCGAATATTTTGATGTCGTACCGAAACGCGGGCTCTGAAGAGCTACGACTAAATTCATCCTCGGCATGTTCCGGCCAGTCGCCAAACGCCCCGGGAAGGACTTGCTCCCGGACCTTACACCAAGCACGCATCCACGGCACCAGTTTCAAGTACATTTCGTGGCGGCGCCTTTTTCGATGTCGATCCGATTTGGCCCGGCGACGGAGTTCCTCCACCGGCGCCTCTTGCCAGCAAACGCGATCTGCGAAACCGAGGCGTCTTTCGTGAAACGCTCGCCGGTAAAGGGATGCCTCCATTTCAAATAGCCGTGCGGGGAAGTAATCCGGTTTTCCAAAATGACCAGGAGAAATAGAGGTGAAATGGATCCCCATCGCAGATGGCAATGCCGGATTGCTGTTCCATGCGTAGAGCTCCCTGCCAATGGCCGAAATTAAAATCGCTCCAGAAGTTCGCAACTTTAGTGGGATCGGCGTAAAGATCGGGCGCTTGCTGATTTCGCCGGCTTCCTCGACAAAGCCATCCGCCGAGTGTGCACGACACCAAGTCGTTTTGCCTACGGCGCTTGGGCCTTCGATGACGAGAATCAATTGAGCCGCTTTCCTGCCAGGAAGCCGATTTCATGAAAGTCAGAAGCGTTCGACCGCGAGGGCTACGGCGTTGCCGCCGCCGAGGCAGAGGGCAGCGATGCCGCGCTTGAGGTTGCGGCGCTGCAATTCATACAAGAGAGTGACAAGGATGCGCGCGCCGCTGGCGCCGATGGGATGGCCGAGAGCTACCGCGCCGCCGTTTACGTTTACTTTTTCCGGATTGAGGCGGAGTTGGCGCGTGACGGCTATTGCTGCTACCGCGAAAGCTTCGTTCAGCTCGATGAGGTCTACATCCTTGTCGCGGTCCCAGCCGGTTTTGGTCAGGAGCTTTTCGACCGCATCAACCGGGGCCATCATGACCCACTTGGGTTCAACGCCGCTTACGGCTTGCGCGACGATGCGCGCCATGGGTTGCTTGCCTAGACGCTGCGCATTGCGTTCGCTTGTGACGATTAGCGCAGCCGCACCGTCATTAGTGCCGGGCGCATTGCCCGCCGTGACGGTCCCATCCTTTTTGAATGCTGGCTTCAGTTTCGCCAGGGCTTCCATGGAAGTGTCTTCGCGCGGCGATTCGTCGTACTTAATGACGATAGGGTCGCCTTTTTTCTGAGGGACTTCGATCGGCAGAATCTGCTCCTGAAGAAAGCAAGATTTGCGTGCGTGAATGGCTTTGCGATGGCTCTCGACCGCAAACTTGTCCTGTTCCTCGCGGGTGATGCCGTATTTTTCGGCGACCAGTTCGCCGGTCATGCCCATGTGGAAATTTTCGTAGGAGTCCCACAAGCCATCGTTGATCATCGAGTCAACGAGCTTTCCATCGCCCAGGCGATAGCCAGTTCGCGCCTGCGGGAGCAAATACGGGCAGTTGGACATGGACTCCATACCGCCGGCCACGACGATTTCCGATTCAGCCAGCTGAACGGCTTGGGCGGCGAGCGCGACGGCTTTCAGGCCGGAGCCGCAAACCTTGTTGATGGTCATTGCGGCTACTCGCGGCGCACAGCCGCCTTTGAGGGCCGCCTGTCGGGCGGGATTCTGGCCGAGGCCTGCCTGGACTACGTTGCCGAGGATGGCTTCATCTACTTCATTGGCTTCGAGTCCGGAGCGGCGGATGGCTTCGGCTACGATTTTGCCGCCGAGTTCGGGGGCGGAAAAGCCGGCGAGGCCGCCTTGAAATTTTCCTATGGGCGTGCGAACGGCGGAGAGGATTACGGGTGTTTCCATTTGCTTAGTGAACCTCCGGAGCAGACATCACAAGCATTATAACGCTTGAGGTCAGAGGTTGCGCGCGTGTGGCAGCTTTCGATAGTGGGTCATCAGTTTCCGGTCACCGATTGCGGCCCGCAAGCCTCGCGAATCTTCTTGGCTAATTCGCGCAGCTCGTCCTGAGTGGAAAACCCGCCGTCATTTGCCAAGAGCACGATTCCAATCTTTGATTCTGGATAAAGAACCAGCTGACTAGCCATTCCAAACGCTCCGCCGCTTTCCCATAGTTCCCGTTCGCCGCCTTCTCGTGTTATGTACCAGATCAGACCCTCCTGGACTTTCTCGCCATTGCCGAAGATTACGGAATGGGATTGCCTAATCGTGGGATCGCTCTCATCGAGTTGCCAGTCAATGTAGCGCACCATATCTTCGGCATCCGAATACCCCCCCCCCGCTGCGCCAGCATTGAAAAGATGGTAGGGCCTCGGTTTGCCGCCGGGGCTGTAGCCTTGCACCAGGAGTCGTTCGTTCTGCGGCGACAACGCGAGGCCCGTTCGCTTCATTCCGAGTGGGCCCAGTATTTTCGTCTGAAGCAATTGTTCGAGAGACTGGTGGTACACCTGTTGGAGCCCAAAGCCAATCAGCTTGATTCCAAAATTGGAGTACAGAAAATCGCTTCCGGGCTCGCTACGTAACTCGACCTGGTGCAGCGCTCGCAAATAAGCCGCGTCATCGTATGGCTTTTCCAACTCGATTCGCTGGAACGGCAAAGTATCAAAATTTGGATTCTTAAAGAGAGTATCCGTGTCCGGAACATTCTTCGGCAGACCGGCCCGGTGCGCTGCAAGCAACCTCAAGGTGGTGAACTTGCCATTCTTCTCTAAGTTCGGGTATCGCTGAGTCAGATATGCCCTGAAATCCTCCTCGAGCGTCATCTTTTTGTCGAGCACAGCCGTGCTCGCGAGAGCTCCGGTGAATGTCTTCGTGATCGATGCAATTTCATAAGCGCTCTTTCGATCCGGCAGACGAACGTTCGATTTGTTCACCGTACCGTAGTTATAAAAGACAGCTTCACCATGGCCGGAAATCCCAACCGAGAGCCCAACATGTTGATCCTGCTGAAAGAATTCTCCGACGGCCGTGTCCACCGCTTTGTCGAGAGCCGTCCGCGCCGGGTTGTCTGACGCCAATTGACCGAAGGCCGGACGGGCGGCCAAAAGTCTTGGGGGACGGCCACTAGTGCCAAGGCCCAAAAGCAGAGCTATAGATAAAACCCACAAACGGTGCGGGGATTTTCTCATGCTATCGAATACTGAGGATTCCGGATTTGGTTTCACATTTAGACTGTCGCATACCGAGGAACTGAGAAACGGACCGTGCTTACGTTTCTCAGTCTGAAGCGCGACAAACGCAGTTAAGGGACCCACTACCTAGCTTTGTTTGAAGCGCAGAGGGGCACAATGTATCGTGCCCCCTCCCCTGCTCAGCCGAGCTGGCTTTGAGTTTCGGTTAGTTTGCGGCACCTGCGGCGGATTGCTGTTCGTCGGCACTTGGGCCATAGAGGCCGGGGACGGGAACATCCAGCAGACGGAAATAGACGGTGAGCTGGGCACGGTGATGAATGAGGTGGTTCATACAGACGCCGCGAATGCATGCGACGCGGGGGAGAACGAAAATCTCCTGACCGCCCGCGAGCAGTTTCCAGTTCTTCATGATTTCTTCATCGCTGACACTGGCGAGGGCCGCCCGCGCTTCCGCACTACCCTTATCAAATGCCGCGAGAAGCTCTTTGCGATTGGCAATCTTTGGTCCTTCGTAGGGCGGGCCGCCGACCGGCGCATAATCGAACTCTTGCGTGCTGATAGTCATCGAGATCCATTCCGGAATTGTTCCAATGTGGCCGGCCAACCAGCCGACCGTGCCGGATTTGGTATGTGGCTTCCAGCCCCACTTGTCGTCGGGAACGCGCTCGAGGACTTTACGCGTGTTTTTCATTTCTTCTTCGAATTCGGGCAGCATCGATTGTCCAATGGTCATGTCCGTCTCCTTAGGCTAAGGGTCCACTCGTTAGCCGGAATCATAGGCGAATGAAAAGCGAAATGTCAAGTCTTATTTTTTGAGGGCTCTCGCGGTCCGTTTGGCGCGCCGTTGAACGAATGGCGTTGACAATTCGAACGCAGGCGACAAAATAGGTTCATGCCTCACCAGCTATCCACTTCGTACTTGCGCGATTCGATCGGACTCTTCCATTACTACAAGAAATTGGCCGAGCGCGCGATGGCTCAGTGTCCTGACGAAGCCCTTTTCACAACTCTGGATCCGGAGTCGAACTCCATCGCCATTATCGTGAAGCACATGGCCGGGAATATGCGGTCCCGCTTTCGCGATTTTCTTACTTCCGATGGCGAGAAACCGGATAGGCATCGAGATACCGAATTCGAGCATCCTCCGAAAACGCGAGCTGAGTTGATGGAGATTTGGGAGAGCGGCTGGAAGTATGTTTTCGACGCGCTGGAGCCGCTGACGGAAGCGGACCTGACGCGCACGGTGACGATTCGCACTGAGCCGCACTCTGTGATGCAAGCCGTCAATCGGCAGGTCGCTCATTATTCGCATCATGCGGGACAGATTTTGCTTCTCGCCAAACACCTCACTGTCTCAATAACGGGCAAGTGGGAATCGTTGAGCGTACCGCGCGGTAAATCCGCGGAGATGAACGTAAACGTGGCGGCGGGAGAAACCTCGCAACGCGCCACTCTATTCTCGTCAAAAAAATCCTGAATGCAGCTCCGTTTCCTCTTCGCTTGGATTTCCGCTAACCTTCTTACGTGATGGCTACACTTTTTGAACTTGATCCGCCCGCGCAGAGCGAGTTGAAACTGAATGAGGCGCAGCGCCGCGCGATTACACACGGCGAAGGGCCGCTGCTCGTGATTGCCGGGGCTGGGACCGGGAAGACGCGCGTCATTACGGAACGCATCCGGCACTTGCTACAGTCCGACGAATCCCTCTCGGGAGAGAACATCCTTGGGCTAACTTTTACCAACAAAGCTGCCGGGGAGATGAAAGCGCGGGTTGTCCGGGCGACCGGAGAGCGCGGCAAAAATGTCGCTCTGGATACGTTTCACGCCTTCTGCGAAAAGCTACTGAAAGAAGCTTCGCCTGAGAGGCTGATGATTGACAAGGTAGACCACTGGATTCTGCTGCGCAGAAACCTGGAACGCCTGAATCTGGACAAATACCGGCGGCTTGCCGAGCCTGGGCAGTTTTTGAATGACTTCGTGGAGTTTTTTTCGCGTTGCCAGGATGAACTGGTTTCCTGCGAAGACTACCAGCGTTACGCGGACGGGCTGGCGAATCAACTCGAAATCGAGCGCGCGGCGATTGACGAAGACACCTACAAGGAGCGTGTAGAGATCGTGGCGCTGCAGCAGGAAATTGCGCGCGCCTATCGTGCCAGCGAAGCATTGTTGCAAGAGAAGAAGCGCGTCTCGTTTGGATCGCTGATTACCGGAGCCGTCGAGCTTCTGGAAACCAACGACGAGCTTCGCCGAGCGCTGCAAGAAAAATACCGCTACATCCTTGTGGACGAGTTTCAAGACAGCAACATTGCCCAGTTGCGGCTGCTGGAGCTTTTGGCGGGCGACAAGAAGAGCATCGTCGCGGTAGGGGACAACGATCAGGCTATTTACCGCTTTCGCGGCGCGTCGTTCGGCAGCTTCAAACTTTTCTTGGAGAGATTTGCCGGATGGCGTGAGGGACAAGACTCGACGCCATTTCGCGTTTCGCTGGTGGAAAACTACCGTTCGACGCCGAATATTCTCCGCGTGGCCACGCAAGTCATCTCGCAAAATACAGTCAGCGCGGACTTCCCTAAAAAAGTCCTGAATGCCAACAAGGAAGAAAGCGAAAAGATTCGCATTGTCGAGCTGGAAAACGAGGAGCAGGAAGCGCGTTGGATAGGCGCCGAACTTGCGCGGCTCCATTCAGGGGGGCGCAAGTGGCGGGATTTTGCCGTGTTGTACCGCCAGCACGCGCATCGCGATCAACTTGTCGAAGAGCTGTCGAGTCGCAAGATTCCGTTTGTCATCAGCAGGCTGTCCATCCTCGATCATCCTCTGGTGAAAGACGCACTGGCGTACCTGCGGCTGATTGCGAAACCTTTCGACGATATTGCGTGTGCCCGGGTGCTCGCGGCTCCCGCCTGGGGACTTGAACCATCCGATCTCGTACGATTTGCCGAGCGCGCCAGAAAAGAAAAAAGAGCGATTTACGATATGTTGCACCTTCCGCAAGGGCAGCTTGCGTTCGATACAAGACATGCCGCGCTTGGCGATCTCGTTGAATTCACAACCGAGCAGCGCAAGACGCTTCGCCGCCGCAGCGCGCGCGAAATTCTTCGCGAAGTTCTCGAGTGGCTGGAAGTTGTGCAGCGGGCGAATCCGCGGGACCGCAAATACGTGACGCGCCTTTCGGAATTCGCCAAAGAGTGGGAACCGAAGAGCGACACGGGCAGCCTCACCGAACTCATCGAATACCTCGATTACTATGAGCAGGCGGGCGGCGCCATCTGCCTTGAAGATGACGCGCCCGGCGACGCAGTCCAGCTAATGACCGTTCACGGAGCGAAAGGCCTTGAGTTTTCGCAGGTTTTTCTGCTTCAGGTCAACAGCAAAAAATTTCCGGCGAGCGAACGACCCCGCGTGTTCGAATTTCCCGCGGCTTTGATGAAGGAAGGCGAGCCTGCGGAACAGTTTCATATTCAAGAGGAGCGGCGGCTATTTTACGTGGCGCTCACGCGCGCGGAAGACCGGCTTACCCTGACGACCCTCACGGAAAAGAAAGCAAAAACGCCGGTCTTTATCGAAGACATTCTGATGGATCTGGCGATTCGGCGGCGCGATATCCGCCAATTAAGGCCAAAGTTGCCGGAGATTGCCGCATCCACCGAAAAAGAAAAGGCCGCGGCCGATACGCTGAACCTGTGGCTGTTTCCCGCCTCCACCGGCCTGGCAAAAATCTTTTCACGCATCGCGGACTGGGCGATTGATTTTCATCCTCCCAGTCCCGAGCCGCTTAAGCTCAGTCCGTCTGCCGTCAGCGGCTACCGAAGCTGCCCACAGCAATATCTCTTCAGCCGCTCGTGGTCTTTGAAGGAAGGCCCCAAAGCCATTCTGAGCTTTGGCAGCGTGATGCACACGACAATCAAACGATTTATTGACCAACTGCGAAAAGGCGTCAAGCTGCCGTTCGAAGAAGTCGCACGAATTTACGAGGCGGAGTGGTCTTCGGCTGGGTTTGAAGACGACTATCAAGAAAAAGGATACAAGCTGGACGGCCTCGAACACTTGCGCGCGTTCCACGCGTCCACTCTGGCAGAGCCGCCAACAGTTCTAGAGCAGGAAAAGCCATTCGAATTGTCCCTCGAAAACAACGTTATCATCGCGGGACGGATGGACCAGGTGAATTCGCTGGGCAAAAAAGATGTCGAAATTATCGACTATAAGACCGGCAAGCCCAAAAAAGACACGGAAGCGAAAAAAGATTTGCAGCTAAGCCTCTACGCCCTGGCCGCAAAGGAAATCTTCGAGTGGAACCCCGTGCGGCTCGTTTTTCACTATCTGCCAAACAATCAGATTCAGGTCACCACTCGTGACGTCAAACAACTCGACGAAGCACAAAGAATCGTCCTCCAAACGGCAGCCGACATTCGCGCCGGACAATTCCCCGCCAGGCCCGGTTATGTTTGCCGCGGCTGCGCGTATAGACCTATATGTCCGGCGCACGAAGAGGCTCTCAGCAGCTAACGGCCGGCGCCCGATGGGCAACATCGCCGGACTAAGCCGGCCCCTAATCCCCTGGGGAGGTCAAACATGAATCGAAAGATCCTCTATCTCTTTCTCTGCGCGCTTGGCTTGCTCTTCCCTACTGGCAATTCGTTCCCTGGGTCATCGAACACGGCCTGTACATGCCGCTGTTCGCCAGGGAGCTTTTTGCCAACCGGATTGGCGGGTTCTTTGGTATGGACGTTCTTGTTTCGGCGGTGACGCTGATCGGATTCGTGCGCAGCGAAGGCCGCCGCCTCAAAATGCGCGGGTTGTGGATGCCGATTGTGTCCGTGCTGCTAGTGGGAGTTTCTCTGGGGTTTCCGCTATTCCTGTATCTTCGCGAACGAGAGCTCGAACGCACTGCATCGGCGTCCGCGTAATCAAACGGGTGCAATTTCCTTGGTGCCGGGAGTTCTATTTACTGCGTGACGCCGCCGGTGTAGTACTTGTTGCGCGTAAGGATATTCAATCCTTCGCGTCTTACGCGGACTTCGATGTCGTGGTAGTCCTTGGCCTTCGTTTCGCGAGGAGCGTAGGCCAGGGTGTATTCGTTGCGGGCCTCTTCCGTCACGCGGGAGTACAGTTCCTCGAGGGATTCGCGGCTGGCGGCATAGTAGACGTCGCCACCGGTGGCGTGGGCGTATTCGGAAAGCCGCTCAAGCCGGCGGTCCACGACCGCGCTGCCAACGCCGACGGCGAACACGGAAATGCTATGGGCCAAAACCTCTTTGACCGTGTTGTCGAAAGTGTTGGTGTTGTACTTTTTCCCGCCATTCACGCCATCGCTGATGATGAAAATAATCTTCCGGCGGTTGCGCGGGCGGGTTTTCAGAAGTTCCGCGGCGCTAAAGACAGCATCATCAAGAGCCTTGGTCGGCGCCGCAAGGATCGTGCGTGTGGATTCGGGCACCGAGGGTGAACCATCGACAGCGTGCCCGTTGATGCTTGGTCCGTTGAAAGGGCCGCCGGGGGACATCATGCTGGTCTGGCTGTCCAGCTTGGTGCGCTTCAGCTCCGTCAACAACGTGTCCTGATTGCTCGTAAATCCTTTGCCAGGATGAAAAAACTGATCAAAACGGCAGAGAAAAGCTTCGTCCAGGTCGCTCATGCTGCCTACGATGGCCGCCAGGCTGTCTTCGACCTGTTTGGAGTCGCTCTTTTTCAGGTCGTTGTCGATCAGAATGACCATCGAAAGCGGGAAAGCCTCCTGCGTAAACACATCAATCTTTTGCTCGACCCCGTCTTCAAAAACTCGAAATTCATCTTTGCCCAGATCGGCCACAAGCCGCCCACTAGAATCTTTAACTGTCACAGGCAGGACCACCAGGTTCGTGTTTACGGTGATCTTTGCGCGCGCTTCGCTCAGCCGTTGCACATCGGGCGGAGGCGGATCCTGGGCGAGCGCGGTGGACTGCGTCAAAGCCATCCCCGCGAACCAAACAGCAGGAGCCGCCAATCGCAGCAGAGTATTGATACCCAACATTTTTCGTGGACTTTTCATATTCCTAAGGCCAAACTTCCTCTCGAAGCCTGTGAGTTGGATGTCTCCGGCTTCTAAAGTGACGCATCCATCGCGCCGTCTGCCAGCATCATAGTCGGCGGAAGAACCCCAGCGGGCTATTTCCAGCCGGGCATCTCTCGTCAAGGAAAGTATACATGCGTTCTCTTAAGAAACTTGCCGCCCTGTGTGTTGCGCCAGCTCTCGCGGCGGCCATCGCCCTGCCGGCCCTGCCGCAGGAGCCCGCCGTTCAGGGCCCGGCGATCAAGACCAGCGTCAACCTGGTGAACCTGTTCGTAACCGTGCGCGACAAAAACAAGCGCATTGTAACGAACCTCACGCAAGACGATTTCAAGGTCGCCGAGGACAGTCAGGACCAGAAGATCGCGTTCTTCTCAAAGGAAGTGACGCTGCCTATCACTCTCGGGTTGCTTATGGATACTTCCGGCAGCGAACAATACATGCTCGGCGCGATTCAACAGGGTGCTGAGAGTTTTCTGGGTCGCGTCATGCGCAAGGGCGACGAAGCCATGGTAATGAGCTTTGACCTGGACGTGGACCTGCTTGCTGACTTCACCGACAACCGCACCGAGCTGGACCGCGCCATTCGACGGGCGCAGATCAACACCGGTGGCGGCGGCGGCCCGGTTACGCCGGGTACGATTCCTCAGTCAGGCTCCAAAGGCACGAATTTTTACGACGCGCTCTATCTTGCGTGCAATGAGAAACTCTCCACCGAAGCCGGCCGCAAAGCGATTGTTGTGCTGACGGACGCCGAAGACAACGGCAGCAAAGTTCGTGTGGAAGAAGCCATTGAAGCGGCTCAGCGTACGGATACCGTAGTTCACATTCTGCTGGTTTATGATCCGCATTACGGCGCCAACAGCAGCGTGGCCAAGAAAATCACGGATGAAACCGGCGGCCGCATGATCGTTGTGAACAACGAGAAGCACCTCCAGGAGGCTTTTGACCAGATTTCCGAAGAGCTGCGCAGTCAGTACACGCTGGGCTACTATCCGACAAACTCCGCGCGTGACGGCAAGTTCCGCAAAATCAAAATCGACGTTTCCAACAAAGACTTCAAGGTCCTGGCCCGCAAGGGTTACTACGCGCCCAAAGGCTAAACGATCAGGAGAAGCCTGCGTGAAGCACGCCGTCCGGCTCGCCTTTCCTAAAGACTGACTCGTGCTTTTGCGGAAATAATTCCAATCCCGCCGATTGACCCCGCCCGCATCCGCGTCTAACATCTACTTTCGTTTCCTAAAATGATTAACGAGACGGTCGCTCACTATAAAATTATCCGCAAGCTTGGCTCCGGCGGCATGGGAGTGGTGTACGAGGCTGAGGACACCAAGCTGGGTCGCCGCGTCGCGCTTAAATTCATTCCGGAAGAGAATCAGCAGGACACCCAATCGCTCGAACGGTTCCTGCGTGAAGCCCGCGCGGCCTCCGCGCTAAATCACTCTTCGATTTGCACCATCCACGCCATCGAAGAGTTCCAGGGACGTACTTTTATCGCTATGGAGTTGCTAGTCGGGGACTCTCTCGACAAACTGCTCACCGCAGGGCCTCTCTCCGTCAACCGCACGCTGGAAGTCGGCATACAGCTCGCCGACGCTCTCGATGCCGCTCACAAGAAAGGAATTGTCCATCGCGACATCAAGCCCGCAAACATTTTTGTAACCGAAGGCGGCGCGATCAAGGTCCTCGATTTTGGCCTGGCCAAGCTGCTCCCCCGCCACGAATACGACATGGCAGGCAAGACCATGGACACGCCCTCGGCCACGCTCCTCACGAGCCCTGGTATGGCTGTAGGCACCATCCAGTACATGTCTCCCGAGCAGGCACGCGGCGAAGAAATCGATGCGCGCAGCGATCTCTTTTCCCTCGGCGCGGTTCTCTATCAGGTGCTGACCGGGAAGCAAGCCTTTCCGGGCTCGACCAGCGCCGTGGTTTTCGACAACATCTTGAACAGCGTTCCCGTGTCGCCGGTGATGCTCAATCCGGATGTGCCGGTTGAGCTCGAACGCATCATTAACAAAGCCCTCGAAAAAGATCGCGACGTCCGGTATCAGGTGGCCGCGGAGATGCGCGCCGACCTCAAGCGCCTGCAGCGCGAAATCGAGTCTGGCAGCCGCCTCGCCAGCGCGCAAAGGTCCGCCGCGCGCAGCGCTATAGCGACATTGAACAAAAGTGTTTATTCCGGAGCCTCGCAAGCCCCGGCCACTACGGCTTCGGTTACGCCGGCCACCGGCTCGTCGGTCATCGTGGAAGCCGCCAAAAAACATAAAATCGGCACCGTGCTGACGATCCTTGGCGTGGCAGCCGTGATTGCCGCGGCCGTTTTCGGGATCTATTCGATCGTCCAGCGGAATCAGCATCTGCCATTTGAGACGTTCAGCATCGAAAACCTGACCAACAACGGTCACGTCTCCCTGGCCACTATCTCCCCCGATGGCAAATATCTTCTCCACGTGCGCGATGAAAACGGCTTGCAGTCGCTCTGGCTTCGCCACGTCCCCACTGCCAGCAACACCCAGCTTGTTCCACCCGCCGCCACGCGCTACGCGGGCCTGACTTTTTCCCCCGATGCGAATTACATCTATTGCATCCGCCGCGATGAAGAAATGCACACCATCGCTTCTCTTTACTCGGCTCCCATGCTGGGTGGAACTCCCCACCTCCTGATTAAGGACGTGGACAGCCCGGTCACTTTCTCTCCAGATGGCCAGCGGTTCGCTTTCCTGCGCCAGGACCACGACTCCCCGACATTCGAACTGATTGTCGCGCACAGCGATGGTTCGCCGGACCGCACACTTTTTAAGGATGTCAACCTTTCGGGTCCGGGAAGCTACTCTCCAGTCTGGTCGCCGGATGGCAAAACGATCGTGATTTCCGTTTCTCAAATCCCTCAGGGCTCAACTGCAGCACTCCTGGAGGTCGATGCGGCAACGGGCGAAATGCAAACCAAGTCTCTCTCGTCAACACGGATTTATCGCGATCCTGCATGGATGCCAGACGGGCAGAGCCTGCTCGTCTCGGAGTTCGGCAGCGCGGGGGTGTTGAATGCCCAATTGGGAATCGTCGGCTATCCGCGCGGGGAATATCACCGTTTGACGACAGACACAAATTCCTACTACAACCCGAGCGTTTCCCGCGATGGCCTGACGATAGCTGCCAGCCAGTCGCAATCCAAATACGAAATTGAGATCGCGAGTGCTGCCCAACCAGACAATGTGCACGCGGTTCCTTTGTCCTCCAGGACTCCTGTCTGGAATTGGGATTGGACGAGCGATGGACGAATCGTTATGGCGCAAATGCCTGACATCCGCATCGTGAAGCCGGAGGGTGGCGAGACGCTTGTCTTGTCGGATCCCGACCACGTCTCCGATCAGGTCGTGTCCTGCGGGTCGGGGCGCTACTTCGTATTCCGTTCCTCTGGTCGCTCCGGCAAGGTCGCGTTCAACCTATGGCGAATGACCATTTCGGGCGGAGATTTCAAACAGCTTACGTTCGGTTCCACCGAAGCCGATCCGTTTTGTTCGCCCGATGGCAATTGGGTCTACTACGTGGATTACGGCGACAACCAGGCCCTCAAGCGCGTTTCCATCGATGGCGGCTCACCCGAAACGATTCTGCCGACTGCCCAGGGCCCCGCGCGTATCTCCCCGGACGGTAAGACGATTGTCTCCCTCGAAGTCCGCGAGCTGGACCATAAACTTGTTCTGGATGTCTATTCCCTCGAAGACAAAAAGGTGGCATACCACGACATCGACCCGCGTGCTTCCTGGCCCCTGGCTTTCGCCCCCGACGGCAAGTGTGTGGTCTACGCCGTTCGCGAAAAAGGGATCGGCAATCTTTGGGAACAGCCTTTGGATGGCTCCGCTCCGCGCCAGATCACGCACTTCACTTCTGAAAGAATCGAAAAGTTTCAATACTCCCAGGATGGCTCGAAGATCGCCTTTGAGCGCGGCCACAACGAATCGGATGCCGTCCTGCTCCGCGACACAACCAAATAAATCCCCTGCTTTCTGAAAAGAACGCCAAACGGCAAACAGCGGAAGCGGAAAAAATCAGGGAGAGGCAGGGCCTGAAGGGCTCGGCTGAGTAATATTTTCGCGATTAGCCCGCGCGAAATAGCCACGCCGTGCTTGAACTTGATAGCCCTTGTGGTCGGGAACTTCGATGCGAATCCTGTGGTAGCGCCCGTCCAGCACGTAGTTCGTCGGGATGTACGCGATCGAATACTGATTCCGCAGTTCGTCCCCGATATCCTGGAACGACTGGTCCAAATCGTCCACATGATAGGGATAAAACGCGCGGCCCCCGGTTTCATCGGCGAGGTCCTGCAAAATTTTGTCGCCTTCGGTCAGGTGGGTCTTGCGGCTGGCCAGTTTGTCGGGGTCGGTTTGCGAAAGCTGAATCCACTGCGTGCTCGTGCTGATCGTGTAGATCACCACGCTGGTGCGCTGGGCCATCTCGATGGCCTCAGAGCGCGTGTGATTCGAGAGGTTGTCGTCGCCGTCGCTAATAAGAATCATGACGCGCCGCACAATGTCAGGCTGATCGCCCGGTGGTCGCGGCGGATGGCTCAGCTGGCTCTGGCAAGCCTCGTAGATAGCGTCGTAAATCGCGGTACCGCCGCCGGCGCGGGTCTGCATGATCTGGTCGCGAAGCAGACCCGGGTCGCTGGTAAATGCCTGTATGATTTGCGGCTCATCGTCGAAGGTCATCACAAAAGCTTCGTCCCTGCCGCGGCGCAGAACGCTGAAAAGGAAATTGGTGGAAGCGTCTTGTTCGAATTTGAGGCGATCGCGGATGCTGTTCGAGGTGTCCACCAGCATGCCGATGCGCAGCGGCAGGTCCGTCTGCTTGCTGAAGTAACGGATCTGCTGGGGAAACTTTTCGTCGAAAATCTGAAAATCTTCTTTTTGCAGATCGGGGACCAGCTTGTTGCGACGGTTTAGTACGGTAAAGAGCACGTCCACGAGGTTGACAACGGTGGTAATCCCTTGAGAAGCCTTTGGCGCCGCCCCTGGTTGGCCCTGGGCGGGTGCTGCGGGCGGCGGAGCCGGTGGTTGTTGTGCGCGATCGCTGACGGCTGTCGTCAGCAGCGCGGCAACGAGCACAGTGGAAATCAGGACCCTGGTCATGTCCAGTGATTATAGGTAGGGAGCGAGCGCAGCGTCAATTCGATCGAGATTGTCCCTCGCAGCCATGGCAAGCTCCCTTATAAAGTGCCGCAATTCCTGCGGCAGAGGGGCGCGAACCTCGATCCATTCGCCGGTCCTTGGCTGGGAAAAACCCAGCCGCGCTGCGTGCAGAAAATTCCGCCCCAGCGGCGGCATCAGGATGGCCTCTTGCTTTTTAGACGCGCCGCGCGCGGTTCCAGCGCTTAGATGAATTTGGGCGGCCGCGCCATAAAGTGTATCGCCGGCAACCGGATGTTTGAGGGCGGAGAAATGGACACGAATTTGATGTGTCCGCCCGGTGTGCAGCTGCACTTCCACAAGCGTGGTGCCATCAACCTCAGCGACCGTACGCCAATCCGTGCGCGCCTGGCGAATGTCGCTCCGTTCCGGACGGCCCGCCTTCTGCGGGTAGACGGCCATCCTCGTCCGGCGATAAAGGTCCCGCCCAATCGGCAGCTCGATGCGCCCTTGGCTTTCTTTGAGTAGCCCCTCGACAAGCGCAATGTACGTCTTTTTGACTGTGCGCTTCCGAAAAGCTTCGCCCAGCTTTGCGTGTGCAAAATCATTTTTGGCCACCAGAATCACGCCGGAAGTTTCTTTGTCGAGGCGATGCACGATTCCCGGCCGCAAAGCATCTCCGCCCTGTGAAAGCGCCTGCCCACGTCCAAGCAGCGCATTCACCAGCGTCCCGCGTGCGGTCCCCGCCCCCGCGTGAACCGTCATCCCGGCGGCTTTGTTCACCACCAACACATCATCATCTTCGTGAAGAATTTCCAGCGGGATGGATTCGGCCTCGGCTCGCGCCGGCGGCCGCTCTTGCGCCTCGACGGCGATTTTCTCGCGGGCGCGCACCTTGTGTGCTCCTTTGGTCGGCACGCCACCAATAAGGACCAACCCAGCCTCAATTAATTCCTGAATCCGCGTCCGGCTGAGCTCAGGCAGCTGCGCCACAAGATAACGGTCAAGCCGCTGCCCGGCGTCGTTCTCCCCAACGATTAAGTCGTGTGTGATGTGCGAACTCACCGAGCGATTCTAGCAGCAACTCCGCGCTGCAAACCAAACTGCCACTCCACTGCCGTCACTTCTTCGGGTGAGAATTGCTCAGCGCCGAAGACGACAGCAAAAACTGTCCCTCCGCGTTGTCCGTAGTCTCCAGTTTCACTCTGCCGGAGCCTTTGGTAATCTCCTCGAATGTCATGCGGATAAAATATACTTTCCCCGCTTCCACGTTCAGCGTCATTGCCGCTCCCACCCTGTCCGCCACGTTCTTGAAAAAATTTGATTGCCATTCGGTGCAAATGCTGTGCTCTCCCGGCGTCACCGAGAAATAGATAAACGACTTGGCGTTCGTCGCGCCAACCCATGCCCCATCCGCCCCTACTCGCATTGTGGGCGAATTGAAAGCGTCCTCGAATAAATAAACGATGGCCTTGCCCCCTTCCGGCTGCGCCAAAACGTGCAGTGTGTTATCCAGTTTCACGTCAAACTGCGTCTGGGTCGGACCGCAACCCGCCGCGGTCCGCGCCACTGTGGCCTCCTGTGCAAACACCGGCCATGCGAAAAGCATCGTCAGCAAAAAGAGTTTCTTCATGACATCCTCCTCGAATTAGCGACACCCGTAGCTACCTGATTCTTTCCACTTGAAATACAAAAGGGATCCCGTCAACCCTTGCAAATCAAGGGTTTTTAGCCGTTTAGCCGGTTACTCTGTCATTTGTTACGACGCCCTTCCCGATCGTTTGGTTTCCTTACGGCGAAGGCAGGATACGAAGGAGTTAACGGCCTACCATGCTCATCATTCAAGACATCGAACAATCTACTTGCGCCCGGGAGGTCTTTCCCGCGCGAACAGCACATCCAGAATCACAAGTATGGCCCCGATGGTGATCGCGGAATCGGCCACGTTGAACGCGGGCCAACGGTAAGTTCCGATCCATACTTCAAAAAAATCCGTGACGGCCCCATGCATAATTCTATCGGTGACGTTGCCTGTGGCGCCGCCAAGCAAAAGAGCGAGCCCTGCGCACGCCATCGGCCCGCCTTGCCCTGCAACAAGTAGCCACGCCAGGGCACAGATCACGATCAACGCACCACCAACCAGCAGTATCCGCACCCAGGGAGAGTGCGAATCCGCAAAAAGACTAAACGCAATTCCGGGATTGCTGCTGCGCACCAGATAAATAAAGTGCCGCACCACTTCGTGCCGCCAGCCTTCCATAGTCTGCGTTTCAAACCACGCTTTTGTGGCGCGGTCGAGCACGACGATCGTCAGCGTCAGCCAAAGCCAGCGCAGCCGCGAAGGCAATCTCATGAAGCGACCAATCCTTCGATTTCCGCGAGCGCTTCGCTGCACCGCTCGCAAATTCCAGGGTACCGCGCATTCTCTCCTACATGCGTCGAGTAGTTCCAGCAACGTTCGCACTTTTTCCCTGACGCCGCGATGACGCGGATCGCCAATCCCGAAATAGCTTCCGAGCGGAAGGCCTCCGCGTGCGGCACGCGCGCGCCGGAAGCCCCTCCGGCTTCGGCGGGAAGCTCCACTTGGGAAACGATAAACAACGCGGGTAACGAGGACGCATATTTCTGGAGGCGTCTCAGGAGACGCGCCTCGGCCTCCGGCGTAAATAGTTCAAAAATGATCTTCGCTTCGAGGCTGGAATTAATGCGCTTCGCGTTCCGCGCCTCTTCCAAAGCCTTTAGCACTTCATTCCGAACTCTTGCGAGCACTTCCCAATCCGCGGCAGCCACGGCATCAAGGCCCGTTCGAAAATCCTCGGGTTCCGGGAATCGTGCAAGGTGTACGCTTTGCGGATCGCCGGAAATTTTTGGCAAGTGACCCCAGATTTCCTCCCCGGTGAATACCAAAATAGGTGCCAGGAGGCGTACCAGCGCGCTGGAGATTTTCCATACCGCCGTCTGTGCCGAACGCCGCGAATGATTCTTCGCCGCCTTCGTATAAAAGCGATCCTTGAGCACGTCAAAATAAAACGCGCTCAGGTCCACGACGCAGTAATCATGAATGGCGTGATACACCCGGTGGAAATCGTAGGCCGCATACCACTCGCGGCATCTCCTCACCAGCTCACTTGTGCGTTCGAGCATCCATCGGTCCATCTCATCAAGCTGCTCGTTGGGAACAGCATCGCGCACCGCATCGAAATCGAACAAATTCCCAAGCGCAAACCGAAACGTGTTTCGAGTCTTCCGGTACGCCTCGCTGAGCTGGGTCATAACCCGCTCGCTCATTTTCACGTCGGCTTGATACTCCTGCGAAGCCACCCACAAGCGCAAAAGGTCCGCGCCCCACTTCTCGCAAATTTCGCTGGGCAACACCGCATTCCCCAGCGACTTCGACATCGGGCGTCCATGTTCATCGAGCGTCCATCCGTGCGTAACAACGGTGCGATAAGGCGCATGGTCCCGCAGACCCGTGGCAATCAGCAACGAACTCTGAAACCACCCGCGATATTGATCCGGCCCTTCAAGATAAACATCCGCCGGCCACTCATCCGCTTTCAAAACGGCAAGATGAGAAGACCCTGCGTCAAACCACACGTCAAGAATGTCGTTCTCCTTGCGCCACGCCGCAGCCCCGCACGCGCATTTCGTTCCCGCCGGCAAAAGCTCGTCGGAACTATGCTTGTACCAGGCGTCAGCTCCTTCCCGCTCAAACCACGGCAGCACATTCCGCAGCGCCGCAAAATCCTCGAGTCGTTTCCCGCAACCATCGCAGTAGAAAACAATAATCGGCACGCCCCAAAACCGCTGCCGCGAAAGGCACCAGTCCGGCCTCTTCTCAATCATTTCGTGAATGCGTTCCTCGCCCCACGCGGGAATCCATTTCACATGTTTAATCTCAGCAAGCGCTTCCGCCCGCAAAGCCTTCTCTTCCCCGGACGCACGGTGATCCATCTTCAGAAACCACTGCTCCGTAGCTCGAAATATCACCGGGTTATGACAGCGCCAGCAGTGAGGATAGCTATGCGTATAACTCCGCAGCCCCAGCAGCGCCCCGCGCTCCTGCAGCATCTTCACGATAATGGGATTAGCAGCGAATACGTTCTTGCCTTTGTATTCCGGCAACCCTTCCAGGTAAACGCCTTCATCATCAATCGGCGCATACGTCTCCAGGCCATATTTCTGCCCAGCCGCAAAATCATCCGCGCCGTGTCCCGGCGCGGTGTGCACAATTCCACTCCCTTGATCCAGCGTGACGTAATCCGCAAGAATCCCCGGCACCTGCATCGGCAAAAACGGGTGCTGAAATTTCACTCCCTCAAAATCCCGCCCCTTGTAATTCCCAATCACCCGCACATTTCGAATCCCGCACTCCGCCTGCAGCGCCGGCAAACGCTCAGCCGCAAGCAATAGCGCGCCTTTTTCAGTTTGCGCGACGACGTATTCGAAGTCACCGTGAAACGCCAGCGCCCGGTTGTGAGGCAAAGTCCACGGCGTCGTCGACCAAATCACCGCGCTCACATCCCCGGAAATATTCAGCGCTTTGCTTCTTTCTCCATCCACAATCGCAAACTTCACCCACACCGACGGGCTCGTAAAATCCTCATACTCCACTTCCGCCTCAGCCAAAGCCGTCGCGTCGTGAATGCACCAATAGACCGGTTTCCGCCCGCGGTAAACAAATCCCTTCTCCATAAAATCCAGCAGCGCACCTGCAATCGTTGCCTCGTAATCGTGGCTCATGGTCAGATAAGGATCATTCCACCGGCCAAACACGCCGAGCCGCTGAAAGTCCCGCTTGTGCTGCTCCACGTAACGCGCCGCAAATTCCCGGCAAAGCCGCCGAAAGTCCGCAGGCGGCACTTCGCCTTTCCCGCCAAGCTCCTTTTCCACCTGCGTCTCGATCGGCAACCCATGGCAATCCCAACCAGGCACATAGGGCGCACAAAACCCAGCCATGTTTTTCGACTTAACAATTACATCCTTCAAAATCTTATTCAGTGCCGTCCCCAGATGAATCGTTCCCGTCGGATAGGGGGGCCCGTCATGCAAGATGAAACGTGGCTGCCCCCGGCGAGCCTCCAATATTCGCTCGTACAGGCGCGACTCCTGCCAAGCCGCAAGCTGTTTTGGCTCGTGCTCGGGCAATCCCGCCTTCATCGCGAAGTCGGTTTTTGGCAGGTTGAGAGTGCCCTTCAGTTCAAGTGGTTCGCCCATTTATCCTGTTTGTTCTCAGTGAATGCATGACACACCGACACAACACCCTATCGTCCGGTCCTCTGCCGTCTATTCGTTCAGTTTCAGTTACTTCGCCAGAAACATCCTAAAGCGGTGTAATTGCGTATGTTACAATGATTGGGTGGCGGTGTCAGCGGCTGGGGTCGCGCAACCTTTCCGAGGTTGGCAGAATCTTAGCGTTCAGGGACGCCCAACGAAGGAAAGCTGCGTCTAAGCAGGGGGAGATGGTGCCGGATCTAATCGTCAATCTCGTGCCGCCGGAAATTACCAAGCCCGGCGTGTCAGGCGCTAAATCCGAACCCGTTCCAGTACCTGACGCCGCAGTTCCCGATTTTGGCGCACCGGCCCTTCTGATTCCCGATAATTTCTGGTCTAACCTCAAACAGTTTCTTACCGAGCGACCTGTCAAAGTGCAGAATCGCCCCGGCGCGCCTTTTGTCAAGCCATCGTTTGGCACCGGCGTAATGGACAATTTCAAGGATTTCCTCAGTTCGCGCCCCGTGCCCAAGGGGCCGGTCAACAGCCGGCTGGCCGTCTCCTGGGGGACGAATTTCGGCGGTTTTGGAAGTCGCATCAAGGAAGTCTTCTTTCCCACAAAGCTTCCCCCGGCTAACTTCACCAGCAAGCCCGTTAAAGTCCGCGACATCTGGACTAAGGACGAGAACTTCGGCTGGACGCAAGCCATTTCCATCGGCATCCATGCCAGTTTTTTTGCTCTCGTCATTTTGATCCCTTTGATTTGGCACTTCGGAAAGACCGAAGCCAAAAACAAACCTACCGTCGACGTCACGCCCCTGGACCTTTCTCCCTATATGGCCAAGTTGCCCGCGGGCGCCAAAAAAGCTGGCGGCGGTGGCGGCGCCAATGACCATACGCTTGCCCCGGTAAACAAAGGTAAGCTGCCCAAGTTCCAGTACACACAGTTCACGCCGCCACAAGTAAAGCCTGTGAATCCCGATCCCAAGCTGGCCATGGATCCGTCCCTGCTCGGGCCTCCCGATCTCAAAGTGCCCAACGTGAATGCTCCCACTTTCGGTGACCCGCTTGCCAATGGCATAAGCGATTCTCTCGGTCACGGTAATGGGACCGGCATCGGCAGTGGTACGGGCGGCGGTCTCGGTCCTGGCGAAGGCGGCGGCACCGGTGGGGGCGCGTTTCACGCAGGCGTTAATGGCGTCGGGATTCCCGAGTGCATCTATTGCCCTGCGCCTCTCTATTCGGATGACGCGCGCAAAGCGAAATACATGGGCTCTGTCGTTTTGCAGGTGACCGTTACCCCCGATGGTCGCGCGGTCAACATTTCCATCGTGAAGGATCCAGGCATGGGGCTCGGCGAGAAAGCGGTCGAGGCCGTGCGTACCTGGCGTTTCAAGCCCGCCGCCGGACCCAGTGGCAAAATTGTCCCTGTGATTGTACCCATTGAAGTAACGTTCCATTTGTACTGAGCCCGCTTCTCCATTCCGTTCTGCATTCTGCTGCTCAACCTATTTCCGTTTGCCCGCGCGCTTATTTTTCTGCTCCTTGCGAATTTGTCTCAGTGCGGGCAACCAAACTTCGTTTCGATACTTCTGACTAGCACGACTGGTGCCCGCCTCCGAATGCTGTAGGGCCGAATCGCGAGGCGGAGACGGAGGCCTGCCGATGCGTGAGCCATTCCTGCGTTCTCTTTCCGGCAAAGATTCCGGCAATGATTCCACCCACGACGCCGCGGCCGATTCCTGGCTGAACCGCGTTCGGGAAAACCTGGCACAACTTCTTATCCCAACGCATTTCAAACCTTCCTCCGCAAACGGCACCCCGATTCATCTCTTGAAGTTCGACAAATCGTTGCGTCCTGCCCGAGCACAAGGCGCGTCGTTTATCACGCACATCGCTGTCTTCGCCGGGATCATGCTCCTCATGGCCAAGGCAAACGATAGCTTGAGGCCGGGCACGCCGAATGGACGCACCCCTCCCCCAGTAAACATCTCGTCAGCCATCATTCGAACCCTTACCAGCGCTGACGACGGCGGTGGTAAAGGCGGCAACCACAACTGGCTTCCTCCCACCAACGGTACTCCGCCACCTCGTTTCCCAATCCTCCTCGTTCGGCCAACTATTCCGCAGAACCAAAATTCTGCGCTTCCCGTACCTCCGACGATCTCCACTGCCCCTGTACTCACCCCGACCGACAGAATAGGCCTGCCTTGGATGCCAAGCGATACGCACTCCCCTGGCCCTGGCGACGGAAACGGTATTGGCGTCGGGGACGGCGATAAAGCCGGCTCCGGCGGACCAGAAGAATACGGCCCTGGCGGGTCCCGTGGCCCTTACGGTGTAGCCGCCACGCAGCCAGCCTGCGCCTATTGCCCCTATCCCACCTACACCGACGAAGCCCGCCACGGCAAAATACAGGGCTCGGTAACGCTGCAAGTCCTCGTAGGCGCGGACGGACGCGCGCAGGACATTCGCATCGTGAAAGGTGTCGGCTTCGGTCTGGATGAGCGCGCCATGGAAACCGTGCGGGGCTGGAAGTTCGTTCCCGGGCGCGACGCCGCTAAACACCCTGTAACCACATGGGTCACGGTGGAAGCCGTCTTTCGCTTGTACTGAGCCAGATCGTCCGTTAGCGCCCGGCATTGCCCTCTGATGATTGATTCAAGCAACACACGCCATCGTTCCGCTGTCTGCTCACCAGACAATCTGTTAGGATTTTCCGCATGAGAAGAGCAACTGGTTTTTCGTTGGCCATCCTTGCCGGCTTGGGTTGCTTTGCGCTCGCCGCGGCGGCTCAAGATTCCCCGAGCACTCTCGAGCTAACAGCTCGCCTCACACCGACGGCTGCGCGGCCGGAGCCGGTGCGGCAATTCACTTTCTACATTCTTACGAAAAGCTACGTGGAAATCACCAAGGACGTGGAAGCCGGAGACGCACTTCCGCCGCGAGATCAGTTCATTGATGGATTGACCGTCTCGAAGCAACTGAAGGTTTGGCTCAAAGCGCACGAAATTCTCGACCTTACAAAGCCTGACCTGGACACCCTCCTCACTCCAGACGACATCATGGATGTGCCGGAATTTCTGCTCGCCTATCAGCACACCAACAGTGGCGGCGTAACTCACGGTATCCCTGAGCCAAAATACAAAGAGTCGGACAAAACCCTGCATCCCGAGAAGTACGAAAAAGAGAAGCAGGCCTACCTCGACGCGTTAAAAAAATTCATCATTGCCAATCGCATGACCATTTCCGGTGTGGAACTGGAGATGGAAGCCATCAATCCGCAGCGCAAGTGGGCTCTGTTGGAAAGCAACCGTAAAAACCGCGTGCAGCGCATGGCTCCTGAAGCCGCCCAAGTAAAATACCTGGTCACCAAGGTGGACACGGACCTCGAAGGCCACGCGGTGATCCGCGGGCTTGCTCCGGGCAACTACTGGATTAGCTCCCTGAACCTAGACGCCAATGCCGGCGATGCCCGCGCGCGGTGGGATGTGCCCGTCACCATCCAGCCCGGCCAGAATATCCACATCGAACTCACCAACCTGAACGCCACGGACACCCTGGCGGCTTCGGCACCGTAAGGCGCGAACCCCCAGCGGCCATGGGCACCCCTCTCCTCTGGCTCGTCTTCAACCTTTTTGTACTCGCAGCGATTGCATTGGATCTTGGCGTCTTTCACCGCCGCCCTCACAAAATGAAAATCGGGGAAGCCGTTACCTGGACACTCATCTGGGTTGGGCTGAGCTTGGCTTTCGGATTCGCCATGATGCAATTCTCCGGCCGGCAGCGCGGACTGGAGTTCTTCACCGGATATGTCATTGAAAAAGCCCTAAGTGTGGACAATCTCTTTTTGTTCCTGGTAATTTTCCGCGCCTTCGTTGTGGACGAAAAAATTCAGCACCGCGTCCTGGAGTGGGGCATCTTAGGCGCGCTCGTGATGCGTGGACTGATGATTGCCGCCGGAGCGGGCCTCATCGGCGAGTTCAGCTGGATCCTCTATGTCTTCGGCGCGTTTCTCGTTTACGCGGGATTACACATGCTCTTCGCCAAGAAAAAAGAGATGCACCCCGAACAAAACGCCATCTCCCGGCTCGCCAGCCGCCATTTGCGCGTCACAAAGCAATATCAAGGCAGCCGCTTCTTTGTGCGCCAAAGCGGAAAACTGTTTGCCACGCCGCTCTTCGTGGTGCTCCTCATTGTGGAGATTACAGACATCACCATGGCCGTTGATTCCATCCCCGCCATCTTCGGTATCACACGCGATCCTTTTATCGTCTACACATCCAATGTGTTCGCCATTCTCGGTCTGCGCTCCATGTACTTCCTCCTCGCGGGAGTCCTCGGCCGCCTGCGGTTCCTCACGACCGGCCTGTCCGTTGTCCTCGCCTTCATCGGCGCAAAAATGATTCTCGAGCCATGGGTCCACATCTCCGTCGAAACTTCGCTGGCAGTCGTCGCCGGAATACTCCTGGCCGCTTTGGCCGCTTCCCTCCTGTTCAGCCCAAAAGAGAGCAAATAACTCCATCGCGGTGGGCCGACCAGCGAAGAACCGCTTCAAGTATTCGCGCAGCCTAGTGGCAGGTTCCGTCGTCCACAAACTGCCCCGTCGCTATCATCGCTCCCAGCGATCTGCCGCAAGCAACCGCGTTCTGATCCATCGGATCGCTCTTCAACGCATCGGGCGCGATATAGTCCAGGTTGGCACGCTCAGCCACGTACTTGTCGTTCAGCTGTTTCATTCTGTCGAAGATACTGGCAATGGCCTGAGCCGCGTTCCGGTCGGAATCCGTCCTGGCCGCCACCTGCGCTAGCCGCAAATTGGTCGTAGCCTGCGCCTGATACGTCCCGAGCCACGCCTGCCCCACCGGAAACTGATTCTCAATCGCGCTCGCTAAGGCGCTGTGCCACTCGCGAATTGTGCTCAGCGCCTCGATGGCCGACCTCGAAAACTCTCTCGACAACCCTGTCTTCGGGGCGCTGGCATCCGCCGCCATGGCGTTTTCACCTCCCGCCAGCAGAGTCAACGTAACCTGATCCCCATTGAAGCTGAGCGATCCGTTCGCCACCCTCGCCAGCGCCTCGATCTCAACGTAGTTTTTTCCATTGACCTGCGTCACAGGCACATTCCCCGAATGACCATTAACCGTCAGGAAGGCAAGCCGCCCCTGCGATACGAGCATCACCGGCGCGATCAAGGCCAGCCCAATCACGGCCAAAACGATTGGGCCCAACTCTCTCCTGCTCAGCGCTAAATTCTTTGCAATACGCGGCATTTTCTTGCTCATGGTTTGCTCCCGCTGAAATTCATTTCTGTTCCTGAGTGTACCTCACGGCGCCCACGCGAACCTGTGTGCTTGTGAACATCCACCTTACCGCGCGGACGCACTTGTTGTTAGAGTGGGGAATACAGAAATAGGGTGCGATTTCTCACAGGTGATCCGTGCCTAACCGACCGTCTGCTGTTGACTCCATCAACCCGGCGCTGCTCCGGACGAAACAATTGTTGCTCCAGCCATTCCGCTTTGGCCTGTGGGCTCGGTTGGCCGTCGTGGCCATCATTACCGGAGAGACCGGTAGTGGAGGTGGCGGTGGTCTCTCCAACCTGGGCAGCGTCATTAACAATCGCGGCGAAAAACGATTTGCCGCCGCTGCTCATTTCCTGAGTGACCCCGATTGGAGCCAAGTTCAACCGTATCTGCCTTGGATTGTGCTGGGATTCCTGTTGCTGGCCGCCGTGCTCTTTTTGTGGATCTACAGCGATTGCGTTTACCGCTTCATTCTCCTGGACTCGGTCCTGACCGGCGACTGTCGCTTGATCGAAGGCTGGCGGCGCTGGAAACACGCCGGCCGGCGCTACCTGCTGTGGGTCATTGCGTTCGGCTTCACTTCGCTGGTCGTCTTCGCCGCCATTGTGGGAGTTCCCCTATTGCTCGCCTTCCGCGCGGGCTGGTTTGAAAAACCGGACCAGCATCTCCTGGGGCTGGTGTGCGGCGGTCTGCTGTTCGTTCTGGCACTGCTTGTTACGGTGGCAGCGCTCGCAATCATCGATCTCTTTGCGCGGGATTTTCTCATTCCCGTGATGGCGTTTGAGGACGTCGGAGTAGTGGACGGCTGGGAACGGCTGATGGGTATGATGGGCCCCGAAAAAGGCGCGTATGCCCTCTACGTATTGATGAAGATAGTTCTGAACGTGGCAAGCGGATTTATTTTCGCAGTCGTCAACCTTCTAGTCATTTTGGTTTTGCTAATTCCCTTGGCGATTCTCGGCGTGGCCGCGTTTTTTATCGGTCAGAGCGCGGGAATGACTCTGGACGATCCATCAACCATGTTATTGCTCATCGCGTTCGGCTTGCTCATACTCGCGGGGATACTCTACGTGATCGGGTTTGTCTACTCGCCGGGATTGGTATTTTTTCAGGCCTACGCGCTGCTGTTTTTCGGCGCCAGATATGAGCCCCTCCGAAGCCGAATGTATCCAGCCCCACCAACTCCCGCGCCGCCAGCAGCTCCGGTCTTTCCGAACGATATGTTCACTCCGCCCGAGCCTTCGGCGGTTTAGCCGACCAGCGCGGAAGATAACTGAAACTAGTCGTCGTCGAACATGACCTCATCAACAAAACACCACATCCAGCTTTCGCCGGGCTCGATAGACCGGACGATAGGATGCTTCGTGGCGTGAAAATGTTTGGTGGCATGCTTGTTCTTCGATGAATCGCAGCAACCAACGTGGCCGCAGCTAAGGCAAAGGCGCAGGTGCACCCACGTGTCCCCCATCTTGAGGCATTCTTCGCAGCCCTTTGTTTTTGGTTTTACTTTTTTAATCTGATCGAGATGGGTACAAACGTCTGCCATGATCTCTCCTCAAAAAGTTACTTCTGTGCGTGACCCGCGGCTTGGATCGGGATGCGCACTTGAAAACGCGTGTCACCCGGAACGGACGTGACACTGATATGCCCTCCAACATTTTTTATAATGCGGCTGACAACGTCCAGCCCGAGACCGGTCCCTTCGCCCACGCCCTTGGTCGTAAAAAACGGGTCAAATATACGTGAAACCACATCCGCAGGAATACCCGAGCCATTGTCGGCAATCTCCACGAGCACGAAATCATTTTCGACGGCCGTCCGGATCGTGAGCTTGCCGTTTCCATTCATGGCGTCGCAGGCGTTGTCAATCAGGTTGGTCCAAACCTGGTTTAATTCGCTGCCGTTCGACATCACCTTGGGCAGGTTCGACGCATAATTGCGCACGACCGTTATTCCGCGCTTCAGCTTGTGATTCATGATGGTGAGCGTCGTCTCCAGCCCGCGCTCGATGTCCACCTCCTGCATGGGTCCCTGGTCCATGTAGGAATATTCCTTGATCGCTTTGATCAGATCGGAGATGCGCGCAGAACTGTGCTCCAGCTCGTCGGCGATACGCTCCATTTCCAGAAGCGTGGCAAATCGCGTCAACTCCGGGCCGAGCGAGGCCCCGGCAACCATGGCGTACTTCTCCAGGTCCGCATCGCTGAAATTTGCTTCCGCCAGCGATGGCGAAAGTTTCCAGGCATCGGGAACGTTCTTTGATTCAAGCCAGGATTGAATGGCCTCTTCCCTCTCGACCCGGGCAAACTCATCCTTGTATTGCGCGGGCTTCAACGCGGTTCGGATTTCTTCCTCGCGCTCGGCCAGCAGCCCGCAGTCATCCGGGCCAATCTCGGTATTGCGCGCGGCTTCGCGCAGACGCAGCAGGCAATCGCGTAACGCCGCGGCGGAACGCCGAGCCGCCGCCGAAGGATTGTTGAGCTCGTGCGCAAGGCCCGCGGAAAGTTTACCGAGGGCGGCAAGTTTTTCGTGTTGCTGCTCCGCGCGCGTCACATTGCGAACCCGATCCGTGAGCAATCCAACGAGGCGGCGCACCAGCTCCGGCAAGCGCTTGAAAAGCTCGACAAACTGGCTGACGGGGAAACCCAGCAGATGCGAGGGAACAACCGCGCGGCCCGTGACGGAGATTTTTTTCAGCCGCGAAAACGGCAGCATACCCGTGACATCGCCGGTGCTGATCACGAAGACGGGGCCGTCCGGGGGGCCATGCTCCGCCCTTGCGCGCATCTGTCCATCGAGCATGACCACCATGTAATCCGGATCTTCGCCCTCGCTCATGATGATTTCGCCGGGCGCGGCCCGCAATTCCTTGCATTGGGAAATAAACCAGAGCAATCCCTCCCGCTCCTCACCTTGGAACACAGGGACGGTGAGAAGTTTTGCGAGCAACTCTTCTTCGTGCGACTGCACGGGAGTCTCCGTCATGCGCGTCCTGCTCTCCTGATGTGCAGGGTGATGTGCAGAGTGATGTGCAGAGTGATGTGCAAGGTCATTGTACCTTGGCCAGATATTGATGCATGAACTGAACGACCACGGCGCCTTCCCCAACGCCCGAAGCGACACGCTTTACAGAACCATGCCGCACGTCGCCCACCACGAAGATTCCGGGAACGTTGGTTTCGAGCAGGCCGGGATCACGATCGAGCGTCCACGAAGCGGGACGCTTGCCGTCTCGCAGGAGGTCCGGTCCGGAAAGGATGAAGCCGCGCTCGTCTCGCTCAATCAGAGTGCCGAGCCAGTCGGTGCGAGGCTGTGCCCCGATGAAAATAAAAAGGCTGGTGGCTGGAACTTCCTCGCGTGCCCCGGTGTTTTCGCACAACACCGTGATGCTGTTGAGGCGCGTATCGCCGTGGACCTCGACGACGCTCGATTGTCCCCACACCTGAATATTCGGCGTTTTTTCGATTTGCTCGATAAGGTAGTGCGACATCGTGCTGGCCAGCGATTTTCCACGAACCAGCATCACCACTTTATCGGCGTACTTCGAAAAGTACATGGCTGCCTGGCCCGCGGAGTTTGCTCCTCCCACGATGTAAACGGTTTCGCCGCGGCACGCGATCGCTTCCGACGTTCCGCCGCCATAATAGACGCCTGCACCCTGAAGCCGCTCAATGCCCGGCACATCCAGCGTGCGCCACTGCACGCCCATAGCGAGCAGCAGCGCGTTGCAGGAAATTTCCGCGCCATCTGCCATCTTCACAAAGCGATACGGTCCCTCGACGCGAACGCCCACCACATCCTGCGGCGAAAGAATTTCGACGCCGAACCGGCGCGCTTGCGTAACGGCGCGCCTCGCAAGGTCACTTCCGCTCAATCCGGAGGGAAAGCCGAGATAATTTTCAATCCGCGAACTCAACCCGGCTTGCCCGCCAGGGGCTTCGCGCTCGATCATCACCGTTCGCAATCCTTCGGATGCCCCATAAACAGCCGCAGCCAAACCGGCAGGCCCACCGCCGACGATTGCCAGGTCGTAGAAATTGGTCAGCGCGTGCGTACGTAGACCGACTTTGTCGGCTACCGCCGGCAGAGCCGGTTCGGCCAGTCGAGTGCCATCTGGGAACAACATTAGCGGCAGCGTTTCGGCCTCCGGTCCGAGCGAATCGATCAGGCTGCGAACTTCAGGGTCGGTTTGCGCTAGTTCGATGTCAATCCATTGATAAGGAACCTGGTTGCGCGCAAGAAAATCGCGGAGTTCATACGAACGATTCGACCAGCGCGTTCCGAGAACGCGAATCCCTTCATAGAGCGGGCGATAAGCGGAGACCCAGTCCGAAAGAAGGTCATCGAGCGCGGGATAAAGCTTTTCCTCGGGCGGATCCCAAGGCTTCATCAAATAATAGTGAATGCGCGCCTGGTTGATAGCTTCGATCGCGGCGGTCGTATCCGCGTAAGCGGTCAGCAGCGCGCGTTTGGCCTTCGGATGGATCTCTGTAGCTTCAGCGAGGAAACCAACGCCATCCATGGAGGGCATGCGCTGGTCGGCCAGCAACAAGGCGACGGGATTGTTGCGAGCTTTGAGTTCGCGAAGGGTGGAAAGCGCGGCGCTGCCGGAATTGGCGCGCATAATGCGGTATTTGTCCGCATAGTGGGTGCGGAGGTCGCGTTCGATAGCACGCAGGACCTCGGGATCGTCATCAACGGTTAATAAAACTGGCTTCGGCATAGTCCTCAGATGATTGGTAGCTGGGATTCGTTGCAACTTTCGCGTCAGATGGAGTGCGAAAGGCTACCCACGGCAAGTCTTCAAGCTACAATTCCTGAGCAACCATGTCCAGTCCGCTCACCGACGCAATCACTGGGCTCACCTCGCCAGATGCAGCAGCACGCCTCGCCGCGGCTAATGAAGTTCATGCCGCGGGACGCAAACCTGCCAGGGAAGCGGCAAAAGCCTGGCTTGCCGACGAGGAGTTGGGCCCATTGCTGCTGGGGTCAAAGCCCGAAATAACCGTTGGCCTGGCCGTGCCACGGGAGACGTTTGCGAAAATCCGCGCGGCAAATGGCGTGTCTCGCCTTGCCGAGGTTCCCTCGGACCAGGACGCCGAGGAATTCGAACTGCATTTTGCGGGTGGGGCCTCTTTGGACATTCTGACCTCACGCGCGCCTGGCGGCGACGGCGCCATCGCGCGATACCTGGAAAAATTTGGCGAGGGCGTGCAACAAGTCGAGTTTCGCTGCACGGATGTGGACCGGGCAACGGCTATTCTCAAGGAAAAATTCGGAGTCGCTGCAATTTATCCCGAGACGCGCCCCGGCGCCGATAGTACGCGCGTGAATTTCTTCCTTGTTCGCCTGCCGGACAAAAGCAAAGTGCTGATCGAGCTATACGAAGCCGCTCCAAATAAAAAATAGAAACGGCCTACAAGCCTTTTTCGAGTTCGGCCCAGGCGCGAAGGACTTCCGCCACGGTCCAGGCTTGGGCGATGCAACCGCGTGGAGTGTGCGGTGGATTGCCATCGAAGATTTCCGACAGCGTACCTAGTCCGAACGCGGAAATGTTAGCGCCGATCGGCTCAAGAAGGCGAAGCGCGGCTGCAGCATTGCCGTAGGCACGGTAATGCGCTAACGCAAAGGGCCCCAGCAGCCAACCCCAGACCGTGCCCTGATGATATGCCCCGTCTCGAGCGCGCTGATCGCCGCCGTAATGGCCCTGATAGCCTGGCTCCCCGGGGGCGAGGCTTCGCAATCCGTAAGACGTCAGCAGTTGCTGCGCGCAAATGTCAACTACGGATTTTTGCTGCTCTTTGCGAAGCGGGCTGACCGGCAACGATACTGCGAAAATCTGATTTGGACGAAGAGCAGCGTCCTTGCCTGCGCTTCTTCCGGAGCCTACTCCCGCGCCTGTGCCAGGAACATCAATCACATCGAAGCAACAATTTCGTTCTTCATTCCAGAATTTCTGAAAGCTGCCCTTAGCTTGCACGGAGCGGCGTTCGTAATTGTCCGCAGGAATATTCAGCTCATTTGCGAACTGCGCCATGGTCTCCAGGGCGTTGATCCACAGCGCATTGATCTCAACCGGTTTCCCCGTACGCGGCGTAACCACCCAATCGCCAACCTTCGCGTCCATCCAGGTCAACTGAACGCCGGGGCCACCAGCGAAGAGAAGCCCGTCGGCCGAATCCACATGAATGTTGTACCGCGTCCCCGCAACGTGCGCGTCCACCATGCCCGCGAGCACCGGAAATAACTTCTTAAGCGTTGCGGTATCGTGCGTCGCTGCAAAGTACTGGCGAATTGCTTCGAAATACCAGAGCGCGGCATCCACAGTGTTGTATTCCGGCTGGCCCCCCGCATCCGGAAAATTATTCGGCAGCATGCCCATATTCACGAACCGCGCGAACGCGCTCAGGATCTGCCGTGCAAACTCCGGCCGCCCGGTGGTAAGCGTCAAGCCTGGCAAAGCGATCATCGTGTCCCGGCCCCAGTCGCCGAACCAGTGATACCCGGCGATGACGCTGCGGCCTTCGGGCTCTTCCGGCAGGCTGCGCTTCACAATAAATTGATCCGCCGCCAGAACAAGTTGCCTCAACCATGCGGGATCGGTGGCCGTTGATTTGGCATTTTGCGATTGCCAGCCATGAAGCAAAGCCTCTTCCTGACTGGCCCGCCAGTCGAGCGACGCTTGGCCATCCAGCGAAGCGGTAGCTTCGGTGCTGACAACAACGTGGCAACTTTGCCCGGCGTCTAGTCTTGCGTGAAATAGCGCGGCGAAAAGACAGTCTTCCTGGTCGTCCAGTCCACGCTCTCTTTCCATCGGTAGAAAACAGTCGCGGTACCACTCATGGCGCGGCTCACACGAAGCCTGCGCGCTCTTTAGATAAAACGGCGTGGCGTTATCGAACGGCAACACCATCACTCCTTGTTCCACCGGAACGATTTTCATGTGCCAGTCCCCGGCATGAGTCGTGGCATGAAAATCGCGGTAATTGACCAGGGTTTTCAGGTCCATCTCGAGCGGGCTGCTTGCCCGCACGAGACGGTATTGGACAAACGTGGTGTTTTCGCCCTGCGCCATCCACACGCGTTTTTCGAGCAATGCATCGGCAAGCGCATAGGTCCACACCGGCACGCTACCATCAAGCCGAAAACTTTCGATGAAAAGGTATCCCTGCGGATCAACGGCTCCGCTGGCCCAGCGATGCGTCGCCAGCGAATACGTGGCGCCTCCATAGCGAACCACTTCGTCGATACCAGCAACAAGTTGATTGCGCCCAAGCGGCGGCTGAAGCGCCGCAATTAGAAGCCCGTGATACCGGCGCGTCATCCCGCCAGAAATCGTTCCGGAAGCAAACCCTCCGATACCGTTGGTGACAAGCCATTCGCGCGCTTCCGCGTCAGCAAGATTGCCACATATTTCGCGTCCGAAATGCACCACGTGCGCGCCCTTGGATTGAAATTCGCCTGATTGAGGCGCCATGCCTCTCCTCACACTTTACGCCCCGCTCTGCTCGATCAACTTGGCGACCAGCCCGGTCCATCCCGTCTGATGATTCGCTCCGATGCCCGCCCCGTTGTCCCCGTGGAAATACTCAAAGAACAAAATCAAGTCCTTCCAGTTCGGGTCGCTCTGAAAAACTTCCGTGCCACCAGCCACAGGCCGGCGTCCATCCTTGCCACGCACGAAAATATGCACCAGCCGGCGGGAAATCTCCGCCGCTACTTCCCACAAATCGGCCTCGGCGCCGGAGTGCGTGGGGCATTCCACCTTGAAGTCCTCGCCATAATAATGATGATATTTCTGCAAGGATTCGACGAGAAGGTAGTTCATCGGAAACCACACCGGGCCGCGCCAGTTCGAATTGCCTCCAAAAATTCCGCTGCTGGATTCCGCCGGCTCGTAATCCACACGGCTGACGTGGTCGTTCACCTGCACTTCGTAGGGATGATCGTGATGGTAGCGCGATAGAGACCGCACTCCGTAAGGCGACAAAAATTCCGTTTCGTCCAGCATGCGCGTCAGCACGCGCTTTAGCTGTTTCCGATTGGCAAGCGAGAGCAACCTGCGAACGCCTCGCGCCGACCGTTGCGTCATTTCTATGTGCTCGGGAACATCCGTATGGTTATCAATGAACCATTGCATGCGCCTCTTGAACCCAGGCAAGCGGTCCACAATCTCCGGCTCCAGCGTTTCCACCGCGAACAAAGGAATCAGCCCGACCAGCGACCGAATCTTCATAAAATGGTCTTCGCCGTTCGGCAGATGCAGCACATCGTAGTAAAACCCGTCCTCATTGTCCCAAAGCGAAATGCCTTCGGTGCCCATGTCGTTCATCGCGTGCGCGATGTTCACGAAATGCTCGAAAAATTTGCTGGCCACGTCCTCGTATGCCGGATCTTCCTTCGCCAGTTCCAGCGCAATGGCCAGCATGTTCAGACAATACATTCCCATCCAGCTTGTGCCGTCGGACTGTTCCAGGTGCCCGCCGGTCGGCAGCGGGGCCGAGCGATCGAAAACTCCGATGTTGTCCAAGCCGAGAAATCCCCCTTGGAAGATGTTCATGCCGTCCGGGTCTTTGCGGTTCACCCACCACGTAAAGTTGAGCAGCAGCTTGTGAAACACTTTCTCCAGAAAACCGCGGTCCGCCACGCCGCGAACGCGCCGCTCAATCTTGTAAACGCGCCACGCTGCCCACGCATGCACGGGAGGATTCACATCGCCGAAGGCCCACTCATAAGCTGGCAATTGCCCGTTGGGATGCATGTACCACTCGCGCAAAAGCAGGATCAGCTGATCCTTGGCGTAATCCGGATCCACAATCGAAAGCGCAACGCAGTGGAAAGCCAGGTCCCACGCGGCATACCACGGATATTCCCACTTATCCGGCATCGAGATGACGTCGTCGTTGTAGAGGTGCGTCCAGTCCTTGTTGCGCCCTTTCAGCCGCTCCGGCGGAGGTGGCGGCCCCGCGGGATCGCCGTCCAGCCAGTTGCGCACATCGTAGTGGTAAAACTGCTTGGACCACAGCATGCCTCCAAGAGCCTGCCGCATCACGTTCTTCGCATCGTCCGACAATTCCGTAGAAACGCGCGATTCGTAAAATTCGTCGGATTCTTTCTTCCGTGCGGCAAACACTCTGTCGAAGCCGTCCCCAAAATCGTTGGTCGCTGGAACTTCATCGGGCCGATCCGCATGCCCCGGGGAAGTAATAATCCCCACACTTCCGAACTGTCTTTCCATGGACGCGAGGGGTTCCATATCGGTCAATCGGAGCTTAAGGGTTTCGCTTTGGCCGGGCCCCAACTGCACCTGGTAATACGCCGCCATCTTGGTGCCCTTCTGTTGAGCGTTTACCGCGCCCTTGTTTCCCCGAATGACGTACTCGTGAAAAGCGTCCTTCACGTAAGGCGAGCGGTTCTTTGTATTGAACAGCCTCGCAAAGTTGGTTTCATTTTCCGTGAACAACAGCTCCGGCTCTCCGGCACACAGCAGCCAGCGCTTCCCGTATTGCCAGTGCGCTAGTTCGGCGGAAGCAACCGTGGCCAGACTGGTCGCTCTTTGCACGCTTGGCCGCCGCAAATCCCTGCCCCAGGACCACGTGTTGCGAAACCACACGGAAGGCAGCAGATGAAGCTTCGCTGTTTCCGGCCCGCGATTCACCGCGGTAATTTTGATCAAAATGTCTTCCGCGTCCGTTTTGGCGTATTCAATAAACACATCAAAATATCGGCTATCGGCAAACACGCCCGTATCGAGCAATTCGTATTCGGGATCATTTCGCGTCCGCCGGCGGTTTTCCGCCACGAGGTTGGCGTAAGGAAATTCCGCTTGCGGATATTTGTAAAGCATCCGCATGTAACTATGGGTCGGCGTCGAATCCTGGTAGAAGTAATACTCCTTAACGTCCTCGCCGTGATTCCCCTCGTTCCCGGTCAGCCCAAAAAGCCTTTCCTTCAATATTGGATCCCGCCCATTCCAAAGTGCCAGCCCGAAACAGATTAACTGGTGCCGGTCGGAGATGCCCCCGATGCCGTCTTCGCCCCACCGGTAGGCGCGCGACCGCGCGTGATCATGCGGAAAAAATTCCCACGCCGTCCCGTTCGCGCTGTAGTCTTCGCGCACTGTGCCCCACTGCCGCTCGGAAAGATAGGGCCCCCAGCGCTTCCAATACTTCTTCCGCGAGCGCGCTTCGTCGAGCCGCTGGTCTTCCCTAGATTGGAGTCTCGGCATGTTTTGAAATCCCTCTGAAGGCAAGCTCAAAATATAGTCGCATCTTTTTCGTGAACGCCATGTAAGGACCCGGGCGGGGGTGCCCCTTCTGGCACGGGCTCAAGCGTAACCGCTGCTACGACCGTGTGAAGCGCCAGCTCAGGTATTGTCTCAAATTCTTTGGCTATTATTGAAACTCCGCGGCAAGAAAACGACTCCAATATAGAGGAGGAGTTTCCTGCTTAAGCAAACGTCAGTATTGGCCAATTGGATGTACTCTATAGGTCTGCCGGAGCGTCCTTCGACGGAACGCGCTTTCGAGGAGATGAATTTCCATGTTTGAGTTTTCTACCAAGGTTTCGAAGGCGATCCATTTGTGCGCTCCACGCCCCGTCATCGCTATAGCCGGGCTGGCCTTGCTTCTGTTCCCAGCTCCGCGCGCGCAGGCGCAGAGTGGCCAAATGGAGGAGTTGCGCAAACTGAACTCCTCCGTTGATGCTCTGATCCGCAAGGTTTCGCCGAGCGTGGTGCAAATTCTCGTCACCGGCTACGGTCCGCTCGAAGAAAGCGAGAAAGGGAACACCGGCGTAGTCATCGGCAGGCAGCGAGCCATCGGCTCCGGCTTTGTGATCGATCCGAGCGGCTACATCATCACCAACGCCCACGTCGTCAACGGCGCAGAGCGCGTCCAGGTTTTGCTTTCGGACCCCAACACCGACGGCTCCATTGAAGGCACCCTCGCTATGCACACCAATCTCGTTCCCGCGCGCATCATCGGCGTCACCAAGGAAATTGATCTCGCACTCCTCAAGGTGGATGTGCCCAATCTTCCCGCGCTCAAACTCGCAAATTACCGCGACATCCGGCAGGGTGAATCAGTCTTCGCGTTTGGGAGCCCCGAGGGACTCCGCAACACCGTGACGCACGGAATCGTTTCCTCCGTCGCGCGCCAGACGGATCCGGATTCCACCATGGTCTACATCCAAACGGATGCACCCATCAATCCAGGCAACTCGGGTGGTCCGCTGGTGGACTTTAACGGTGATGTCGTTGGCGTGAATACCTTTATCCTGACGCAATCCGGCGGAAACGAGGGCCTCGGCTTTGCCATTCCCTGCGGCGTCGTAAACATTGCTTACCAGCAGTTGCACAAATTCGGCCATCTGCACCGACCCGAAATCGGCATCAGCGTGCAAACCATTACGCCGACTCTCGCCGAAGGCTTGAAGCTCCCTCGAAAGTTCGGTGTGGTGATTTCGGACGTTATCCCCGGCGGCCCGGCTGTTGCTGCGGGATTGCGCATCGGTGACGTCCTGCTTGCGATTGACGGCAAGGTGGCAAGCAGTGTGCCCTACGTGGCGTTTCATTTGATGTCGCGCGAGAGCGGAGACAAAGTGCACCTGGACGTTCTGCGCGGCGACCTCAAATTGAGTTTTGACGTCGCCCTGATGGAGCCGCCCCACGACATGGATCAAATCACCGCTCTGGCCGATCCCGAGAAAAGTTTGGTCCAGCCGCTCGGAATTCTGGGCGTGGAAATCGACAAGAAAATTGCCTCCATGACGGACGATTTGCGCGACCCCTTCGGCATCATCGTCGCTGCCCGAGCCGCCGGAGCCGCTGCCGAAGTCCCATTGACCACCGGCGACGTCATCCGCACGCTGAACGGCGAACCGATGACCACGCTGGATCGCCTGCGAAAAGCATTGAAGGCATTGCCACCAGGATCGGCGGTGGTGCTCCAAATTCAGCGGGATCAGAAGCTGATGTTCGTTGCCTTTACGTTCGATTAGTACGGCGCAAGCCAACGTCAGCGCTCGTTGAAACGCCATGCGCGCCCTCCGCGCCTACACCAAACCAAGTCCCCTCCTCACCTTGGCTACAATTTCTTCTGGCGGGGGCGCCGCGTCCACCGTTAATGCGTCCTTCGGTTCTTCCAGTGTCGCAAACTGGCTCGCTAACAGATCCTGCTTCGCAAAATGCCCTTTCCGCGCAAGCGCTCGCTCCGAAAACAACTCGATGCTTCCCTTCAGGTAAACCACTTTCACCTCAGGTCCAACTTGCAGCTCATCCCGGTAGCTCTGCTTGAGAGCCGAACAAGCCAGTACCACGTTCCGCCCCGCGCCCATCCATTCCACGATTTTATCTTGCAGCGTTTTCAGCCATGGTGCGCGGTCCGCATCCGTCAGCGGAATGCCATGGCTCATTTTTTCGACATTCGCCGCCGGATGATAATCGTCCGCGTCCACAAACTCCCATCCCATACGCTTCGCTAGCAGACTCCCAATGGTGGTCTTCCCGGACCCCGTAGTCCCCATAACAATCACAATCATCGCAGCCTCATTCGCGCCCAAACACGGACTGCGCCGCGCGCACTCACTGAATTCCGTCGCCCGTCCTCTTGGATGATTTGGCAGGAGTGGAAGTTGACGGAGAATGATCGCTCGATGGCTTGGAAAAAATAGCATCGTCGATCGGAACATTCTGCTGGACCGTTTCGATCTGCAAAATCGTTGCGCCGCCGCTCTTGAAAGAAACCACGCGGAAAGGAATCTGCAAGCCGTCAACATCCCGGTAGTCCGCGTAATCCACTTGCTTTGGATTCAGGCCCAGCGGCGATTCGGTGTAGCTTAGTCTGCGCACAAGCAAACCGGATTGCGCGTCAAAATAAAATTTCGTCGGCGGCTGCCCTTGCCGCACCCCGACAAGCACGTTCGCTTCGCGCCCCGCCACCGTCTCCGGATATTCGACGCGCAATTCAGGGTAGTTCTGTTGAATGTGCAGGGGAAATTGCAAATCGGCATCTTCCCGGGCGGCTTCCAAATCCCCCTCGTCCAGCGCCTTCGCAGGACTGCTCGGCATCAGGAACCAACCCCTGTGTCCATCAATAACAGTTCGGCTCTCTCCGTGCCCCAAATGGCGCAAAATGGCCTCTTTTTCCGCACTTTCTGCATAAATTTCGATTTTTACGGACCGCCCGCCGTAATTTTCCGTTCCCCGCTCGACGCGGCTGGTAATTCGCTCGAGTGTCCCGGCGCCTCCCAACGCCAGGATGTAGTCCTTGATTAGTCCCAAAGCGGAAGGCAAGCTCGCCGGAAGTTTCTGTGCTTCCGAATTGCCGGTGCCCGCGTCTACCTTCGCCGTGCTTTCCACGATGGGCGCGCCGACCGGTTCTCGCGCCCCGCGATGGCAGGAATAGCAAGTCACCTCGCGTTGCCCTTCAAAACTCTTCCTGTTAAGCCCAATGACCATCCGCATCATGTTCCGCGCGGTCTCCTTGGGTTTCTTGTCATCCTTTTCGAAATGTCCCTCGACGTGACAGTAAGTGCACTCCACTCCCAGCGATGAAGAAATGAACTCCATCGCAGGAATCAATTGCCCCGCAGAAACCCCCTTCAGCACCTTGATATTCCTGAATACCTCCTCCGCCTCTTTTTGCGAATCCCCGGCAGAAGCATCTCGTGCAGTTGGCTCCGCGGTCGCGCCGGATCCCTCGTTCATAGCCGCTCTAATCCTCGCCGTCAGCGCATCCGCCTCCGCGGTCTTTCCTTGCTTCTGATACAAATCAATCAATGTGCTGGCGGCTGGAAGATATAAAGGATCAAGCGCCACGGCGCGCTCAAGGTGCGCAATCGCGCGGTCCATGTCCCCTTCCTTTATATAAGGCGAAGCGGCGCTGGCTTCCGTTAGCGGTGAATCGGGATCAAGCTGCAACGCCCTCTCGAACGCGATTTTCGCGTCCGATGTTTGTTTTCCAACAAGAAGCGCGTCGCCGATCCATTTGAAAAAGTCGCTGTCATTCGTGAATTGCTTCTGCACTTGCGTAAGGTCACGGTAGCCCTGAATGATGAACGCGGACGAGTGCCGCTGCATCCCCACATCGATAGAGGCAATTCCCAGGTTTCGTCGCTGCAGTTCAACGGAAGGCTCGCGCCACGCCGCTATGTCCGCGTCGGTCGGCAAATCCGGCTGCGCTTCCGGACGCCGCTGAATCCGATGGTCGGTAAAAACCGTATGCCCGCCGTCCTGCGCGTTGCGCCGGGGCATGTGGCACGCAAGGCAGTCGCTGTCCTTAGCAGGATGAGGAGCCGCAAAGTCACTCGAATGGCAGGTACGACATCGCGCCCGGTAATAAGCGGTGCTCTGAGCCTCGACCGGCTTGTCATGCGGGTCGTGGCAGGTGCCACACCAGAGCTTCCCCCCGCTATTCCGCGCGCAAGCGCTCAGAGCGAGCTGCTCCACATGGCTGATCACTTTGAAAGAACCAGCAGAGGAGCCCGCCGGCAAGGCATTCCGGTAAATGGTGAACGTATCTTCCAGCCGTTGCCCCGGCACAAAATCGCTCAGCCTCTTCCCCGGGTTTGCAACGCGAGAAACTCCAAACAAATGACACTGCTCGCAAACGCTGTCGCGAGCCGCGGGCTCGAGCTTCGCGGGATTTACAATCGTTCCTGCCCGCGGATTCGCCAGATGCCTCTCCACAGGCCCGTGGCACCGCTCACACGTAATCGCCTCCGCCGCAAAAATCGGTGGCCGGTATTGATTCAGTGTCCCGGAAACATGCAGCGCGCTCCCCGAATGGCAGAGCACGCACTCTTCGCCGACCGGCCGCGTGAAATCAGGGTCGGACTGATTTTCGTAACCCGGCGCCAAATCGTAAGCCTGCCTGCTTTTGTAGTACGCAACGGGTGACTGAAACAAATGCCCGCCAATATCCACGAAATACCCGCTTGCGTGATTCCCCGAACCAACTACAAAGTCCACGCGATACTCGCGCAAATCCCCGGAATTTTCCCAGCGTTGCCAATAGCCCGCCGGCGACGAATGCATGGTGATTCTGGAGCCATGCGCTTCCACCGCCCCATCGGGTTCCTGCGCGGCACGACGCAAAGAATGCGCCATCGCCGACCGCGCATAACCCTCCACCTCGGCGGGATGGCAAAACATGCATCGGCTCGCTCCGGTGGGCTCATGCGAAAACTTTTCTGCCGAAGCCTGCGAGTGCGGGCCGCTGCTGTTGGCCCCGCTGACCTTGTCAACCGATTGCCCATGTCCCGCCGAAAAACCAGCAAGAACGATGAAAAGCCCAACCAGCGATGCGTGCAGTACCCACCGCGTGGTGGCCAAGCAAACTCGCCCGCCCCTCCTGAGAGACAGTCCCCAAACGCAGTTCACATCCCGAAGCATACTGTAAACTCCTGCAGCATAGGTAGCGCGCGGCATCTTGTAGAAAACGTTTCCTCGGTATATACGTAAGGCGTCCAGCTAGCCCCAGCCGCCCACTGCTGCGTTCTCAAAGGCCGCTGGAGCGCAACAGGCAGCAGAGGAGACCCGCAATGACCAATCGCCGTGATTTCCTGCACCAGGGCGTCCTCGGCGCAGCCGCGCTGATTCTTTCACCTAGAACAGCCTGGTCCGCTTTTCCAACTGCCGCCACAGCCGACTCCCGCATCGAAGTCCTCTTCGACGAGCCTCTCGGCCCTATCTCCCCCGACATCTACGGCCACTTCGTCGAAAATCTCAGTGGCGTCGTCTACGACGGCATCTGGGTAGGCGAAAAGTCTCCCGTTCCAAATGTCGGCGGCCTTCGTAAAAGCGTCATCGAACACATGCGCAAAATAAAGGCCCCGGTCGTTCGCTTCCCAGGCGGATGTTTTGCCGACAGCTACGATTGGCGTGACGGCATCGGCCCCGTCGAAAAACGCCCTCGCCGCACCAATTTCTGGGGTCCCGGCGAATCTGATAAGGCTCCCGCCAACCATCGCTACGATCCCAATTCCGTCGGCACCAACGAATTCGCCCACTTCTGCAAGCTCATCGGCGCCGAGCCCTACTTGGCTGCCAACGTCCGCAGCCTTCCCGCCTCTGCATTCCAGCAGTGGGTCGAATACTGCAACTCTCCAGCAGGCAGCACCACCCTCGCTGATACCCGCGCCGCCGCCGGATATCTCGATCCTTTTCGCGTCAAATTTTGGGGCGTAGGCAACGAATCCTGGGGCTGCGGCGGCGAATTCACTCCACAGGAATATGGTGTTGAGTTCCGCCGGTATTCCACCTGGTTACCGACCTATGGCGACAAGTTAAACCTCATCGCCTCGGGCCCAAATGTCGACGACTGGACCTGGACCCGCGAGTTTCTCGCTGAACTCCTGCGCAAAGGCCCCGGCGAATTACGCCGCGTCTATGGCATGGCGCTACATCATTACGCCTGGAATCTAAGCCGCGGCAAAACGCAGGATTGGGACGCTGGCAAAGGGGACGCCCTCAAATTCGACCCCGTGGACTGGTATGAACTCCTCCGCGAGGGCGACCGCATGGAAGGCCTGGTGACCGGCCACTGGCAAGTCATGGGCGAACTGGACCACCAACATCACATAAAGCTCGTCGTGGATGAATGGGGCCCGTGGTATCGCCCCGGCAGTGAAGCCACTCCTGGCGATCAGATCGAACAGACTCCCACGCTCCGCGACGCCGTCTTCAGCGGCATGACCCTCGACATCTTCAACCGTCACCCAGAAAAAATTGCCATGGCCAACTGCGCGCAGCTCATTAACTGCCTGAACAGCCTCTATCTCGCCCACGAAGACAAGTTTGTCGTCACCCCCGTCGGTCGCGTCTTCGAGCTCTACGCTGCTCATCAGGGAGGGCAGTCGTTGCGTACCGTTTTCTCAGCGCCGAACGTTCACTATGACCGAGACTCGCAACCTGCCTCGTTCTGGGGATTGCGCGGCTCGGCATCCCTACTCGACAAACAATTGACCATCACCGCCGTCAATCCCAGCACCTCCGAGCCGCGCTTGACCGAAATATCTCTACGCGGTGCCACAACCAGGTCCGCGAGCATCAACCTGCTGACCAACAGCGACATCCACGCTCACAATACGTTCGACGAGCCAAACGTCATCGTCCCGCAAACGAAATCCCTGAGTCTGACCGGCGGAACCTTGGTCGTTGAGATTCCGCCCGCATCCGTGGCGGCCCTGACGATCGAACTGCGCTAACCCTCTTTCGAACAATTTTCGAGCGAACCCTAAAGCACCTGTTGCATTGGGAACTCTGCCGCTGACCTGGCCCGGCACAATTCGTCTCCCCCCAAATAATCCGAAAATAACCCCCAAATAAAAAGGACCGCAGCTCGGGGTGTTGAGCCGCGGTCCCTCACTTCTTGGGTTGATGCAAACTTAAGTTAAGGCAAATCTAGAAGTACAGCTTGCCCCCGATTTGCCACCATCTCGGCAACGTCTGAGAGGTCACCTGTCCAAAGTTCCCTTGCGACAGGTCTCCCTGGATGTTCTGGAAGTTGGCATGGTTGAAGAGGTTGAAGAACTCGAAGCGAATCTGGAATACCAGTCGCTCGTTGATGTGCGTGTTCTTGTAGAGCGTGGCATCGGTTTGCACAAAGGCCGGATTGCGGAACGCGCCATATCTCTCGTTCCCGTTTGTACCTGCAGTGGGCACGGTAAATTGCCCAGCGGTGAAGACTCCGGTGGTGTAGGCACTCTTCGACGATCCCTGCGCATAGCTGGTCACGTCGGGGTAGCTGAAGTTATCTCCGTTGGCGAGATAGTCTCCAGTCTGCGTAGTATGGGCGTCAGCGCCTACGACGTAATTTGCGCCGTTATAGGCCGCCGACGTGAATACCGTGAACGGATATCCAGTCTGGTAAATGCTCGTTCCGCTAATGCCCCACCCGCTCGTCGCGTGCCCTACGAATCCCTGCCCTCCATTCAAGCCGGGCTGCTCGTAGTTGAAGCTGGCGGAGAAGCGGTTCGGAACATCCCAAGGCGAAGGCCCGTAGAATGCTCCCGGATTCTCCGGCGTCGGATAGTGGCTGGCGTCATCTTTCGACTGAGACCGCGTATAGGACACGTCAAAGAAACCGCGGCTCGCTCTCGCTCTCAGGTCAAACGTCACCGCTTCATAATTCGAGTAGCGGTTGTTCTGCGTGTAGGCGATCTGCCCAAAGCTATCATTGGGCCGCGGCGGTGACGAACCGAGCGGCAATCCGATTAGAGCTCCCGGAAGTTCGTTGATGTCCACGCCGTAGGACACGTTACCTCCGGCGTTGCCCGCTCCGACCAGGTTGGAAGTATGCGAGCCGCTGTACAGTACTGCCGCCGCAAATCTGCCGCCAATCCTGTGTTCCAGCGTGCCCGACCATATATACGATGTCGGAGACACGATGTTCGGGTTGATCCCGCCTATACCCAGGCCTGCTCCAACGATTCCGCCTGCGGCATCCAGACAGGGCGCCGTCGGGCACAACGTGGTACCGGCCAACTGCGGGAACACAAACCCGAAAGGCGGTGTGCTGCTCGTGCCCTGAACGAATACCGGCTGGTTGCCCGGTGCGTTGGCGGCGAAAAAGGTTGGATTGATCAGTCCGGGGGGATTGCCACGGAACTCTTCTTGAATGTTCGCAGGTGTCAGCCAGTTTGAGAACATCCCGAACCCTCCGCGTACCAACCAGTCGCCTCTTCCGGTGATATCCCAGGCGGCGGCCAACCGCGGAGTATACGACTTGGGTGTGCTAAGCAGCGCGTTGTGGGTCGCTTTCGCAACGCCGTTGGCTACCTCGTCCTGGAAATCCGAACCAGTTCCCAGGTAGAAGTTTCCAAAGACCGTTGTGGGCGTCTTGGAATACGGGTTTCCCTGATCGTCAAATCGGAAGCCAAACGTTAGTGTCAGATTGCGCCGGATTTTCCACGTGTCCTCCGCAAAAAGCCCCCAGGTCTTCGCAGCCGCGTCCCAGCTCCATAGTGTCTGTTGTCCGGTAATTGGGCTGTACATGACCCCGCCTTCCGTCAGTGGCGCGTCTTGCGCCAGCGATAGCAGGTTGTTGAAGCTGAACGATGGGTGCGACCACGGACCCTGGAAAGGCTCGACGTCATCGCCATACCATCCTTCGTAACCCACCTTGATCACGTGCGCGCCATGAACATGCGTCAAAACGTCGCGCCAGTGATAGTTGTGCTGGATGAAATCGCCCTGTGCGAAACCCTCGCCGTACCCCACGCTTTGCCCGGTAACGCTGATTCCAGGAATGGTGAAGTCCCCGGTTTCGTCGTTCTTGCCCTCGACGCGGTTCTGCGCAAAGATCGCCTCGTTCAACGTGGACGGGTTGAAATCGTGCGTCCAGTTTACTTCTAGCGCCCGCTCCCAATAGTTATTCGTGGTCGAAAACTGCGGTATCACGTTCGCCGCCGGGTTAGCCTGCAGCGTTCGGAAGAAGCTGCCGTACACGCGATCCTTGCTGAAGTATTTGTCTATGCGCACAAAATACTGCGTGCCGTTGATGATGCTGGCGGAGTTGAACGTGCCGCTGTCAATCATGTCCGTCGAGCAAGGCAGGAAATTGGTGGCAGCGGTTCCGCAAGTCCCTGGGAAAATATTGTTCGCGGTTTCCGTCACGGTAGCCCCGGCCACATGCGTCGGTATGTATGTGTTCAGGATTTTTGTTCCAAAATTGCCCGGGTAGTTCGTTTGCGCCCACTGTGCGAATTGCTGATCCGGAAAGGTGATTACGCTGTTGCCCGTAGAAGCCGAAGATCGCAGCGCTTCCACACCAAAGTAGAAGAAAAACTGATGATGCGGAATAATCGGCCCGCCGATCGTTCCGGAAAGGTTGTTGCTGTGGAACGGACTGTAGGAATGATCGGAACCCGGTAGAGAATACTTTGCAAACATGGACTCGTAGTCGAAATAGTCGCTGGCCAATCCGTGGAATTGGTCCACGCCGGACTTTGTCGTCATCGCCACCTGCAGGCCGCTGGCGCGTCCGTATTCGCTGGTGTACGTGTTCACCTGAATGTTTGTTTCCTGAATGAAGTCCGGGTTGGGAACAAGGTTCAGCACGCCTTGCCGGATGCCGCTCGTCACATCCAGCCCGTCAATGATCCACATATTCGCGACGGTGCCCTGACCATTCGCGCTGACGTCAACCGCCGTCTCCGTCGAGAAATTGTTTACGCTCGATCCCGGTGTACCGGAAGAGACCCCCGGGCCGCCCGCGAGTCCCAGCCCCGAAACGCCAGGGGCAATCGTGGTCAGGCCCAGCATGTTGCGGCCGGCGAGGGGCAACGTGGACAACTCTTGCGTTTGCAGCGTTTGCTGGTTGCGCGTCTCCGCCGTGTTGATCAGCGGATTTTCAGCCGTGACCGTTACGGACTGATTCGTCGTGCCGACCGCTAGCCCCATGGGCACTTCCAGGCTTTGGTTGGTCTCGAGCGTGACCGTCGTTGTGGCCGTCGAAAAGCCCGACGCTACCACCGTCACCTTATAGGTTCCCGGCGCCAGACTCAGAAAGCGATAAACTCCCGATCCATCGGAAACGGCCGTCCCTGCAACGTGGTTATCCACGTTTTCAAAGGACACCTTGGCTCCCGCCACCGCCGCACCGCTTGGGTCCGTCACCGTCCCCTGGATGCTGGCGTTGTACTGAGCCCAACTTGCGCCCGCCATCAAAAGCACTGTCAATGCTGTTAGGACCAGCCGCACGGTCCACCCCGCGAACGAACTCGTTCTATGTTCCATTGCTCCTACACCCCCTGTTGCGAGCGTAAACATTTACAGAACAATTTTACTGTAAACGTTTTCTCGATTGCTTTCGGTTATATTCCCCTTATTTTCGGCTGTCAAGTATTTTCTAGTGCTTTTGTATTAGGCGCTGCGCTGCCCGCGGCCCAAGCAGTTTGGAACCAACTCCGGTAACGTTCACGTTTGGGACCAACCCCGGTTCGGCACCACTCCCGCTCCCTCGCGCACCGTCACAAGCTGGTTGATGGGGACATGTTTAAATGACTCGGAAAGTCCGCTCGGCCAGTGTATTTCCAGGTCCACCGCCGTGTTATTCCCTAGCCCGAAATGCAGCCGCGGATCGTTGCACGAATAATAGCTGCTCTGGCTCAAAACGCTCTGGGCTTGCGTTTTCCCGCCATAATGAGCCAGAACGCGCGCCCCAATGGCGCTGCGATTGGATTTCGTTCCTTCCAGTTTCACCTTGATCCAGTTCGCTTTTCCCTGCACGTCATTCCGCAGCAGCGACGGCGGCTCGTTCATGTTGATGATCAGAATATCCACGTCCCCATCGTTGTCGAAATCTCCGAACGCGCATCCCCGCCCGCTGTGCGGCGCCGCCACCCCCGGCCCCGCTAAATCGATTAGTTCTTCAAACGTCTGGTTCCCCAGATTCCGGAAAACCACCCGTGGTGTCTTGTACGGGTATTGCGGCAACTTTCGTTCCACTTCCGGGTAAACGTTACCTGTAACCATGAACAAATCCGGATAACCATCGTTATCCAGATCCATCATTCCCGCTCCCCAGCACACGTATCGTGTCTCCACCCCTACCCGCGACGGCCGCGTTACATCGTCAAAATTCCCTTTTCCATCATTATGGTAAAGAACACACGAATCATCCGCGAAGTGCGTCTTGAAGAGATCGAGGTGCCCGTCGAGGTCGTAGTCCCCAATTCCAATCCCCATGCCGGCCTGCTCTTCTCCGTCGTCGCTCAGCGCCACACCCCGCAAAACACCTTCTTCGCGGAACGTCCCATCGTGGTTGTTCATGAAAAGCAGGCTCGGCGTCGAATCGCAAGCCACGTAAATATCCGGCCAGCCGTCTTCGTCCAAATCCGCCGTGACCACCGTCATCCCATAACACTTCGTAAACGGAGTTATTCCCGCCTCCTTGCTCACATCGGTGAACGTTCCATCCCCATTATTTTTATAAAGCGAATGGCGTCCCGTCGGCAGCCCACGTGGCCCGCACTCCACCGGCACTCCCCTGAAATTGCAATTCGAATTGGCTCCCGAAACGGGCGCATGCTCAAACGAAAAACGCACGTAGTTGGAAACAAACAAATCCAGCAGCCCATCCCGGTTGTAATCCAGAAACGCGCACCCCGCGCCCCATCGCGGCTGATCGTTCACGAGCCCGGCTTCCTTGGTCACATCCGCGAAAGTTCCATCTCCATTGTTCCGGTAAAGAGTGTTCTGCCCAAAATAAGTGCAAAAAATATCGTCAAATCCATCGTTGTTGTAATCCCCGATGCACACGCCATCGCCCCAGCCCACAGCCTTCAGCCCGGCCTTTTCCGTAACGTCCGTAAACGTTCCGTCCCGGTTGTTCTTGTAGAGACGATTGCCAGCGCCCGCCGGAGGCCCATCCAGCCGCGTCCCCGAAAGCAGAAATATATCCATCCACCCATCGTTGTCGTAGTCAATAAACGCGCACCCGCACCCATCCGACTCCAGAATGTATTTGTTGCTCTCCGCACCCCCATAAAT
>CAJCHZ010000089.1 GCA_903970165.1 Betaproteobacteria bacterium
GGATTCCCACTTTCCCACAGCCACAACAACAAGCCCCACTCACTTCCTGCGCTCCAAGCAAGCCACCAACTCCAAACGCCGCTTTTCGCTCACACATTTCAAACCCGCCAGGGGGATACGATGTGAGTAGGCTCTTCCAGCTTCCCCGCCCGTTTGACAAAGCCGCATCCCTCGTTTAACGTTAAACGTTTGAGCGATACCTTAAAGGAGCAATAGATGGCGCAGGGACAGGCTACCAAGGTTAAAAAGAAGAAGAAGTCCGTTTTGAAGCGTGCGGCGCAATCTCGTCAACGCGCTGAGGTGAATCGCGCTAACCGCACCCGCGTTCGCACCATGATGAGGCGCCTGCGCACGGCCATCACCGCGGGTGACGCCACCGCCGCGGGCAATCTGCTGCATCCCACCATGTCCGCGATCGATCAGGCCATCACCAAAGGCGTGCTGCACGAAAACACCGGCAACCGCTACAAGTCGCGCCTCGCGCTGGCCTATAACGGCGTCAAGGACAAAGCCGCGAAGTAGCTTCTTCGTAAGAAAACTTGCAAAATTTGCATTAAAAAGATTCGTACAAAATTTGTAGGTGCGGGCTCTAGCCCGCCCGTTTTTTTGCACCTGACTCACGCCGAACCGGGAACCCTCACGTTTTGCATGAGCGTTGCTTACTGTAAATTCGAAAGGCCGCTCTTGGTTTTCAGCGTAATCGCTCTACTCACTGCGTTTGGTCGTGTTGGTCGTGGAATTGTTCACAACGTAGTCACATGTCCGTAACTTGTCGGCGATATTCTCCTCATCTTGCTCCTTGATCCCAGTCTCCAGGGATGTCCTCAGATAAAAGTGTAACCAATGGATCGCATCCGTTCGTTTCTCGAAAAAGCTAATCTTCGTGCAGGGCTTCCGTTCCTGCTCAAGAGAAGCGGTGCAATCGTCGCCGCGGCGTTTTTCATTCCGTCCTTCTCGCTATGCCGGGCACAGGAATCTCCAGCAGACACTTGCCCGCGCCCTTCGCAAGGAAGCGCTGTACCCGAACCGGAAGACCTGCGAAGCCAGGACGGCGTCCTGAAAGTTGAACTGACGATTCGCAACTATCGCGAACCAAGCGGCTCGACTCGCTTCTGCTACGTTTATGGCGATGGCAGCCAATCGCCGACGCTTCGCCTCAATCCGGGCGATCTGCTCATCTTGAATTTGAAGAACGATTTAAACGATCCAGAACACGCGTCGGCAACTACACATCACGCTCACGCCCACACGAAAGCAGATAGACCCGCTGATCCCTGCGCCAGCGGCGCGATGAGTATCACCTCCACCAATCTTCACTTTCACGGGCTGACCGTTCCCGCCGTGTGCCATCAGGACGACGTCTTGAAAACGTCCATCCAGCCGGGCGACGCGCCCTTCGAATACCGCTTTCGCATTCCGGCAAACCAGCCGCCTGGGTTGTACTGGTATCACCCGCACATCCATGGATTCAGCAAATTGCAGGTTCTGGGCGGCGCCTCCGGAGCGATGATCATTGAAGGTATTGAGCGCGCCAACAAGCAGGTGGCAGGATTGCCGGAACGAGTGCTGGTCATCCGGGATCAGGATTTGCTCAATCCAAACGCTCCGCCTTCGAAATCGGAACCGGTCCTTCCGAAAAATCTTATTGACCACGATGGGGACGCTGCGAACAACGGCACCGGCTTCGGCAAGCCGGCCAAGGATCTATCCCTCAATTTTGTGCCGGTTCCCTACCCCGACTATCCACCCGCAGAAATCAAGATGAAGCCTGAAGAACGCCAGCTCTGGCGCGTTCTAAACGCTTCGGCAATCACCTATCTCAATCTCGCGGTGCTCTTCCGCCGCGCACCGCAGCAACTCGGCATCGTCGCGCTCGATGGTGTTCCCCTCAACACGAATGGAGCAGCCGGCGACGGCATAACATGGGCAGACCACATCGGCGTTCCACCCGGAGGCCGCGTCGAGTTCATCATAAAGGGCCCTCCTTCCGGTGTGCCGGGATTGTTCGTAACGCGCACAGTGGACACCGGCGTCGGCGGAGAAAACGATCCCAATCGCGCGCTGGCAATCATCGCACCAGTGACGGACGCGCCCGAACCGCGATCTATCCTGGCCGCAAATCCGGAGCCGTTGCCGTCGCCGAGCGAGGCATGGCTTGGCAGCGTGGCGCCGGTCCGCACGCGCAAACTTTATTTTTCGGAGCAGCTATCCGATCCCAACGATCCAAACAGCGCGACGACTTTTTTCATTACGGTCGACGGCAAAACACCGACGCCGTTCGATCCTGCGTCCGGCATTCCCGACATCGTGGCCAAGCAAGGCGACGTGGAAGACTGGATCATCGAAAATCGCTCGAACGAGCTGCACGCGTTCCACATACACCAGATCCATTTCCTCATGGTGGAATGGGACGGTATGCCGGTGAATGAACCCTTCCTCCGCGATACCATTAACATCCCGTTCCACAAAAATCAGGATCTGCAATATCCCAGCGTGAAACTCCGGATGGATTTCCGCGACCCGAATTCCATTGGCACGTATGTCTATCATTGCCATCTTCTGGAACATGAAGACGGCGGAATGATGGCCCTGATCCGCGTCGAACCTTCGGACCGGGCACAAAATCCCAAAACAAGGGAGACCGGTCTTCCCGCGAAAAAAGCGGTCACGAGCGGCGGTTCGAACAATTAGCCATGCGGTGCGCGTTTGTGAAGTCTTGGAATCCCGGACGGTAAAGCATCGAGTTGACAACTGCTTTGGGTACCAGGCGACAATTGTCGTTCACGCCCTGTTAATTCTTCTTTATCACAGCATTTATCCAGAAAAAATCCTTCTGCAATATGCCACGTTTATTAATCAACTCCGCTGTAAAGTTCTGCCACAAAAAAGGGAGGTTGAATGTCCTTGAAGCAAGTTGCATCCAGCGTGTTGCAGACAGCCCGGGTTGGTCTCGCAGCCGTTGCGTTGTTCCAGTTCACAGTTGGCGCAGGTCTGGCCGACGCCGCTCCACAAAACAAACCGTCTAATCCAGACCACAACACCACTTCTCCCATCAAACACGTCATCGTGATCATCGGCGAGAACCGCAGCTTCGACCACGTATTCGCCACGTACGTTCCCAAGCCAGGCCAAACCGTAAAAAACCTGCTCTCGGAGAACATCATCACCCTGGATGCCAACAAAAACGCCATCCCCGGTCGCAACTTCGAAAAGGCCCATCAGCTCTCCGCTAAGGACCTTGGCAGCCAGGACACTTTCCTTCTGAGCCCTCCGAAACAAGAATTTCCCGGGAACACGCTGCCTGCGCCGCAGGCTGGCGGTCCTAGCGGCGTCAATGGCTATTTCACGGGCTCGAACCCGTGCCACACGCCGAAAGGCGAAACACCGCTTACACCCTTGCAGTGCGCTCAATTGACAGAAAACGGCTTTGCACCGGGCTCTCCTTACTACGCGAGCCTGGCCAGCGGCGGCACCAATCAGTACCACTACACGCCAGACCTGCGCATCGTTAATTTCAACAACCTGCCAGCCGGCCCGTTCCAGCTGACCAACGGCACGAATTCGGCTACGCCGGGCTACAGCCTGACCTACACGGACTACAGCGCGAGCCCCGTCCACCGCTTTTACCAGATGTGGCAACAGGAAAATTGCAGCCTCGAGCACGCCACCGAGGACAACCCGTCGGGTTGCAACGCAAAATTATTCGCCTGGGTTGAAGCTACCGTCGGCGCCGGCACCAATGGTCTGACCCAAGCCCAATACGCCCAAGGTTACTACGGCACTACCTTCAGCGAGTTCTTCCAGTACCCGTCCCCGTATTCCGCCTCGAACCCGCCGACGGAAGCGCAGTGGACGGCAGACGAATATGCCCTCTATGACGCGGCCCCGACTACCACTGGCGAAGGTTCCACAGCTCTAGGCTTCTACAACGTCCAGCAGGGCGACGTGCCTTATTTCAAGAGCCTGGCGGACACGTACGCCATGAGCGACAACTTTCACCAGTCCGTGGACGGCGGAACCGGCGCGAACCACATCATGTTTGGACACGCGGATGCCATCTACTTCTACGATCCCAACAGCAAGACTCCATACATTCCGCCACAGGGCGTGTCTGCTCCCGTCACTCCTTCGCAATTCAGCGGCACGGGAGTAATTAGTGAGATTGAGAATCCGAACCCCCTGCAGGGCACCAACAACTGGTACACGCAGGACGGTTACGGTTCAGACTACAATGCCGGATACTCCATGAGCGATTGGGCCACAAGCCAGTCGAACAATTTGCCCATCATTTACGGAGGAGGTTCCTACAGCGACTGCTCGGATCCGAAGCAGCCTGGCGTGGGCCCCATCGTCTCGTATCTCCACTCAATCAAAATTGATCCGCGTTGCGAGCCCGGCCACTACTATTTGCTCAACAATTACAACCCTGGCTACTTCGGCGACGGGACGAATGCGTACACCGACCAGAATCCGTCCAACACACCGTTTACCATTCCACCGTCTTCCACGCCCAGCATCGGCGACGACCTCAATGCCCATAACATTTCGTGGAAATACTATGGCGACCAGTGGAACACCTACCTCCCCGACAAGTATCAGCTGAACTGGGGCTACAACGGGGCGACCGCGGACGAGTACTGCAACATCTGCAACCCGTTCCAGTACGACACCTCGATCATGTCGAACCCGGCCCAGGTTGCGGCACATATCCAGGACGCTGTGAACCTGTACTCGGACATCAAGAACGGCACGCTGCCGGCGGTTTCCATCGTCAAGCCCAGCGGCTACGTGGATGGTCACCCCTCATCTTCCAAACTGGACCTGTTCGAGGGTTTCACCCAGAACATCGTTAGTCAGGTGCTGGCCTCGCCTTACGCGAGCGACACCGCCATCTTCATTACCGAAGACGAAGGCGGAGGTTACTACGACTCCGGCTACGTTCAACCGCTGGACTTCTTCGGCGACGGCACGCGCATCATCTTCCTAGTGGTGGCTCCGTACCTGAAGTCGCCGGGTGAAATTTCCCACGAGTACGCGGATCACGTCTCGATCCTCAAGTTCATCGAGCGGAACTGGAATCTGCCACCGGTCACACGCCGCAGCCGGGATAATTTCCCGAACCCAATAACGCGCTGGGATAACCCCTACGTTCCGGTTAACTCGCCGGCTATTGGAGACCTGTTCGATTTCTTTGACTTCAGCCACTCCGGCGGTCATTGGTAATCGAGGGACTAACCCAAACTACAAAGTGGAAAAAAGGCGGCCTGCGGGCCGCCTTTTTTTTGGCCGCAAGCGCGTCGAAGTCCGACAGTGCTCCAGAAACCAGTGTTCAGTTTTGAAAAGACGCCCTAAAAGGTTGCGTCACTTGTATTTCACGTCAAAGCAATCAACGTGTAATGCTACCGGGAGCATGGTGACAAGGCCCGCATACTGGGGCAACGCAAAGCAATCTCGGGGAGAGGAGAACGCATGAACTTGAATCGAATAGTGTCTGGAACCATGCACGGCTTGCGCACGTCGCTCGCGTGTCTTGCCATGATGCAGTTCGCTATCGGCTTGCCAGTGGCCGAGGCGCAAAACCACGGAGGTCCTTCAACGGGTGGTACCCAGTCTCCGATCAAGCATGTCATCGTGATCATTGGAGAAAACCGCAGCTTTGATCACGTTTTCGCAACTTACGCTCCGAAGCACGGCCAGCACGTAGATAACCTACTTTCCAAAGGAATCATCAAGTTGGACGCCAACCTCAATGCCATCCCTGGCCCACATTTCCATAAAGCGCAGCAGCTCGCCGCCACCGACAGCTCGCCGGATACTTTTCTACTGAGCCCGCCGAAAACCGAGTTCCCTGGCAATATTCTCCCCTCTCCGCTCGTGGGCGGTCCCTCGTCCCCAGCGACGTCTTACATTCCCAATGAATGCGCGGGCACGACGACTCCTGAGGGACAGTGCGCCGCCAGCCTCGCTCTCGCCATTCAGTCGGAAAACGGATTGCCTGCAGAGTACTATCCGTCACTGCTTATCGGAGGCGCCGGCATTCCGGGCAAGACTCCCGATACACGCATTGCGAATGTGAATAACCTCAGCGCGGGTCCGTTTCAGCTAACGAACGGAACCACGTTCGTTTACACCGATTACGCGGCGAGCCCGGTGCATCGCTTTTACCAGATGTGGCAACAGCTGAATTGCAGTCTCGAACGCTCCACTTGGGAAAATCCCTCCGGATGCAACTCCAAGCTGTTCTCCTGGGTGGAAGTTACCGTCGGCGCAGGAACCAACGGAACGACGCAGGCTCCGCTGTGCTCCGGCGATGGCGATACCCTTCCCTGCTTCACCACAAACTACTTACCGGGCACTCCCGGGGCTTCGCTGACCGGCGAAGGCTCGACGGCACTTGGCTTCTATAACATGCAGCAAGGAGATGTGCCCTATTTCAAGAGCCTTGCGGACAACTATGCGATTAGCGACAACTTCCACCAGTCTGTGCAGGGCGGAACCGGCGCGAACCACATCATGTTTGGCCATGGCGACATGATTTACTTCACCGACGGCAACGGCAACGCTCTGCCCCCTCCAAACGGTGTCGAGGTCGCGACGGGTACCTTGAATCAAGGCACGGTCAGTGAAATCGAAGATCCCACTCCCGCTGCGGGCACCAATAACTGGTACGCGGAAGACGGTTACGGCGCCGGTTCCAAAGGCAAACCATCATCGGGCGGCGGCTCGTACAGCGAATGCACGGACCCCGCAAATCCAGGCGTCGGAACGGTGCTGGCTTACTTGAAAGGACTCGGTATCCCGCCGCGCTGCGAAAAGGGCCACTACTATCTGCTGAACAACTACAACCCCGGCTACTTCGGCAACGGCACCAACGCCTACACCGACAACGGCCCGGCAAACACCGTGTTCACCATCCCTCCTTCCGCGGTGCCGAGCATCGGCGACACCATGCTGGCCCACAATGTTTCGTGGAAGTATTACGGGGATGACTGGAACAACTATTCTGGCGCCCCCAGCTACACTCCACAGCCCGTGAACCCGCTCACCAATCCCAATGGCCTTCCTGGCGACCCGTACGAGATCAACTTTGGGCCCGTGGGAGCAAAGAACCCGCTCGGCGTTACCATCGCCGCTTCCGACGAATACTGCACGATTTGCAATCCATTCCAGTACGACACCTCGATCATGACCAACCCGGCGATTCGCGACGCCCATATTCAGGACACCGCGAATCTTTACAACGACATCTTGACCGGGACGCTTCCCTCTGTTTCGATCGTGAAGCCGAGCGGGCTTACCGACGGACATCCGTCGTCTTCGAAGCTCGACCTGTTTGAAGGCTTCTGCAAAAAGATCGTTGACGAAGTGCAATCAACCCCCTACGCCAAGGACACGGTTATTTTCATTACCATGGACGAAGGCGGCGGCTACTACGATTCGGGTTATGTACAGCCACTGGACTTCTTCGGGGACGGCACTCGTATCATCTTCCTCGCCGTGGGGCCTTACCTCAAACCGGGCTACATCTCCCACAGCTACGCGGATCACGTTTCGATCCTCAAATTCATCGAACGCAACTGGAATTTGCCGCCGGTCACGCATCGTAGCCGGGACAACTTCCCCAACCCGTTCACGACGCCGGACAATCCGTATGTTCCGCGGAATGCTCCGGCACTCAGCGATTTGTTTGACTTCTTTGACTTCAGCGGTGGCGGGCACTGGTAATTTGAACGCTGCGGGCGGCTGATGTCGCAAATCGGTATAGGGGGAGCGGTTGCCCGCTCCCCCTATGCCGATTTATGCGATTGCCCGCTAACGAACTGCGACCTTGGCAGCATTGCCGGAGGTGAGCTCTATGAGAAGAAATTCCAGGACGGCGCGCGGATCGTCGCTGCCGCCTTTCAGACGGTCATCGGCACGACGAAGGGCCTCCAAGCCGGCTAGCAGGCGCGGCTTGGAAATTTTTCGCGCGTTTTGCAGTGCGAGTTCAGCTTGTTCTGGCCGCATGCCTAGCGCACGCGCAGCTTGCCAGCCGTTGGTGACGCCTTTTACTTCGCTGGCTTCGATCAGCTTGCGATACATCCAGGAGATGCCACCGAGGAGTTGGAGCGGTTGTTCGCCGTCGCGCAGGAGGCGTTCGAGGAACTCGAGCGCTTTCGCCGATTTTCGGGCGGCGAGCAGATCAGCAAGTGCCCAGACTGTGGTTGTTTTCTCGGAGACTACCAGGGCGGCGACATCGCCGCGGCTGATGAGTTTTTTCTCGCCGACGAAAGTGGAAAGCTTGTCGATCTCCGTTTTCAGGCGCATCAAATCAGCGGCCACGAATTCGGCGAGGTCTTCTGCGGCGCCCCTTTCCAATTCGACGCCTTGCTCTTTGGCAATGGATTTCCCCAAATCGACCGCGGCGGCCAAGCGGTCCTCCGGTTTATCGCCGAGGCCAACTTCGACGACGAGAGTTTTTTCCACCAGGAGTTTGGCGAGCTTCATGCGCTGGTCGAGGCTGGTTGCTTCGAGCACGAGAACGGTGAATGGCGCAGGGTTCGCGAAGTAGGCTTCCATCTGCTCGACGGCAGCGTCGCGATTTTTTTCGCCCAGCTTTTCGATGGCCTCGACCTCTTCCAGAAAGACCACTTGCTTGGGGGCGAGCATCGGAAGCGTTTGGGCTTGCTCCAGGGCCGATTGCGTTTCGCCGCGACCGGCGGAGTAGCGCGAAACGGCCCACGTGCGGGCTGCTTCCGGGACGAACTTTTCGATCAGTTGCGCGCGAAGAGCGTCGCGGAGATAGGGCTCTTCGCCAAGCAGAAGCACCGCTGGAATGGGCTTCCCTTTTTCCAGACGTGCCAGCATCTCTTGCCGTGAAACCTGCGCCATTCGCCGTTATCCGTCCGATCGTCGAGCGCTAATAATTCTCTATCACCGCTGCCACCAGGCGCGCTGCAAAATCCTGCGCCAGGCGGTCTAGCGCAGGGTCTTGTTCTTCAAAAAAATTCCGCAAGGTATTCGGGTCGGTTACATCGCTGGCGTTGACGGCGATTTCGTACTGGTTGCGGAATACAAAATTGTCCGTGTGATAGAGCACCTTCTGCGTCGCCGTTTCCGTGAAGGTGACTTCGCATTTTACGGTGACGAGCATTGTGGTGGCGCGACCTGTTGCGGTGTCGAAAAGCAGAGGTGCCAGCTCGACGGTTAACACTTTACCCCGCAGGACAGCGTCGCCTTCATCGGGGTTTGAAACCACGCGGTATTTTGTTTTCGCCAGGAATTCATGGACTGTGGCGGCGGTCAGCTTTTGTTCGAGGCGGTAGCTGGTGGTTTTGTTTTCGAGGGCCGGGATCGCGACCACGTGAATGGCCTTGGGCAAGGTCGAGTTGTGTCCGGCAACGTGATAGCCGCAACCGGAAAGCATAGCGACGAGGGCTAGCGCGGCGCTGCAGGATCGCTTGCTCATCATCAGGGCAGCATCTCCGCGAGCTTAACCGCATTCGCCGCCGGCAGACGAATATTATCCGCAGCGCCCCAGAACCACCAGGCTCCGGACCGGGCCGGATCCTCTTCGGGTTTTGCGAGGTGGGCCACTTTTTCTCCAGCCACGCTTACGTTGCTGGGACCGGATTCTCCGTCGGCCGAAATCACGAAACCTGCGTCTTCGCAGGATTTGGCGATTTGCTCCAGCGTTGTTCCCGGCAGAAGCTCCGCGCAGGCTGCGAAGGTTGTTCCGTAAAATACCGGCGCGTGAACAAGCTGGAGCGCGGGCATCACTGGTTTCTTGCCTACGCTGGCTTTTGTTTCGCAGCGCAGACGTTCGCGCACGGTGCTGAGCTTGTGCTTGCTGCCTGGACCAAAACGGTCAAGCATATTGAAAGCGACCTGGGTGTCGAAGACGGGCTGGCCCATGCCTTGAAAAGATAACAATTGGCCTGTCTGGCTTTCGAGTTCTTCGATAGCGGCGCGGCCTGCTTCGGAGACGGCCTGATAGCAAATGACCACGAGACGCGAAACGCCAATTTTGAACAAGCCGAGCGCCAGCGAAGACGCAACCGTGGCGGCTGCGGAAGGAACGGCGTAGACGAGGGCATCCCTCTGAAAGTTTCTGGAGTGCAGCGCGTCCAGCTTTGGAAACCAGCAGACGGTGCCGGAGTCGCCCGCAGTGGCTCCCGACAAATCAATGATTTTCGCGCCGCCGGCTTTCGCGGCTGCGAGGTTTGCGCGTGTAAAATCCTCTGTACCGCAGAAAAAGACTTTGCTTGCGCGGTTGAAGCTACCCTCTTCAACGGTTTGAACGACCGCAGCTTCACCGCCTGCTTCGGTCAACGTGCCCGCGGCGATTTCTTCGTCGAGGAGACGGAAATCGGCGCCGGCGAAGCGGCTTTCGTCGAGCAACGAACGCAACTCCGTTGCCAGGAGTGATGTAGCACCCGCGATGACGATGCGATGGGATCCCTGCTCGAGAGATGGCATGAATCACGCGGTCCGGGAAACCAGGCGATGGCGGAAGAAACGAACGAGATGCAGAGTGACGCCCACGATGGTGTAAGTGCAGGCGATGCTTAGCAGGGCATACTCCGAGTAACGCCAAATCACCGCGCCCAGCACGCAGAGAAGCACAATGGCGAGCGAGGGCTGTTTGCGAGCCCAGGGAAGGTCTTTGAAGCTGTAATAGCGGATGGTGCTGGTCATAAGCGCGCCCAGAGCAGCGGCCAGGATGAACCAACCGACTGCCCACCATCCGTTTTGCAGCGGGCCGAGCGGCATTGGGCCGCCTTGGCGAAAACCATGAATGATCGACGCAATAACGGCAGCCGCAGCAGGTGTTGGCATGCCAATGAAATATTTTGAACTGCCGGGGGCCATGCCCTGCACGTTGAAGCGCGCCAACCGCCAGGCGCAGCAAATAAGAAAAGCCAGGCAGCAGACCCAGGCAAATTCTCCGAGCTGGTGCAGACCTTCCCCTGCCATGGTCGTAATTCCGCGAAAACCCCAGGCGTAAGCCAATACCGCGGGCGCAACGCCAAAACTCACCACATCCGCCAGCGAATCAAACTGGACGCCAAACTCAGTATTTGTGCCGGTCATGCGCGCAATGCGGCCGTCGAGAGAGTCAAACAGAATTGCCAGCCCGATGGACTTGGCGGCCCTGTCCAGGTCATCCGCCGAACCCACGAGCGCCGCGACTATGGCGTAGTAACCGCACAATAAATTGGCAGAGGTCATCATCGCAGGCAGCAGAAAGATGCCGCGCCGGAGCCTGCGGGACCGCAGCCGTTTGCCGTCAAACGGAATCTCTTGTTGTTCGATAGCGCCCATACCCTACGCCCTCTTCCCAACAGCCGGCAGGACGGCTTCGGCATCCGAAACCTTTTCCCTACCCGCTTCGGGGCTCTTGGACTTCGAAACCCATTTCGCCAGCACGCTCGAGCCACCTTTGACGTTGTCGCCGAGCTTTACCAGAATTTCGGCATCGCGAGGCACCCAAACATCGGCCCTCGAGCCGAATCTTACCAATCCAATTCTCTCGCCTCTCGCAACGCGTTCACCTTCTTTTTTCCAACTTACTACGCGGCGTGCTATCAATCCGGCAATCTGCTTGAAGACCATTTCTCCGGCGTCGGTGGAAAGAGTGAAGACGTTTTGCTCGTTTTCGGTGGAAGCCTGGGCCACCATCGCGGCCAGGAACTTGCCCGGCCTGTATTCCATCCTCGCGATGATTCCATCGGCCGGCGAGCGATTCACGTGGACGTTCCAGACAGCGAGAAAGATGCTGATGCGTTTGCCGGGCTGGCCGGCGTAGTCCTCGTCGGTGACAACCACGATGCGGCCATCTGCAGGAGAGACGACGGCACCAGGTTCCTGTGGAATCACGCGCTCCGGATCGCGAAAGAAGGAGAAAACAAAGAGCGCCAGGCACACCAAGACGATGGCGGCTATCGTCCATTGCGCGAAATAGGCGCCACCCGCAAGAAGCAAAAGCGGCAGCCCGAAGTAATAGCCCTCTTTGACCATACCAGAAATGAATATACCTCATCTGGCTCGCCCGCCGCACATTTGCAGCGAGCAAACGGGGCCATTCTACGACAGAATTTTATAGGCTGCGGCGCTATTGCGCGAACGTCACTGCGTGGCGTTCACTGAGTGAACTTCGCCCGCGCGCGGCGGACACGCGCGGCAATCCGCTCCATTTCATCCTTGCAGTGGAGCTTCATCTTCTTGAGCTTAATTTCTTCCAGGAGGTCTTCCGAACTGAGGTAGCGAGAAGAGGAGATTCGGTGCAGTTCTGCTTCGTATTTCGAGTGCTGCTCGACCAGACGCTGATAATCGGCGTCTGTTTCGAGGAGTATGTCCCGTGGTGCCCGCTGTGCGGTGGCCATGCGTCCTCCTCACGACTGCTCGAATTTGAAATATGAATACTACATGAACGAAAGATAGCACTTTGCAAAGCGGCGTCAAGGGGCAACCGGAGGTAACTTGGTACTAGCCTGTGAGTTTCTTTTCCATGGTGATGGCGGCCTCGTCGGGATGCCGGTAATAGCCCTTGCGGCGGCCGTTCTTAATAAAGCCTAATTTCTCGTAGAAGGAGATGGCGCCGAAGTTGGATTCGCGAACTTCGAGGAAGACGCGTTGGATACCCCTGGAACTCATACCTTCCAGCGCGGACGTGACAAGCGCAGCCGCGTGCCCTTGACGGCGGTAATGCGGAGCCACGGCGAGGTTGAAGATTTCCGCTTCGTCGGCTACTTCCCTGCCCAACAGGAATCCGGTGACGTCGCCTTGCGATTCGCTGACGAGAGCCAGCGGACCAGCGAAACCTGAAGGTTGTTCCGAAGAATCCGGCGCAAAAGCGCCGGCTTGCGGAGAGTTCTGGAAGATTTCGCGGACGAAACTGGCGTCGTTTGAGTCGAACGGGCGCACGAGACAGGCTGCGGCGGGCTTATGCCGTTCAGCGGCCACTGCCCCTCGCATCATTCCAGGAAAACTGGGTGTCGGCGCGGCGCAGGTAGTTGGCGTCTAGCTCGAGACTCCCAATCGAATGCCCCGAAGCAAGTTGACGAGCAGCCATTTGGCCGATCCTCACAGCCAGAAAGGACGAGACGATTTCGATTTCTTCGCCAAGGTTCCGCCGATCATGCCATTCCTGGCTGTCTGGCAGACCTTCAGGGATCGTGGTTGCCCAAGCAATCTTTTCCGTCCCGGCGTGCCCTGCAGCTGCCTGCACAAACCGGCCAGGCGCAATTACCATCTCCTCGCCGAACCTTTCCAAGTTCTCACCCCCGCGCCGGTATGTTCCTCCGAAGACGTGTCCGCGGCGGGCGTCTGCAAATGCTGCGACATACTTGTTTGCACCCATGCCAGCGGATCGAGCTATCGCTTCGAGACGAGAAACAGCAGCGATGGGCTTACCGTAAACTTCGCTCCAAGCCTTTACGGTCGTCAGGCTAACACGCACGCCCGTGAACGAGCCCGGCCCTGCGGCCACCCCATAACCATCAACCTCCGCCATGCGCACGCCCGCGTTTTTCAGAACGCCATCAACCGCCGGAAGCAACCACGAAGAATAGTCTTCGTCAGAGTCGTGGTTCGCGGAGGCAAGCAGCCGACCATCGCGCAAGAGAGCGACGCTTCCGCGCACATCGCATGTGTCGAGTGAGAGAACGATCACCACTTCATTCTACCGCAGCGCCGAATCTTGAAGAAATCGCAGTGTTTTGGAGAATTTGCAACAAATGTTGCACAATCCGGGTAAGCCTGCAGAACGTTAGGAACAAAGCGGTATTCTTAACCAGGGGAGAATGGGAGAATTCCTGAGCAATTCGCTTGCCAAATTAGCGAGCCATTTTCTCTAACCTTATGATTCCACTGGATATATCTTGACTCTTGCAACACATCTCTCTAGACTCGGTAAGTATCTCAGGGGGCATCCGAATAAATGGACTACAAAATCGGTGACAAGGTAGTTTATCCGAACCACGGTGTGGGGCTTGTAGAACAGATCAGTTACGGTGTCTTGAACGGTAGGACCGAACGTTACTTCATGATCCGTATCGTATCCAGCGGCTTGCGCGTGATGGTTCCTCAATCAAACGCAGAAACCGTTGGGCTACGGTCCGTTATTCGTTCTAATGAATCGACCAAAGTCCTTGGCTTCCTGGAGAAGGGCAAACTAAATTCACATCACGACTGGAAACACCGCTTCAAAGAGAATTCGGAGCGCATGCGCACCGGATCCCTCCTGGAAGTTGCCGTCGTCCTCAAGAGTCTCGTATCCCTCAGCCGCAGCAAGCCTCTCTCCTTCCGCGAAAAGAAAATGCTCGAACGCGCGAAGTATCTCCTTGTGAGCGAGATGGCCACCTCACGTAATACGACTGCCGAAAGCGCGGAAGCCATTGTGGTGAAGTCGCTCGCCAAGGCCAAGCTGCAATTTCCGGTGATGACGGAAAAGTTTGAATAGATTTCAACTGTTTAATCTTTGAATGAGAGGCGGGCGGCCACTGGTCTCCCGCCTTTTTCATTTCCGGCCTCGCTTTCGGCCCTCCCTAGGCAACAAATTGCTGCCTTTTACCTTCCAGCTGCACGCGAATTTGAAAGAAGAAACTTTACAATTGCAATCTTCGTCGTATAATCGGGGCGTTAGCAGAGTCCCCCCGCTATCCCTTCAAGGATTCTGAAAGAGTTTTCCTGCCCGCGTTTTGGGAGGAATATTGGGGAGATGGTCATGAAATCCAGCCTGGCATTAGTCACCCTTCTTTTTATTGCAACGTGCGCCCAAGCACAGCAGGCGCGCCGCATGCCCGAAATGGCCGGAAGCCAAGGTTACTTCAATGATGGTTCCGGCGCAGGCGGCGGAGGTTTTGGCTCCTTTGGCGCCGCAGGAAGCCCTGTGCGCTACGAAGATCCGGCGAACCTCCCGATTGGATACTCAAGGAACGACGGCGATACATCCGTAGCGCGCTATATGAAATATGAGGATGCCCTTGCTCTTGGCAAGAAGCAGATCGCGGATGCCGAACTGGCCGCGCGCGGGCAGCTTGGCCCCTCGCTTGGAGATGTGGCAAGGGCGTACCGGGCCACGAAGGTGCCAACACTGCGGCTGCAAGCTCGTGTCTCGCAAGACAATGCGGGCAATCTGACGGTCTGCAACCTGAACGGCAACAACTGCCATCGCCCTGATTAACTGCGGGCCAACCCGCATAGCGAAATCCCCGAATCTCGCAGCACCCGAGCTACTTCTGCGGCAATTTCCTTTGCACCGGGTGTATCTCCGTGAATACAAATCGTTTGTGCGCTAACCGCCACTTCGCGGCCATCGCTGGCGGTCACCTCGCCTCGTTCCACAATGCTCAGCGCCTGCCTGGCGGCTTGCTCCGGCTCGCGGAGGAGGGCGTCGTCGAATTTCCTTGAACGAAGCGTGCCGTCGGGTTCATAGCGCCTGTCAGCAAAAGCCTCGGCGGCAACGGCGAAGCCTGCGTCTTTGAATATATCGAGCATGGGGGAACCCGCCAGGGCCACTAGGACGACGCCACGGCTCCAACGGGCGACGCCCGTGGCGATGGCTTGGGCAAGTTCGCGATTTTTTGCGGCCTGGTTGTAGAGAGCGCCGTGAGGCTTGACGTGCACGACGCGGGCGCGGCAGGCTTTCGCGATCTCGGCCAGGGCACAGACCTGTGCGTAGACAGAATCGGCTACTTCTGCGGGAGACATCTTCAATTCGAGGCGGCCGAAATTCTCGCGGTCGGGGTAGCCCGGATGCGCGCCAACGGCAACGCCGGCACGTTGCGCCTGCTCGATGGTGCTGCGCATCATTGCGGCATCGCCGGCATGGCCGCCGCACGCTATGTTCGCCGAGGTGACGCAACGGAGCAGCGCTTCCTGCGTGCCGTCGGCGATGCCCGCAAGCATTTCGCCCATATCGCAATTCAAATCGATGCTTTTCATGCCAGAACCAGCTCCTCCGATGCCAGCAGTTTCTCCTGTTCGAGCAACAAAGAGCGCGCTGTTTCCATGTCCACTTGCTCGAAGCGAATTTCGTCCCGGGGACGAAGCTGGCCAAGGCTGCTCATGTCTGCGGAAATCACGTTCGCGATTTTAGGGTAGCCCCCGGTGGTTTGCTGTTCGACGAACAGGATAATCGGAAGGCCAGCCGCGGTGATTTGTACTGCTCCAAGCGAAACGCCTTCGGAGAGCATTTCCCCCCCGCCCTCCGACGAGATGGGCGGGCCTTCCAAACGCAGGCCCATGCGGTTGGATTCCTCCGTTAAACGATAGGTCTTCGTGTAAAAAGTATTCTGGGCTTCTTGTGAGAACCAATCGCTCTGCGGTCCTGCGGTGACGCGCACAACTTTTCGCGGCGTCCATGTTTCGACCGTGCGCCGCGACGCCGTTTTCTTTCGGAAGGTCCGAAAACCGCCTGCGGCAGATCCGAAACTCAGCACGTCTCCTTTACGCAAAGCGCGACCTTCATAGCCGCCGAGTCCGCTGAGAAGATGAGTTGCAGCGCTTCCTAAAAATGGTTTCACCGCGAAACCGCCTTGCACGCACAAATAGCAGCGCGCGCCGGAACGGGTTGCGCCCATGCGAAGGATCTGGGCGGGTCGAACCTCCGTTGAGGTCCACGTAGCGAGCGGCACATCATCGAGGGACGCGGCAAAATCCGATCCCGCGAGTGCGATGGCGCCGCCCTCCGGAAACACAAACGTGCCGCCGAGCAGAGTCATCTCCAACGCAGCGGCGCTTTCCGGATTGCCCAGGAGCCGATTGCCGATACGAAGCGCCAATGGGTCCGCCGCGCCCGCCGGCGAAACGCCCATCGCGCCGAAACCTTCGCGCCCCAAATCCTGCACCGTCGTCAACATTCCCGGCGCGCGCGCTTCCAGCAACTTCATTTGGGCTCCAGTGCGGCGAACTTTTCCGGCGAAATCGAAACGAACCGCACGCGATCGCCAATCGAGAGCAGGCTCATTTCGGCGCGATCCGGGCGGAACATCGCGAGCGGCGTGCGCCCGAGCAATCGCCAACCGCCGGGAGTCGAAATTGGATAGACACCCGTCTGGCTTCCAGCAATCCCCACACTGCCGGCGGGCACGCATTTGCGAGGCGAGCCGAGGCGCGGCGTCACTAATTCGCTGGCTAATTCGCCGAGATATGCGAAGCCAGGTGCGAAGCCCAAAAAATAAACTGTGTAGGTGGCTTCGGCGTGCAATTCGATGACTCGTTCGGGCGTAAGTCCATGCAGCTCGGCAACACTTTTTAGATCCGGCCCGAAATCGCCGCCGTAACACACGGGAATTTCTATCAGGCGCGGCTCGGGAAGCGCGGTTTTTTCCATCCGCGCGATATATCCGCGCAAAACTTCTTCCAGTTCAGCGTGGTGCAACTTCACCAAATCAAACTTAATCAGCAGCGAATTATAAGCTGGATGAAGATTTCTTACGCCCGCGATAGGTTCCAACTCGATGAGACGCAGTAATCTCCGCACCTGCTCATGTGCTTCCGGCGCGATTTGATTTTGTTGCGGCTGCGAGGTCTCGACGCCAGCCGGGACGGCCCCGGACTTCCTTGATTTTTTTCGGTTCCCCTCAAAATACACGAGCAGAGATTGATCGCTGGCGACCTGAAATCGCGCGGTGACTTTCGCGGATCCGCTCATCACGGCCGAGAGTATACCCCACGGTGGAATAGAGATTCTTGTATGTCGCGGCAGTCATCCGTGGACTGATCTCAGGTTTGTAATATTAAAATCCGTTCACCATCCGTCAGAAATCCTGGATCGCCAGGAACCTAAACCATGTCATGCCGGAATTCAACATCAGATGTGGTGCAACGCCGATCAGGCGGACCGACATCCAAGTAGACGTGGCGCCCAGCCTGAACTGTGGTTCAAGAAGGGACACGTAAGGATGGATTGCGAACAAATCAAAAGCAATATCGCAGAGGCGAAAAGGCCGTTCGCCATAAAGATCGTTTTGGCGATCGGAATTGGCGTCGTGGCAATGGCTACTCCCTTTTCCGTATCGGGGTCGCTGGGCGGAGATGTAACAACCGTGCAAGCCGACAAGGAGAAACTGCAAGCCTCGTTGGAAACCATAAGCAACGATCGTTACACGATTCACGAAATGCATGCGCCCAACAGTCTGGTCGTCCGAGAGTTTGTGTCGCCGGCCGGGAAAGTATTTGGGGTAGCGTGGCAGGGGCCGTCGCGCCCGAATCTGCAACAAGTCTTGGGTACGTATTTCGAGGCGTTTACGCAAGCGGCCCAAACCCAGAAGGCACACAGCGCTGGACGCGGCCCGATTATCGTTCAACAGGCGGGCCTCGTCGTGCAAATGGGCGGGCACGCGCGGTCGTTTTTTGGGAAAGCCTACGTCCCTCAGATGGTACCTGCAGGCGTCCAGGCCGGAGAAATTCGATGAGCAGGGCACTAGCGCGGAGATTCACCACGGGCATGGTTATCGCCTCCTTCGCAACTCTCTTCAGCACACTCGTTTCGGGATGCGGCGGCGCCAGCTCAACAACAACGACAACACCGCCCACTTCTTCAACCTCGAACGTGCAAGCGATCAGCGTCACAACTGGGCCGGCGGCAGCTGTCGGAGCCCCCGAGGTCGACATCGCTTACACTTCCGTTACGATTTGCGTGCCGGGGAGTACAACGCAATGCCAGACGATCGGCGGGATGCTTGTAGATACAGGCTCATCGGGAGTGCGAGTTTTGTCCTCCGCGCTTACGCTTTCCTTGCCGCAGCAGAAGGACTCGAATGGCAATCCGATTGCCGAGTGCGCTGAGTTTGTGGACGGCGAGAGTTGGGGGCCGGTGCAGACGGCGGATATTTCGATGGCCGGCGAGAAGGCCAGCTCGGCCCCGATTGAAGTTATCGGCAGTCCGAGTTTCTCGAACGTGCCCACGGGATGCTCCAGCTTGGGGCCCGTTGAGGATGATCTGGCGAGCTTCGGCGCAAACGGAATCGTGGGAGTTGGAAACTACGTACAGGATTGCGGTGATGGCTGTGCCATTAGTGTAAGCAGTGGACAGAATTTCGGCCTTTATTACACGTGTCCTGCAACAGGCTGTGAGGTGACCGCGCAAGCGACCGCTCAGCAGGTCGCGAATCCAGTAGCCTCTTTCGCCACCGACAACAACGGCGTCGTTATTGAATTGCCGCAAGCTTCTGGTTCGGAGGCCAGCCTCAACGGCTCGATGATTTTCGGAATTGGGACGCAATCGAACAACGGTCTGGGAAGCGCGACGGTCTATACCATCGATCCCAACACCGGAAATATCACGACAACCTTCAACGGACAAACGTATACGGATGGCGCATTTCTCGACAGCGGTTCGAACGCCATCTACTTTCTGGATGCCGTTACGACCGGAATGACTACCTGTGCAGACCTCACTTTTTGGTATTGCCCAACGTCCACCCAGAATTTTTCCGCCACAAATGTGGGCGCGAACGGAGCCACGGGCAGCTTCAACTTCAGCATCGGAAATGCCGATCTGCTGACCAATGACGAAAACAATGGCGTCGCCGCCGGTCTGGGAGGGCCAAATCCGGGCGCTTTCGATTGGGGCTTGCCGTTCTTCTTTGGAAAAAGCGTTTATACCGCGATTGAGGGACGCAGCACCCCTGGCGGCCAGGGGCCTTACTGGGCTTACTAGGATCTGGCGTAATGCCCATTCCACGGTTGCGGGGTCTGCGTTGACGGAGCGAAGCACGCCCGCGGACGACTTCCAGTGGTTTGGGACCGACTTCCAAGAGCGGGCACGGCGTGCCATGCCCCTACACGGACCTCTCCTCCCGTGCTAGATTTGCACCAGCATGAGCCTCTTCGAAGAAATTGCCGACGGGCGCACCGACCTGGTGTTTGATTATGTGGCGGAGGGCCATCCGGCTACTTCCACTGACCAGCATGGCCTGTCATTGATTCAGCATTGCGCCTACTACGGCGATGTCAGTGCGATGAAGTTTTTGCTTGCCAATGGGGCGTCCCTCGATTCTCTTGGCGACAACCTCGGCTTGATTGGTGCCTGTTTCCATGGCCACTGGCGACTCGTCAAATTTCTGATAGAGCGAGGAGCTGACCCCAACCGTCCGGAATCGGAGAATGGCGAATCGCCGCTGCACGCCGCACTTTGCAAGGCTAACTCTCCGAAACACACATTGATCGTGAAAATTTTGCTGGCGCATGGGGCGAATCCCAATTGCGCGACGAAGCCTGGGGTTGAAACAGGTGGCTTTATGCGCGATGTCCGGACCAGGGGCGAGACACCACTGCACCGCGCGGCCGCATTCGCTGAAGAAGAGGCTATTCAGGCCCTGATTGATCGGGGTGCAGTTGTAGACGCGAAAGATATAAACGGCGATTCACCACTCACTTGGGCCAGTTGGCATTTGCGTTCCGCTTCCGCACTCAGAAGGCTTTGCTACGGTCCCTACCGGATTCGTCCGGATTACGCCGGCATGGACGCCAACCTTCGCGGCAAACCGCACTTGTAAGACGCTGGTCTTTGGCGATGCCCCGTGGGCTGGGCATCCGAAGTGTGCAAGCCTTGGCGGTTTACACTTCTCACCGGGGGGAACTCTAGTGCCACTTCATACGTTTGTACGGTTTGAGCCGCGCGCTGGAAAACAGCGCGAGCTGCGGGACGAACTATTGATGGTTCTTGGGCCAACGCGAGCGGAGCCCGGGTGCGTCAACATTCATCTCTACGAAGGAACACGCGAGCCGCTGGTGTACTTCATTCATTCTGAGTGGTCCGATAACGCGGCTCTGGACGCTCACGCGAAACTGCCGCACATGACGCGATTCCTTGGACGTTTAGACGACCTCCTCGCGCATCCGCTACAAGCGGTCCGAACCAAACAAATCGCTTGAGGCGACCTGGCCGGCGCCACGGCACCGCCTACGCCTTGGCAGCCTTCATCTGCGCCACTCTATCGTGGAACTGGCGCGTCAGATGCGGTCCGATTCCGAGTTGCCGCTCGATCAGCATCAATTGGGCGCGGTGGTGCATTTCGTGCTCTTTGACGCCGAGCAGACGTTCGAAGCGGCTCTTCCCCGTCTTGCCGTCATTGTCGGTCACCACTTCGGCGAGGATTTCCGGCGTTAGCGTTTCCAACCACGCCGCAAACTGTTCGCCTTCCGTGCGCAGCAGGGCCACGATCTCGGCCTTGTTTCGGGGCTTGGATTCTTCGGCCTGGAATCCTTCCATCAATCCCAGGAAGTTCAGGCCCGCCAGGGTTATGAGCCGTTTCTTATGAATCTCTTCCCAAATTCGCGTGGAGATGGCTACGTGGGTCAGCATGCGGCCGACGGAGCGCACTTCGGGAGCAGCCACGAAATCGTAGCTCGCCTCGGGAATATCCTCCGCCACCTGAATAGTATTTTTGCGGACGACTCGAAAGGCGGCCGCCAATTCTCTACTGCCGTAACCATGGGTACTCATCGCCTCACCTCGCTCTTCAATTTTCGGCTCAACTGGGTAACCCGCCATCTTCGATGCCCCGCCCTCGGAAAGCGTCACGAAACGTGCGGAATTTTATGGGCATCGGCAGGAGGGCAGAAAAGGGATGGCGGAAGTCTCTTGGAAGATTCAGCAGTTTTTGCAGCTGAAATGGCGATTGCCCAGCCCTCAGGACTTCTAACGGAGTGCAAGGGCAGGGTCGGCGTTGAGGGATGCATCCGCAAAAACGCCGGCGGAAAACCTCTCAAAGGCCGCGGCCGCGATCATCGCTGCGTTATCGGTAGACAGCGCGCGGCTCGGAAAAAACACTTCAAAACCTTTGTCCTTTGCCCGTTGCTCAAATGTTGTGCGCAACTGGCTGTTGGCGGCAACTCCGCCGGAAACGAGCACACTTTCCACCGCAAGCTCTTCCGCGGCAAGGAGCGTGCGGTCCACTAGATCGCGCACCACCGCATTCTGGAATTCGCGCACCAGAGCGAGCGTCTGGGGCGAACACAGCGGCAGCAGTTGATCGAACTTCCTTTCGCCGCGCTGAAGCGCTTCTTCGCGCGTTCGAATCTCATTGGAGTATTCTGCGTGCTCGCGCAAGTGATACAGCACCGCCGTCTTCAGCCCGCTGAAGCTGAAGTCCAGCGGATTGCCGCGCGTTTTCGTTCGCCCGAATTTCACCGGAGCTGCAACGCCAGCCGCAACTGCCGCGAGCCGGTCCAGAATCGGGCCGCCGGGATAACCAAGCCCGAGCAATTTCGCCACTTTGTCGTAAGCCTCTCCGGCGGCGTCGTCGCGCGTCTGTCCAATTTTTCGGTAGGTCAAAAACCCGGGGCCATGCCGCTGATCGGGGCTCCCGCCGTTCGAATCTCCAGGCTTCACTTCATACAACACGGTGTGGCCGCCCGAAACAATCAGGCAAACCGCGGGCAATTTCGCGGCACGCTGCGCTTTGTGCGCCTCCAAAAAAACGGCGTGAACGTGGCCAGCCAGATGATTCACCGGCACAAGCGGCTTACCGAGCGCCGCTGCCAGAGTCTTCCCGTATGTAATACCAACCAGCAGCGCTCCCACAAGCCCGGGGCCGTGCGTTACCCCAATCGCATCAACGTCCTGAATCCGCATGTTCGCTTGCACGAGTGCTTCGCGAACGACAGGTACAATCTGGCGCAAATGCTCGCGCGACGCCAACTCCGGCACAACGCCGCCATATTTTCGGTGAATATCAATCTGCGAGGCCACCACGCTGGACAGAATTTCGCGGCCGTCGGCGACTACCGCCGCCGCTGTTTCGTCGCACGAAGATTCAATTCCCAGGATTCGCGTCATACATTTTCCGCCACTTACAAAATGGTCTTAGCCTCAAACTAAAGTTTCAAACTCTTCAGATATTCCCGGAACGGACCGCCCAACTCCTCGTTCTGCAGCGCAATCTCCACGGTCGCCTTCAAGAACCCAAGTTTATCGCCGGCATCATAGGACACGCCGTCATAGATGTAAGCCCAAAGGCCGTCTTCCTGGGCAAGGATGCGCAACGCATCCGTCAACTGGATTTCGTTGCCCGCGCCGGGCTTGGTCCGTTCCAGGCAATCGAAAATTTCCGGAGGCAGAACGTACCGCCCGGTAATCGCCAAATTCGACGGAGCTTTCTCCGGTTTCGGTTTTTCCACCAGGTCGCGGATGCGCATCAACCGCGCGCCAAAGGGAGGTTGCGGTGCAGCTTCTCCATCCACGATGCCGTAGAGATGCGTTTTTTCCTTGGGCACTTCTTCGACGGCAATCGCGCCGACGCCGGTCGCGGCATAAACATCAACTAATTGTTTCGTCGCGGGATTTTTTCCCGGGATCAGCACGTCACCGAGCAAAACCGCGAACGGCTCATCGCCGACGAGGTCGCGCGCCACCAGAACGGCATGGCCCAGCCCCAATGGCTCTTTCTGCCTTGTGTAACTTACCTGCACCATATCGCTGATGCGCCGCACCATAGCGGCCTGTTCCGGCTTCCCTCGCTCTTCCAGGAAGCGCTCCAGAAGCGGCGAAGAGTCAAAGTGGTCTTCAATCGAATTCTTGCCCTTGCCGGTGACGATGATGATGTGCTCGATGCCGGAGACGACGCACTCCTCCACCACGTACTGGATTTGCGGCTTGTCCACAACGGATAGCATCTCTTTCGGCTGCGCTTTGGTCGCCGGCAGAAATCGAGTGCCCAATCCCGCCGCGGGCAGGACGGCTTTTCGCACCTTGCGGAATCCAGCGTTCGTCGTTTGCGTTGTATCAGCCATCCGTCTCCTCGTAGGGAATTTTCCTTTTGCGTCTATTTTTTCTTTGCTGGCTTCTTATCTTTCGCCGGGCTGTCTTTTGCGGGCGATTCTTTCGCGGAATCCTTGCTGCCAGAGGATTCTTTGCCCTCTGCAGGCGCCGCGCTGGAATCCTTACCGGCGTCTTTCCCTGTAGACTCTTTGCTGTCCTTGGCAGGCGCGCTCTCTTTGCTGCCTCCGTCGGGTGATTTCCCGGCGTAGTCCGTCACGTACCACCCCGACCCCTTGAACTTAATCGCCGGTGCGGTAATTACGGACTCCACCTTTCCGCCGCAATGCGGACATTTCTTCAAGTGCGGCCCCGCCACCGGTTCGATTTTTTCCGTATGACGTTCACACTTTACGCATTTGTACTCATACAGTGGCACAGCTGCTCCCTCCGCTTTATCTCCAAACAAAAAAGTATAGCATGCGCCACAATTCCTTCCGGTAGCGCATGCTAGACTCTTGGCCATGAGCAAAGTCGCGCCACGCACAACGGAAGTCGCGCTGGGATGCTTGTACCTTGTCGGCACGCCCATTGGCAACCTCGAAGACATTACGCTGCGAGCGTTGCGCATTCTGAAAGAAGTGGACCAGATCGCCTGTGAAGACACGCGCCACACCCAGAAACTCCTCGCCCACTACGAAATTCGTAAGCCGCTTATCAGCTACCACGAGCACAATGAGCTGACGCGTGCGCCTGAGTTGCTCATCTCCCTGGAACAAGGCGCCAAGATTGCACTCGTTAGTGACGCGGGTATGCCGCTCGTGTCCGACCCAGGCCACCGCCTCGTCACGCTTTGCCTGCGGCATCACGTTCCGATAGTTCCGGTGCCCGGTCCATCTGCGCTTCTCGCAGCGCTGGCGGCCAGCGGCTTGCCCAACGAAGAATTCCTTTTTGTTGGTTTTCTGCCCAACCGTACCGGCGAACGCCGCCGCGCGCTGGAACGCTTGCGCATCGAAGAGCGTACCATCATTTTTTTTGAAGCGCCGCATCGCATCGCGGAATGCGTGGCCGACGCCAGAGAAATACTCGGTAACCGCGCCGCGTGTGTCGCGCGCGAAGTCACCAAACTTCACGAAGAGTTTCGCCGCGGTAAACTTTCTGAACTTTTTGCTTCCCTCACGGAGCGTCCAGCCAAGGGAGAAATCACCCTCCTCATTGGCGCGGAAGATCCCGCCGATGCGCGCACGCCGGCAAATTCTATGCAAAGCCTTGCAGAGCGGGTGGAAGAACTTATCCATCAGGCCAAACTGGACCGCAAAGAAGCGCTGAAGCTCGCTGCAAAAGAGCGCGGCCTGACGCGGCGTGAAGCCTACGACAAAATGGTCATCGCACGCAGCGACGAAGATCCTGGCGAGTAAGTCGGGTCGGGCGACTTAAGAGTCAAGATTCACTGCTTGGGCGGTTCAAGGGAACTCCGCGTCCTTCACTTCGAAAAGTTGGCCAGGGCCCGCTCCAAACCATGCTGCGTATCGGCTGCGTGGGAGGCCCCGGCAAGATAGGTCAAATCCTGCATGATGGGCGCCACTGAAGCACCCTGCTCCTTGAGCAACCTTTCTGTGCGGGCTGCGCGGAGAATGCCATTGTAGAAATGTTCGGCTACTTCGCCAGTCCCGAATTTTGTCACGCCGCCATCGAGGATAGTGGGAGCGAAAAAGGGATGAGCGGTGCCGAGAAGATTCGCCTCGCGGTAGGAAATAGAACCCACGAGTTCCATCCGCTGGGGCGCAAAATTAGCTGAATCCCCGAGGCCAATTACCAGCAGATTTCTCGCAACCAGCGTTCCACTGGGCGGAACAATTCGAAGCGCTTCACCAAGTTCCCCTCGAAACAAATCCGGTTTGCGGATTCTGTCGAAAAGACCGCCAAGCTTTTCGTTCATTTCGAGAAGCGCCCCATGGAGCGCGTTCTGTGGTTCCGATGCGAATAGACACACGATTTGTAGCTCTGTGTCTGTCTCAGCGGGGCTTTGCACCAGGACCCGAGTTGCGATTGGCGCGCCGGAGACTCGAAGTTCGGCGAGTTTTTGCAGGGGGGCAGAAACGGCAGGAGCAGCTTGGTCGTCGACCGGCCAGCCTGCGACCGACAGTACGGTCACCGTTGCGAGAAACGGCAGGTATAGTCGTAGAATTCCGCGAACAGCCACTTTTCTCATCCCACCCCCATATTCATCAGCGCGAATCATTGACATTGACTCTGCCGCCGTCGTCCACTTCAGGCTTTGCTAGCCGGCGATTCCGCCTTTGATGCTTGCGTCCACGCAGAAGATACCCATCTCATCATCGCGAGCCCGGCCAATCCACCCGCCGCGCAACGCTCTGACGGAGCCCGCGCTGCAACATTTCCCTATTGCGAGCAGTAGATTTTCGCGACGGTACCAAATGTCCGCGTTTAGAGTTTCCACGCCCTGACTTTTCGAGCCATTTCCCAAACCATGTTATCGAGTGCCAGATCCATGCCTTGCTTCCCTCGGGTGTTGGTCAGTGCGGCCCAGCAATAGCCCGCGGAAGTCCGAACCATAATCGTACTCGTTCCGGGAAGACTCCCGCTGTGCCACCAGTTTCCCAGGTTGTTTACAGCCCAACCGCGCGCATAGCGCGAGTTGGCGGCGCTGGGAGTCGTCATCTGCCGGATTGTTTCTGGTTTCAGAATGTTCGGCGTGGCTTTGAAGCCATCCACATGATTCAGAAAAAGTACGAGGTCTTTCGGTGTCGCCAGCCAGCCACCGTGCGAATCCATGCGCGTAACATTCATGTTGTACGGATCTTCTCCATTTTGGCCGTAGTAGATGACTTCGTTCGCCGCGCGTTCCGTGACCGTGTTGCCTGCGATACGCATGTCCCGCACGCCACATGCACCCAGAATTGCCCCTTGGGCATAATCCGCATAGGCGCGTCCGCTAACCTGCTCGATGACTCTCCCCAGCACGCAGTATCCAAAGTTCGAGTAAGCCCAGTGCGAGCCCGGCGGATTCTTCAGCAGATGCGCGTCCAGCGTCCACGAAATCAATTGGAAGTGATCCATCGCCGGGTTTGCAAACATGGGATCGTCGTTGCTGTTGTCCCATCCGCCGCACGTGTGGGTCAGCAGATGGTCGATGGTGATGTCTTCCACGAATCCCTTGTACGGCGGGTTGCCATATTTTGTTCCGAGCACCGCGTTAGCGCCGAAAACCCGATCCTGGAGCTGCAATTGGCCTTTTTCAATCAGCGTGAAAATCGCCGCTGAGGTAATCGGCTTGGTAACGCTGGCGATGCGAAACAAGCTGGAAGTAGCGAGCCTCTCATCGGCCGTGCGGTCGGATTCGCCAATTGCATTTTCGTAAACGATGCGGCCACCCCGGGAGATCGCAACGGAAAGCCCCGGCACATCGAACTTGCGCATAAAATCCATGGCGACACTCTGCATCGCTTCGCGTTCGGCGGGAGAGATTTCGTCCGCCGAAGACGCACCGCCGCAGCCGCAAGCTTCGGCCGCAGAAAAGCCGAGTGCCGCTCCGCACAGCATTCCTTTGATCACCGCTCTTCTCGTTATTTCGGACATCGGTTTTCACTTAACCGGGCGTTGGGCAACGCCCGAAACAAATCTCCGCGGACTATAACAATGCCCGCGATGAGCGTCAAAGGCGAATAGGCTCCATTTATTGCGACACTCCATGTGGGTTTGCAGACACATAAAGTTAGGTGTACTTTAACGGACGAGCCGTGGCCCGGAACGGCGCGACGGTAAATCCTGCTGAAGGGGGTGCACTATGGCTGGCGAAACGGAAAAAGACCTTTGGACCCGGCGCGGATTTCTGGGGGTTAGTTCGGCCGCCATGGCTGCGGCAAGCGTACTCGGCCCAGACAAAGTTCCCCCTCAAGAACAAGCAATTCCAAAGAACGACCGCAGCGCCAGCGATCCCGGCCCCACAAACTCCGTAATTGACGCGGCCAACCCCGATTCGGACCACCCCCTGCCGAGCGACGCCGGCGGTGTGCAAACTTTCAAATATCCTTTTTCCTTCGCCCACAAACGCTTTCAGCAAGGCGGCTGGTCGCGCGAAGTAACGGTTCGCGAACTCGCCGTCTCCAGGTCTCTCGCCGGCGTGGATATGCGCCTCACCGCCGGAGGCGTCCGCGAACTGCATTGGCACACCGCTGCGGAATGGGCCTACATGCTTTACGGCAATGCCCGAATTACCTGCATTGACGGTGACGGAAAAAGTTTTGTGACCGACGTCAAGGAAGGAGACCTCTGGTACTTCCCTCCCGGTATTCCCCACTCCATTCAAGGCCTGCCGCCCGACGGCACCGAATTCATGCTCGTCTTCGATGACGGCAACTTCTCCGAATACGAAACTGTCCTCCTCACCGACTGGATGGCCCATACTCCGCCCGACGTCGTCGCAAAAAATTTCGGTGTCGCGCCGTCCGCACTGGCGAAGATGCCCAAACGCGAAAAATTCATTTTCCAGGCCGACGTTCCCGGCCCGCTTGCCGATGATCAGAAGCGTGCCGCAGGCGCGCTGGGCCCATCTCCCGTCGATTTTGCATTCCGCACCACGCAATACCCCTCTCCAACAAAACTGAAGAACGGCGAAGTTCGCGTAATCGATTCGAGCACTTTCAAAATTTCCACCACCATTGCGGCCGCCATTGTCACCGTAAAACCCGGCGGCATGCGCGAATTGCATTGGCATCCCAACGCGGACGAATGGCAGTTTTACTTTGGCGGCAAAGCGCGCATGACCGTCTTTACCACCGGCGGACGCGCACGCACCATGGATTTTGAAACGGGAGACGTCGGCTACATCCAGAAAACGCTGCCCCACTACGTCGAAAACACCGGCACCACCGATTTGAAATTTCTCGAAATGTTCAAGAGCAGCTATTACCAGGATCTCGCGCTCTCTGAATGGCTCTCTCACACGCCTCCCGAACTTGTCGCCGCCCATCTGAATTTGGATAAAGCGACGCTCGACGCAATGCCCAAAGACAAGCCGTTGATTGTGCCCTAGCTTCGAAATAGAATTCCGCTTGCTCGACCATAGGAGCCATCCATGAACAAATCCAGGGTCATCGCGGTTTTGTCCTTCGGCGCCTTCAGCCTCTTCGTTCCACCCGCTCGGCCCGGCTCAATGCCTGCAGCGCCCTGCGATCAATTGGTTCATCTGGATATCCTCAATACCAAAATCACTTCCGCCGAAATCATCGCCGCTGGCGCCTTTACCCCTCCTTCCACATCCACTCCCTGGCTCGTCGGCGATCCCAAACTCTACAAGCAGCTTCCCGCATTTTGCAGGCTCGTGGCCTCCTCAAATCCCAGTCCAGACTCCAGCATCACCATCGAAATCTGGATGCCTGCCGCCGCGTGGAATGGCAAATTCCGCGG
>CAJCHZ010000090.1 GCA_903970165.1 Betaproteobacteria bacterium
CCACAAAGAAAACCTCACTCCCTGGCAAATCATCGAGCGCCTCGCCCCACGCTCCCCGCTGGAACTCTGCTTGCTTCCTCCAGTCTTCCTGGATTATTACCTCAACGACTCTGGGGGATACGATGTGGGTAGGCTTCCCTAGCCAATCACAGATCGCGACGGACGTCTGTCAAAGCCGAAACGAGACTGGCTCGTAAGCTCGTCCCTGTGAAAGGGGCGTCCGGGGGACGGAATTTTCCACAAGCCTTCCTGTAGACAAACGGCTCGGAAGTGATACTGGTTACTTGCAATTCATGGGCAACCACATGCGGACAATAGCGAGACAGGACTACGGAATATGAGCAAGTCGAATGACTTCAGTTGGGAACTCGGGCTCGTTTTATTTCTTTTCGTTTCGGCCTGGCTATTCAGGCAGCTACGCTTTTTGTTTCACCGCTTCGGCAGTTACAAATGGCCTTCTGTCCCCGCGACCGTACAAAAGGGTTCCCTGGGAACAGTTGCTGTCGACAGGTCCTGGCACGCGGCGAGCTTCCTGGGATACGAGTATCTTGTCGAGGGCGTACGTTACACAGGATTCTTTGTCCTTTACGGCGATAAGGAACTTGTTGGACAACTGAACGAAAGCCTGGCAGGCAAATCTATTCAAATTCGCTACGACCCCACTGACCTGGGCAGTTCCTTTCTTGCTTCGGACTTCAATCCCCTGTTCAAAGGACTATCCGCAGACCAAGACCCGGATCTCTTAAGGCAGGGGCTACCATTCGACATCAAATCCACATTCGGTACTCGACTAGATCGATAGCGGGTAAAGTGGGGTTTCGGCTGCAGTGCGGGAGTCGAGTTCGCGGCGTTACACTCCCCAGCCGTAGCGCTCGGCATGCTCGAGCGTGCGCTGCATCTCTTCGCGCAGCATCTCGGTGAAGGCCGAGCCGCCAATGTTTTTGGCTCCTGGTTGAGCAATGTCCGGGGTGCGGTAACCCGCCGAAAGAACGCGGTGCAGCGACTGCTCGACCCAATCCGCTTCGAGCGAGAGGCCGAACGCATCGCGCAGCATCAACGTCGCGCTAAGGATCGAGCCGACCGGGTTGGCCGAATCCGTTCCCACCAGCGAGGGTGCCGAGCCGTGGATCGGTTCAAACACCGGCGCTCCCGTGCCGAAACTCGCCGAAGGAATCAGGCCGATGGAGCCGACCAGCGCTGCCGCCGCGTCGCTCAAAATGTCGCCGAACATGTTGCTCGTCAAAATCACATCGAATTGTGAAGGCTTGAGCGTGAGCTGCATGGCCGCGTTGTCCACGTACATGTGCTCGAGTTTCACGGAAGAGTAGACGCTGCTCATCGCCACGACCGTCCGCCTCCAAAGCTGCGAACTGCTCAAAACGTTGGCTTTGTCTACCGAGCACAGCCGCCGCGAGCGGTTCTCCGCCCGCGCGAAAGCAAATGTGGCGATCCGCTCAATCTCCGGCGTGGAATACGACTCCGTGTCCCACGCGCGCTCAACGCCATTCTCCGTCGCATTACCGCGCTCGCCGAAATACATCCCGCCTGCAAGCTCGCGGACAATTTCAATGTCCAGATCGCCCAAGCGTTCCGGCTTCAGCGGCGAAATCCCGCGCAGCGGCTCCAGCACCTTAACGGGACGCAAGTTGACGAACAGCCCCATCCCCTTGCGCATGTCGAGCAGGCCGCTCTCAGGCCGTTTCCCCACCGGAAGCGCGTCCCACTTCGATCCGCCGACGGCCCCAAGAAAAACCGCGTCCGCTCTGCGGCATGCATCCAGCGTTTCGTTGGGAAGCGGCGTTCCCGTTCCATCAATGGCCGCGCCGCCAATCGGAAATTCGTGCAAATCAAACTCGTGGTTGAATTCGTGCGCGCACTCGCGCAGGACCGTGGCGGCGGCGCGCGTGACTTCCGGTCCGATGCCGTCTCCCGGCAAAAGAACGATGGTCTTCTTCATCTAGGTCCCCACTGACTCGAAACCTCTGAATTCCAGGTCCAGTAGCACCTACCCGCTACGCCGCGGAACTCGCTTCCGCTGCCACCGTCGTCGGACGCCGCCGCATCACCTCATGCGCAATGGCTACCAAGTCGCGCGGACGCACTTGTTTGGCCTCATCGGCCAGCGTCGTCACACGGCGATAGCACTCCGCCAACTCCTCTTCGCTCGGCTCGTAACCGAGATTGCGCAGGGCCACTTTGAGTGCGTTGCGCCCGGAATGTTTCCCGAGCACAAACGAACGCGACGGCACTCCGACAGTCTCCGGCGAAATAATTTCATAGGTCAGCGGATTCTTAATGATCCCGTCCTGATGGATCCCAGCCTCGTGAGCGAAAGCATTTGCGCCCACGACCGCTTTGTTGGGTGCAACGGCTGCTCCCGTGATCTCTGAAAGCATCCGGCTGGAATGGAAGAGCTCGTCCAATTTAATGTTCGTCGTTACACCAAAGCTTTCTTTCCGAACCGCCAGGGCAACGGCAATCTCTTCCAGCGCCGCGTTTCCTGCCCGTTCGCCGATTCCATTGACGGTGCATTCGATTTGTCGCACACCCGCGCGAACCGCCGCCAGCGAATTTGCCACCGCCAGCCCGAGATCGTCATGGCAATGCGCGCTCAGCGTGATTCCCTGCGGATCGTCAAGATGGGCGCGCACCTGCTCGAACATCGCGCCATATTCATCTGGCACGGCGTATCCAACCGTATCGGGCAAATTCAAAACGGTCGCGCCCGCATCCACGGCCACCTGGCAGACCTGGCAAAGAAACCCAATATCAGTCCGCCCTGCGTCTTCCGCCGAGAATTCCACCTCTCCCACATGGTTCCGCCCGAGCCGAATCATCGAGCTAATCGCCTCCAGCGCCTGCTCGCGCGTCATATTCAACTTCACGCGAAGGTGCAAGTCCGACGTCGCCAGGAAAATGTGCAGCCGCGGTGCAGCTGCTGGTTCCAGCGCCTCAATCGCTGCGTTCACATCCTGCTTCTTCGCGCGCGCCAACGCAGCAATCGGAACGGTTCGCACTTCGCGCGCCACCTGCTGCACGGCCTCGAGATCGCCGCGAGAAGAAATGGGGAAGCCCGCCTCGATCACGTCCACGCCCAGAGCCGCAAGCTGCCGGGCCATGCGGATCTTTTCCTCCGTGTTCATCGAGAAGCCCGGCGACTGCTCGCCGTCACGCAGGGTCGTATCAAAGATGCGTACGGAGTCCATGGAATCCCCCCTAAAATACAAGTAAGACAGAACGAAGCCTCACGGTCAAATTTATCTTTGTTCTGCTTTTGATAATCCTGGCTTATACTACGAATGGCGGAGCCATCGTGGATCTCGGAGAACTCCAGGTATTTCTCATGGTTGCAAAAGAGGGCAGCTTCTCGCGCGCCGCCGAGCGCCTCTATCGCACGCAGCCCGCCGTCAGCCTGACCATTCGCAAGCTCGAAGACTCTCTCGGTCAGCCGCTGTTTGTGCGCGGGTCGCGTCCCGTGCGCATGACCGACGCCGGGACGCTCTTGAAAGATTACGCCGAGCGCCTGATCAATCTCCGGGATGAAGTGAAAAAGGGCCTTACTGAACTCGAAGGCCTAAGCCGCGGCGAACTTTCTCTCGGCGTGAACGAAAGCTCGATTCACGCGCTGATGCCGGCGCTCGGAAAATTTCGCCACCAACATCCAGGCGTACAGGTCCGGGTGCACCGCATGTTTTCACGCGATATTCCCCATGAAGTGCTGAATTACCGCCTTGACGTCGGGGCAGTCTCCTACGTACCCCAAGAACCGCAGCTCCAGGCCACCGAAGTTTTGAAGGACGAACTGACCTTCGTAGTGCCGCCAAAACATCCGCTCGCCAGGAAGCGTGAAGTAGACGTCGAGGAACTCGGCAATGAAGACTTTATCGCCCACAGCGTGGAATCTCCGTTCCGCCGCCGCGTCATCGAGCTCTTCGCACGTAACCGCACCGAACTGAAGATGCCCATCGAAATGCCAACCATCGAAAGCATCAAACGTTTCGTCCAAATGGGTATGGGCGTGGCCATCGTACCGCGCATGTGCGTGCAGTGGGAAATCGAGCACGGCTGGATGAAGGAAGTAAAAATCCGCCAGATGAACATGCCGCGCCACGTCTACATGGTCTCGCGACGCGGCGCGCGTCTCCCCCACGCGGCCGCCGAACTAATCCGTATTCTCCGCGAATCCTGAGGTCCTTATCGAGGCCCGTCCGTTCGGCCCGCCATGCACATAATCGTGGCCAACATCGTCGCGCAATGCTTCTCTGCCCCAACTTTGCGTACCAGCACATCCGCCAGACAAACCGTCAGCGTCTTTCCGGCCCGCACCACCCGCGCCCGGGCAATTAATTCCTCTCCATCCGCCGGCGCCAGCAAATTCATCTTGTATTCCACGGTAAGCACCGACGAATCCGCAGGCATCAAGGTATAAGCCGCATACCCGCAAGCCGTATCACCAATAGCCCCAGTAACTCCCGCGTGAAAAAATTGGTGCTGCTGGGTCAGTTCGAGACGAAAAGGCACACGAATTTCCGCCTCACCTGGCCCAAGCGAAGTCAACTTCGCGCCGAGATGCAACATCAAACCCTGTGCCGCAAAACTATTCTGAATCCGGTTTTGATAAGCAGGGTCCTGCGGCTGAAATTTTGTTGGTTCTTTCATTCCGCCGAGTATAGCAGCGCACCCGCCGCGCGCGAGGTTGTCGCACGGAGGAAGGCGTTAGTTAGTTTTTGTCGCAAGTGCCGCTTCGACGGTGGGAAAGCTGGGGAGTAGCTTCGCGAGGCCCGCAACCTGCAGCACCGCGGCACCTTGTCCCGTGAGCGCAGCCAGCGCAAATGATTTTCCGCTATTGCGCCGGTGCACAAAAATCGTCACCAACGCGCCCACACCCGCCGAATCCAGAAAAGATAGACCGCTCATATCGAGCACCAAATGTGCTGCAGGCTCGGGGCGCATGGTCTGAAGGAAGTTGTGAACGGTCTCAAGACTCAGCTTCCCGCTGAGCCGGGTCACGAGGCTGCCGTTATTCGATGCCGAGAGCTTTTCAAGATCAAGCTGTGCTGGTTGCATAAGCCTTGCAAAATAGCGCAGAATGCGCCAATCCAACATTAATGTTTATTCACAATCGGCGCGCGGGCCCCACCGCCCTGAAAGTAAATAGTTCGATATTCCCGGTTGACGCTGCCCAACGCTCACTGGCCTCCATGCCTCTGATTTTTCGATAAATGATCAGTGCACTCCGGCCGTCATCCTCCAGCCGAATAGCATGTGCACAATCTCCATCACCTATGCGCCTGCGAACCCGGGCACCAGCCAAGCCACCATCACTGTCACCGACAACGCCGCCCGCAGCCCGCAAATGATCGGCCTCACCGGCACTGCCGTAGGGCCTCCGCCTCCTGTTCCTGCCGTCTCTCTAAATCCTCCCGGCCCCCTGACTTTTCCGGGAACTCAACGCCGGGCACGAGCAGTACTACCCAAAACATCATCTTCACGAATACCGGCAACGGAACCCTTCACGTGACAAGCAGGGTGGTCACTGGTTTCAACGCCAATGATTTCGTGATCGGCGTTTCGAACTGTCTTGGCACCGTCGCTTCCTCCGCGAACTGCTCCATCCCGATCACGTTCGCTCCTCTCGCCGCCGGCATTCGCACCACAACACTGGTAATCACCGACGACGCCTCTACTTCGCCCCAAAACATCGCTCTGGACGGCACCGCCACTCCCGCAATCACTGTCGCGCCGGCGCAGAACGGTTCCATTTCGGCAACCGTCACGGCGGGGCAGCCCGTTACCTATAGCCTGCAACTCACCCCCGGCGCAGGTTACACAGGTACAGTCTTCTTCTCCTGCGCTGGTGCACCCGTCGGCGCAAATTGCCAGGTCCCCGCTTCGCTGCCAATTACCAATGAAACCCCCGCCTCATTTACGGTCATGGTCACGACCAGTGGCGGCGCAATGATGCTTCCCTTCCCTAACGTCCCGCGCCCAACGCCGTTCCCCGGCCAACTCTTATTGCTGGCCATCGCTGGAATTGCCGGAATTTTCTTTCGGGCGTTGGTGGTGAACGGCAGAAACTCTGCGCAGCTTCAGCGCCCGAAGCGCATTCCGTTTCGCGGGGCGCCCGCTTCCATAATTTTCTTCGCGACGTTGGCCTTCTCAGGCTGCGGTGGCGGCTCCTATACAAGCGTTCCACCGCAAATCGTCACGCCGAATGGCACTTCCACTATCACGGTCACGCCAGCAGCTATGTCCACATCAGGCAAAGCGCTTCAGCGAAGGCCAGTTCAGCTGACCCTGAACGTTAACTAACCGGCTCTCGAATTTCCAATTTCGTAACGCGCCAGTTCGCGTTTGCGAATTCGCGCTTCGTTTTCTCACTTCGCCACGGAAACCCGATAAATCTTATCCGCCCCGTCATCCACAACCAGTAGCGATCCGTCCGGCGCAACAGCCACTCCCACGGGTCTGCCGAAAACATCCTTCGATTTTGGATCGGGCACCAGTCCCGTCAAAAATGGCACCGGATCAGCCGACGGCTGGCCATCCTTGAACGCCACAAACGCAATCTGATATCCGGCCCGCGTAGCCCGATTCCAGGAACCATGCTCGGCAACAAACGCTCCGCCCCAGTAGCTCCGGGGAAACTGCTTCCCCGTGTAAAACGCAAACTGCAGCGGTGCCACATGCGCCCCCAGCAATACATCCGGAATAATCGCCCGCGCTACCAGCTCTGGATGCTCTTGCTTCACGCGGTCATCCACATTGCTCCCTATGTAGCTGTATGGCCACCCGTAAAATCCTCCGTCCTTCACGGAAGTAAAATAATCCGGCGGCAAATTATCGCCGAGCTCGTCGCGTTCATTCACCGTCGTCCAAAGAGCTCCGCTGATTGGCTCAATGGCTATCCCCACAGGATTCCGCAGCCCGGTCGCATACTGCCGCGCATTCTTTCCGTCCAGATCGCAGATCGTAATCGCCGCGCGAATCGGCGCTTCGCCAGTATTAATGTTAGAGTCCGAGCCCACGCCGACGAAAACGTGCTTGCCATCGGGGGAAATCGCAACCGACCGCGTATCGTGCCCCCCGCCCGGCAACTTTAAAAGATGTTCCGCTTCGCCCAACCGTTTCGACGTCTTGGGGTCATACTTAAAACGCACCAGTTCGGTCATGTTCCCCACGTAGACGTAATCGTCGTGGAACGCGATCCCAAACACGCGCGTCATGCCCGTTGCCCACACCTCCCGCTGCTGCGCTCCTCCCGTATTCTGCGGATCCCGAAGCACGTCAATCTGGTTCGCTCCCGTCTCCGCGAGAAAAAGATCCCCGTTCGGAGCCACCGTCAACCACCGAGGCCTTTTGAAATCCCCCGCAAAAACATTCACCTTGAAGCCCTCTGGCACAATCGGAAGAAAGCCGGCCGGGGGCGCTTCCTTATCCGGCGAATTGTCTGCCGACTTCGTCGTATACGGCGCAGGAAGCTGCGGCTTCTGCCCGTGCGTAACCTGCGCCGTTACAATCGCCGGCAAAATGATAAAAGTAGTGATTGCGGAAATAGCGCGAATCCCCATTTTCATAAATATCCCCTCGGTATCTTTTTCGGTCCTCGGTTGGATGCCCTACCGCCTTGCCCGGTTCCCGTTTCCAACTATTCTGCCTGCTCACGAGTCACACCCACTACTCACTCTTTCTCCTTAGAACCCAAACACATAAAGCACGCGGTTCGCGCTGATAGCGATTCGCTGTTTCCCATTCACCGTAAACGAAATCGGATTCGCGGCGATAGTTCCTCCCGTCTGAAAATCCCACAACGCTTTTCCCGTCCGCGCATCCAGCGCGTAAAAATTCCCCTCATCCGACCCGGAAAAAACCAGGCCTCCCGCCGTCGAAAGCACTCCGGCCCACGGCGGCGACTGCAGTTTGAAAATCCACTTCGTATCTCCCGTCGTGGCTTCCAACGCTCGAATCTCGCCCCATACATCGTCCGGCGGCAACTCATCCTCGCCGCCTGCGACGAAAAGCGTCCCCGGTTTATATCGGCTCTCCCGCTTGAAGTATCTCGATCCGATCTCTCGCACTGCCACATAAAACAACCCGGTCTCCGGACTATACGACTGGCTGAACCACACCGTCGCTCCATTCATGTTTGGCCAGACCAACGTGCCTTTCTCCTTCGGATCCGAATCCGGCAGTTTAATCGGTTTGCCCTTCGGATCCAGTCCGCTCGCCCACGTCTCTTTCGCATAAGGCTGCCCGGCGATGAATTCTCCGGTCTCGCGGTCCAGCACGTAGTAAAACGCGTTGCGGTTCGCGCTCGCAATCAGCTTGCGCTCGCGCCCGTCAATCTTCGCGTTGAAAAGCACCGGCGTGTGCGCCGCGTCCCAATCATGCGTGTCGTGCGGCGTAAATTGAAAATACCAGCGCAGCTTCCCCGTTTCCGCTTCGAGCGCTACAAACGAACAGCTATATAGGTTGTCGCCCTTGCGCACTTCTCCATCCCAATCCGGCCCCGGATTGCCCACGCCCCAATACACCAACTTCAATTCTGGATCGTACGCTCCGGTCACCCAGGTCGGCGCGCCTCCGGTTTTCCAGCTGTCCCCATCCCAGGTCTCATTTCCCGGTTCGCCCGGTCCGGGAATCGTCCAGAATCTCCACGCGCGCTTTCCCGTCTTCGCGTCGTATGCATCCAAAAATCCGCGAATTCCTGCCTCCCCTCCGCTCACTCCCACCACAATCTTTCCGTCAATCGCCAACGGCGCAACCGTCATGCTGTAGCCCAATTTGTAGTCCCCGACCTTTGAGCTCCAGATCTCTGCCCCACTTTTCAAGTCCAGCGCCACGAGGTAACAGTCCATCGTCGCAACATAAAGCTTGTCGTCCAGAACGGTAGGCCCTCGGCTAACCAGCCCGAATCCAATGCTGTGATAGTCCTTCGGGATCGCGCGGTTCCAGCTCCAGAGCCTGCGCCCGGTATGCACGTCCAGCGCCGCCGCCCAGTTTGGCCCCGTGATGTACATCACCTCATCAACGACAAGCGGCGATGTCTCGCTCGCGTCATTGGGAAACTGAAACGCCCACTGGACCTTCAGATTCCCCACATTCTCCGTGGTAATTTCCTTCAGCGGAGAAAACCGGTGCCCGGATAGATCACGCGAGTACGTCATCCAGTTCCCAGGCTCTTTGTCTGCATTTACAATCCGCTCGAACGGCACCTGTCCCAGAGCCGCCACCGAAAAAACGGCGCTAAGCAGCGTTCCAAAAATTATCTTCATGGTTTACCTCGCTGCGAAGCCAGGTACGCGACCAGATCCTGTATCTCGGTAGCGCTCAGAATTCCCTCGAAAGACGGCATGGGTGTCTCGCCGCGCAGCTTCTTCAATTCCGTCAACTCATCTTTCCGAAAACTGTGATAGCGCCCACTCGGATCCTTGATCTGAATCGTGAAAGAATCTTCGTTCACACGAATTCCTTGAACGGTTTCGCCAGCCGGTGTCGTCGCTTTCACAAGAAGAAAATCTTCGGGAAGAGCTGCGGGAGGTTTGCTAATCACCTGTTGCAGAAACGAAGCCCTGCGACGTTCGCCAATCGCTGTCAAGTCCGGCCCGTATCCCGTTCCCGCTCCATCCAGAATGTGGCATCCGCTGCATCCGCTCTTCACATAAACGCTGGCGCCACGCGTCACATCTCCAGGTATCGGATCGGGCCGAACTTTGCTCAGCGACCGTACAAAAGCCACAAGGTTCGCAACGTCGTCATCGTCGAAGTACCAACCCTGCGGCATGTTCGGCGCGATTCCGTCCATGATGACGCCCTTCAACGCTTCATCGTCCGCCGCATGCGTCAGGTGCACTCGATTCAGCGAGGGTCCGCGTCCTCCTCTGCCGTCAATCCCGTGGCACAACGCGCAGTGCTCTTCGAACAACTTCTTCCCCGCCGCCGCATCTGCCGTCGCCGTTTGCTTCTTCGTCTTTGCCTGTCCGGCCAGAGTCACTATCACCGCGAGCGGCAAAAGCAGCCCTACTGCCACGATCAGTCTCAACATTTTTGCCAACAAAATGGTCACCCTGCGGAGCACCCGGAAATTCTGTAGAATGTCCGGGAGCGTACCCCGGGCTAGGCAAGGTGTCAATTCGGCTCTATAACGTGGACAAGACGCAAATCATCCAATCCCTTGCTCCAAGCGTATCGTTTAATGGAACCCATTTTTCGGAGAACTACCATGCGCGCAGCATTTTTCGCGATCTTGATTTTTGCAGGAATCGGCGTTCTGGCCTGGGCCACAGCCAAACCCAACGACGGTCGCGCCAACGCAAAAGCCGTTTTTCCGCAACCCGCCCTTGACGCTCCGCTCACCGCCTCAAAAGGCCAGGAAACCGCAGTAGTGGCCGGCGGCTGCTTCTGGGGTATCCAAGCAGTCTTTGCTCACGTAAAAGGCGTTATCTCTTCAACCTCCGGCTATTCCGGTGGCGCCGCCAATACGGCCCGCTACGAAGAAGTCAGCAGCGGCGACACTGGCCACGCCGAATCCGTGAAAATCGTCTACGATCCCTCGGAAATTTCCTACGGCCAGCTTTTGATGATCTTTTTTTCCGTCGGCCACAATCCGACGGAATTCAATCACCAGGGCCCGGACTACGGCTCTCAATATCGCTCCTCGATTTTCTTCGCGAATGCCGAACAACAGAAAATCGCCGAAGCCTATATCGGCCAGCTTGAGGCCGCCAAAGTTTATTCGCAGCCCATCGTCACAAAAGTCGTCCCACTCCAGGGCTTTTACGCCGCCGAGGACTACCATCAGGACTACCTCAAGCACCATTCTTACGAGCCCTACATCATGATCAACGACCTCCCCAAACTCACCAACCTTAAGAAGGAATTCCCCACCCTCTATCGCAACGACTGACCTTGCGTTCTTGCCTCTCTCGTACCTGAATAAGCACACCATCCATCACCCTTGGGAATACCCCCAAAGCCCCGCAGGTTACAGTGGATAGGAGCTGTTTCGCGCAGCTTCCTGAATCCACGGAACCAGAAAGAGAAAGAGGAAATACCAATGAGAGCAATCATTAGCGGGGTGTGTCTGCTCTTCGCTCTGACTTTCGCAACCCAGGCCCAGGAATCTCACAAGAGCGCCACTTCCAAACCGGTCACCGTCGAGTTTCATAATTCGGAAGGACAAAGCGTCGGCTCTGCCGTGCTTTCGCCCGCTCCCAAGGGCGTCAAAATCACGCTGGACATAAAAAATCTTCCGCCGGGGGAACACTCCCTTCACATCCATCAGATCGCCAAGTGCGATCCGCCCGATTTCAAAACCGCGGGCCCGCACTTTAATCCAGGCGGCGCCGAGCACGCTCACGACGGAATGCCTGCAGGCGACATCCCGAATTTTTCACTGATCGTCAGCGCGGATGGCACGGCTCACGTTTCTGTAGTCGCGCCAAACGTCACCCTTGGCGATGACGATCACTCTGTCTTCAGCAACGGCGGCACGGCCATCGTTATCCACGCCGTTTCAGGCGGCACAGGCACTGCCGCCCCCGCGCGCATAGCCTGCGGCGTAATCACCAAGCCCTGATCCTCACAAGCGCATGGTAGGGGCGCAGCTTTATCCTGAGCATCAGCGAAGCAACGCTACGCCCCATTCGCCAACCTGCCAAAACTCAGCGTTAATGACACAAGCGGCTCCACGTGATAATAATTAGCCACAAGAAACGGAGTTCCCCGGCCCTCCGCTCTTTACTTCAGCTTGTCTCCTGAAAGGAAAAACCATCTCGTGAAAAAATCCGTCTTCTTGGTAGGAAGTGCTGTGCTCGCTCTGACTCTGATCGCTTTCCGCACCCTCCCCGCACACGACACGCCGAAGCAAGCTGCCAACGACGATGCCGATGCCAATGTCCGAACCGCCTGCAAACTACTCCCTTCTCATAGCGCCCTGCACACTGCCCTCGCCTCTGCCCAAGGAGCTTCCAACGGGGGTTTCGGCCTCAACATGTGGGCCACAGTCGTCAACCGCGACGGCGTCGTCTGCGCCGTCACCTTCACCGGTACCACCCGCTCCGACCAATGGCCTGGTAGCCGCGTCATCTCCGCCCAAAAAGCCAACACCGCCAACGCCTTCAGCCTTCCTGCTCTTTCTCTCTCCACCGCTAATCTCTACACAGCCGTGCAGCCCGGTGGCAGCCTCTTCGGCCTGCAAGCCAGCAATCCCGTAAACACGCGCGTTGCCTATCGCGGCGATTCCGCCAACTATGGCCAGTCCAACGATCCCATGCTCGGCGGCAAAATCGGGGGCGTCAACGTCTTCGGCGGCGGCCTTGCTCTCTATAACGCGCAAAAGCAGCTCATCGGTGCGGTTGGCGTCAGCGGCGACTCCAGTTGTGCCGATCACAACATGGCGTGGCGCACTCGCCACAGCCTCAATCTCGATTACATCCCGGCGGGCGTCAACAGCGCCGACGCTACTCGGCCCGATAACATCATCTATGACATCACCAACGCAACTGGCCTCCAGATCGGTGTGAGCGCCAGCGGTTGGGGCCATCCAGTCTGCAGCCCTGCCGCGACAACCATCGCCGCCGGCTTGCCGCCCATCCAACACTAAACCAATTCCATAATTGCCGACTCCGGCTGCTTCTCTATCCGACCTCGGTCAACACTCGTCCGCACCTAAAAGGAGAACGGAGGCCGATTCTCGTCCCCAAGTTCACCGTTCAGATTCTCGCTCAGCGATATAGGCTTCAACCGAACAACCACTCCCAAAACTTCTTCTTCCGCGGCTCCTCAACTACATTTTTCGGCCGTCGCCTCGACGTGGGGGGCGGGTTTTTCGATTGTCCGTTGTTCCGGACCATCATCCTGGCCCGTCCCCCCTGCGGCGCCTGCCAATACCCGTAAACGCACCGTGTCCCTCTCCGCGAACAATCATGCGTGTCGTGAATCACCCCATCAATCACCGCCGTAAGGTGCTTCGACACACTCACCACCAATCTCCCCGCCGGCAACTCATCCGCCCGCAAGTGCACGGTACATCCCGACCCAATCTGCATCGTAGGTGTCCAAACCCACCCCAGCGATTTCATCACTCTCTTGATCGAAGTCCGGTAAACCCCCGTCCGTGCATTGCTAATTCCTCGTTTTCGCTTCCCCGTCCGTTCATGCAAAGCGGCCCCATTCACCCGCTCATAAATCTCCTGATACGGCCGCCCCGTAGCAATGGCAATCGCCCGCACAACGCAATCCCCCGCCGCGCCCCGATACCCAGCCTCCGCCCGTCCCCCATCATCAAACCGAAAGTGTTTCCCCATGTCCGCCCCATCCCGTTACAACGCGCGCGCGGAAACAAATTAGCATGCCAGCCCCACAACAAATCGCCACACAATACCGCCCGTGTGCCATCGGCACACATCCCATTTAAGACCGCCGTCATATGCGGGCGCGAAAAAGAAACCGGGTGACCTCCCTTGTCGAGGGAAGGCCACCCGGTTGTGCAAGACGCAATCGTCAAAAATTGAAATTCGGAAAGGGAATCTTGCCACTAGGCGCGATTCCGCCGGTTACGCCCCAGCCGCCTGCCCTGTGCTTACTTTTTCCGCGGCTCCCAGCACATTCTCCCGCAGCGTCGCCAGCTGTTGTGTCTGTGTGTTGATCGATTCCAGCGCAGCGAGCAGGAATGCTCCCTCTGCGATCGTCGTCCATCCCGGCCTGTGAATGATCTGCCACAGCGTATCCAGATCGCTGGTGTCCGCCAGCGCTGCATGTGCCGTTCTCATCGTTTGAATGTGTGATTCCACTTGGGACATTGTGTTTTTTTCCATCGGAATTTTCCTCGTACAAGGCGCGGCCCGCCTTTAACCGCTGGAGCCTCTCGCCCCGGCAATCCGGCGGAGAAATCAACCCATCCCTCACCGCCGCGGCTGGACTCTGCGCCTCGTCTTTCAAAGCGTAGTGCTGCCGCCGCCTCGTTCGTTTCACCCCAGTCAGCACGCCTCAAGATTTCGTCAAGACCAGCTCGGCCAGAGAATGCGGCCATTCCCTAAGGCCCCGCTTTTTGACTTTTCGCTCTCAACCCTGCTATTCCCCTAAATCTAATTCTTTCAACTTGCGAGGCACCACTCACGTGACTCCCGTCGAAACAGTCCAACGCTTCCTCGATCGCATCAATCAGCGCGATCCGCAAAAACTCTCCGAACTAATGACCGACGACCACCTCTTCACCGATTCCCTCGCCAATATCGTGCGCGGCCGCGAACAAATGCGCGCAGGCCGGCAAGGCTACTTCGCTTTTTGCCCCGATTACTGGGTTTCGCACGAAGAAATCTTCGCCAACGGCAACCTCGTAGCCGTTTTCGGCGCAGCTGGTGGAAGCATCGCCCGCGACGGCCAACTCCCCCCTGAAAACAAGTGGCGCACACCGGCCTCTTGGCTCGCCGTGGTAGAAAATGGCCAGGTCAAAGAGTGGCGCGTCTACGCAGATAACAAACCTGTGTACGATATCCTGGCCAAATCCAAACCCAACCCGTAAAGGCGAGCACAGGTCTGAGCCGTGAGGGGCACTCCTGCCGCGCTTTTCTATTCAAAGCAACGTATTGACACAACGCCATATGCCGAGACTCCAGCCCCTGCCCACCACCCATGTCTCATCAAACGACTAGATTTCGGCCAAGTCCTCCGTCCAAACCTTCAATCGTTCCAACGCCTTTCCCTCCGTGCTAGCATGCTCCCGCCTTGTCATCAGCCTCCCGCCAACAAAAGCTCTGGCTCTCCGTCGTGGTCCTTTTCGCAATTAACATCCTCAATTTCTACGACCGCCACGTCCCCGGCGCGCTCGTCGAGCCGATGCGTCGGGAATTCCACCTCAACGACACGCAGATCGGCCTCCTCGGGAGTGCCTTCATCTGGCTTTACGCCATCGTTGGAGTCCCGCTCGGCCTCATTGCCGACCGATGGAGCCGCAAAAAACTCCTCGCCTGGGGGGTCGTCGTGTGGACAGCTCTGACCGCGTCCGCCGGCCTGGCCACCACCTACCCGCTGCTTGTTTTCTCGCGAGTCGGCGTCGGTCTCGGTGAGGCCGCTTGCGCTCCGACCGCAACGAGCTGGCTCGGCGATCTCTTCCCGCCAGCCAAACGTTCCCGCGTCCTCGCCCTCTTCATGATGGGCGTGCCCGTCGGCGGAGGCCTCGGCTATCTCATCGGCGGGCCGCTCGCGCAAGCCTATGGCTGGCGCATGGCCATGGTGCTCGCGGCAGCACCCGCAGTTCTTCTGCTTCCCGCGCTTCTGCTGCTCCGCGAACCGGAGCGCGGCGCAAGCGAGCCGCATGCGAATGCAATCTCCCCAAGTTCTATATGGCACGTCCTTCGCATCCCTACGCTATGGTGGATTATCGCCAGCGGCGCGCTTCTCAATTTCAATGCCTACGCTTTCGCCACCTTCATTCCCGCGTTTTTCCGCCGCGTCCATGGGCTCTCCGTCGCGCGTTCGGGAATGGCCACCGGCACTCTTTATCTTCTCGGCGGCGTCGCGGGCGGTCTCGTCTCCGGGTATCTTGGCGACTACATCGTGCATCGCCGCAAAGATGGGCGCATGCTCTGCGCCGCCGCCATGGCGCTCCTTACAGTGCCGCTGGCATTGATCGGAATCCTTCAACCCGGCGGCTCGCTGGTTGTCGCTGCCGTTTTTTTTGGTTTGATGTACGCCTGTCTCTCCAGCTACTACGGCTTCGTTTATTCCGCGATTCAGGACATCGTCGCGCCAACCCAGCGCGCAGGCACGATGGCCATCTACTTCATGGCTATGTATCTGCTCGGCGCATCGTTCGGCCCGGTGCTCACCGGCAAATTGAGCGACATACTCGCGCACCGCGCCGCAGCCGCTGCCGGCTCGCCCGTTCTCTCGGAAACATTTATCGCAACCGGCCTTCAGCAAGCCATGCTGATCATTCCGGTTCTGGCTGCTGTGCTCGCCTTGGTGTTGTACCTGGGCTCGCGCACCATTGTCGCGGATATCGCTCGAAGAGAAGAGGTGACAAAAAGCGCAGTTCCCGCTTTCCAATAGCGCACAGGTCAGCGCTCCGGAATCCTTTCCGCGCACGCGGCTATAGTAAGGTCAAATGGACGGTTACTTCGCCGCATCTATCTGCTTGGGAAGGGTTTATCCGCATGGTCCAGATCAAGGGAACCGCCGTTTTAGACACCGTCTCTCTGGTCAAAAAACGCGGCGGGGAAGACGGCTTCCGGCGAATTGTCGCGCTGCTCGACGAGGACGCCAGAAAATTATTCTCTGGTGAAGTTTTCACTTCCAGCTGGTACCTGCTGGACCTTTTCACGCAGTTTCTCGAAGTCGAAATACGAGAATCCGCCGCCGGCAACGAGGAGGTCCTCATCAAAGGCTCTGAAGCGGTGATCGAGCGCCAGCTTCGTGGAATTTATAAAGTGTTCGTAAAACTCGGATCTCCCGAGTTCGTGCTGAAGCGAATTGCCGCCGTGCATGCCACCTACTTCCAGGGCGTGGAGATCGAAGTGGAGATGATGGGCCCGGGCAGCGCCACCATCCGTTATACGGGATACGAAAAGCAGCACCGCATCATCGGGTTTGCCATCATTGGTTTTTTCCGGAAAGCTCTGGAAATTTCCGGCGCCAAAAATGTGCAGGCTCGCTTTGCAACTCCCATCGAAGCGGGAAAGGGATATGCGGAGCTTGCGATTAGATGGACTTAAGCGGCACACTGGAATCACGCGGGTGCGTTGATAAAGTCGGCTTGCTGAAAAATTGGTTGGAACGAAACTGAGGAGTGCAAGGTGAAGAACGAGAAACGCGAAAAAGGAAAAGCCGCGGATGCCGCTCCTGAGGAAGTGCTACCCAGAAAAGAACGCATCCGGCGCGAGGTCATCGCCTGGATGTGGGTCATCCTGATTTTTCTGCTGATTAACGGCACGCTCGGCCAGGCGCGCGTGATTCCCTCAGGCTCCATGGAAAATACGTTGCTCATCGGCGATCACTTGATCATGAGCCGCGTGGGCTACGACGCCGGTGTCCCTTTCACCAACTGGCACGTGCCGCTGTGGCGCAATCCCCGGCGGCTGCAGATTGTGATTTTCCGGTCGCTGGTTCCCCCCGACGCCACGGACGTCATCAAGCGCGTCATCGGCCTGCCTGGAGAGACAGTGGACATCCACGACGGCGCGGTGTGGATCAACGGGCAAAAGCTGGAAGAAAAGTACACGACCGGACCCACCGAACCGTACCAGATGCATACGCCTTACAAAGTTCCGGAAAACTGCTATTTCGTGATGGGCGACAACCGCGGCAACTCGTATGACAGCCGTTTCGAGGGCTGTATTCCCCGCAACAAAATTATCGGGGTGCCCGTAATTATTTACATGTCCGTCGAGGCTTCGCCCGAGGCGTGGGAGTCCGGCGGTCTCGGAGCGCGGTTTCTTACCTACGGAAACGCGCTGCTGCATCCCAGCACGGTGCGCTGGAAGCGGCTGTTCCACACGTTTTGAAGTTCAGTGCGTCTTAGAGATTAGCCGCGGATGGCTGAATCCATGGCACGAAGGAGAATCTGGTGACAGAAACAGCCCAGCAGTACACGCAGCGCATTCTGAAAAACCTTGAAGGAAAAAACCCGCTGAAGACGCAAGCCGCAACGGCGAAAACGCTGGGCAAACTCTTGAAAGGAGTTCCCGGCTCGAGGTTGCGTAAACGGCCTGCGCCGGAGAAATGGTCCGTTGTTGAAATTCTCGCCCATCTGGCCGATGCGGAAATCGTCGTGGCCTGGCGCTTGCGCGCGATCCTGGCAGCGCCGGGCACACCCATTCAGGCCTACGACCAGGACGCTTTGGCGGCCGCGCGCAAATACGCGAAGCACGATCCGCACAAAAGCCTCGAGCACTTTCGCGTCGTGCGCGAGGCGAATCTGGCCTTTTACAAATCGCTCTCGCCGGAACAGTGGAAACGTCACGGGGTGCACGCCGAGCGCGGCGAAGAATCGCTCGAACACATCCTGCACATGATGGCAGGCCATGACATCAACCACACAAAGCAAATCGAGCAGATTCTTAAGCGGAAGAAAAAGTAGGAGAAGGCGGCAACGCCCGTGTCTGCAGAACTAGCCCCTATTCGTCGCCGCGGACGCGCCACCAGTCGAGGCGCTCGTATTGGGCCAGCTTTGCGGCTCCATGCTGGCCGTACCAACGGTTCCACGCCTGCGGATCGTTTGGAAGGCTCGCATCGGTGATTTCACGTAACGCCATGTACGACCACGTTTTCATTTGCGAGCTGGTGCTCGAGTTGGAAATGAGTTCCAGAAATTTGGGAGCCATGCGCATGCGCTGCAAACGCGTGAAATTTCCGCAATCGGAAATGTTGCAGCCCGCGCGTTCGCGCACTTTGTTGGAAGCATCCTGCGTGAACGACTCGAATAATTCGTTGAGCGTTTCGTCCTTGCCGACATAACGCATGCCTTCGACAGCCCACTGCCGCACGCTCTCGTCGGGATCGTGTTTCGCATAATCGAGAAGCACGGGATGAATTTTTTCGTAAGCGACGCCGCGCCCCGCAAGCATGCCAAGAAAATAAACAGCGGCAGCGCGATACTGCAAATCCGTTTTCGCGCGCTCGATCAGCATGTGGGCAGCCTGCTCGTTTTTCTGCCAGCCGTCGAGCGTTAGATTGATATCCGCATTCGCGTAGCGCACGCGCAGGTCGGTGGAAAATTCGGAACGCCGCTCGAGCTGCTTCATGTTATCGGTCGAACGGATATGCCCGACCCAGCTTTCCACTTGCTGCTCGAAAACTTCGAGTGCGCGAGGGTCGTGTCCGATGGCGCGTCCGAGCAACTCCTCGGCCTGCGCCTGCGGCGGAAGAGCCAGAACGCGGTCCAGGTCCGCATCGGTCATGGACGCGGGGATGGCATTCTTTGACGCAGGAAGTGGCGCGGGTTTGGCGTAGTGTGCGGCGCGCGCTGCGTTTGCACGGGAACTCGACGCCGATGTGAGCCGCCAGGTCTGCCACGAAAACATGCCGCAAACGAGCGCGGCAAAAATGGCGATCGGAACAAGGGAAGCCGCGCGCCCTTGTGCGCGGGGTGGCGGAAAGCCAAGCTGTTGCGTTTTCCCTTGAGCCGGAGCGTTCGAAGTGCTGAAGACGGGCAACTCAAATTCGTCGGAGTAATCCACCCCCGGCAAGGCCGCTTTGGCGTAGAGAAGCCACAGAATTTGATGGGAGAGGTCCTCGTGGTACGTGACGTAGGCATCGGCGGGGATTGCGAAATGGACGGGAATGGTTCTTCCGTCTGCAGCAAAGCCTATGGCACCGGAAGGAATGGTTTCGCCGGTCTTCCAGAGAACAGTCGTCAAGGTGGTGCGATCTTCGCCCGCTCCAGTTGACGCTTTGCGAACGCAACTAAGACGAAGATCGACGCCCTGCTCGGGGATCGCGTCCATTTTAAGGTGAATCCGCCCGGACACACTGCCACCCGGAGAAAACGGAAGCGAATCCAACTCGAACCAGGTATTGCCGAAACGGCGATGGCGAAGTGAGGCGCGCACGGCAAAGAAAATGGAGATGACGCTTGCGAAACCGAAAAGCAAAATGAAAATCGAAGCTGGAATTCTCTGCTCGGCAGGCTGCAGGGCAAGAGAAACCGCTATAGGAATTGCCACCACGTTGCAGGCGCTGCACACGACCCAGGCCACAATTTCCCGGTTTTTCTTGAGGCTTTCTGCTCTGCGAACAGCCCAATCCGCGCGCCAGAGCCATGGCGAATCGGGGTTGGCCACTTCGCGGGCCGCCCGCTTCTCCGAGTTGCGGTAGCCATACCATCCCGCCAGAATCAATCCAGCGCCAATCGCCGAAATGAACAAAGCGATACCCGCGGCCGCGATGACTCCAGCTGGCGACCCGTTAGGGGAAGGCCTCAGAGAAGTCAGAAACAGCAGCCCGGGGAGCAAAAACATCATGCCGAAAGCGATCAAAAAGGCGGCGCCGCCCTTGGATGGCTTGGTCATACTTCAATTTTACGAGTTGTCGCGAAGTGTCGAATGGCGCTGGAGTACTAGCATGTTCAGGTGGTTATAACTGGCCGTTAGCGCAGCCCAGCGACGAAGCGGCAGGGCTGGATCGAGAGCAAAACTTTTGGCGAGCCGAGGCTTAGGCCTCGCCAGAATTACAAGTGATGTTAAGCAGATCGTTTAGACAAAAGCCTGTGATTTATGTGCGAGATACTTGCCGACCAGCCTGGTTCTTTTGATGCAGAGTTCGAATCTGTTTTCGATTTCCAAAAGGCCGTGAGACTATGTAAATCGATTTACCCGGGCCTTCCGTGCGGGCTTGCCCGTTCCGCTTCGGCAAAGACAAGCAGAGCCCGGCATTTGGGGGAGCACGGAGATTTCGAAATAAGTGAAGGGATATTCACGGCCTTGCTCAAAAGCAAAGAGCGAAGGTATCCACGGATCGCCACGCCGACGGGCGTCTGGGCCCAGTGGCAAGAGGGAGAAATGTCGTCGGTTTCCCGTGTACAAGGACTGAACGCGGGCGGAGCATTTATCGCCACCCTGGCGCCACTGAAAGTCGGGACAAGTCTTAAAGTTTTGCTCTCCGTACACGAAGGGGAGATTCGCGCGCAGGCGATTGTGCGGGACGCGATTCCGGGAGAAGGCATGGGAGTGGAGTTCGTCTCCATGGAGAATCCGGACTGGCAACGGTTGCTGCAGCTCGTGCAGCGTTTGACCGAAAAGCCCAGCCCAACCGAAGCTTAAGTTTGCCCCACGATGCAGCGCGCCCGAGCAAATCCGTTCTGAGACCGGATAACCCAGCAGAAAAATAATCGAACAAGAATCGCGAGTTGCTGAATGCGGCCGCAATCTTGATCGTTCCTGATTTCATGCCAGCCGCCATTTAAGAAGCGGTGGCAACGATCCCACCTCCTAATAAACTTTTCTCGCTTCTCCTTGACAATCTACACATCAAGGCATATATGTGTAGAACGTCTAGGAGGCGCGATGCCGATCGAAAAATCGGATCTGCTGCAAGGCACGCTGGACATGCTCATCCTGAAAATCGTTGCGCTCGGGCCGGTGCATGGTTACGGCATTTCGCTGCGCATCCGGCAAATTTCGAAAGAGGTTTTGCAGGTGCAACAGGGTTCGCTTTACCCCGCGCTGCACCGCCTCGAAAAACGCGGGTGGCTGGCCTCCGAGTGGGGCGAATCGGAAAAGGGGCGGCAAGCCAAGTTCTACAAGTTGTCGGCGAAGGGCAGGAAGCAACTGGCGAGCGAGGAATCAAACTGGAAGCGGCTGGCAGGAGCGGTGGTCAACATTCTTCAAACGGCGGAATAGGAGTTCGTCATGGCCTGGAGGAAATCTTTCTTTCCCAAACGCGCTTCCAATGAGCAGATGGACTCCGAGCTTCGCTTCCATATCGAAGAAGTGACCGAGGAAAACATCGCGTCGGGTATGACACCCGAGGAAGCGCGCCGACGCGCCATTCTCGAATTTGGCGGGCCGGAGCAGATCAAGGAAGATTTGCGCGACGTCTACCGCGTGCGAATCGTCGAAAGCACGATAGCCAATCTGAAATCCGCGTTTCGTTTCGTCCGAAAATCGCCTTCCTTCTCGGTCACCGTGATTTTGACCCTGGCACTCGCCATCGGCGCGAACAGCGCCGTTTTTTCCGCCATTGACGCGGTTCTGCTGAAGCCCTTGCCGTTCCCAGAAGGCGACCAACTGATGCGGATCGAACAGCGTCATCTCAAAGGCTCAAATCCGACAACGGCAGTGGCTCCTGTCCGGCTGGAAGACTGGAATCGAATGAATTCGACGTTCCAGGCGATGACGGGATACTACTCCGAGAACGGCTCGGAATCTTCCGGCGCGCTGCCCGAGAAAGTGACGCGCGCCTGGGTGGGACCACGTTTTTTCCAGGTCTGGGGTGTCGCGCCTGCGACAGGCCGCGGTTTCAGCCCTGAGGAAGAAACTTTTGGCGGTCCCGCAGTCGTCGTGATCAGCGACCGATTCTGGCGACGGCGTTTCAACGCCGACCCTGACGCGATCGGCAAAGCGCTTCGCGTCGACGGGCATTTGTTTGCAATTGTGGGCGTGATGCCCGTATCGTTTTTCTTTACCGATCGCGACGTGGATTTGTGGGCGCCAGTTCCTGCCAATTCACCCGAAGCCCAAGGCCGGGATGCTACTTGGTACCAGGCGATTGGGCGGTTGAAGCCGAGCGTAACCATCGAGCAGGCTCGCGCCAATCTTGCCACTGTGCAAGCGCAGCTCGGAGAGCAATTTCCAAAAACGGACAAAGAACTGACCGTCGGAATCGAGCCGCTGAAAGAGACGACGATCGCGAGCGCACGCAGGTCGTTGTGGATGTTATTTGGTTCCGTATCGCTGCTGCTGTTGATCGCCTGCACGAACATTGTGGCGCTGCTGCTGGCGCGCGCAACGCAGCGGCAACACGAGATTTCCGTACGCCTCTCGCTGGGAGCGACTCGAGGGGCGATTGTGGCCCAGTTGCTCACCGAGACTTTTGTTCTAGCGCTCCTGGGCGCGATGCTGGGATTGTTGGCGGCAAACGGGGCATCGGGCGTCTTTCGCTCACTTGCCTCGAGTTTGCCGCGCGTGGAAGAGATCCGCCTGGATGCACGAATCGTGCTTTATTTCGATGGCTTGCTCGGTGGTGGTAACGCTTCTTTGCGGACTTATCCCCGCGCTTCGAGGGACGCGAAGAAATTTGTCTGGGGCGCTGGGCCAGGTGAGCCGGACGCAAGTCTCTGCGCGGAATCCTTTGCAATGGTTGCTGGTAGGCGTGCAAGTGGCGCTTGCGCTTACTTTGCTGGCTGGTTCAGGCCTGCTCGTCCGCAGCTTTCGGGAATTGGGACGAGTGGCTCCCGGGTTTGACGCGAGCCACATTCTTACTCTGCAAGTCAGCATGAGTTGGGCAGAAAGTGCCGACTTTAAGAACGTGCGTCAACGGACGGACCGGATTCTGGATGCGCTACGGGCCGTGCCGGGAGTGGAGGGGGCCGCCCTCTCGGTAGGAGTGCCCGGAGTGCCCTTCAAATATGAAACGGAATTCAAACTCGCGGAAGGACGCGCGGAAACGGAGCCGAAAATCGTGGCCGAGAACCGGCTTATATCGGCGAGCTACTTCGCTACTTTGGGGATTCCCATGCTGGCGGGAGAAACTTGCCGAGACAATGAGGGGCCGCTGACAGTGGTCGTGAATCGAACGTTTGCCGATACTTATTTCGCGGGTTCGTCCGCGATCGGTCATCACCTCGTCGCGTCAAATTTTGGATTTTCGGGCCCGGCGGAAATTCGGGGGATTGCGGGCGATGCTCGCGAGACGGGACTTGACCGGCTACCGGCTCCTACCGTGTACTTCTGCGCACCGAACGCCGAACCGGGAAGCTATTTTCTGGTGAAGACCCGCAACGCTCCGATGAGCGTGGCTGAATCACTTCGCGGAAAGATGCACGAAGCGGAGCCGATGCGATCGGTGTTCGATATCAGCCCGCTCGAGCAGCATTACTCCGATGCACTGGCGGAAAACCGGCTGCGCACCATACTTTTGAGTTTTTTTGCGGTCACCGCGGTGTCGCTAGCTTGCGTTGGCTTGTACGGGACGCTGAGTTATGCGGTGAATGTGCGGCGGCGCGAAGTAGGGTTGAGATTAGCGCTAGGAGCTTTACGCGCGCAGATTGTGAAACAGTTTCTGTTGCAAGGGCTGGCAATTTCGTTGCTGGGCTGCGCGGCGGGTTGGCTTCTTGCGGCGGCGTTCACGCGCGTGCTTGCTGGAATGCTCTACGGGGTATCGCCGACGGACGTGGTGACTCTTATCAGCGTGATTCTGCTTGTGATGATCGTGGCCGCGATTGCATCCTTATTTCCTGCAATGAGGGCGGCGCGGGTGGATCCTATGCAAGTTCTGCGGGATGAATAGCGGATAAGTTGCAAAAAGCGGCGCCAAGTCGCCGCACTCCATAAGCTGCCTATTCAGCGGGCGGCGTGGCCTTTTGTAAGGGCAAATCCGGAGATGATTCCGATCTGCTGAAGAAAACCGAGATAGTCCGCACTGACGTCGGAGTCCGTGATTTTTCCGTTGGCGATGTGATTGATGGTAATTCCTTCGATTGTGACTTTTTTGTTGGAACCGGGGATGCCGCGGAATTCCCGCTTGTGTGTTCCGGAGATGCTCCAGGAAACAACGACTTTGTCTTTTTCCGCAATCATATCCAATACCGTGATGCGTAAATCAGGGAAAGCCGCGATGAACTGGGTAACGGTGCGCTTGTAGGCTTCCGGCCCGACAGCGGAGCCGGTCAGCTGCGGGTCATTGAGTCCATGACTGGGGGAGATGAGATCGTTGGCCACTTCAAGCCGGCGCTTGTTCCAAACTTCTTCATAGAGGCGCCGAACGATGGCTTTGCTTTCCGTCGACATGGAGGGTCCTCCTCGGGGCTGGTGTGAGTTCCCTGAAGATTGGCCTCGCCACACGAAACCAGAAATGGGGAGTGGCGGGGTGAGGCTCGGCAGAGGTTACTCCGAAGAATCGCGGTTTGCAATGCAGTGGCGGGAGGCC
>CAJCHZ010000091.1 GCA_903970165.1 Betaproteobacteria bacterium
GTATGCGGCGCGGGAAGGGAAGTCGCTGATCAATTTTGGGGTGAGCATTGGGCATATTCCTGTGCGGATGAAGGTGATGCACGAGACGGGCGGGTTATTGCCATCGGCGAATGGCGATGCGGCCCACCGTGAGGCTACGCCGGATGAACTTGCGGAGATGCGGGGGGACGTCGAGACCGGATTTCGGCAGGGCGCGCTGGCGGAGGGAATGGGCGTGAATTACACGCCGGGAGCCACACACTGGGAAATCGTGGAGATGTTCCGAATCGCGGCGAAGTATGGAGCTTCGGTTCATGTGCACCTGCGGTATGCAGGGTTGAAAGAACCAACGACAGGACTGGCGGCGGTGGAAGAAGTCATTGCGGCAGCGGCAGCGACGGGAGCGCCGCTCCACGTGGTGCACATTACGAGCATGGGGCTGAAGTACACGCCGCAACTGATTGCGATGGTCGAAGGGGCGCAGAAACACGGGCTGGACGTGACGACGGAGTGCTATCCATACACGGCGGGAAGCACGGCGCTACAATCTGCGATTTTTGATCCCGGGTGGCAGGAGAACATGGGGATTACGTACAAGGACGTGCAGTGGGCGGAAACCGGGGAACGGTTGACGGCGGAAACATTTGAGAAGTACAGAAAGCGGGGCGGAATTGTGGTGATTCATTCCATTCCGGAAGAGGCGGCGCGGACGGCAGTGGCGAATCCTATCGTGATGATAGCGAGCGATGGGATGCCGCTTACCGGGGCGAAAGTGCATCCGCGTGGGCAGGGGACTTTTTCGCGGGTGCTGGGACATTACGTACGGGAGGAAAAGGCGCTGGACTTGATGACGGCTTTGCGGAAGATGACATTGATGCCGGCGAAGCGGTTGGAGAAGCGGGCACCGGTGTTCTCCGACAAAGGTAGGATTCGTGTGGGGGCGGATGCTGATATTACTGTGTTTGATGCGGGGCGCATCATTGATAAGGCTACCTATGAGGAGCCGCTGCAACATTCGGAGGGCGTACAGTTTGTGCTTGTGAATGGAGTACCGGTTGTGAAGGATGGAAAGCTGGTAGATGGAGTGCTTCCTGGACGGCCGGCGCGAGCGCCAGTTTCGCAGTGAGATTCAGTGAGATTCTGCGCGGGTGGATGAGCGGAGCGTGGCTATGTTAATATTTCTCGACCGCGCGCCCGTAGCTCAGTTGGATCAGAGCGTCTGGCTACGAACCAGAAGGTCGGGAGTTCGAGTCTCTCCGGGCGCGCCATTTTGTTCTATCGCCTTCCTGAATATCAAATCGAAGGAAAACTAAAAACGGATATGGCCCCTCAGAAAGCCATTGCGGAGCAGTTTGCCAAGAAGTTTGGGATAAATCCGCGCGTTTACCGGGCACCGGGCCGGGTGAATTTGATGGGAGAGCATACGGATTACAACGAGGGATTTGTGATGCCGTCGGCGATTGGGTTTTATTGCTGGGTAGCGATTGCCGGGCGCGAGGATCGCAGGCTGGAAGTTTTTTCGCAGGAGTTTCCGGCTGGGCGCGAAGTGGATTTGGCTGATAGCGCGATCCAGGCTTCGCGGAGTTGGAGCGATTATCCGGTTGGCGTTGCGGTGCAGTTGGAGAAGGCTGGGTTTCGGTTGAGGGGGGCGAACCTTTTGATTCACGGCGAAGTGCCGATGGGCGCTGGGCTTAGCTCTTCGGCGTCTATTGAAGTGGCTACGGCACTGGCGCTGGCTGAGGAGTCGGGGCACGCGATTGACCGTGAGCAGCTCGCGTTGATTTGCCAGCGGGCGGAGAACGACTTTGTGGGGATGCGCAGCGGGATTATGGACCAGTTTATTTCGCTGCATGGGCGGGCAGGGCATGCGTTGATGCTGGATTGCCGCACATTGGAGTTTGCATTAGTCTCGATTCCCGAAAGCGTCAAACTGGTGATTTGCAATACCGGGGTGAAGCATCAGCTTGCGGGGAGCGAATACAATCGGCGGCGCGAGGAGTGCGAGGAGGCGGTGCGATCGCTTAAGAAGGCGTTGCCGGAGATTCGTGCGCTGCGGGATGTGAGCTTGGAACAGCTGGAGCGGAATCGCGGGCTGGTTGCTGACGTGCCTTACAAGCGGGCGCTGCATATTGTGACGGAAAACGCGCGTGTATTGGACAGCGTAGAAGCGTTGCGTCGTGACGATTTGCAGCGGTTTGGGGAGAACATGGCGGTGTCGCATCGGAGCTTACGCGATTTGTTTGAGGTGAGCTGCTACGAATTGGATTTGATGGTGGAGCTTGCGAATCAGAGGGAAGGCGTTTATGGTGCGCGGATGACGGGCGGTGGTTTTGGAGGAGCGACGATCAATCTGGTGGATGCGAGGCGGGCGGAGGTGTTTGCGGAAAGCATGTCGAAGGCATACCAGGAAAAGACCGGAATTGCAGCGCAGGCTTATGTTTGCGATCCGGTGGATGGCGGGAGCCGAGTGGAATGAGTTGGATTGCCAGAAAAATTCAAGAATTTTAAAAAGCGCGGACAGGTAAAATCTTAAATGGATTGGAACGATTTGCGGAGTACACCGCACCGGAGATGGAATCCGTTATTACGGGAATGGGTGCTGGTGTCGCCGCACCGGACGCAGCGGCCTTGGCTGGGAAAAGTGGACAAGCCGGCGCCAGTGACGACGCTTGAGTACGACCCGGAGTGCTACTTGTGCCCGGGAAATGCGCGGGCCGAGGCAGTGCGGAATCCGGCGTACACCGAGACGTTTGTTTTCGACAATGATTTTCCCGCAATGCTGCCGGATGTTGCGGCGAGCGAATTGGAGGAAAGTGGGTTGATTGCAGCACGGGTCGAGAGGGGAATTTGCCGCGTGGTGTGTTTTTCCCCGCGGCATGATTTAACGATTCCGGTTATGAAACAGGAAGAGGTGCGAAAGGTTGTTGAAGTTTGGGCGAAACAGCACCGCGAGCTGGGGGACATTCCGTGGGTCAAGCACGTTCAGATTTTCGAGAATCGCGGCATTTTGATGGGAGCGAGTAATCCACATCCACATTGCCAGATCTGGGCGAATGAGCAAGTGCCGAATATTCCGGTGCGGGAATCGGCCGCGATGAGTAAGTTTCTTGCGGCGAAGGGAAAATGTCTGTTGTGCGAATACCTGCGGCTGGAGATTGAAGATGGCGAGCGAGTCGTTTGCGAGAACGACGGGTTTGTGGCGCTGGTGCCGTACTGGGCGGTGTGGCCGTTCGAAACGATGATTTTGAGCCGGCGGCATTTGGGCAGCTTTACGGATTTGAATGAGACGGAGGAGGAAGGGCTGGCGGACATTCTGCGAAGGCTGACGATTCGTTACGACAATTTGTTTGAGACGGCGTTTCCGTATTCGATGGGATTTCATCAGGAGGCGACGGACGGGGAGAAGCATCCGGAGTTTCATTTTCATGCGCACTATTTGCCGCCGCTCTTGAGGTCCGCGACCGTGCAGAAATATATGGTTGGTTATGAGCTGCTGGCGGGGCCGCAAAGAGACATCACTGCGGAGGGGGCTGCGGCGAGGTTGCGAAATCTTTCGGAAAGACATTATTGGGACGGCTAACGGCTGGCGGTGCGGAGGTGGGATGCCATGGACTTGCAGCTCAAAGACAAAGTTGTGCTGATTACCGGCGGAGCCAAGGGAATTGGCGAGGCCATTTCGCGCGGGTGCGCGCGCGAGGGCGCGATTCCGGTTTTTGTGGATCACGACAAAGAGGCCGGCGAACGGTTGCAGAGCGAACTCCAGAGTGCGGGAGGAAAGAGCCGGTTTATTTTTGCGGACATTTTGCCGGCGGAAAATTGCCTCGCGGCGGTGGAGCAGACACTTGGCGAGTTCGGGCGGCTGGACGTGCTCGTCAATAATGTGGGCGCAAACGATAACGTGGGGCTTGAGAATGGGAGCCCGGAGAAATATGTCAGCTCGCTGCGGTTGAATCTATTTCATTACTACAACATGGCGCACTACGCTTTGCCAGCGCTGAAAAAGGCACAAGGGTGCATTTTGAATACCGCGTCGAAGGTTGCGGTTACGGGGCAGGGAGGGACTTCCGGGTACACGTCGGCGAAAGGAGCGATCCTTTCGTTGACGCGAGACTGGGCCGCGGAATTGCTTTCGTGCGGAGTGCGCGTGAATGCGCTTGTGCCGGCGGAAGTGATCACGCCGCTGTACCGGCAGTGGGTGAGCACGTTTCCGAATCCTGAAGAGAAGCTGGCGTACATCACTTCGAAAATTCCGTTGGGCAGGCGGATGACGCAGCCCGCGGAGATTGCCGCGATGGTGCTGTTTCTGATTTCGCCGCAGGCTTCACACATTACGGGACAGCATGTGTTTGTGGATGGCGGGTATACGCATCTGGACCGGGCTTTGACGTAGGAAGAGCTAAGCCATGACAAAACGCTACTGCCTGACTTTGGATTTGAAGGATGATGCGGATTTGATCGCCGAATACAGGCGGCATCACGAGAAAATCTGGCCGGAGATCGCTCAGAGCATTCAAGATGCGGGCATCGCGGACATGGAGATTTATCTGCTGGGGACGCGGATGTTCATGGTGATGGAAGTGAACGAAAAGTTTTCGTTCGAAGCTAAGGCGAAGGCCGATGCAGAAAATCCGAAAGTGCGGGAGTGGGAAGAGTTGATGTGGAAGTTTCAGAAGCCACTGCCAAATGCGAAGCGTGGGGAGAAGTGGATGTTGATGGAAAAGATTTTCGAGCTTGAAAAGTAGCCGCCGGGGGCCGATGATGCGTCGGCTGCGTTCGAACGCCACACCTTAGTTGATCTTCGAAATCTTCGTTCAGGAGGCTGATGCCATGGGACCTAATCGTATGCCGCGACGTGATTGGCTGTTGGGGACAGGAGCCTCGCTGGCGGCGCTGGCTGGTTCGGCAAACGTTGCGACTGCAACTGCATTGAGGCAGCCGGAAGTACGAGCAACGCAGACGCAATCTGCGGCCGAAGGGGAAGATGCGGATCGTGCGCGACGGATGAAATGGTGGCACGAGGCGCGGTTTGGAATGTTCATCCATTGGGGATTGTACAGCGTGTTAGGGCGGCATGAATGGGTGATGGAAGAAGAAGGCATTCCCGTGAGCGAGTACGAGCTTCTGGCAAAGCGCTTCCAGCCGCAGCCCAATGCGGCGAGGGCTTGGGCGAAACTGGCCAAGAGCGCTGGGCAGAAGTACATGGTGATGACGACGAAGCATCACGAGGGTTTCTGCAATTTCGATACGAAGCTGACGAACTACTGCGCGCCGAAGCAAGGACCGGGGCGCGATTTGGTGCGCGAATATGTGGAGGCGGCGCGAGCGGAGGGCATGCACGTTGGTTTCTATTATTCGCTGATGGATTGGCATCATCCAGATGGGGCGCGATGTGCGACCGATCCTGAGGCGCGGAAACGCTTTGTCGAATACACGCATGGGCTCGTGCGAGAGTTGATGACCAATTACGGAAAGATTGATGTGCTGTGGTACGACGTGGATTGGCCGTTGGATGCCGCCGGCTGGGAATCGCAGCGGATGAACAAAATGGTTTTTCAGCTGCAGCCGGACATTATTGTGGATAACCGTAACGGCTTACCGGGAGATTTTTCGACGCCGGAGCAGGAGATCGTAGCAGAGAAGGGGAGCAGATCCTGGGAAAGTTGCATGACGCTGAACGACAGTTGGGGTTACCAGCGCGCGGACGACAACTGGAAGAGTCCGAAGACGATTGTAAGAAATTTGGCGGAGTGCTCGCGCGACGGCGGAAATTATTTGCTCAATATCGGACCGAAGCCGGATGGTTCGATTCCGGAGGAGTCGGTGCGAGTGCTGGCCGAGGTAGGGCAGTGGATGTCGCGCAATGGAGACACGATTTATGGAGCGGAACAATGCCAAGTGAGGCATTCCGAGTTTGCGGGGTTTACGAGGAAGGGTAGTACGCTTTACATGCATGTGCACTTTTGGCCGGGAGATACGGTTGCCCTGGCTGGCCTAAGATGCAACGTGAAATCGGCGCGGCTTTTTGCCAGCGGGCAGCCGGTCAAGTTTGATCAGGAAAGGTTTCGAGTGCGGTTCACAGGGCTGCCGAGTGAAGCCCCGGATCATCCGGTGACAACGATCGCCATCGAGTGCGATTCCGAGCCGATACAAGACACCGGGTTTGTACGGCGCGAGAGGCCTCGCAACGGAGTATAAGTTAGTCAAAGGCCATGGATATTTTGACATTGTGGGGACACCTCAAGCCGTCCACTGTTTTTGGTGCGAGGCCGCTAACGGCATGATGTATTGACTTGTGGTGTATTAAGATGTATAAAAATGAAAACCAGGGTCTCGTAACAACATCTCCGGGGATCTGCGGCTCGTGCGTCGCGAGAGGTTTGCGTCGTTCGAGGGTTGGTTGTCCGGGGTTGCTAAGAGATGAAATCCGTTGCGGTGATTCGTAGATTTAATCTGTTGGTAAACGGCCTTCTTCCACCTCGATGTCTACTCGTGTCGCTCGCCGTTCGCCATTTGTATTTTATTTTTCCTCGTAAGGCGGAAAATGACCGGTCTCTGCGTCCTTGCAAGCCTATTTTCGGCCGGGCGGAAAAAGACAGGCCAAGTGCTTTGATGACATGAGGGAGGCATCCCTTGTCCTTTAACAGCCGGGAACGGGTACGCAGCGGCCAAGGTTCGAAAGAGACGAATGCGGATCGAGACCACAGACGGCGTGCAGCGGAACTTCGGCCGCTCAAAAGCCCCATAGACTATTCGACGGTTGGCGTCGCACTTTTCGACAGGCATCTGCGGTGCCGCGCGTTGAATGCCGTACTGAGGGCGATGGGTATAGTGTTGCCGGGGGAGCACACCGGGAGATCCATACAACAAGTGTTTGGAAGCGCGGGCCAGGAATTGCAGCCAGGGTTTCAGCGTGTACTGGACACCAGACACAACTTCACGGACTTCCAGTTGACGGTGCAATCAAGCGTTGCTGAAGGCGCGCGACGCTGGTCTATCAATTTCTACCCGATAAAGGATGAATCGCACCACCTATGGCTGGTGGTTGCCACGTTTTCGGAACTGACGAAAAGAAACAGGGCAGGCCCTCCTACCGAACGCGTGGCCGGACTTCACCGTAACGACAGGGATAACGAGCCCAGCCTCCTGGGCGAGGAAATATCGGAGCTTCTGGCGCATAGTCTCAAGTTGGCGCGGCGTTCCAAGAAGCTTAGGGATGATTCGGTGTCGTTGCAATCCTACGTTTCCGAGACGCGCACGGAGACCGGGTTGGAATCCCTGCATTTGTTTCTGACTGTAACGAGAGCCCGCCAATCCCTGGCGCCGTCTCCCTTTCCTCAAGCGTGCGGCGGGGCAGCCGTCCTGGAGTCCACTGGCAGTCGTCAAAGCCAACGGTCCTTGGACGGCGATCTCAGCCGCCGTGAGCGTCAGGTCCTCAATTTGCTCGCAGCGGGCAAAAGCAATAAAGAAATTGGCGCGATTCTGGAGATCAGCACGAGAACGGTGGAAACCTACCGGGCGCGCCTGATGAACAAATTGAAGCTTCACTCCACGGCGGAGCTGGTCCGCTACGCAGTTCGAAACAAGATTATCGAAGCCTAGTTTCGCCTCCCGGCGCGTTCTAACTTCAACCACTCCGCAGTTATCTAATCAGTGTATGTCAGTATATCTACCGTATTGACGAATTATCGAATGAAATATATTCCTCACTAGCCACAAAAGCCCTTAAGGAGGCTTTCCCCTATGAGTTCATTTCTGATTTGCACCAATGCTGCATGCCGTTTCCTGCTGGACCGGCGGCTGAATGGGAGATCGATGGACGGAGTCAGGAAAATCCTCCAGCACTGCCCAGACTGTGGCGGGGACTGGTCGTCAGCCTGCCCTAGCTGCGGTCAGGCTTTGGCGGTGAAAATAACGAACGGACTGCCACGCTCCGCCTGTTGCGAACACCGTGCCTATCATGACAGACGTGTTGCCTAGTTTGGATTCGAGAGTCGGGTGCTGCGGCAATGTAGGGCATTGCCACAACGCACGATGAGAGCAAAAGCAGCAGAAAGGCGACGGCTTGTGAAATGGCGGCCAGGCCGGAGTGGAGTTTTGGCTAGCGGGCGTTGCCGGTCTTCGAACAGGTCGACTTACTTTTCGAGCAGCTTGGGTAGAGCTTTAAGAAGCAAATCCAGGTGAACAGCTGCTTCTGGCGGCAGAGCAATGATCCTGTTCGAGGTGCGCCCGTCCAGCACTTCCCAGGTATTAGGGCCTTCCTTTTTGCGCAGGAGAATGGGGATCTTACTGCCAGCTGTTGGCACACTGATACGCACGCCGTCTTCTGTTTCCGCCACGGGAAGATTACCAAAGCGTTTGAAGTGGTCCATGCTCATCTGCAGCTGTAGGCACTCCTCCGGAAGCACGGTGGAGAAGAATCCGGGTGTGCGCAAACGCTTTTCATCAAACTCGGCCACAACGCTATCCTCCTTGCCGGTACGGACGACATACATGCCCGTTTTCAGATTTCCCGCCACGGTGACGAGGAACGTCGAAGTGCGTTTGCCGACGGTGGCATAGAGCCACGTGCGAACGTGAATGCTCTCCGCGTCGAGATCCAGGACGTAGCGGGTTTGAGGCTGACAGCCGAGCGGGGCAAGCGTGAAATGGTTGTCCTTCATAAATGAAGTGGCAAGATAGATTGCGGACATCATGCCGCCTTGGCCGTTCCCAGAATTTCCGGGAGGAAGGCTCCTCGTGGATTCCAAGGCTTCGTGGGCCGCATCAAGAAGAGGAATGAGGAGGGTGTCCGGGTCGCCGAATTCTCTGGTGAATAGAAGTTGCGGAAAACCGACGACTTCTATGCCCCCGCTCACAGCGGAAGTTCGTGACTTGCTCTTAAAAAGCTCGATCGACATTGCCTTCCTGTGATGGCGTAGTCAGTGATCTAGAACCCTGTTGCATTTACGGCTGCTTCGACGTCTAGTTCAACTGCACCTTTGTGAAGACTCGGTGTGCTCCCAGACTAAGTTTTGGGCAGAGATCCCATCGTCTCGATATCCCACAGGCGTTCGGCCTGCATCTTGGATGCACCAATCATCCAAGTTCCGGAATCCAGCTTCGAGTAATTGACCTGGAACATGACAGGCTGGGTGTCATGTAGACAGTAGGGCTGGTCGCCTGTGAGGTCTAGCGCCGCAAGAGCGTCTACGTCGAGTTGGGCAGCCAGGCGAAAGCTGCAACCCCATTCACTCACCTCGATAGTTCTTGTCACTTCTCGGAAGGGTTTGCCGAAGTGATCGAAGGCGCTCACCTCGACCTCGATCGAGACCTCGAATCGAGGTTCGCGTCGGCGCTCTTTGGTGCGCGGCCCAGGATCAGTTACAGGATTGTTATCGCCCAACTTCATGATATTGGCCATTCCGCGCGCTGACGCGCGCGGGCAAAAAGAGAGCAGCCGCGTTGGGGACACGTCAACACAAAATCATTCACCTAGGAGTGGAGTACAAGCGCAACCCAGACCAGTTCCGTGTCGTATTGGAGCGCCACCGTGAAACCATCCGATGGCTGCACGGTTTCCATGCAATAGTCGCCGCCAGTGATCACGGTCGGTACGGAGAGCATACAGGAATCCGCCAGATTGCTTACTCTGGCCTTAAAGTTGCCAGCCACCATGTTGCAAAGCTCTCCCAAGGCATCACGCATGATGGATGGACTCGACGCGGCGTCTCCGCCGAGCATGAGGGAGGCAAGCTTTCTTGTTGTTGTACTCATGCAACGGATCGTGACCATGGCGCAGAGCGCTTCGTAAATCCTAGAAATCCGCACGTGCCCTTGATGGTGTGGATCGTACGGAAGATGCCGGCAAGCCGATCTTTATTTACTGGATCTTTCTCAAGCGGAACCAGCTCGCCACCCAGCAAATCCAGGTTTTCACTGCTCTCGAAAAGAAACTCGCTGACGATCTCATCGCTCATGCGAAATCCGTCTCCCGGAAAGCGACCCCACTGTTACTTAGGCGTTCTGAAGTGCCTCGGCCGGAGCTGCGGAGCCGAAGACTCAGCCTGCTTATCGGCTCGTAACACGGCGCACATTAGAACGGTTGTCCTTACCCTTCACGGGATTTTTATTGGATTCTCCCAATAGGCAACCCTGAAGCGCTCCGTCGAGTTAGAAACGAGCAATTCTCCTGCCAATTTGAAAAATGTGCGTCACGATTTCCTCGCGTTATTACAAACTCCTACCGGGACATTTTGGAGGCGAGCTGCTTCAACTTTTTCTCTCTAACAATTTCTTGCAGGCAGGCGCGTGGGCCAATCCAGTTCAATTCGGATTTCGCGCAAATCGGAAAGGCGAAATGGCATTTTCGTGTTTCACGGTGAAACTTCACCCAGCTCTCGACGTGGATTGCGTTTTCTGTTTTGGTTTACTTGCTAGGCCAGCACATTTTCACGGAGCAAAATCGCCGGCCTTAGAATTCGCTTAATTTACAATTGTTCGCCGGAGGCAGTTCAGTTTGTTCGCTGAGCCCCTTGCGTTCGCCGCTTGTCAAAAGAAAGCGCAACCGGCCCACATCCAAAACGAGGCTCTAGCCGTGGAACGGGACCCAAAATGGAACCTGCAGATCCAGATCGCTCTCTCATCCTTTTTCAAACTTGCGGAGGGGGCGGAATCAAGGAGACTCGCTTTTCGATTCGCGCGCCTTTGCATGAACCTCGTCGTACCGGATTGGCTTCAAACATCGGCTTTCCCGCGATATTCAGATGGACAGCTTTCTCCGCTCGATTGGGCATCACAAGGACGTAATCCGCTTTGATATTCAGCAGTTCCCGCACCGACAATGGGCTCTCCGGAAGGCTCAAATCCACAAGGAATGAACTCTTCAGCAGGTTCTCCCGAATCTTCCGACGCGTATTTCGCGAGGGAATGCGTTCGCCGAGAGACCCAGGCGCGCCCAGCTTGCGCAACAGTGCATTCGCGACGACCGCCGGCAAAGCAATGTGCAGGGCACCGCGCAGATCCAATAGACGAATCTCAAAATTGAATGCCAGAATTTTTTCATTGGGCAGCATCAACGCATGTGCCTGCGCAAGCGGCTGACGCTGATCGAATTGAATGTCGAAGGAAACAACCGTAGCCCATGCCGTTTGCAAGTCGCGCGCGATCAGCCCGACGGCCGTCTCGATAATTTGCTCCTCAATCTCAGTCGGTTCTCGCGGATCCGTGACGTCGCCGCCCGATCCTCCCAGGGCCAAATCCACAATCGGAAATACCAGGGACAGATCCAGCAGGACTAGAGCTCCCGCATCTATCGGCAGCATCCGCAGTGAAGCCAAATAGGAGAGTTCAGGCACTCGCCCAAGAAATTCGCTGTACCTCAGGTGCTCCGCCGCCACAAGGTCGATTTCGCATCCCGTCCGCAGATAGGTCCCAAGAGAATCACTCATTCGCCGCGCAAACGTTTCGTGGAGTGTGTTCACTACGCGAATCTGCTCCGCCGACAACGTCTTGGATTTGCTCAAGTCGCACTTCTCCACGTTCTTTTTGCGCTGCGTGCTCTCGGCCTGCTGGCCCGGTTGGGCAGCACTAAAAAGTGCGTCAATTTCTTCCTGAGTGAGTACTCTTCGCATTAGGCCTCCGACTCTCGGGCGGTGTCTGAATGCCGCGCGTTCGGCGCGGTCTTCAGAATCATGTTTCTCTCTACGCGGAGCTACGCCAGAGTCATTGCAGAAAGTGATCTTGCACGGAATTGACCAGTGAGGAGACTCTAATGTGCCGCCAGCCCCCTTTTCCAGCATAGCCTTCGGGTATGGTCGCCGCATCTCATGCTCTGCGAATAAAAACAACACCCTGTCGGAGTATGATCGGACTCTCCCCGGGCTTCTTCGCCGGAACGCCGATGGACAAACGACCCAATCCTACGGAACTCAGGAGGACATCATCATGACCGAGCAAGCAATCACTCTCTCCGGATTCGGCCTAATCAATTCTCCCCGCTGGAACAAGGGCACAGCCTTCACCGATTACGAGCGCGATCTATTCGACCTCCATGGCTTGCTCCCTCCGCATGTTGGCACCATCGAGGAACAACTGGCTCGTCGGATGAAAGCACTGGAACAGCAGCCCACGCCCTTCGGAAAGTACGCTTTCCTGCGTGACTTGCAGGACACCAACGAAACGCTCTTCTACTCGCTCCTCGTTCGCAACGTCGAGCAGATGCTTCCTCTGGTCTACACGCCCACCGTCGGCGAAGGCTGCCAGCGCTTCAGCGAAATTTGGCGCAAGCCCCGCGGCCTGTTTCTCAGCTATCCAAACAAGGATCGCATTGCGCAAATCCTGTCTCATAAGCGGTACGACGACGTGAGGTGCATCGTGGTAAGCGATGGCGAGCGCATTCTCGGTTTGGGCGACCAGGGCGCCGGCGGCATGGGTATTCCTATAGGCAAGATGGCCCTTTACACGGCGCTCGGCGGCATTCATCCCGAGCATTGCCTGCCGATCCTTCTTGACGTTGGAACGGACAACGAGGACCGCCTAAAAAGTCCCATCTACATAGGATGGAATCATCACCGCGTGCGCGGCGAAGAGTATGACGCATTCGTGGATTTGTTCGTTCAAGCGGTAAAAAAACGCTGGCCCCACATTCTGCTCCACTGGGAAGACTTCGCGGGTTCGAACGCGGCTCGCTTCCTGGCTCGTTATCGCGACCAGCTCTGCACATTCAACGACGACATTCAAGGAACTGCCGCAGTGGCCACCGCGACGGCCATTTCCGCGATGAACGTTTCGGGTGTGCCGCTCGAGCAGCAACGGATCGCCGTCCTGGGTTTCGGCAGCGCGGGTCTGGGAATCACCAATCTTCTTGCACAGTTCTTGCAGGAGAGAGGCCTCTCCGCGCAGGAGGCGCGCAGCCATTTCTACGCGATCGACCGTTATGGCCTCATCACAGAGAAAGGCAAGGATGTCCGTCCCGAACAATTGCCTTACGCTCGGAAAGAAGAGGAAGTGCAAGCCTGGCGCCAGCCCGGCGGAGAAATCGGCCTGCTCGATGTCGTCCGAAACGCGAAGCCAACTGTCCTCGTTGGTGTTTCGGGGCAACCTGGCGCTTTCACCGAGGTCGCCATTCGTGAGATGGCCAAACACGCGGTTCGGCCCGTTATTTTCCCGCTCTCCAATCCCACTTCGCGCAGCGAAGCAACCGCGCAGGATCTAATGGACTGGACCGAAGGCCGCGCTTTGATCGGCACTGGCAGCCCCTTTGAACCAGTCAACGTCCTCGGCAAAAAAGTTCCTGTCACCCAAACGAATAATTCCTACATTTTTCCTGGTCTTGCTTTAGGGATTCTTGCATCAAAGTCCAAGAGGGTGACGGACTCGATGGTCAAAGCTGCCGCAGAAGAGTTGGTCCGTCACCTACCGACGCAGCAAGATAAACAGGCGAGTCTTCTTCCGCCGATCGCCGATGCGCGACCCCTGAGCCGTCTGATCGCGCTGGCCGTAGGAAAAAAGGCAATGGAGGAAGGGCAATCTGAATTGGCTCACGAGGACGCTCTGAAACGCGAAATTGAGGCATACGTCTGGAACCCAGCGTACGCGTCTTACGTTCGCAATCAAAACTCCATGTATCACCGGGCGTAACGCTCGATCACATTTGCGGCGCCTATCCCGAATTCCATCAGCCGTCGCCTTCTCAAAACTCTTGAAAGTGGGGAACTCTCTCATGTCGAAAAATGTCGCGGAACTCCTGATAGAAACGCTGGCGCAAGCGGGAGTAGAGCGGATTTACGGCGTCTCAGGGGATTCCTTGAACGGCATTACGGATGCGATTCGCGTACAAAAGAAAATTCAGTGGGTCCACATGCGGAACGAAGAAGCTGCCGCATTTGCTGCCGGCGCGGAAGCGCACCTAACCGGGAAACTCACCGTCTGTGCGGGGAGTTGTGGCCCGGGCAACCTCCATCTGATCAACGGCCTCTACGACTGTCATCGCAGCCGCGTTCCCGTTCTCGCTATCGCTGCGCAGATTCCCAGCAATGAAATCGGCAGCGACTACTTTCAAGAGACGCACCCGGAGCATCTCTTCGCGCAGTGCAGCCATTATCGCGAACTCGTCTCGCACCCGGAGCAGATGCCTCGCGTTCTCGAAATTGCGATACAGACGGCAATCTCACGCGTCGGCGTGGCCGTGGTTGCAATTCCCGGCGACATCGCTCTTCAAGCCGCAACAACCACCTCGCCGCGATTGCATTTTCCGCCGCCAAAGCCGACGGTGCGGCCCTCCGATGAAGAAATCGGAAGTCTGGCAAAGGTTCTCAATGGATCGAAGAAGATTACCATCTTGGGTGGCGCTGGTTGCGCAGGTGCCCACACCGAACTAGTAGCACTGGCCGGCAAACTCAACGCTCCCATCGTCTATGCCCTCAGAGGCAAGGAATTCATAGAGTACGACAATCCCTTCGAAGTCGGCATGACTGGCCTCCTCGGCTTTTCCTCCGGCTACCACGCCATGATGAATTGCGATCTCCTGCTGATGTTGGGTACCGACTTTCCTTACCAGCAATTTTTCCCAAAGGACGCGAAGATTGTTCAGATTGATCTTCGCGGCGAGCAGTTGGGGCGCCGCACAAAAGTGGACTACGGCTATGTCGGCGACACGCAGGCCACCCTACAAGCCCTCCTGCCGCATCTCACGCAGAACAACGAGGACCAGCACCTCAAGGACTGCGTCGAACACTACAAAAAGACGCGCAAAGATCTCGATCACCTGGCAACTGCAAGTGCAAGCGACACACAAATCCATCCTCAATATGTAACGAGAGTTCTCGACGAACTCGCTGCGGACGACGCCATTTTCTCGTGTGACGTAGGTACACCAACCGTGTGGTCCGCCCGCTACCTGACGATGAACGGCAAGCGTCGCTTGCTCGGCTCTTTCAATCACGGCTCCATGGCCAACGCCTTGCCGCAAGCCATCGGTGCGCAAGCCAGCCATCCAGGCCGTCAGGTGATTACACTCTCAGGCGATGGCGGCCTGGCGATGCTCATGGGCGAACTGCTTTCTCTCCGTCAACTCGAGACTCCCGTCAAACTCGTCGTTTTCAAAAATAATTCGCTGGCTTTCGTCGAGTTGGAAATGAAGGCCGGAGGCATCGTGGACTTCGGTACGGATCTAAAAAATCCGAACTTCGCGAAATTGGCGGAAGCCGCGGGCATTCTGGGTCTCACTGCCGAAACGCCCGACCAGGTCCGCCCGATGCTTGCACAAGCCTTGCAGCACAACGGGCCAGCGCTCGTGGAAGTACTTGTAAGCCGCCAGGAACTCTCTATGCCTCCGACCATAACGCTTGAGCAAGCGAAGGGATTCAGTCTCTTTGCTATGAAAGCCGTCCTGAGCGGCCGCGGCCAGGAAATCATTGACCTCGCCAAAATCAACCTGTTTCGCTAGCGGCAGTCAGACGCATGCATCCGGGCGCAAAAAGCAGGTCGCGGCCGCGAGGCGGCGCATCCCAACGAGCGGTCGAGCGCCAACAATAAGCTAATCTTCCCGTGAACGCTTGGACCAAAGCCAAAGGCCGTTAGTGACCTCTGCCGGCAGGCGGAATCCCAATTGCCTGGCGAGCATCACAATCTGTCCCCGGTGGTGGCCCTCGTGCGCGACAAAATAAGCAAGAACATGCCCTACATCGAGCGGAAGGTTGCGCCAGACATAAGAGGAAGTCGGGGGGATTTTTCCACCGTGATTGCACCCCAACGCAAGAAGATTCAGGATCCCCATGCCGCTGCGCCCTAGCGCTGGAGTAAGCTCCTTGGGCTTTACCTCATGCAGATCGACCCTCTGCGGTACAGCGATGCCGTGTGGTTTGCCAAGCGTCTTGATCCACATGCAGCGGGCATTGTGGATGTGCCCGGCAATCGTCCGTATCGACCGGCGAGGAGCCCCTGGCACCGTCGCTTCCCAGAGCCCCGCAGGCAAATGCTCCAGAAGGAACACCGTCACGCGATTATTCGTCTTCCACGCATCAAGGATCGTATCTCGCAGGTCTAGCGGAGAAGGCATGCTACTCCTCTTGGACAATTCAGCTCACGCCCAGGTTCCGATTTCTGGCGCGGCGATTATACGCCCCGCAACTTCTCAATTCGGAACGGATTCAAAATAGGATAGTGGGACAAAATACACTGAAAAGGGGATTGCTTAGGCGGCATCAGCGCAACAAAGTGGCTCGATGGTACCCAGTTCACGCACAGTAGTATTATAATTACCCCATGTCGCTGTTGCTCCACGACGACACCTTTCGCCGGCTTTGCCGCGCACGCGACCTTCTGGCCAGCGAATATCAATCCCGGGTTTTGCTCGAACGGGCCGCGCGGGAAGCCTGTCTCTCCGAATTTCACTTCCATCGTCTGTTCCGCACCACTTTTGGCGAGACGCCGCACGATTTCCTGACCCGCCTGCGTATGGACCGCGCCAAGCAGATGCTCGCCTCTGACCGCACCGTAACGGAAGTATGCTTCGAAATCGGCTATGGCAGCCTTGGTTCGTTTTCCAGCAAATTTCGCGCCCAGTTTGGCCACAGTCCCGTCGAGTTCCAACGCCAGGTTCGCCGCATCTTCGGTTACAGCGCTCCGTGGCGCGTACTCATGATACCGACGTGCTATCTACAGGCGTTGGCTGCCGCAGAAAAAACCGGCATCGAATAGCAAGAATCGAGAAGCATCCCCAGGGCAGGTTCCGCTAGTCTTTATGCGAGGGAGAAACACCCCTCGATCGCACCCGGAAGGAGAACCATCATGATTCAAAAGATGTCACACGCAACCATTTATGTGCTGGATCAGGACCAGGCAAAGGATTTCTACGTTAATAAGTTGGGTTTTGAAGCCAGGGCCGATTACACCGCGCCCAACGGCTTCCGGTGGTTGACGGTCGTCCCCAAAGGGCAGGCTGAGTTCGAAATTGCCCTGTTGAAGGTCGGCAGTGCGGCGCCGCCGGAATCCAATGGCGCCGGAACGACTCAGAAAGATGTGGAGGCCATGGCGGCTCTCTTGAAGAAAGGCTGGTTGAGCACCGGTGCCTTCCAAACTGCCGATTGCCGCAAGACTTCCGAAGAATTGAAAGCTAAAGGTGTTGAGTTTGTCTCCGAACCCAAAGATGAGTTCTGGGGAGTTACGGCGGTCATCAAAGACCCTTTCGGCAACTATTTCAGCATGACCCAGCCGAAGAACAACAAATAGAGCCATGTCGGTGGCTAATGCAAATTCCAGGAGGGCGGTGTCTCCGGATCCCGCCTTCAAAATAAAACAGGTTGCTACATGCAACCGGGAACGAGTTGTCGGCAGGCTGCAACAACATGACTATCGACAAGGAGGCTATCGTGAGCCAAGGTATCAAGCGTTGGATTCCTCGCTGGATTCACATCATCTTAAGCATTCCGATATTCGGTTATATTTATAGTCCGTTTGACCAACTTCCCAACTACGCTCCGGCTGTTCGTTTTGTCTTCCTTCCCATCCTTGTGCTTTCGGGACTTTGCCTGTGGAAAGGGCATCTCCTTCTGCGACTTATTCGCGAAAGATCGGCTTGGCGAAACGAGGCATCGCAGAGAACATGAAGCCGAGCAGTCGTCAACCCTTGCGAGACCGAGTTAGCCACCTGAAACCCGAGTAGGAGGATCTTATGGAGTCAGCTTCTGCATTATTCGATCAGAAGATCACGGAACTTGGCGACTGGCGTGGCAAGACCCTCGCTCGTGTCCGTCAGCTCATCCACGACGCCGACCCCCACATCCGGGAGGAATGGAAATGGGCCAAGCCCAAGTCTCCTGGAACCCCTGTCTGGTACCATGACGGAATCGTCTGCACAGGGGAAACATACAAGCAGGTCGTGAAGCTCACCTTCGCTCGCGGAGCCTCGATCAATGACCCAAAGAAGCTCTTCAATTCCAGCCTGGAGGCCAGCGTCCGGCGGGCTATCGACATCCGGGAAGGCGAGCAGATAAAGGAAGCTGCCTTCAGACAACTCATTCTCGCGGCTGTGGCGGCCAACTCCGTCGTCCTCGCTCAGCGCGCAGCTAGGAAAAAGAAGAAGTAGGCCAGCCTCTCAGGGATAGAGCAGGCTTCAAAAGGGGAGGCAGAGAACTACTTGAGCTTTGCCAGGATTTTCTTTTGGTTCGCGACGATGGTGTTCAATGTGGCTTGATTCTTGAGAATGTGCCCTTGGTTTTTCTTAATGGTTTCCTGATTTGCCTTAATGGCGTTCTGGTTTGCCAGAATCAATTTCTGATTCAGCAGGATACTCTTCTGATTTGCGATTACATTTTTCTCAGACATTTTTGAGTCCTCTCTTTTGCCAAAGTTTCGTGCCATTCAAGATAGATGAAACTGCAAGTCAAGACCAGCGCCTTCTTAGCTCGAAACGAGAATAGAATTTTTCTGTAGCGGGCAGAAAAGAAGCTCGCCCATAACCTCGGGCCGGACAATAATATGAAAATACTATTGTCTGTCCGGCAGCCACATGGGAGCATCCCACCGATAAGAGCTTTGGTTTGTGGTTCCACAGCTTCGAGCCTCCAGTTTGTTTCTCATAAGGAAGGCGTTCCGACATCGCCGCGCAAATACCTTGCCTCTAGTTATTGGTTTGTACGCGAGTCGCGAACGTTGAGAGTTGCAGGATGGTGAGCACAGACAGATTCCTTTCGCAACACGCGCCGCCAGGAAAAGCGCGCTGAGGCAAAAGCGGAACGGCTTGCAAGGGGTATCGTCGAGCCGGACGCATTAAAAGGAAGAGGTGAAGAATTTTGGGCTTGCTGGTGCGGCTCCGGCCAATTGCGTTTATCGGGACTTTGCTTGTCCTTTGGCAAGTCGCGGTGAGCCTGAACCCGGTTCACATCTTGCCGAGTCCGTGGGGCGTGATGCGAGGCATTGTGGACTTGCTGCATCACGGATTGCTGTTCAAATATGTAGTCGCTTCGCTGTTCCGCGTTTCTTGGGGATTCAGTCTTGCGGCCATACTCGCCATCCCGTTGGGATTGGCTATCGGGTGGTATCAACGGGCTAACATGGCCCTGCATCCATTGGTGCAGGTTTTCCGCCCAATTTCCCCTCTTGCCTGGATTCCGCTCGCGATTCTATGGTTTGGCGTAGGGGACGCTGCTTCGATATTCCTGATTTTTTTGGGAAGCTTCTTTCCTTTGCTCCTCACAGCCATCAATGCCGTCAGGAACATTCCCGCGGTCTATATAAGTGCAGGACGCAACTTCGGCCTCCGGCCGGTTGATTTGATCTTCCGGGTACTGTATCCGTCGGTTGTGCCGCAACTACTGATTGGTTTGCGAATTACTCTGGGAGTGGCGTGGCTGGTGGTCGTTGCGGCCGAAATGATTGCGGTCGACTCCGGATTGGGCTTCCTCATCGTTGATGCGCGCAACGCCGGCAACCGCTACGACCTGGTGGTAGCTGGCATGATGATCATTGGGCTGATTGGGTTGCTGCTCGACACAGGTATGCGATCCTTGGAAAATATGAAATCGTTTCGTTGGGCTTATTCGGAGGACTAAGAATGGCATTGCGAGAAGTTGCTCTGAGCCCGCAACGTGCACTAGCTGCCAAACTATGCGTTAATCACCTCAGCATGGTTTTCACTCGCGATGGCAAGAGCACGCCCGTTCTCCAGGATATTACCCTCGAAGTTTCCGAGGGGGAGTTTGTCTGCCTTGTGGGACCCTCGGGATGCGGCAAATCCACACTGCTAAACGCGATCGGAGGACTTCTAGCACCGACGGCAGGAACCGTTTTTATCGACAATGAAGCCGTACGAGGGCCAGATCCTCGGCGAATATTCGTTTTCCAGGAGCGCGGCGTTTTTCCGTGGCTAACAGTAGAAGGCAACATAGCTTTCGGCTTGTTTAAACTGTCTCGTTCGGAGCGTGAAGAACGCGTCGCCCATTACGTCAAGATGGTCGGATTGCAGGGCTTTGAGGAGGCCTATCCTTCGGAGCTCTCGGGGGGCATGAAGCAGCGGCTGGAAGTGGCGCGCGCCCTGGCCGTGAATCCGGACATGCTCTATCTCGACGAACCATTTGGAGCGCTCGATTCCATCACGCGCCATATCATGCGTGGGGAGTTACTGCGCATTTGGGAGACAGAACGAAAGACCATCGTCTTTGTGACACATGACATCGACGAAGCAGTGCAACTGGCAGATCGCGTGGTGATATTGAGCGCGCGCCCTGCGGCGATTCAGCGGATTGTGAACATCGATATCTCACATCCGCGTGACATCAGCTCGCCGCGTTACCTGGAACTTCGCGATGGCATTCTGCAGCAGATCGGACTGGCTCACAAAATATGAATTCGCTTGCGGAGCCGAAATCGTGGGAGAAAGTTTTCTGGCCAGTTGCGGCAGCGACACTGCTGCTCGCGGTCTGGCACTATTCTGTACGGTGGACGGCGACCAGCATTTTCCCTTCGCCTCTTCAGGTAGAAAAGGGAATCGTGGAGCTTTTTCATAAGCACGTTCTCTGGCAGGACATCGTTAGCTCGCTGCGCCGCGTAGTCATCGGGTTTGGTGCGGCAACCGTTGTTGGCGTTCCTTTGGGGCTGAGCTTGGGCTGGTATCCCGCCGCGAATCAGGTTGTGAATCCAGTTATGCAAATTTTGAGGCCGATCAGCCCGATCGCGTGGATTCCCGTGGCGATCATTTTTTTTGGCGTTGGCGAATACGCAGCTATCTTTCTGATATTTCTGGGTGCATTCTTCCCGATCGTCGTCGCGTGCGTCAACGGCGTATCGAACGTGCCTTCGGTCTATCGCCGGGCAGGGCGCAACTTCGGCCTTGCGCCGTCGCAATTGCTTGCTAAGGTTGTTTTTCCTGCAGCGCTTCCGCAGATCATTGTTGGCCTGCGACTGGCTTTGGGAATTGCTTGGCTGGTCGTCGTAGCCGCGGAGATGGTGGCGGTGGATTCCGGACTTGGTTACCTGGTGATCGATTCAAGAAATTCGGGAAAGCGCTACGACCTCGTTGTGGCGGCCATGCTCATCATCGGGGTGATTGGGTTGGCGCTGGATTTGGGTATCCGCAGGCTAGAAACTATCAAATCCATTCGCTGGGGGTTCGGCAATGGGTCTTAAGAACAAGGTTCTGCTGCTTGGTCTGGGATGGCTTGCGCTGATCTCCGTTCTTCATGGCTACCTGAACGTAAATTGGGCAGCCGTACTGAATGACCGCCTTCCTGTCGAAAAACGGAAAATTATCGTGGCCTACATCCCCGTGACGTGCCAGCTGACGTGTCCGGTGACCGACTACATCTCGAAGTTCACGGATAGCGGCGAGATTTTTCTGCCGCGCATGTTCCAGGGTTTTCCTGAGATCAAGGAAGCGCTCATTTCGAACAAGGTTCAAGCGGCGTTTATAGTGGCACCTCTTGCGATTGCGCTAAGGTCTCAGGGCGTTCCCATCAAAGTCGTGTATCTCGGGCACCGGTATGGAAGTGCCGTGGTTGTGCGTAAAGACGGCCCGATCAAGAGCGTCGCGGATATGCGCGGCCATACGTTCGCGATTCCGAGCCGCTTTTCTGATGAACGTCTGCTGCTCTTTCGCGCCATGAAAGTGTCGGGAATAAAACCAGGCGAAGTGAAAATGGTGGAGATGGCTCCGCCGGATGTGTCGGGCGCGCTGGCTGCGGGAGCGATTGACGGATTTTCCATGGGAGAGCCATTTCCCTCCCAGGCAGAGATCGCCGGTTACGGCAAAGTTCTATTTCAGGCCCGCGAATACTGGCCGGATTACATGTCATGCATCCTCGTGGTGCGGCAGGATTTGATTGATTCGCGCCCTGAAATCGTCCAGACACTGGTGGATGGCATTGCCCGGTCGGGGCTGTGGCTTGACCAGGGTAAACCTTACCGCGAGGATGCCGCTGATTTTGTTGGCCGCTACTACTATAGGCAGAAGCCTACGCTTTTGCGGTGGGCCTTGACCAAGCCGATGGACCGTGTTGTGTATAGCCCACTTGCGCCGCGCAAGGACGACTTTGACATGGTCCGCGACTTAATGATCGAAACGGGCGTTCTGAACAAGAAGATTGAGTTTAGCGAATACACGGATACGCGGTTTTCTGATGTGGCGTCAACGCAAACTCCGTGGAGGTATCAAGCTGGCATCGCGTCCGCGAAGTGACCCATGCCGCAGGGCCGTTTCGCTCAGCGCAATGGACATCGAAAGGAGAACACAAATGTTTCGCAGACAATTTGTCCAGTTTCTCGGCGTTTTCGGGATGGGCAGCGTGGCCGCGATCGCGGCCGCTGACGACAAGGCCAGGAGAACCGTCACTTATCACGTCAAGGGATTCAGTTGCGCGACGTGCGCCGTCGGACTCGATACCATGTTGCAGAAGAAAAAGGGGGTCGCCTGGTCAAAGTCCAGCTACCCCGATGGGGTCGTCGTCATTAACTTCGATCCCCAATTGCTCACAGAAAAGGCACTGCAAGAGTTCATTGGAGAAATGGGATTTATCGTATGTCCGAGATCAGACCTAAGCTAGGGTTCGGGCGCGTCGCGTTTACTTTCCTGTGTGTGGCGCTTACCTCCGAACTGTTCGGGTGCGGCTCCAGCAATCATCTGCCTCAGAAATCGTCGAAAGAATACACAGACGCCGTTTCCGCATTCTACATTGGGCTTGGCGCGCTTCAGGTTGGCGACGATATCCACGCGGACAGCAAACTCTCGGAGCTCACGACTCTTGTGCCCGCCGAGCCTGCCGGATGGGCGAATTGGGGTGTGCTCGCTCTGCGCCAGCGAAAATTGGATGTGGCAGACCAGCGCCTTGAGCGTGCGCGAAAGCTCGCACCGGACAACGACCATATCTATCAATTGCTTGGGCTCCTGGCCAGCGGGCAGGGCAAGTCTGCCAACGCCATCGCCGATTGGCGCAAGGCCATCGAGATCAATCCACGCAACTATCGCGCCGCGTACGAACTTGCCGAAGAAGTAGAGCGCCAGGGTGGCGCAAACAGCGACACCGAATATGAAGGACTGATTCAGAAAATTCTTGCCGCCCAGCCCGAAAATCTAGCCGCCCAACTCGAACTTGCCCGTATCGCCGCGAAGACCGATGACGCGTCGACACTGAAATCCATGATGGTTAAGATCGCTTCCCATTCCGCGAACTGGCCCACAGAGGTAAAAGAGCAGTTAACTGCGCTCCAAACTGCCGCCGATGGACCTAACCCGCGTACGGCTGCGACACGAACGACTTTCCTGCGCAACACGTTGATGCGCGTGCCGGAATTTCGCGAGAGCCTCGCGGTTTTGAAGGCCCCTCCCGGCGAGGAAGCGGAGCCGTTCACGCATTTCTTGCGCTTGCCAACACCAGACTTTACTCCCGCTCCTGCGGACACCGCGCTCGCATTCACCCTGCAGCCAGTTTCGAACGGAGACGCCGGGTCGTGGAACTGGATTGGTGCGATCGCGCTCGGGAGTGCGGGAGCTCCAGTTATCGCGGAAGCGAACGGAAGGGAAGTGCGACTTGCAACGGGAGCAAAATTTCCGTTTCCCGGCGGACCATCCGCTGTAGCTCCCCTTCCCGAAGGCATTCTGCAAATTGATTTTAATTATGATTTCAAGACCGACCTCGCGCTCGCCGGCGCTGGCGGTGTGCGTTTCCTGAGGCAGGATAGCCCCGAGAAATTCACGGATGTAACTGCAAATACCAAGCTCCCCAAAAACGTGGTGAATGGCGCCTATACCGGCGCGTGGGCCGTGGACATTGAGGCCGACGGCGACTTGGATGTTGTTCTTGGAATGAGGAATGGTCTTCCGCTTGTCCTGCGAAACAATGGCGATGACACTTTCACCGTGGTCCATCCCTTTCCTGGCATATCCGGGATTCAGGCGTTTGCCTGGGCGGATTTCGATTCGGATGGCAACGCGGACGCTGCCATCGTGGATGGTGCTGGGCGGCTTCACATTTTTCACAACGAACGCCAGGGGCAATTCCGTGAAGTCGCGCTTCCTACGAGCTCGCAGACGGTCAAAGCGCTCGCCGTCGCCGATACGGACAACGACGGCGTTCTCGATCTGCTCGCAGTTGAAACGGATGGGGCAATTGTCAGCGTTTCCTTCAACGAAAGCATCGGATGGAAGGTCGCGCCGGTAGTGCAGGTCCCTAATCCTGCGGCTACGCTTGCGGGAGAAGTTCGGCTTCGCGTGGCCGACCTCGACAATAACGGCGCGCTCGATTTAATTCTCAGCCCGGTCGGTTCGCCGGCCGGACAAGCCTCGGCCGGGCCGTGGATTTGGCTCGGAGATGCAGGGTCGAAGTTTACTCTTCTCGACCATCCGCCAGGCCTTGACACCATCTTTGATATTGCGGACTTGAGTGGCAACGGGCGGCTCGATCTGTTCGGATTCGATGCGAGTGGCAAGCCGGTGCAAGCGGTGAGCCGCGGTTCAAAAAATTATCACTGGCAAATCGTTCGACCCCATGCGAAGCAAGCGGTTGGGGACCAACGCATCAATCCGTTCGGTGTTGGCGGAGAGATCGAAATCCGTTCCGGCCTACTCGTCCAGAAACAACCAATAAACGGGCCTCAACTTCACTTTGGCCTTGGGAACCAGACGAGCGCGGAAGTGGTGCGCGTCGTTTGGCCAAACGGCACCGTGCGCGCCGAATTCGGAGTCAAGGGCGACCAGGAAGTTGTCACCGAGCAACGCCTGAAAGCATCGTGCCCGTTCCTCTTCGCTTGGAACGGCACGCACATGGACTTCGTCAAGGACGCCGTACCTTGGGGTTCTGCGATCGGCCTGCGCATCAACACGCTGGGCTCCGCGAAGATCGCGGCTACGGGAGAGTGGTACAAAATTCGCCGCGATCAACTTGTCCCGCACGATGGCTACTACGACCTGCGCATCACCGCTGAACTTTGGGAGGTCTACTACTACGATCGCATTGCGCTGATGACGGTGGATCACCCTGCGAACACGGAAATTTATGTGGATGAGCGTTTCGTGATTCCAGCAGCGAAACTTGGTTTCACGACCGTTGCAACTCCACACAAGATTGCACACGCGACCGACGATAACGGCAACGACGTGACGGACATCGTCAGCGCTCTGGACGGTCGTGCCCTGGATTCCTTTGGCCGCGGGCAATACCAAGGGATAACGCGCGACCACTACGTTGAGGTTGATCTCGGCCAAGATGCACCGAAAAGCGGCCCGCTCTATCTCATCGCGCAGGGCTCCATCCACGACACCGAATCGTCGCTCAACGTGGCCATCACGCAAGGGAACCGTTGGCACGCGAAGGGCATGAGTGTCGAGGTTCCGGATGGGCACGGCGGATGGGTGACCGCGCAATCGAATCTCGGTTTTCCTGCCGGGCGAAAAAAGACGGTTCTGTTTAACCTCACCAACATTTTCCGCCCGGAGACGCCTCGCAAAGTTCGTCTCCGAACCAATTTGGAAATTTATTGGGACTGCATCGAGTGGGCGCAAGGCGATCCCGGCGCCGAGGTAAAAACGCAAACGCTCGACGCCTCGTACGCCGACCTGCATTATCGTGGCTATTCAACTATCGATCGCCCAGACGCTGGCGCGCCCGAAGTACCCGACTACGACCAGATTCTTGGAACAAAGCAGCGCTGGCGCGATTTGATTGGCTACTACACGCGTTACGGCAATGTGCGCGAATTGCTAAAGCAGGTGGACGACCGTTACGTGATCGTCAATTCCGGCGACGAGATGTCCCTGCGTTTTGCCGAGCAACCGGCTCCACCAACTGGCTGGCTGCGCGACTTCATCCTGGTAGGCGATGGATGGATCAAGGACGGCGATTTCAACTCCACTTTCTCGAAAACCGTCTTGCCCCTGCCGTATCACGGGAAGAACGAGTATGTGGAGCGCCCCGGCCGTTTGGAAGATGAGTACGTCTATCGCCAGCACCCGGAAGACTGGCAGAATTACCACACACGTTACGTCACGCCGTACGTCTTCCAGAATTCCTTGAGGAGTGCTCCGCCCAACTGATGCGAGGTCCCATAGCAAGAATTGCTCTAGCGGTCGTTTTCGTGGGCTTGGTGATTTCTCCGCTCATCATCAAACGGTTCGCATCCCGAAATGATAGAGCGACGACGCAGTTGGATCCGAAGGCGGCTCTGGCGCGTCACGGGTTTTATTTAGAGGAAGTCTCGCATGCCGCGGGCGTGAATTTCGTTCATCAGGCACCCACACTGGATCCTCGTCTGAATCACATCATGCCCCAGGTTGCTTCCATGGGTGCTTCTGTCTCCATCGTCGATTTTGATCACGACGGATGGCCGGACATCTACGTGACGACCAGCAAGGAAGGTGGGAAAAACGCGCTTTATCGCAACCTGCACGACGGTACATTCAAAGACGTAGCGGAAGAAATGGGCGTCGCCGACGTGAATCGTCCGGGCACGGGCGTTTCCATGAGCGCGGTGTGGGGCGATTACGACAATGATGGCTTTGAAGATCTCTTGTTGATCAAGTGGGGCAAGCCAGAGCTATTTCACAATGATGGCGGACATGGTTTTACGCGCGTAACGGATCAAGCCGGCCTGCCTCCGTGGATCAACGCAAACACCGCTCTGTGGTTTGACTACGACGGGGACGGCCTGCTGGATTTATTTATTGGCGGTTATTACTCCGAGGATGTCGACCTCTGGCACCTGGCCTCGACAAAAATGATGCCAGATAGTTTCGAGTATGCGAA
>CAJCHZ010000092.1 GCA_903970165.1 Betaproteobacteria bacterium
GTCGATGCCGTTCATCTCGTCAACGTACGCTTTGCCGCCCCAGTCGTTTACGATTTCGTCGGTGAATTTCTGCCCGTAACCTGTCGAGCCCCGCCGGTTGATCATGAGCGTGACGTAACCCGCCCCGGAAAATACTTGCTGGTTCCACCGGTAGCCCCACGCGTTCGACGACATGGTCTCCGGCCCGCCATGAAGCACCGCCACCAGCGGATACTTTTTCGTTGCGTCAAAGTCCGGCGGCCGGATCATCATTGCTTGGACCTTTGTCCCTCCGGCTCCCTCGAACCAGAACGTTTCTGGAGCGTTCATCTTCAGTGTCGCCAGGATCGCATCGTTGTGATGCGTAAGCTGCCGCACGCTGCTGCCGTCGCTCGACGCCACAAAAATCTCGGCGGGCATCATCAGGCTGGTGCGCTCAAACGCCATGGTCTTTCCGTCGCCGCTGAACGAAACGCTCAGGTTGTATGTATCCCCAACGATTTTTTTCGGCTCGGCGCCTGCACGCGCCGCCATCTCGTAAATCGGCTGCTGCGTTTCATTTTCTGCAGTGAAATAAATGGATTTGCTGTCCGCCGACCACACCGCCTCATTTGCGCTGCGGTCAAATCCTTCCGACAAATTTTCTATCTTTCCCGTTCCCCGGTCGTAGAGCATCACGCGCCAGCGATCCGATTCGTCCTCCGCAGTCAACTGCGCGTGATATGCAATATATTTTCCGTCCGGCGAGTACGCTGGAGCGCCATCAAATCCGGGCTGCGCGGTAATTTTCTTGATCTCTCCGCCCGCTACCGGCACCAAAAACAAATCCCCGTTTGTGCTGATGGCTTCCACCGGATCGGTCACCGCCGTAAAGCAAATCTCTTTCGAGTCCGGCGAAAAATCCATGTCCCCCGGGCCCCCGCGCATATCCGGAGGCACATCGTAGTCCGCTCCAGCAGTCAGATCGCGGGGCGCCCCGCTGCCGTCCGCGGCTACCACGAACAGATGACTCCGTTTTCCTTCGTTCCAATGCGTCCAGTGCCGGTAAAGCAGATGCTCCGCAACGTGGGCCTTCACTTTGTCTTTTTCTTTTGCCGCGTCACGCGCGCTATTGCAGGCATCGTCTTTGCAATCCGGATATACGCCCGAAGTAAATAAAATCGTCTTGCCATCCGGCGACCACTTCACAATGTCTGCCCCAGTGGAAAGCTGCGTCAACGGTTTCGCCTCGCCCCCGTCCATCGAAAGCAAGTACACCTGCGAATCCCCGCTTCGTGCCGACAAAAACGCAATCGTCTTGCCGTTCGGCGACCACACCGGCGACGAATCGTGCCCGCTCTGCGTCAATTGCAATGATGCTCCGCCGCCCGTTGGCACGATCCAGATATTGCTCTCGCCGCGATTCGCATCCATATCCGTCGTCGACACCGAATACACCACCCATTTGCCGTCCGGGGATATTTGCGCTTCCCCGACGCGGTGCATGCGAATCAAATCGTCGAACGTGATGGCGTGTTTCGCAGCCTCCTGCGCCCGAAGCGCACACTGGCTCGCAAGCACGGCAGCAATAAACAAACCGCTGCGGAAAATGGCTCGTTTCATCGCATTTCCTCCATGGACGTACGGTGGGTCACATTCCCCGTTGCGGAACTGGGGATAATGTCATGATTCGCGCACGATTCCAAGCGCGCTAATTTGGAATGCGGGAGCCCTGCTCCCGCTTTTGAGGTCATAACGCTACTATCACTCGCGCCATTGGAAACGCCATTCCAAATTAAAAATCCAGCCCGCTCAATCCACTGGCATCGGCACAGCCGCCGCTTTCATCCTCGCAATGTCACTCAACACATCAGGCTTCCCGTCGATCCGTTCCAAATGCGGATACCGCTCGCCGCCGTGATAGTCAATCTTGTACGTCCGGAAAAAATCTTCGTTCTCGATCAGCAATTCGATCGGCTCATGCGCCCCCCTCGCCTGCCGAATCGCTTCGCGCAAACCATCCGGATTCCATCTCCGCCCATTCACGGCAATCAATTTCATTCCCGGCGCAATCCCGGCTTGCGCCGCAGGAGAACCCGGAATCACGTCGCTCAGCTCATCGCTCTCCTCGGTGCCAGGATCATGCGCAATGAACCCTAGCGAATACTGAACGTCGGTCGTACGCGAGACCGCTTCCTCCGCCGCCTGGTGATCATTCATCGTGTCATCGTACGTAAGTCTCCATCCGCTGCTTTCCAGGCCACCTAGTGGCGCTCCAGGTCCGTGTGTGTTCAGTCGGTCAGTGAAAAATGTCCGCCAGTCGTACGGAGTTATAGTCTGCAATGCGGCCACGACATCTTCAAACGTATACGGCACTATTTTTGGCCCGCTATTTTCGCCGCCATGAAATTTTCTGCAAAAATCGTCCAGCGAAGCCTTACCCTTGCTCTCCCGCCGGATAATCGTGTCCGCCTCCAGCCAGATCAGCGTGCCTTCATCGTAGTAGTCCACTCCGCGCCGCCACGATGATCCTTCCGCGCGCGCTCCATACAGCAGTTGCGCCGCAATCGCCGTATCCTGCAGGTTTCGCCACGTCCGCCCCGGACGCTCGTTCAAATACGCAGCCACGTAAGCAACGTTCTCCTGCAACTTCTCTGGCTTCCACAAACCGCTCCGCGCGGAAAGAATCGTGCCGTAATATTGCGTCAACCCCTCATACACCCACAGCAGTTCGCCCTTCATCGCCGCCTGGTAATCCGGCGTCGCAAGCCCGGCCGGTCGCCGGTATTTTCCATTCCACGAGTGGAAAAATTCGTGCGGCAGCAAATCCGTCTGTGTTTCGAAAATCTCCGGTTCAAGCAGCGCCCGTTCCGGCATGCGATTGTCGCTGGACTCATTGTGCTCCACACCGTCCGTCGGCAAGTTGTCAGTCAACGTCAGCAGAAAGTCGTAACGCCGGTAATGTCTCGCCCCAAACAATGCCCCCGTCTCTGCAACGAGCTGCTTCCAGTGCCGGATTTCCTCGCGCGTCGCGATGACGGAAGCCCCGCTATCGCCCGCAATATGGATAAAGTGTTGCGGTTGCTGGCCCCTGGAAAGCTCGATCGTGAGGAAATGCGCTCCCGCAATCACGGGCGAGTCAACCAAAGTGGTCAGTGTAGCCGGTAGAAACTGAATGCCCTCTGAAGATTCCTTTGCGACAGGCAGCGCAGTTCCAAATTTCCAACCCTCCGGCGCGCGCAAGCTCGCTTCAAACGTCAAATCGTCGCTTCGCGCTCCCTGAGGGTACAAAAGCACCATGTACCAGTTCAAAAGCGCCAGCTGCGCCGTTGCGGAGGGCGTCTCGTGCCCCACGCTTGCGCCTGTCGGCGAAAGATAATCCAGCGAAACTTCAAGTTCACTCCCGCCTTCCGGTATCTGGCAATGAAACGCGTACATGTCCGTATCATCGCGCCGCCATGCGATCTCTTTCCCGTTCACTCGAAAAATCAACCCAGTCAAATCCGCAATTGGCCCGACCGGCGCATGCTCTCCAGGAATCCATTTCGGATAAACGAGCGTCAGCGGCCCCGCCGCCACTGGAAACGTTACCTTGGCATGAAAAACGTACTTCGCTGCGTCACGCAAATCCACGGCTAGTCGAATCGGCTTTTTCGCATCCTGCCCCTTCGCTGCTGCCGCTAAACAAAGGCACGACGCAATCGTCAGTAACGCCCACTGGGCAATGCGCTTTATCATGAACAGGTTCTCCTCAATTTGCGCCTGGCTAGCATGATTGTTGGGCGCAGGCAGAAAATCAAGCCCGGTCGTATTCTGCGTTGTTCGGTTTTGTTCTGCGACGTTCGATCTGTTTGAGGTGTTCGATTTGTTCCGAGGTGCTCGGTTTGCGCCCCTGGTCCGTCCCTCGACTCTGCTACAATCCCTCCGAAACAAGCATGCCAAACCACTCCGCTCTCTTCCCGCGCGATTTTCACAAATCCTTTCCCGTTGCCGTTCGCGGCCAAGGCTCCTGGATTTTCACCTCTGACGGCCGCAAATTTCTTGACGCCCATGGCCAAGCTGCCGTCGTCAATATTGGCCACGGTGTACCTGAAATCGGGCGCGCCATGGCCGCGCAAGCTTCGCAAATCGCTTTTGCGCAAACCTCGCAATTCCATACTCCCGTCGCGGAAAAACTCGCTGCACGGCTCCTCGCGCTGGCCCCGCCGAATTTCCAAAACGGCGGCCGCGTTTACTTCACCTCCGGCGGCTCCGAAGCCACCGAAACCGCCATCAAGTTGGTCCGCCAGTATTATCTGGACAAAGGCCTGTCTGAGCGTTATCGCATCATTTCGCGCCGCCAGAGCTATCACGGCAGCACCCTCGGCGCCATGACCGTCAGCGGCAATCTCATGCGCCGCGCTCCTTATCAACCCATGCTCGCCGAATGGGGACACATCGCCCCCTGTTTTTGCTACCACTGCCCATTCGAAAGAACATTTCCCGATTGTCATCTAGCCTGCGCCGATGATCTGGAAACCTTTCTCTCTGGCAATGGGGCAAGCTGCGCCGCAAACACCGCCGCAGCTTTTATTTTCGAGCCTGTCGTCGGCGCAACGCTAGGCGCCGCCGTACCGCCCGAAGGCTACGCCGCCCGCATCGCCGATATTTGCCGCAGGCACGGAATCCTTCTCATCGCCGACGAAGTCATGACCGGCATCGGCCGCACTGGTAAGCTTTTCGCCGTGCAGCACTGGGGCGTTGAGCCGGACATCATCCTCACAGGGAAGGGAATTGCCAGCGGCTACGCTCCCCTCGGCGCCGTTCTTGTCGCAGCCAATGTCGCCGAAGCCTTCGAACGCAGCCCCCGAGTTTTCCAGCACGGCTTCACCTATCAATCGCATCCCATCTCGGCAGCTGCCGCCAACGCCGTTCTCGACTATATCGAAGCGCACAATCTTTTCGCCCGCGTCTCGACAGCATCTGAAGCCCTGCGCGCCGCACTCGCCCCGCTTGCCTCGCATCCTCACGTCGGCGAAATTCGCGGTCTCGGCCTTCTCCTCGGCATAGAATTCGTCCGCGATAAACTCACTCGCGCCCCATTCGAACCCTCCCAAGCCATGGGCGAAAAAATTCGCGCCGCGGCCATGGAGGAAGGCGTTCTAACGTATCCAACGCAAGGCTGCGTCGACGGCGCTCGCGGTGATGAAATTCTCCTCGCTCCCCCTTTCATCATCACGCCAGAAGAATCCGCGCTCATCTCCAGCGCGCTCGCCTCTGCCCTCGCGAAAGTTTTTCCAAGCTGATGCTCCGCGATTTGTCAGCCCGCATCTTCCTTTTTCTAGGTGCACAATATTGCGATCCAATCTGGGTGGCCGGCACGGATGCAACGTCCAACCCATTTCCTTTGGACTGCGGCGGCCCGCACCGCTTTCCCTTCCCGAGCACAAACACAACGTTCCTAGGAGCGAAAAAACATGCTTAACTTTTCTCCAAGATTCTCTTCACGGATCAGGGTTCACGGATCACGGTTCACGAAATTCCTCTGCACCCTGGCCGCAATCCTGCTCTCCCCAGCTCTCATCGCGGCGCAAACCGGCCCTCAAGAAAAGCCTCGCGCCCGCGATCTCGGCGTCCCCTTTGACGGCACACCTGGCCCGCTGAACGCCATCACCGATGTCCCCGGCGTCACCGTAGGCTACACCACGCTCATCTCCGGCGAAGGCAAACTACAAATCGGCAAAGGGCCGGTCCGCACCGGCGTCACCGCCATTCTTCCGCGCGGAAAAGACACCATGTCCAATCCCGTCTTCGCTGGCTGGTGGTCCCTCAACGGCAACGGCGAAATGACCGGCACAACCTGGGTGGAAGAATCCGGCTTTCTCGAAGGCCCTGTGATGATCACCAACACCCACAGCGTCGGCGTCGTTCGCGACGCCGTCATCCAATGGCGCGTCAACCACGGTCAGCCCGACCCCACGGGCTACTGGTGGTCTCTTCCTGTTGTGGCCGAGACTTGGGACGGCTGGCTAAACGACATCAACGGTTTCCACGTCAAGCCTGAAGATGCCTTCCACGCCATTGACTCTGCCCACGCCGGCCCTGTCGAAGAGGGTAGCGTTGGCGGCGGTACCGGAATGATATGTAACGAGTTCAAAGGCGGCACCGGCACATCGTCTCGCAAATTCGAAACCAAAGGCGCCACCTACACCGTCGGCGTCCTCGTGCAGTGCAATTATGGTCGCCGTCCGAATCTCCGTGTCGCCGGCGTCCCCGTTGGCTTGGAAATTCCCGAGAACCCAGCGTACAGCTCGGCTTCTTTTGGCGAACTCGAACGTGGCTCCATCATCGTAGTAGTGGCCACCGATGCCCCGCTTCTTTCCCACCAACTCAAGCGTCTCGCCCGACGCGTTTCCCTTGGCCTCGGCCGCGATGGCAGCACCTCCGGCAACGGCTCCGGCGACATTTTCATAGCGTTCTCGACAGCCAACCCAGGCGCAGCCTCGCCCGACCACATGATCGATCTAAAGATGCTTCCCAACGACGAGCTCGAGTCCGTCTTTGCCGCCACTGTCCAGTCCACCGAAGAAGCGGTAATCAACGCCATGGTCGCCGCGGAAACGATGACCGGCATCGAAAATCATAAAGTAATCGCCCTGCCCCACGAAAAACTCCGTGAAGTCCTGAGAAAATACAACCGCCTCAAATAGACTTGACGTAAATTGCGCGGTGCGGCGACGCGTGTCGCAAGGTTATTTTCCACAGCCGATTCGAATTGGCTCCAAAGTAACTCTTGACATTTAGTTAACCTTCACGGTAATATTCCGGGTGGCTTTCATCCAGCAAACCCGCCTCCTGTTGCAGGCTCTTTTGCTACGCCTCCCCCCAACTAACCTAACCCCTTTAGGATCAACACCTCCAGGCCATCCCACAAGTGTTGATTCTAAAGAACTTACGTCAAATCTAACTCCTTTAAATGCAACACTTACAAAAAAACAGGGGGGAGGGCCTACTCTCGCCACTCGCTTAGCCCGAGCTTCGAGCGGCCCCCCGTTACTCGCCACTCGGCACTCGTCACTCGCCACTTCCTCAGTCCTAATCCTCTTAGCTCTCACGCTGGTCGGCTGCTCCGCGCCACACACCCCTACACTCGCCATAATCCACGCCACGGTTATCGACGCCACCGGCGCCCCTCCCCGCCAAGACTCCACAGTCCTCATCGAAGGCCAAAAAATCACTGCTATCGGCCCGTCCGCCTCCATCTCCTTCTCCAACAGCACCCCCACCCTGGATGCCACCGGCAAATTCCTCATCCCGGGCCTAGTCGACTCCCACGTTCACCTGACCGGCGCCTCCGAACCCACCGGCAGCCGCGACTTCATCCTCCCGCTCCTCCTGGCCAACGGCATCACCACGGCCCGCGACATGGGCGGCGATCTCGACTCTCTGAAAACTCTCCGCCACGAGATTGACTCCGGCAAACTGCAGGCGCCTCGAATCTTCTTCGCCGGACCCTATTTAGATGGCGACCCGCCGTTCTTCCAGCCTTCGCTCGTCGTCACCAACGCCACGCAGGCCGCCGATGATGTCCACTCTCTCACCTATCGCGGCGCTGACTTCATCAAAGTCCAATCTAATCTCAGCCGTGCAGCCTATTTCTCCATTGCCGAAGTCTGCCGCCGAGAGCACATCACGTTCGTAGGCCACGTCCCCGACCACGTCACCGCCGGCGAAGCTTCCGACGCCGGTCAAAAAAGCATCGAGCATCTGACATGCGTCCTCCGCGCCTGTTCCAGTGATGAGCCATCTCTCATTCGCAAACAATTCGCCTCTGCTCCCAAGCACTCCACCAACGTTCAATCCGCCAATCGCGAGCTCAACTGGCAGCGGCAGCTTCTCGACACCTATTCCGACCAGCAAGCTTCCGCGCTGATCCAAAAATTTCTCGGCAATCGCACGTGGCAGGTTCCCACGCTAATCCTTCTCCGCAATGACGCCTTTCCCACGCCCGAAACCGATCCCTCCCACGACCCGCGCCAAAAGTACATTCCCACTCATGTCCTCCAAAATTGGCGGAAAGGGACGGAAGACCGCGACAAGGGCGCTACGCCGGATGAATTCACTCTTCGCGCGAACCTCATGCAGGCATCATTGCGGATCGTCGCGAAAATGCGCGCCGCAGGTGTGGGCATCCTCGCGGGCACAGACACCACGGCCCCTTACGTTTTCCCCGGTTCCAGCCTGCACGAAGAGCTCGCCCTTCTCGTCGAAGCGGGCCTCACCCCAATGCAAGCCCTGCAAGCAGCAACAAAACTTCCCGCCGAATTCCTCGGCAAATCGCAAACACAAGGCACCATCGAGCCAGGCAAGCTGGCCGACCTTCTCCTCCTCGACGCCAATCCCCTCGTCGACATCCACAACACCCAAAAAATAAACTCCGTAATCCTCCTTGGCCAACTCCTCGACCGCCCCAAACTTGACGCCATCCTGGACTCCGTCGAGCGCTTCGCCAAAACACACTGAGCCGCCGATGCGCACAACGCGCCCACAAATTTCATTTCGATCGGATTCACTTCACGCAAGAATTTCTAGGATACAGCCGTGCGGACGATCTTCTCGGCTCTTCTCTGTGACCTCTCCGAACTCTGTTTTAAAACAAACCCGCCACTTCAACTCCGATCCCTCGTAACAGGCACGGCAGTCTTTCGCGCGGGATTGAAAAACGGCAGCGCCACAACCTTCGCGGAAACTGTATGCCGAACTGCCTCAACAGTCATCTCAATTCCCAAAGTTGCCCCAACCGACGAGTGCTCGCGATTCACGCAAGCCAGCGCAATCATCTTTTTCAAAGTAGGCGACCAGGTTGTGGAAGTGGCTTTCCCAACTTGTTTCCCGGAGCGATAAACAGGAACCGCAACTCGCGACGCCACGCTCGGCACTTGCGGCGCCATTCCCAATTTGTCGTACAGCGCCTCCACCTCGTTCCAGTTAATTTCCAGCCCCACCAGCGCCCGCGCGGCACCGCCCTTTTTCTTCTCCCGTTCCAGCGCGTCTCGCCCGACAAAATTCTCTTTCTTCAAGTCCACCAATTTTCCCAGCCCAATCTCCGCCGGCGAATATTTCTGCGCCGCAATCAGCGCTTTCTTGCTCGACGTGTAATCCACTTCAATCAAAATCAGTCCCGCTTCGATGCGTGCAATGTCCAGCGCAATCATTCCCGCCGGATGAATATCGAACGCTTTCCCTTTCTTTACCAGCTCGTCCCAGACAGCCGCTGCGTCCTTCCAGGGCATCCAAATCTCAAATCCCAAATCTCCCGTATATCCCGTCCGCGAAATATCCACGGGCACCCCGCCAATTTGCCCGCGCGTCACGCGAAAATATTTCAAATCGCCGATATTCGCGTCCGTAACAGCGCGCAACAGCTTGCCCGAAGTCGGCCCTTGCAGCGCCAGCGCCGCCACCTGCTCCGAAATGTCCTCAATCTTCACGTCCAGTGCCAGCGCGTTCTGCTGGAACCATCGCAAGCTCGGATCCGCCGCCGTCCATCGGTATTCGTTTTCGCCCAGCCGCGTAATCGTTCCGTCGTCAATCACTTTTCCTTCGGGATCGCACCAGCAGCAGTAAATTACCTGATCCACCGCAACTTTATTGATGTCCCGCGAAATCACGCGGTTCACGAACCGTGTCGCATCGTTTCCTGTAATCCGGTATTTGAACAGCGGCGAAATATCAATCAGCGCGGCCGAATTGCGGATAGCGTTGTACTCGTGTTCGTGATGCATTTCGTACACGCTTACCGTGTAGTAGCCCGACCATTCCCGGTAATTCAGGCTTTCACACAGCGCAAGCGTCTTCTTGTGAAACGCGGTTCCGATAGGCACAACGTTGCTCCTCGCAGTTCGCTAGCAATTATAGGGAAGGGAACTCCCCGCCGCAAAGCCCGAGCCCGAAAAAGAAAAGTCGCGTCTCGTGCGCGAAACAAGGTAACGTAACGCGCATGCGAATTTTTCGACTTGCCTTAGTGTTGCTTCTATCTTTGTCCTCGGCCAACTTCGCACAGGCTCAATGGTGGACCGTCCAAGCCAGCGGGATTGACACGGATTTACGTGCTGTCAGCGCCGTCATGGTTTCGGCCGAGGGCAGTGGCACTTTCGCCGTTTGGGCCGCCGGCTCCAACGGCGTCATTCTTCGGTCGCTGGATGGGGGAAAATACTGGAAGCGGCTTCACGTTGCGGATGGCGATACCCTAAACTTCCGTGGCATCGCCGCGTTCGACGCCCAAACTGCCTATGTCATGTCCGTCGGCAATGGCGAGAAATCCCGCATCTACAAGACAACCGACGGCGGGGAAACCTGGAAGCTCCAGTTCACCGGCCCGCGCAAAGAAACGTTTCTCGACGGCATCGTTTGCGACTCGAAAATCTCGTGCATGGTCCTGGGCGATCCGATAGACGGAAAATTTCTCATTCTCTTCACGGAAGACGGCGAACACTGGAAGGAACTCTCGCGCGAAAAAATGCCCGCCGCTCTCCCCAACGAAGGCGCTTTCGCCGCAAGCAACAGCTCGCTCTGTCTCGACAACGATGACGTTTATTTCGCAACCGGCGGCGCCGCAAAAGCCCGCGTTTTTCATTCGCCGGATCGCGGCAGCGCATGGACCGTCGCCGAAACGCCCATCGCCAGTGGCAACGCTACCTCCGGCATTTTTTCTCTGGAATGTAAAAATGTAAGAATTCTCTACGCCGTTGGCGGCGACTACGAAGACCCGACTCGCGCATTTCACTCCGCTGCGTATCTTCACACTCCGGATTCTTTGCTGGAAGGCGGCGGAAGCTGGCAGCTCTCGAAGCAGCAACCCGGAGGATTTCGTTCCGGCGTCGCCGGTGTCGACGGCGCTACGGTCGTTGCTGTAGGTCCCAACGGGGAAGATATCTCCCACGATCTTGGGGTCACATGGAGCCATACGGATTCATTCAATCTCAATGCCGTGACTTTTGTTGATATATACGACGGCTGGGCCGTTGGCCCGAAAGGCACAATCGCACGCTTCCTTAACCAAATGCAGTATCAAATCCGCAACGGAGCACCTGATCAGCCCTGCGTGGGCGAGGTCGATTGCTGCTTGCTCGACTTTGCCCGTCTCAGTACACTACCCCGTCCGTTGCAATCAGATTTCGCGTCGAGCCTGCCGTTTCCCGACTCGAACGCAGGGAGAGAACATGTCATCCAACCCAACTAGGCGCGATTTCCTCCGTACATCGGCGATCGCAGGTGCCGGTCTTCTCGTGTCGCGTCCAACATCCGCAGCGAAAAAGAAATCCGTTCTCCTTTTCACAAAATCCTCCGGCTTCGAGCACCAGGTCATCAAGGTTGTCAACGGCCAGCCGAGCATCGTTGAGAGCGCCATTCGCCCTATGGCCGAAAAATATAATTTCGACCTGACTGCCAGCAAAGACGGCCGCATCTTCGACTCCAAGGAATTTCTCGATTACTCTGCACTTGTTTTTTTCACCACCGGCGATCTCACCACGGAAGGCGGCGACAAAAACCCGGCGATGTCCGCCGCGGGCAAGCAAGCCTTTCTTGACGCCATCCACGACGGCAAGCTCGGCTTCGTCGGCATTCACGCAGCCACCGACACTTTCCATACGCAGCCTGACACGCCGGATCTTTCGAGTCGCTACGTTGCCTACGGAGAAAAATCCGATCCCTACATCCGCTTGATCGGCGGCGAGTTCATCATCCATGGCCAGCAGAAAGACCCGCGCCTGCAAACCACAAACGTCATCATAGACGATCCAAAATTCCCCGGCCTGGAAGGCGTCACTTCACCGGTCAGCTTGATGGACGAATGGTATTCGATGAAGGACTTCGCGCCCGACCTTCACGTTATCTGCACCCTGGATACGTCCACGATGAGCGGCAACGCCTACAAGCGCGCGCCGTATCCCGTGGTCTGGGCCCGCATGCACGGAAGCGGAAAAGTTTTCTACACGGCCATCGGCGACCGCACCGAAAATTGGCAGAATCAGTTCCATTTGAATCTACTGGCCGGCGGAATCCGCTGGGCCATCGGCGACGCGAGAGCCTCCGTGCCTCCCAATCTCAAAACCGCCGCGCCAGGCTACGCGGAAATCCCTCCAAAATATCCGCCACCCGAAAAATAAGTTAGCCAGAAAAGAAATGTCCCATCAGATTCAAGCACACCCAGATCGTTCCGGCTGACGCCCTGCTTAATTCGGCGGAACTATTTGACCAGTTCCGCGCACAAGCGCGTCCAAACCGTTTTGTTGTTCCAATAGTCCACATGCGCCACGAGCGGCACGATCGCATCTGGATCTTTCACGTGCTGCACCGTCTGGGCTCCTCCGGGATTGTGCCCGTCGGGAAAGTCGTACAGTCCTAGCTCGCCGGAAATAATGTCGTTTCGCGAATATACATTGACCCAGGGAATTTCCTTTCGCGAGTCCGTATCGGAGATCAGCGGCTGCACCGCAGCCGCAAGTCGCTCCCGCATCGCGAACGTGTCTTTTCCCTGGACGGTGAAGAAGAATGCGGTTTTGTCGAGCGGCGAGCCGAACGTCTCGAGCAGGCAGGTGCGATCGGTCACATTGAACTTGGTGAAGGCAAGTTGATCCTCGTTGATGAGCCTGTTCAACGTGTCGTAAGCAATCACCGAGCCCAACGAATGTCCCACCACGGCGATTTTGTCGTAAAGAAAATCGCCGTCTTTTTCCGCGAAATAAACGTTGGAGGCGGTCTTGTACGCCAGGTCTTTGATTTGCTGGCGGATTTGGCAAAAACGGTCCAGCTTGTTCGGCGTCACGTAAACGGCGACGTCGCCGACGTATTGCACGAGCAATTCGCGCACTTCGTAGCTCAACAGAATAAGAAAAGGCCAGATCCAGAGAGAGCTTTTGAGCACGGTTATCAGGAACGCCGGGAGGAGGCCAATTTCCCCGAAGCTGTTGCCCAATTCACCCGGCAAACCGGCACTCGCGAGGAAGCAGACGAAGCTCAACGCGAACAAGCTGAAAGACAACACAAAGAAAATCACGAACACGATTCCGTTGCGCTTCCTAATGAGTCCCGAGAGCTCCCAACTCCTGGCCACCAGCGCGAATGCGACCAGCAACCCCGCGACGATAGCCGTGGCATTGGTCCATTCACGAATTGCCATCCAGTTGGGCTGCAGCTGCAAACCCCCGGAGGTGAGTACCGACAAATAGCCCAATCGCGCCGCTCCTGCAATCACCGTCGCCAGAGTCAGAAAGAAAGCGGCCCATGTGAAATAGGAAACGATCCATTTACCCCAGGCGGGAAGCGACGGCGGTTTGGTGAGTCCGGCAAAAAATAAAATCGCACCAAACATCAGCGCCACCACGCTAAGGGCGCCCGCGGTAGTGGTCAGCGCGTCCCAATGAGCCATCAAACCCTGGAGTTTGGTGCCACTTAGTCCGTAATGCTGGGCTCCCGCCGCGCCAATCACCAGGTTCAGAACCACGAGCGCGAGGATCGTCGCCAGAGCCAACAAAATCTCGAGCGGAGCTCGCCAATTAATCGTAAAAAGTGGGAGGTAACCAAAAATGGAGCGCCGGAATTTCTTGAAGCTGTTCAAGACTCCCCGAAGGCTGCCATCAAACAGGAAGCTGATCACGTCGGCTAATTTGACTTCACCTTCGGTCAAAGGCGCCCAATAGGCCTCGTAGAGATGAACTTCCACGGGCTTTTCGTCGAAGATTACTTTCAACTCCACGCGTTCAACCAGGGAATCTCCAATCTTAACCGCGAAGAATTGCGGATCAAACCCATTCGCTGCGAAAGGCCGAGTCACGCTCATAATTCCTTCAGCCAAATTGTCAATGGTCTCGAAAGGAACCTGCTGCCCCATTCCGTGAACGATCCACACGGCTCGCGTGGGAATTTCTTCCGGCGCCGGCGGGCCATCGGCTGGAGGCTGGCTGGCAGGCGCTCCACCTACTTCGCCAGGGCTAACGCGAAATTGATCCCTGAATGGCGAGAGCCGCGCGAGTTTCTTTAGTTTGGCTTTCGCCCTTTCCTCTTCGCGCTTAAGAATCTCCTCCGCGGTGGGCGCCTTGAATGGATCCAGCTTGGTGTAAGTCTTCGCAGGAGAAACGGGGAGTGTGCTTCCGTTCGGCGGATCAGTGATGGACATGGCGGGTCTCCACGCAAAAAGTTGCGCGGAGCATATGCCAGAGTAACGCAGCAGTCAAGACACTGCTAATGGAATAGAGGGGGGCACGCTGTCGCATAGCATTGCTTAGGGCGTCAGTCCGAGCCGATGGCACCGGAAACAGGCATGGCCGCGCGCGGAACAATAGACCGTTGGCGCTTCCGAAGTCTCGACATACCTCGTCAAGCGCAGGTTGATGGGAGTGACTTCGAACGGAATTTTCTCGCGCGGGGAAATCGGGGCCATTTGCTGCGGCTTCATCAAGCCGACACTATCGTTCCACGCGTTCAGCTTGATTCTCGAACCCATAGGAAGGGCGCCGATTTGCCGGACGTTGCCAGGATCGAGGGGCGGCGCGAGCTGAAGCAACGCGGCGGTGAAATGGACTTGGTTTCCTAGGCGCCCACTAATCAGTTGCTTCAACGAGTTACGCTCTGATTGCAGTTGCAAAAGAAAAGGTCCCACATTGGCCATCTTTGCGTCGTAAGGCGAATTTTTCAGGAGTTCAACCGCCTGCGCGCGTAGCTTCCGTTCATGCGGACGATCGTGAGGTCCTGGTCTTCCACCCAGATTCGTCCCCTGAACCGCGGACCTTTGGCGTTCGGCATTCGAGTGACATCAAAGACATAGCAGCGGACATCCCCGAGAAACTCGCGTCCAGCCGGTTTGAATTGGTAGTGAACTTTGTTGAATCCGCCCCAATCCAGAAAAACCATTTGCAGAAATCCAGCGGGGTCGTACGACCACATACCCGGCCACTTGCTTGGCCGGATTCCCGGCAGCGTGTGCGTTTTTTCCGTCATGGAGTGAACATGCAATCTGCCACCGCGAAAATCGGCTTGGCCCAAAAAATACACATCGGTGTCGGGAAGCGTACCCATCAGAGCGTTCGATTTTTGCTCCTGAATATAGGTCTCAATGATCGGCGTGTAACTGGAGATGGTCTCGTCTACCTCGGGCTCCCTTTTGAAGATGCGTTCGGTGATGTCATCCATGCTGCGCGGCGCATCCTGCCGCGGTGCCCTTGCAGCGGCCGGTTGAACTGGATTCGCCGCTGGATTTTGCGCGGCAGCACCTGTTTGCGCGCACAACGCAAAAGGCAGAAAGCCGCAAAGAAGAATCTCGCGAGCATATTCCCCCAAAAGAAATGGACGCTCTTCGAAACTGCGTCCCACGGCTGTCAGGGGAAGCACGATGCTTGCCAGCAATGTGAGTGGGGAGTTGTTGGTGGCGATGACTAACTAATCTTCTGAAAACGCAAACAATCTGGGGTCAGAGAAGTCGAGGAAGTTGTCAGGGATTGGGAACGTGCAGGAATTCGTGTTCTGTAACGGAACACACCCATTCCCAAAAGGGATTTGTCCGCACTTGTGTGCCGTCACTGCTGCCAGTAAAATGACTCGCTTCCTGTCGCACCAGCTTTACTCTCAGCATTTCTAACGGGGACTTTTCGCATGGGGCAGCACTACGACGTCGTCGTCATCGGCGGCGGCCACAATGGGCTTGTGAACGCAGCGTACCTGGCTAAAGCGGGGAAGAAAGTGCTTGCGCTGGAACGCCGGCATGTTCTCGGCGGAGCCGCCGTTACGGAAGAAATCATTCCAGGATTTCTTTTTTCGGAATGTTCGTACGTTGTGTCTCTCTTGCGCCCGGAAATCATTCGCGAACTTGACCTTCCGCGGCATGGACTTGAGATTCTTCCGCTCGATGGCACCTTCACGCCGATGCTCGGCGGCAATCACCTCTGGCGCATGAACGATCACGCGCGGACGCAGCGCGAAATTCGCCGCCACTCCCGCGTGGACGCCGAAGCCTACGACGAATTTTCAAAAACGATGACGCCGATGTGCCGCTTCGTGAAGCCGCTGCTTTCCATGATTCCGCCGGACCCAACGACACTGAAGCCCGCCGACCTGAAGCAGCTTCATTTTCTGATGCAGAGGTTTCGTTCGCTTTCTTCGGAAGAGCGTTACACGCTGGTTCAGCTCATGACCATGAGCGCCGCGGACTTTCTGGATCAGTGGTTTGAAACGGACGTTTTAAAAGCCACCATGTCGGCTTCCGGAATCATCGGCACGTTCCTGGGGATTCGTTCGCCGGGAACTGCGTATGTTCTGCTACACCACTACATGGGGGAAATCGACGGCGCGTTTCGCTCCTGGGGATTCAGCCGCGGCGGCACCGGAGCTATCTCAAACGCCATCGCCGATGCAGCCCGCGAAGCCGGAGTGGAGATTCGAACGCAAGCGCCCGTCGCGAAAATTCTCGTTAAGAGTGGCCGTACCTGCGGCGTCGCGCTGCAGAGCGGCGAAGAAATCTCCGCCAACGTCGTTTCTTCGAGCGTGGACCCCCATCTCACCTTTGAAAAATTTATCGATTCAAGCGAGTTGCCCTCCGATTTTCTCGAAGGTGTGCGCCGCTACAAATACCGCGGATCCTCCGGCAAAGTGAATCTCGCGCTCGACGCTTTACCCGATTTCAAATGTCTGCCCGGCGCCGGCGCGCATCTCCGCGGGGCGATTTCCATCTCGCCCAGCATTGACTACATGGAACGAGCCTACGATGACGCGAAGTACGGAAATTTCTCGCGCAGGCCGTACATTGATATGGTCATCCCCAGCCTGACCGATCCGAGTGTCGCTCCGCCGGGCAAACATGTGATGTCCTGCTTCGTGCAATACGCCCCGTACAAACTCGCCACGGGCACGTGGGACGACCAGCGCGAAGCCTTTGGGGATACGGTCATCAACACCATTGCCGAGCATGCGCCGAACATCAAGAAAATCGTCACCGGCCGTCAAATTCTTACTCCGCTGGACCTCGAACGCGAATTTGGACTGACGCAAGGCAACATTTTTCAAGGCGAGCTTTCTCTCGAACAGCTCTTTTTCCTGCGCCCCGTGCCCGGATGGGCTTACTACCGGACGCCCATCGACAATCTTTATATGTGCGGCTCCGCCACGCATCCTGGAGGCGGCATTATGGGCGCGCCGGGACGCATCGCCAGCCAGGTGATTCTGAAGGATTGGAAAGGTTCAAAAGCCTCGCGTTCGAGGAGGAGCAAGAACTAAACATGCCTATCGGACAACGCGTAGCCATCGTCGGCGGCGGCCACAATGCTCTCATCACTGCTTTTTATCTGGCCAAGGGCGGATTCAAACCGCTGGTTCTCGAACGCCGCGAAATAGTGGGCGGCGGCGCCATCACGGAAGAATTTCATCCCGGTTTTCGGGCTTCGACGCTTGCTCATACGGTTGGGCCGCTCAGTGCCGCCGTAGCCCGCGACCTCCAGTTAGAAAAATTTGACTTCGAAATTCTTCGCCCCGACCCGCGCGTTTTTGCGCCGCGCCCGGATGGGCAATCGCTTCTATTTCAGAACGACACGGCAAGAACAGCCGCGAACATTGCACGTCTTTCTGAAAAAGACGCCGCGAAATATGCGCAATTCGCTGCGTCTCTTGAGGAACTCTCGGGGTTTTTCACGCAACTTTGTTCCATCACGCCCCCTGCGATCGACACGCCGACTCCAGAAGATTTGTGGAATCTTTTCAAGACCGGACGCGGCGTGCGTAGCCTCGGCAAACGCGGTATCTTCGACCTGCTTCGCTGGGGCCCGATGGCGGTCGCGGATTTCGCATCCGAATTTTTTGAGACAGAACTGCTTCGCGCGGTCATTGCCGCTCGTGGCATTTTTGGCACCGCGCTCGGGCCGTGGTCCGCGGGTTCGACGGCGGTGCTACTACTGCGCGCCGCTGTGGATCACCATCCTGCCGGGCCAGCCGCGTTCCCCCGCGGAGGCCTGGGCTCGCTGACGCGCGCGCTTGCCGATGCTGCAAAGCAGGCCGGCGCTGAGATCCGCACCAACGCGGAAGTCCAGCACATCCGCGCCAAAAACGGAGCCGTCACCGGCGTCGTACTTACCGGCGGGGAAGAAATTGCCATCGAAGCCGTTGTTTCCGGCGCCGATCCCAAGCGGACGTTTTTCAAGCTGCTTGATCCCACTCAACTCGATCCGACGTTCGCTTTGCGCGTTCGCAATTTCCGCGCCGCGGGCACAGTCGCCAAGGTTAACCTTGCCCTCAACGGACTTCCTGTTTTCTCAGCGCTTGATTCCGCGGAAGGTTCTCTCAACACGCTGTCAGGGCGCATTCACATCGGACCCGAAATCGATTACCTGGAACGAGCGTTTGACGCTTCGAAGTACGGCGAATTTTCCACCGCACCCTATCTTGACGTCACGATTCCAACCATTTTGGATGCCCCGATGGCTCCCGACGGCAAACACGTACTCTCTGCCTACGTCCAATTTGCTCCTTTTAAAGTCGCCGCTGCGCCCGCACCTCCGGCTGCGGCTTCGGAAAAGCCTGCGCGTTCTGGCGCGGCCGAAAAGAGCAATCTCCACGCGCCCATCGAGAAATCCGAAAGCAACTGGAGCGCCCGCCGCAAAGACCTCGGCGACGTAGTCGTCAAAACCCTTGCCGCCTACGCGCCCAACCTTCCTGATCTCATCGAACACATGCAGGTCATCACGCCGCACGACCTCGAAACCAGCTACGGCTTCACCGGCGGCCATATCTTTCACGGAGAGCTCGCTCTCGACCAACTCTTCACCATGCGTCCCGTCCTCGATTGGGCGCGCTACAAGACGCCCATTCGCGGCCTCTATTTGTGTGGTTCCGGCACACATCCCGGCAACGGGCTGACCGGTTTGAGCGGGGCCAATGCGGCTCGCGAAATCATCCGCGACCTCCGCTAGCAAAACCTCTGGGGGTTCTGTGAGGAGCATCAGCCAATGAACAGAGCGTCGAGCACCGCAGTGCTTCTGATGCTTCTTCTCGCGCCAGCGTATGGCGGCCAAAGCAACACGAAGTGGGCCCAGCCCATCCGTCTTCACCCCAAAAATCCGCATTACTTTTTGTTTCGTGGAAGGACTGTCGCGCTCATCACGAGCGGCGAACATTACGGTGCAGTGCTGAACGCGGACATCGATTTTCACCGCTACTTGAATACGCTCCAGAGCGATGGCCTCAACTACACGCGCATCTTTGGCGGCAGCTATGTCGAAGCGCCCGGCAAATCGTTTGGCATTTTGCGCAATGATTTGGCTCCGGCAACCGGACGCTATATCGCGCCGTGGGCTCGCAGTGAAACTGCTGGCTATGCCGGCGGCGGAAATAAGTTTGATCTCGATAGCTGGGATCCCGCATATTTCCAGCGCCTCCGCGATTTCCTGTCCGCTGCTTCCGAGCGCGGAATCGTCGTGGAGATTTCGTTTTTCTCTTCACTTTACGGCGACGCACAATGGGACCTGAACGTTTTTAACCCCGCTAACAATATGAACCACGCTGCCATTTCTGATCGCAAGAAACTCCACACGCTCGAAAATGGAGACGTGTTGGCCTACCAGGAGCGTTACGTCCGCAGGTTGGTTCACGAAGCAAACGCTTTCGACAATGTGGTTTTTGAAATTCAGAATGAGCCGTGGTCGGATCGGCCTGTTCCCATCCCTGTAATCGCTGCGGTCAATCCCTTCTTGCAGCCGCCAGCGCGAGACAATTTTCCCAATGCCTCCGAATTGGCTGATGAACTTTCTCTGGCGTGGCAGAAGAAGGTCGTGGAATGGATCACGGACGAAGAAGCCGCGCTTCCAAACAAACATTTGATCGCGCAGAACTACACGAATTTCCGGCAGCCGCTCCGAAAGTTGCTTCACGGCGTCCGCATCGTGAATTTTCACTACGCGTACCCTGAGGCTGCGGTGTGGAACTATGGCCTCGACAAAGCCATCGCTTACGACGAAACGGGTTTCATGGGACGCGACGACGATTCCTATCGCAGACAGGCCTGGAATTTCATGATGTCCGGCGGAAGCGTCTTCGACGCGCTGGATTATTCGTTTTCACCCGGCCACGAAGACGGTTCCGACACCGAACCCAACGGTCCGGGAGGTGGCAGCCCAGCACTGCGGCATCAACTGCATATCCTGAGCGAATTCCTGCAGTCTTTTTCGCTCGCGGATCTGCGCCCAGACGCGAAGACCGTCAAGCGAGCCACCGGAGTGATTGCGCGCGCTCTCTCAACTCCGGCTCACGAGTACGCGATATATTTCGACGGCAGCGGGCCCACGGAAGTCACGCTCAGTCTGCCGCCAGGCCAATACTTCGCTGGATGGATGAACGTGAGCACGGGAAAAATGGAAGTCCACGAAATGTTTCAGACCAGCGGAGGAGAAAAAATCCTCAATTCGCCAGATTTTCAGAATGGAATCGCCTTGCGAATAAAAAGAGTAGAACGCTGAAGATCTTTTTGGGCCGTCCAGTGGCACCTAGCTTGTCGCCAAAACAACGCTCGCAGTACAATTTATTGTTCACGCTTAGAGGAGAGAAGCCGCCATGGCTACCGCTGAAGCCAAAATCCACCTTTCCGAGTTTACCAACGAGCCGTTCGTTGACTTTTCGAAGCCCGAGAACCGCAAAGCCATGGAAGATGCGCTGAAAAAGGTCGCGTCCGAGTTTGGCCGAGAATACCCCATGTACATCGCGGGGCAAAAAGTCATCACCATGCAAAAACGTCCATCGACGAATCCTTCGCACCCGTCGCAGGTGCTCGGGATTTTTCAGGAAGCTACCGCGGACCACGCCAATCAAGCCGTGGAAGCCGCCTACAAGGCGTTCGACACCTGGAAACAAGTTCCGCCAGAAACTCGCGTGGAGATTCTACTTCGCGCTTCGGACATCATTCGCAAGCGCAAATTTGAAATCTCCGCCTGGCTTTGCTACGAGGTCGGCAAGTCCTGGGCAGAGGCCGACGCGGACACGGCAGAGACGATCGACTTCCTCGAGTTCTATTGTCGCGAAATGCTCCGCCTCGCCGGCCCGCAGCCTGTCACGCCGATGAAGGGCGAGAAAAATTATTTGACGTACATTCCGCTCGGGGTCGGCGCCGTGATTCCGCCGTGGAACTTTCCCGCCGCCATCGCCGCTGGAATGACCGCGGCGGCTTTAGTTACGGGCAATACGGTCGTTCTCAAGCCGTCGGAGGAATCTCCGCTGGTTGCTTCCAAAGTCGTCGAGATTTTTTACGAAGCGGGCGTTCCCAAAGAGTCGCTGAACTTTCTCACAGGTCCTGGCGAGACCGCTGGTGACGCTCTCGTAAAACACCCGAAAACCCGGTTCATCGCTTTCACGGGGTCGAAAGAAGTGGGCCTCCTCATCAGCGAAAACGCCAGCAAGAAAGTCCCCGGCCAAATCTGGATCAAGCGCACCGTCCTCGAAATGGGCGGCAAGGATTCGATTATCGTGGACGATGAGGGCGATCTGGATTCGGCCGTCGAAGGCGTGGTGTTGTCGGCCTTCGGATATCAGGGTCAGAAGTGTTCCGCTTGTTCGCGCGCCATCGTTTCCGAAAAAATCTACGACACATTCGTTGAGAAGCTTGTACAGCGCACCAAAAAAATCGCCGTCGGCCCCAGTGAAGATCCTGCCAACTATATGGGGCCGGTTGTAAGCGACACGGCCATGAAAACGATTTTCGGCTACATTGATGTTGGCAAGCGGGAAGGCAAATTGCTCCTTGGCGGCGAGCGCGCTCCCGGCGACGGATATTTCGTTCAGCCAACCATCATCGCCGACGTGAGTCCCAAGGCCCGCATCGCTCAAGAAGAAGTGTTCGGTCCTTTCCTCGCCGTGATCAAAGCGAAGGACTTCGACAACGCGCTGGAAATTGCCAATGGCACCGAGTTCGGCCTCACCGGCGCGGTTTACTCTAGGAATCCCGCCAAGCTGGAGAAGGCGCGCGAATCCTTTCATGTGGGCAATCTCTATTTGAATCGTAAATGCACCGGCGCGATGGTTGGTGCGCATCCCTTTGGCGGATTCAACATGTCCGGCACCGATTCCAAAACCGGCGGCAAAGATTATTTGTTGCTTTTCCTTCAAGGCAAAACGGTCGCCGAAAAAATAGCGAGCTAGGTGATTTGCGCGCATGACGGCACGTGTGAACAGCCTTCCTAGCTTTCCGATGCGCGCGGGCTATCACTGCGCTGCAGCGGCGGGGTCATCCGTTTCATCACCAAAAACACGGGATAACTCAGCACCAGCATCGCGAGCGCCCATGGCGCGTTTTTTTGGTCCGTAACGATCGACCCGGTCAGGAAAATCACAGATAGCAACAACGCAATTCCCGTCGTCCACGGATAGCCCCACGCTCGGTACGGCCGTTCCATTCGCGGCTCTTTCGCGCGTAACACAAATAAGGACGCGTATGAAAGCGTGTAGTTTGCCACAAAGAAAAACGACAGCATGGCGATCACTCGCTCGAACGAACCCAGCACAAAAAACACCCCCACGATGGTGCTCAACAGGAGCGCCAGGGCCGGAGTTCCGCCCGCATTCACTCTCGCGGCCCGCTGGAAAAACAACCGGTCGCAGCTCATCGCATAAAGAGTCCGCGTGCAGAAAAGCTGGTTGGCGTTGAGGCAGCTCAGCATCGAGACGACCATGATCGACCGAATAATGAAATCGCCATAAGTTCCAAAAATACGCGTAGCCACCGTGCCAAGCGCGAAGTTGTTGCCTGCAATTTCGTTCATCGGCAGGACGTACACGACGGCGGCATTCAAGAGGAGATAAATCCCCATGATGGTGAAGACGCTTCCGAAAATCGCACGCGGTACGTCGCGGCCGGGGTTGCGCACCTCTCCACCGAAATAGATGACGCCATCCCAGCCATCAATCGTGAACACCACGGACTGCAATCCAAGAATGACGGCCACGACCAGCCCCCAACCAGCGGGGACTGCGGGCAAAGGGGCAGTAGCGACAGCGGCGGCGGCTCGCGCGTGGCCGCCAAGCGCGAAGCACGCGATGAGCAAAATCACAAACGCCACGGTCTTGATCACCGCCGTCAGGATTTGCGCGCCGCTGCCCCAGCGGATTCCGCGCCATTGCAAAATTCCGATTCCCACGATGATGGAAACCGCGATGAGTTTTACGTGCCCTGCGAAAACCGGAAAAAGGTCTCCACTGTATTCGGCAATCACAATCCCGACTGCTGCGGCCGTGCCGCACGTCGAGAGCCAGTCGCTCCATCCCACGATGAAGCCCGCATATTCTCCGATGGCGCGACGCGAAAAGTTGTATTGTCCGCCGCTGCGCGGAATGGCCGCGCCCAACTCAGCCAGCGAAGATGCCCCGAACAAAGCGTACAGTCCCCCCACAACCCAAACTCCCATGAACAACCACGCATTCGGCAAAACCTGGGCAATGTCGCCCGGAGTGCGCACGATTCCGGCCGCAATGGCGTTGCCAATGGCTGCCGAAACTCCGAACCAAACGCCCAGAATTTGAAGCAACCGGCCACGACCAATCTGCGCTGCCGGCGTCGCGATGTTGGAGGAAGACCCGTCCGATGAATTTGGCAATGTAGAGTCTCAGGTGAGACCACGAAACTCCGCCATCATAATGGCGGCTGTGCAAAATGCAAGCCGGAAGTCTGCGGATGAATCATTGGTCCGGCGGAGGGGTGTATGGTTTGACCTCGGTGTTATCCACGTCCGGTTCGACGAGCCAGATGTGGCGATCCTTGAAATAGTTAAAGAGCTTTGCGTTTTGCTCCTCGTCGAGTTCGCGCGCCCACAAAACTTTTGCGCCATCAATGTCCGCACCGTTGAAGACCCACTCGTCGTGAATATTGTGGTCGTCAGAGTAGCGCACCATGATCAGATGTTTTCCGGGTGTATGCAGCAGTTTTTCCATCACGGCCACGCGGCTCGAGTCTCCCGTACACGTCCACCACATCGGGTCGCAGGAACGGCGCGCCACGTTCACGCTGGTGCTGACCAGTAACAGCACCATGAGGGCGCGCGACAGCGCCGAGCCAAATGGCCGAACGTTCCATTTCCTCGCGCGCAAATGGCGCACTGCTTGCGCCAGCAGGGCATAAATCACGCATGTCAGCGGGGCCGCATAGTGCGGCGCCGACCAGATCACCGCGAACACTCCTGCAATGCACACGAAAAAAGTAACGCCCAGCAACCGCATGCGGCGATCGCGAAACGCGAAGGGCAACGCCGGCAGCAGAAACAGAGTGCCAGGCCAGAAAAAGACGACTCCCATTCGCGCTATTTTTTCTGATGTAACATCGAACGCATCATTCCAGGTGGTTCGATAGTCTTCGCGCTCCCATCCGTTATAAAAATCCTCGAATTGCTGGTTGTGGTAGGCCAGTTCGGGCTTGAGGTGCCCCCACAGGAACAATGGCGTCGAATGATACGTGCGGGTATTCAAAGTATGCGGGAAGAGAAGCGCATTTCCGGTGAGCCGCCAGTTATAGTAGCCGATGAACGCCAGCGTCAAAATCAGCACGGCGGAGAGAGGCAAGAGAACGAGTCGAATGCGCACGGCAGCTGCGGCCCGCGATTTGATTTGTCCGCCAAGCCATGCGAGCAACCACAATCCCGGGGGAACGCAAAACAAGAGTCCTTCATAAGGCCGGCTGTTCGCGAGAATGGCGACGCCCAGGCCCAGCAGCAGCGCGCTGCTCACGCTCGGGTGTCGCTTGATGCGCGCAAGCGCGCCAAGCACCAGCGCTCCACCAATCCCCGCTGCGGCTCCGCCCCAATAGCTGTTCATCCAGTAGCTTGCGATTCCCAGATTCAGCGCCGCGAAAACGCCGCCTAACAGGGCCCAGCGAGCTGGCATCCACGCCTGCAGCATCCACAGAATCGCGGCGCACATCGCGGCGTCGCCCAGAACCACGCCGAACCAGGGATTCCAAATCAACTGGCCTATAGCCATAAAAAATCCCTGCGCCGGTGGATACATGGAGGAATACGTCGGAAACCAATTCACGTGGAACGTCTCGAAGCTCATCCACATCGGATGCGTTGGATTGGCAAGCCTGCCGTGCGCGAAGGTGTCAGCCATCAACAAATAGCTAAACTCGTCATGAATCCCGGGAATGGGCACAGGCAAGAGCGGCAGCACGGCCAACCGGATCGCGATCACACTGAGGAACATCAGCCCGACGACAAGCATTTTGCGCTCCGCGAAACGCGAGAGTGATCGCTCTATCTTGCGAAACGCATCCGCGCCCGCGGCAGGCTTCCACAATGCCAACAACGCAAGCACGATCGTGAGCGCCAGCATAACTTCAGCCGCTGGCCAGAAGTGTGTGTCCGATTGGCTCCCGAGTGGGTTCATTTTAAGCAAATAGAGTTTCGGCGGCGCATCGCACGCGCGGGAAAAAACACGCAAACGAAACGCATTCGACGTGCAAGAATTTTAGCGTATTAGCGGAAGTTCAGCTTGGAAGAAGTTTCTGTCTTAAGAAATCAGCGCTCGATTTCGATCGTTTCATGCTCGGCAGGCTTTTTTGCGGCCGAAGTTTTGCCGCCGCCTTCCAGAAAATCCGTCAGCTCAAGCCGCAAATTGCCGGAATTAGTGGAATAGCTGAGGCCCGTTTCAAAATCCACAACACCGCTGCGGATGAACTTTTCGATCTCGCCGTCGAAGTACTGCATACCGTCCTGGGCGCCATCGCGCATGGCATCCAGCAAAGACTTGCCTTCGCTCTCTCCCTTTTCCACGTACTCGCGCGTGCGCATAGTGGACTTCAATATTTCCACGGCAGCCACGCGTCCTTTCCCCTCTTTTTTGGGCAGGAGCCGCTGCGAAACAATGTACCGGAACGCTTTCGAGAGCCGCGCGCGAATGGTTTGCTGCTCCGCAAGCGGGAATACGCCGATGATGCGCTCGACGGTTTTCGAAGCGTCGATCGTGTGAAGCGTGGACATGACCAGGTGGCCGGTCTCGGATGCTTCAAGCGCCGTTTCAATCGTTTCGCGGTCCCGCATTTCCCCGACCAGAATCACCTTCGGTGCCTGCCGCAGCGCTGCGCGCAGTGCGAGCGCAAAGTTTGGCGTGTCCGTATGCAGTTCACGCTGGTGGATCGTGGATTTTTTGTGCCGGTGAAGGAACTCGATGGGGTCCTCGATCGTCAGAATGTGATACGCCTTTTCCTCATTCATTTTGTCGAGGATGGCCGCGAGCGTCGAGGACTTGCCTGAGCCGGTGGGTCCAGTGACGAGTACAACGCCGTTGCGCAACTCCACGATTTCCTGCAGGGCTGCCGGCAGATTCAGCTCTTTAAAGCCGGGAATCGCATTGGGGATCACGCGCATCACGATGGCGCAGGTTCCGCGCTGTTTAAAAATATTCACGCGGAATCGCGCGACGCCCGAAACGCTATAGGAAAGATCGGTCGAGCCGTCTTTTTCCAGTTTATAAGCCGCCGATTCGTTTTTGCCGATGATGTCATTGGCAAGAAAAGCTGTGTCGTGGTGTGTCAGGGATTCGAGGCCTTTGTATTTCAATTCCACAAGGTGGCCGCTGACTTCGACTTGTGGTGCGCGTCCCGGAGAAAAAATCAAATCGCTCACATGAGCGCTGGCTTTCAGCATGGCGGTGACCAGCGGTGCCGTTTGAATGGTGCGCTGCACGACCCCCGCGGGCACTGAGCCCTGAGCTTGAGACGGAGCTTGCGCTTGCGTGGGTGGTGCTTGTATTAGAGTTCCCATGAGTGAGTATCATCCTTGTGTGGCCCGGGGTTGGTCCGCTGTGGCAATGCCATTGTAGGCAAGGGAAGAGAATTCGGGATAGAACTGGCGTACCGGCGATTGCGTGAACACAACTGTCTGTTCGTACAGGATCAACAACTCAAACGTGATGATGAGTTAACTGGACAGTTAAGGTTTGGAATAGCTGGGTACCCGGAAATTGTGCCGCCGCCAGCGCTCCCCCATCCAAAGACCGTTCGCCGACTGCCGTATCGTGAAGCTCACCCGAAGTGTAGCCAACTTAGGCCTACTGCTTCGCCGCCCCGTCAATGAAGTTGGCGATGTTGGTCTTGAGTTTGGCGAGATCTTCGTCGTGCAGGTACATCATGTGGCCCGCGTCGTAGTATTGCAGGTGAATATTTTTCTGCAGCTTCTCCGGCAAGCCGAGATGCTCCATGGTGAACTCCGTGGCGTAAAAAGGTGTCGCCAGGTCGTAATAGCCATTTTCCACTTCGATTTGCAGATGCGGATTTGTCAGCATGGCCTGGACCAGATCACCTTCCACATTTGGTGAACCGGGAAAGCCGAAATTCTCTCCGCTGCGGTGCTTCCAATCCCAGTTGCCGTTGGCATCGTCGGAGGCGGTGTGGTAGACCTTGTCCTGTCCGAATTTCAGATCTTCGCGCACATAGGTATTGAATGCGGCCGTAAACGGTCCGGTGATGGAAGTATCCTGCGGATCGTATTCCGCGAATTCCCCAAGCAAATCGTAGCTGGCGCCAGAGAAGCGCGCGTCAAGGCGTCCGGTGGTCAGCCCACGGCTGCGCTGCAGCTCTTTCATGAATTGCGGAAGATTGACGCGCAGATCCGCTTTGCTGAGATAGTCTTCGCTCAAGCCGGTGTAGCGCGCTAACATTTTGGCGATTTCCGCCTTTTCGGATGCGCCTAGCCTGGAACCCTTCATCAGCGCATCGAGATATTGCGTCTGTGCAAAATGACGCGCTTCCTCAAGGAACGCGGGCAGATTATCGGGGCGGTTTGCCAGCACCCTGTGGTACCAAGCTGTGGCCGCATAGCTCGGAAGGTAGAAAACGTATGGCATGTCGTCACCGGCATTAAACGATATGGTGCCGAGATCGAGCACGGAAGAAATGAGCACAATTCCGTTGAAATACATGCCATCGTGCGATTGCAAATAGTTGGAAAGAGCGGCCGAGCGGAACGTCCCGTAACTTTCGCCAATCAAAAATTTCGGCGAATTCCATCGGTTGTTGCGGCTGATGTAGGTATTGACGAACTGCGCCAGCGACTTCACGTCCTGGTCCACGCCCCAGAAATCCTTGTCGGCGGCTTTGCCCACGGCGTGGCTGAAGCCCGTACCCACGGGGTCAACGAAAACCAGGTCCGTTTTGTCCAGAAGGCAATTCGCGTTGTCGGCCAACTTGTAAGGCGCGGGAGGAGTTGCTTCGGCGTTCACGGTGGCAACGCGCTTCGGCGAGAACGAGCCCATGTGCAGCCACACGGACGAGGAGCCGGGGCCGCCGTTGTAAACGAAAGCAATGGGGCGCGCGCTCGTATCCTTCACGTCGCTGCGCGTGTAGGCTGTCGAGTAGATGAGCGCGGTGGGCTCGTCTTTTTCGTTTTTGATGAGAATCGTGCCGGCGGTGGCCTTGTACGGAATCGTTTGCGAACCGATTTTGATGGAGTGATCGGTTACCGAAGATTCTTCTTTGGGCGCGGGCGGAGTCGCGGCATCTGCCGGCTTGTCTGCGGGTTTGTCGGCAGGTTTATCCTGCGCTTGCGCGCAAAACGGCAATGCAGCGGCGGACATCGCCAAAGTCAGGCCCACTTTGATCCACTTCGCACTCGTCATCGTGACTCTCCCTCTGCAGGCTGGAATTGTTAAGCTTCTCGAAAACATGGACCTCTCTAGAACGTGGAATTGTACAGCTTCTGTTGCAGGCGCGCTCTCAGCGCGAGTTATCCCTTGTGAGTAAGACGAAGTTGAAGCGCAAATGTTTCATCTGCTTTTGCGGATTCGAGTGACACAGCGCTCAAATCGTCCGCAACCCAATTCGCCCCTGCGCTTAAAAGCTCCGCATCCGTAGACGTTGTGCGCAAGCCGAGCACGCGCGCGCCAGCCGCTTTGCCCGATCGCACTCCGGAAGCTGCGTCTTCCGCCACGATGCATTCCGCTGCTGGAATGTGCAGGACTTCCGCGCCTTTCAGATAAGGATCCGGAAACGGCTTGCCGCGCGGCAGATCGGTTGCGGTAACAAGATGTTTCGGTACCGGCAATCCAGACGCGCGCAAACGCACCACAGCAAGCGCCCGTGTCGCCGACGTTACCACCGTCCAGCGCGTCTCCGGAATTGCCTGCAACAGTGCCAATGCTCCCGGCAGTGCCACAACATCCGCGATGTCTTCAATCTCGCGCCGCTCGACCTCGCGGTTCTCGGCATCATGATTGCCACGCGGAAGCAATTCCTGAATCGTGGCCAGGCTCGGACGCCCATGCGCCCGGCGCACCACTTCTTCAGGAACCAGCCCGTGCTCCATCGCCCACCAGGTCCACACCCGCGCCACAGCAGGCGTCGAATCGACAAGCACGCCATCCATATCGAACAGCATCGCACTGCATTGAAGCATGGTCATAACAAAAAGGAATCGCCTCGCATGAAATACGTCATCACAAAGGACATCTAGACTACTGAACTCCCGAAGAAGAGGGAAGGCTCGCGACGGCCAACGGTCAACGGAATCATTGCCGTGCGCGTGAACGTAAGCCTCCGCCTCATTGGACTAACTTGACTTAGTCCACTAACTTAGTCTACTCTTAAACCATGAAATCGGTGAACACCCACGAAGCCAAAACGCAGTTCTCACGCCTTCTTCGCCGCGTCGCCTCCGGAGAAGAAATCACCATCGCCAATCGCGGCGTCCCGGTCGCTCGCCTGGTCCCGGTAGAGGCGAAGAAGCCAAGGAGAAAACTCGGAATCTTCGGCGATCAGATCAAGATTTCTGACGATTTTGACGCTCCCCTGCCGGCCGAGATTTTGGCCGCATTTGAGGGACGTCCACATCGCGCAAAAAAGAAATCATGAAGAAATATCTTCTGGATACCAGCGTATTGATCCACAGTCTCATTTCTCGTCCCAATCTCAACGACCAGGCTCTCGGTGTGCTTGCGGACCAGTCGTCGGACCTCTATCTGTCCGCGGTAAGTCCTTGGGAAATTACCATCAAGACTGGCCTTGGAAGGCTGGTCCTTCCTGGTAGGCCTGCTCAAATTCTGACCCGAGCGATGACAGAACTCTCTCTCCGTTCGCTGGACATTACTTATGTTCACGCGCTTGCGATAGAAGAATTGCCTTATCACCACGGCGACCCGTTCGATCGCATGTTGATCGCGCAAGCGCGCTCCGAGGACATGGTTTTGCTCACCGCGGATCGCATTTTCCGAAAATATGACGTGGACCAGATTTTTTGCGGGAAGTAAAGATCGTCAGCGAGTGAAGACATGGGCTACCACTCAGCGGTAGCCCACGTCTTGCAACAACGGAATTGCTTTTGACCAACTTGAGTCGCCCGCGAAAGCCCCGTGAACAAGCACAACGTTCTTGAGGAAAGCTGTCACAAAATTCCTACCGCAGTGGCCCGCAATGCTCTCTGACTTCCGTGCGATTAAGACGACGCTGCCGTCGCAGCACCCTTGAAGAACGCCAGCAGATCAGAGTTGATCTGATCCGCGTTTGTGGTCGGCATGCCATGCGGGAAACCCTTGTAAGTTTTCAAGACCGCGCCCTTCACTAACTTGGCGGACAGCGGGCCGGAGTCGGCATAGGGCACGATCTGGTCATCGTCGCCATGCATTACCAGTGTTGGCACCGAAAACTTCTTAAGATCCTCGGTAAAGTCAGTCTGAGAGAAAGCCACAATACCGTCATAATGGGCCTTAATTCCTCCCATCATGCCCTGCCGCCACCAATTTTCAATAACACCCTGGGATGCCTTGGCGCCTGGGCGGTTGTAACCGTAGAAAGGTCCGCTCGCAAGATCGAGATAAAATTGTGCCCGGTTGGAGGCAACTTGTGCCTGAAAGCCGTCGAATACTTCTTTAGGTAAACCGCCGGGATTCGCCGGTGTTTTTACCATCAAGGGTGGCACGGAGCTGATCAGCACGGCCTTCGCGACGCGACTTTCACCGTGGCGCGCGATGTACCGTGTAACCTCACCGCCCCCGGTGGAGTGGCCAACGTGGATGGCACTCTTCAAATCGAGATGCGCCGTGAGTGCTGCGAGGTCATCGGCGTAGTGATCCATATCGTGTCCGTCCGCGGTTTGGCTCGATCGCCCGTGGCCTCTCCGGTCATGGGCAATGACCCGATAGCCGCGCTTTAAGAAAAACATCATTTGGGCGTCCCAGTCGTCGGCCGATAGAGGCCAGCCGTGCGAGAAAACAATGGGCTGGCCTGATCCCCAGTCCTTGTAATAAATCTCCGTGCCGTCTTTTACCGTGATTGTGCTCATGTATTCTTCCTCTCTTGTTTGCCCACGACTTAGCCACTGTCGCGCTTTGCGGCGACTACATCGCTACGCAATCTCTTTCGATGTCGGGCCAACCGTTCCTATCCGCAAAGGCTTGGATGAACTGAGTAGGGTGGTTGATGTCATTATTTTAAAATGTTTCCAGTTGGGCTCGATTCCTCGCCAGCTTTCATCGGGAATGGCTCGGGGCAGAAAAGCTTCCGTTAATCTGGCGACCAGCCGAGCCATTTTCGATAAGGAGGCAAGGAGGAAGGCGCTGCCGCTTGCGGCAGATGCGGAACTATGGGGAGTGAATCTACTTTCGCGTACGCAGGTCGCGTGGAAGCATGACTCGCGCAGCCTGCAAACGATTTTGCGTACAGTTAGCGCTCAGTTCTTGGTCCTGAGATGTGAAATCGCTGAAATGGGGGTGGGAGACGGGGCTTGAACCCGCGACATTCGGTGCCACAGACCACCCGCAAATGTACTCAATCAGGTTGGTGTGGGAGACAGGTTTGAACCTGCAACATCGGTTGCCACAGGTCCTTCAGGCCGCCGAGCCGCCAATTCGTGCGAGCACAACGTCGTTGTGCATCTTTCCTTGTAAAGCAAAATATACGAACTCGAAATTGTGTGATACGCAGAACTCATTCACCGCCTCGACTACGCCGTATTTTACAAATTCTGATGCGGCAAAAAAGATATAGTCGTTGAGAGCCAACAGTCCCTTTGGCTTCAGCTTTGGAAGGACCGCTTCGAGGTCGCGCTTCACGCCCTCATACGAGTGGTTCCCGTCGACATAGACCCAATCGAGATATTCGTCCGGTAATGCGCTTAACATCGAGACGGAATCGCCCAGATGCGTTTCTACTATTCCCTGAGCCATTTGCGGCGCAAATTTCATCCTGGCATTTTCAACGGCCGCGGGACAAATATCGATGAGATGAAGTTTTGCGGGAGATGTGCTTGACAGGATCTTTTCCGAGAACAGCGATTTATCGATACCAATCTCGGCGCAAACGGATTGTGACGGTAAGTGCTCTAGCATGACGTCCCGATTCTCAAACAGCTTGCAGGAACGAACGTGTTTGCCTTCGAGTGGCGGTGCTGCGGGCCACAGCTTTGCACGTTGCGGGATGGTGCGATAGGGGATGGACATAAGCTTCAGCCTTCGAGTGACCCTGCCCAGGATTGAACCCAATCGCATCGCTGACCCCGCTTCGAATCTAGATGCAGCACGCAAAATGCCAAACAGTTGAACCGATGTTAAGATTCTTATTTTCAAACCATTGTGCGATGTCGAGTAACGTCTGACGTTGCTCGGCCCTGTACAGTTCTCGAAAAGCAGTCCAGTTGTCGGATTCTGAGGGCGATTGAGCAGAGCGCAGCATTTTAAATCCGAGCTCGCCGGCAAGTGAATCATGGCTTGCGCTACAGCTGAGCGACTCGGAGGTGTCCGCATCATTTTGTCATCTTTGCCAGTTTGATCGCTTTGGTACGTACGGAGCCGGGGAATAGGACGCCCGAATGATACGAACAGTGGAAAGCAAGTTCATCGTTGAATGGGCCGGCCTTCCTAAACGGCGCCGTCAATAAGAGAGCAGGGCTTGAGGAAGCACAATTCGGGCGCCGATGTCTTAAATCACCAGATAAGCGTTGGAGAAGTTGGGGTGGGAGACGGGGATTGAACCCGCGACATTCGGTGCCACAGACCGACGCTCTACCAGCTGAGCTACTCCCACCGCACGCTGACAGTTTACGCTAGTTCTTTCGCCCGGAAAAGTGGCAGCAAGATTGGCCAAGATTGGCTCCCACCGTGCCAGTGGATCGTCCGGCGCTTGAAAAGCTCCAATCCGCCCATTCTACAAGTGACCCACCCCTGACAATCTGACTTAATGCCAGAAAAACCGTAGCCCAGCCTCCCTTCCAGGCATCGAAATCTTGGCTCTCTCCGTAAGCCGCCGAAATGGCTCGCGGGGATTGCCAGAAACGGGTCGAAACGCTTACAGTACGCTATACAAATTCACCCCAGGCCTGAAGAACACCTGTTCAGCTTCAGTTCTCCGTGGTTGCTGGGAGCGGCCTTCGCTGAGTATTTGTATTTGACGCGATGCCTCTTGCTCTGCAAGATGCCGGGTGAATTTGATAGACGAGTCTGGTAGATGAGGTTTCCAGGTTTGGACAGAACCGGCTGCGAGCGCGAACCAGAGGCACGCATGAATACCTCTCCACCATCACAGTCTCCCGAGACGAAAGATGGCAGTGGCGACGTAAGCCGCAAGCTGCTGTTGCGGCTGGAAATGCAAAGCGATCCGACAATACTCTGCGCGATTCGCGGCGCGGTGGAGCGACTAACGGAATCCTTCGGATTCACTCCTGAGGAAAGCAGAGCAATAACCCTCGCCGTGGATGAAGCGCTCACCAATATCATTCGGCATGCCTACCATGGCCGCCCGGACCAGCCAATTGAGTTGTATTTCCACTCGCTAAAGCGAGCCGCCAATGGGGCCGGCGAAAAGGCTGCACAGGGACTGGAATTCGTCCTGTGCGACCGCGGACCCGCTATCGAAGAGAGCAAGCTCTGCGGTCGGGCTTTGGACGACGTGAAGCCGGGGGGACTCGGGCTGCACTTTATTAAGGAAAGCATGGACGTTGTTGAGTACAAACGCGCCGATGAGATCAATCATCTCCGCTTGGTCAAATACGTCAGCACGTCGAAGCAGGAAGTGAACTCGTAATACGTTGTAAGGAGAAAACAAGTGCAGATTTCGAGCCGGGAAATGGATAAAGCCACAATCTTTGACGTAACAGGAGACATTGACCTGGCGAATTCGCCGGCCGTGCGAAAGGCGCTTTTGCGCGAAGTGCGGGAGAAGCGCACGCCGCGGGTGGTGATGAATTTGAGCAAAGTGCGCTACATAGACAGCTCTGGCGTGGCGTCACTCGTCGAAGGGCTCAAGGCTTCGCGGGACGTTGGCTCGCGCTTTATCCTCTTTGGATTGAGCACCTCGGCGCGCGAAGTGCTTCAGCTGTCGCGCCTGTTGAAAATTTTCGAGGTGTACGACAACGAAGAGCAGGCACTGGCAGCTTGATCGGGCGAATTCAGGGTGGCGGATTTTTCCTGAGTACCAAAAATTGAGTTACAGGAAGACAGGTTACAGAAATTAATGTTTGAATTTGTGTCACAAATCGGCGGAAGCGTCACGAATAGCCTGGCGTATGTGGGGGCGCTGGCGTCGCTCGGCGGGCGCGCCGCGTATTACACGTTTGTCGGGCCGTTCCGCGGCAAGCCGCTGCGCGTGCAGCGCGCCATTTCGCAGGCCATGGACGTAGGCGTGCGGGCGCTGCCGATTCTCTCGCTGATTACTTTTTTCATTGGATTGATTCTCGCTCTGCAAGCCGCGTATGAGTTGCGGCGGTTTGGCGCGATGAGCTACGTGGCCACCGCGGTGGCGGTTTCCATGTCGCGCGAACTGGGCCCGCTTATCACCGCCATCGTGGTGATCGGGCGCTCGGGTTCGGCGTTTGCCGCGGAAATCGGCACCATGAAGGTGACCGAAGAGATAGATGCGCTGGAAACGATGGCCATCAGCCCCATTCGTTTTTTGGTCACGCCGAAATTTCTCGCCATGATTGTGATGCTTCCGTGCCTGACGATCTGGGCCAACGCCATGGGCATTTTGGGCGGCTCTCTTTTCGGCGTCACGCAAGGCGAGTTCACCTTCCATCGTTACATCAATGCCTCGCTCGAGTCGCTCTTTCTCCGCGACATCATGACCGGGTTGGTCAAGAGCGTGATGTTTGGCATCACCATCACGGCGGTTGGATGCCAGGAAGGGCTCGCGACCGGAGCCGGCGCAGAGCAGGTCGGCCGCTCCACGACCAGGGCGGTCGTCGTGTCGATCTTTCTTGTTGTGCTGGTGGATCTTGTTTTCACGGCGCTGTTCTTTTTCGTAAGCGGGTCGTAGGATGCAGGGACATTTTTGATGGCCATGGAAACGCAAAATACGGCAGCTCCTGATGCCCTCGATTCCGAGGCGATGATTTCGCTGCGCGACGTCCGCGTGAGTTACGGCGATCGCGAAATTTTGCACGGCGTCACGTTTGACGTGAAGCGCGGCGAGACGATGGTGATTCTCGGCGGCTCGGGCTCCGGAAAGAGTACGCTGCTGCGCACGCTCGTTGGGTTGGAAAAGGCGAGCTCGGGCGAAATCTGGATCAAAGGTAAGAACATTGCCGCGATCCCCGATGCGGAAATGGATGAGATTCGCAAAAAGATTGGCATGTCGTTTCAAGGCTCGGCGCTCTTTGGCTCGATGACCGTTGGCGAAAATGTTGCCCTGCCGCTGCGCGAGCACACCAAGCTGGAAGATTCGACCATCGAAATCATGCTGCGGCTCAAACTCGAACAGGTTGGGCTTGCCGGATACGAGTACTACATGCCGTCGCAGCTGAGCGGAGGCATGAAGAAGCGCGCAGCGGTCGCGCGTGCGTTGGCGATGGACCCGGATATTCTATTTTTCGACGAGCCCTCCGCCGGTCTCGATCCGATTATTGCGGCCGGCATCGACCGTCTGATTCTGGAGTTGAAGCAGGCGTTTCGCATGACGGTCATCGTGGTCACACACGAACTTGCAAGCGCCTACCTGATTGCCGACCGCATGGTCCTGATTGACAAAGGGAACGTCGTGGCGCTGGGCACGACCGCGGAGATGCGCGCCAGCACGCAGCCGCGTGTGCGGCAATTCCTGGATCGCGTGCCCGAGCCCGAGGTGGCCCGCGAACTCGATTATTTGCAGATGCTCACGGAAGAGCGCCGTCTATGAACGCGGGCGGCGGAAAGAGGACGTAATGGCAGGGAAACGCGAATCGGTTTTCGTAGGGCTGTTTGTGATCCTGGCCGCGGCGGTCCTGATTTTTATGGTCTTCGCCATCACCGGGGCTTTCGGGCGCTCGGACAAGACATACCACGCCTATTTCCCGTTTGCCGGCGGAATCGAGCCGGGGGCGACCGTCCGCTACGCCGGAGGGCCGAAAGCGGGGCGCGTGGACAAGGTGTCGATCGACCCGCAGAATCCAGGGCGCATTGACATTGTCTTTAGCGTGCAAACGGATCTGCCGGTGAAGACCGACAGTCACGTGAAAATCATGAGCTTGAGCCCTCTCGGAGATAATCACCTCGAGGTCCTCCCCGGCACTGGCCAAACGGGGCCGGCACAGCCGGGCGCGCTGCTCCAATCGGATCCTTATGTGGATTTCAACGCGCTAACAGCGCAGATCAACGAGCTCTCGCCGAAGGTACAGAAGCTTGTCGGGTCCTTGAATGACCGCGTCGATGAGCTGAAGGTGACGCTGGACCGCATCGACAACTTCCTGAGCCCGGAGAATGAGCAAAATCTTTCCGCCACTCTCAAGCAGACTCGCGGGTTGCTGGATGACAACCGCGAGCAGATCAAATCCACGGTTGCCAAGTTGAACTCGGCGAGCGGGAAGATTGAGCCGCTTATTCAGGACCTGCACAAAACTTCGCTGGAAGCCAACAAAGCGCTGGATCACATCGACTCTTTGTTGGACGATAACGAAGACAACATAAAAGTCTCGCTGGCCGAGCTTCGCAAATCTCTGACGAAGTTGACGGACATCACCACCCAGGTGGACCAGACGCTCGACGTAAACACGGAAAACATCGACGAGCTTCTGGACAATTTCCGGCGCGTGTCGCAGAACCTGAAAGAGTTTACGGACACCATCAAGAAGCGGCCTTACACGCTTATTCGCGCAAGCAATCCGAAGGAACACGTTCCTGGTAATAACAAATGAAGCAGGAGAATCACGAACTCATGATTAGACCAACTGAACTGCATCGCGGCCACGAACGTCCGGGTGTTTCGCGGACGCCGCAAAGAGCTTTCTGCGTCCTCTTGCTGGCTGTATGTTTCTCGGCGGGATGCGGCGCCTCTCACCCCATTAGCTATTACCAGCTTACGGTTCCGGGCGACAGAGTGCCCAATGCGCCGAGCGCCAATCCCATTCCCATTACGCTGCTCATTGGCCGATTGACCGCTCCCGCGCTCTATCGCGAGGACCAGATCGTCTACGGCACGCGCGGGGAAAGCATGGGCATCTACGAATATCACCGCTGGTCCGAGCCGCCCACAGAGATGATTGGTGAAATTATGCTGCGGCAGTTCCGGGCCTCCGGCCGCTACAAAGGCGTCTATACGTTACGCAGTGATATTCGCGGAGATTATCTGTTGCACGGGCGTCTCTATGACTTCAAGGAAGTCGAAGCCGGATCGCTCATTGGCCGCGTCACCATGGAAGTAGAACTGCGCAATATCAAGGCCAACACGACGGTGTGGACGCACTTCTTTACGCACGACGAAATGGCCACCGAGAAGAGTACCGCAGGCGTGGTGGCAGCTCTGGACAAAAGCGTTCAGTTGGGAGTGGCGGAATTCAGCGCCGGCGTGGATCAATATTTTGCGGAGCATCCGCCGACGCCAGAGAAAACCGAGCCATAGCCTTGTAAGAGAGAGAAAATCTCCGCGAAAATTTTGTCTTACGTTGTGCGACGCAGCGTCAGAAGAGTGACGTCGTCGTCGAGTTCTGGCTGGCCGCTATGGCGCTGCACACCATCCAGCAGTGCCGCTGAAAAATCCGGAAGACGGACGGAACCTGGAAACTTCTCCAGAGTCGACTCAGCCAGCCGCAAAAATCCCCGCGGCGTAAGCTGATCGCCGCCTGGAGACCGCACCTCCGTCGCACCATCGGAAAACGCCAGAATCATGTCCCCTGGCAAGAGCCGGATGCTCTGTTCGCTGTACGCCTCCCCGGTTACAAAACCGAGCGGGAGATTCTCCATGCCTTCGCCAATCTCAATAAATCTGTTTTCCCTTGACCGCCACAGAAGCATCCGCGGGTGGGCGGCGTAGGCGAAATTAAACTCGCCGTTTGTGCCGTCAAATGTGCCAGTCACGACGGTTGTCAATCGCAGCGGGCCGTCGGAATGTTCCGTGTTGAGAGTGAACTCATCGTTCAGGGCCACCAGCAGACCCGCGGTATCGCGCACGTCCTGATGCTTGTGCAGGACGTGATGGACGTGGCGCGCGACCCCGCTGGCCACATAGCCGTGCCCCACGCAATCGGCCAGGACCACCCGAGCAATGTTGTCACTGCACGAAAACACAGCGGAAAGGTCGCCCCCGTGATCTGCTCCCGAAGGCACAGAAATGACGTCCGCTTCCAGGCCGGCCAACTCCAGGGAGCGGTGGGCGCGCTCGTTGCCAGCCCAGAGCTCCATACAGCCGAAGGGGCGCTGCGCCGAGGTCGTACAAACAAAAGCATTTGGTTCTGGCTTCGTGAATTTCATCGCTGTATTTGATGCATGGAGCGCCCGGAAGAATTATACGACAGAGGAAGTGCCAAGTGGGCTGGTGGCGAGTGGCAGGAGTGCACCTCCCAATCACCCCTCCCCTTATTTTTGTAAGTGTTGCTGATAGAGGACTTAGTTAGCTGGCCTCTAAGTGGTTTAGAATCAACACTTGCGGGCGTGCTGTAAGTGTTGATTCTAAAAGAGATAGGAGTCTGCTGCTTGCCCTCGATCGATGCACTCAACCGTTTCCACTCGTTCTTATCTCGCGCTACGGATGATCGTTCGTTGCTTGCGGAGATAGCGCAGCATCCTGCTGGTGAGAATCAAAAAGATAGAAACCGTAGGTAGCCAAAACGGCCATCGAGAACAAGTAATGCGTAAAAACTTGGGGCATGAACCAAGCCGCGCCCGAAAAAACTAGAGTGCAGCCCGCCGCCGCAATCAGAGCGCCCAAGGCAATTGACATCAGCCACGAAGATTTGCCTGCTGCCGGGGAACTCTTCTCGAACCATGCCACTGCTTTGTGCCGGTACATTTCTCACCTTCGAGAATGCTCAACAAGAGTACTGATATTTACCGCCAAATGTATCGCAAAAGAAAATAGCCAGCGGGCAACCGCTGGCCTGGAAAATTCTAGTCCCACCTGCCGTTGCCTTAATCGTGGCAGGGTCCAATACGCGAGGTTCCCGGCTCATTTGCTCTTGCTAGACTGGCTAGAGAGGAATTTCGTCCCCGCGCATGAGTCCCCATGAAACGGATCGCCGCCATCTGGAGCGGCAAATCGTGTTTGCCCGTCCGATCGTCGTTCTGCTTTCCATCCTTGCGCTGCTTCAGCAGCCGCATCCCGAGGAAGCCAAACGGACCATCTCGTTCCTCGTCGCTTATCTGCTGCTTGCGCTTGCGGTCATTCCTCTGGAGCGTTCCCTACGTAAGCGTGCCTGGCATCTGCCGATCGCCTGCGACCTGCTGGCGCTGGGCGTATTCATGTACATTACGCCGCTGTCTGTCCCGGTGTGGTTTCCTTATCTCTTTGTCTGCTGGGTAGCAGGCATGCGCTGGGGGCTGCGCGCTGCTGTACCGCTTGCCGGGGCCTTGGCGCTTATCCTGGTACTGCTCACCGCCGTCAGAGGCGAAATTGGGTGGATGCGTGTTGTTGCGTGGATGGGCCTTCTCGGCGGCACATTTGGCGGAGGCGCTTCGCTGGCCTTCCTGGCCGACCGCAGCCGCCACTTTGCTTCGCAGAACGACTTTTTCTCTCACATCACCGCGACACTGCAGGTGGACCAGGGCCTGGCCGAGTCGCTGCGCCTGATGCTCGAGGAACTCGCTCGCGCGTTCGACGCGGAAGTGGCCCTGCTGGCTTACCGCGACAGCGATCTGGAACGCATCTTCATCTGGCGCCTCAAAGCAGGTGAAAGCGAGCGGCTCATCCCGGAAAGCTATCCGCTGGCGCGGGCCGACGGCTTCCTTCTGGATGATATGGAAGCAACAATTTGCTGGAACAGCCTCGAAGGCCCGGGAAATGGCTTTGGATGGGACCGGCGGGACGGCCGAGCGCTGAAAACTCTGCCACGTCTGCCCGGACCCACGCAGAACGAGCTAAATCTCCGCTCGATGCTTTCGGTAGCCTTTGATCAGTCCGGCCAGGCGGCGGGCCGCATCTTTCTCCTCAACGGGAGAAAGCCTTTCGAGCGCCCGGACCTGGCGTGGCTCGAGCGTATCGCCCGCCACATCGGGCCTTCCCTCGAAAATGTTTTTCTACTGCGGCACGTACGTGCGCGGGCCATTGAAGGCGAGCGCAGCCGCATCTCACGCGACCTGCACGACGGCATTCTGCAATCACTTCTTAGCATTGAAATCCAGCTCGACGTGCTTCGCCGCAAGGTCGGGTCTCATCCGGAGCAGGCCGAAGCCAGCCTCGGCAACCTCCAAGCCACGGTAAAAAACGAGGGCGCGGAGCTGCGGCGTTTGGTCACGGACCTGCGTCCGTTGCGTGTGCAGAGCGCGGATTTGGTTGATTTAATGCATGGTTTCGCGGAGCGTTATCGCAACGAATCGGCGCTCGCGCTGGATGTCATCATCGAATCGGCCGATTTGCATGCTCCGGACCGCGTCTGCCGCGAGATTTTCCAGATTTACCGTGAAGCACTCAACAACATAAAAAAGCATGCTAAGGCTTCCCATGTCGTGGTAAAACTGACGCAGGACGACAGTCGCATTGTTCTCGTGGTTGACGATAACGGCGAGGGCTTTAGTTTTGCCGGCAGGTTCACTGGGGACGAGCTCGACCGCCTGCGATTGGGTCCGATTTCCATCAAGGAGCGAACGCGTACTGTGGGGGGATTTTTGACCGTTGAGTCGAACCCTGGCCATGGAGCGCGACTAACTATCGAAGTCCCGCTCGGTTGACATGGCCAAAACTAAACAGCAAATACGAGTCCTCCTGGCGGACGACCACGCGATCTTTCGCGATGGCCTCCGCAAACTCCTCGATTCCGATGAGGACATCACAATTGTCGGCGAGGCGCAGAATGGCGCGGAGTGCATCAAGCTGCTCGCCAAGCTGAAGCCGGAAATTTTATTGCTCGACCTGCGCATGCCCGACAAGGATGGGCTGGCGGTGCTCGAGGAAGTGAATTTCGATACCCTGCCGACGCGCGTGATTGTTTTGACGGCGGCTGAGGATGATCGCGACGTGGTGCGGGCGATGCGGCTGGGTGCGCGGGGCGTTGTGTTGAAGCAATCCGCAACGGATCTTTTGGTGAAGAGCATTCACCGCGTTCATGCCGGCGAGATTTGGCTGGATAACCGCATGACCGCGGAAGTGATGAAAGCGTTCTCGAAGTCTTCGGAATCGGGCCCACGCCGGGAAAAGCCGCTGCTCAGCGACCGTGAAAAAGAAATTGTGCAGCTCGTGGCGCAGGGATTCCGCAACAAGGAAATCGGGGAAAAGCTTTTTATCAGTGAACAGACCGTAAAAAATCACCTTCACAACATTTTCGATAAGCTCGGCGTCTCGGACCGCCTTGAGCTGGCGCTCTACGCCATCCACCACCGCCTGATTGACCAAACATAATTGAACCAAACGTAACCGGCCCTAACGTAATTGAATTGATCAAGCCTGACGAATCGAGGGTGCGATGTATTGTGTCCTCAGAGGTTTCTTCAGGGATTATTCCGCTACGAAGTTCTCTACGAAGTGCTCGCCGATTTGCCCATCTTGGAAGAAGCGAGACGCTGGCGCGCGTAGCCACACCACGGGCTTGCGGGATCGAGCTTAATGTAGGCTTCCCAGTGCCGCCGCGCTTCGTTGTGGGCGGCCAGCTTTTCGCAAACAAAAGCCAGGTTGTAATGGGCGTCCGGATAGCCTGGAGCGAGGCGCACGGCGTTGCGCAAATGCAGTCGCGCTGCTTCGAGTCTTCCTACTTCTTCCAGAACACTTCCCAGGTTGAAATGTGCCAGGGCGTTTTCCGGATCCACGCGCAGGGCACGTCCAAAGTATTCGGCGGCTTTTTTCAGGTTGCCTTCTTCGTAGCAAAGCGTTCCGCAATTGAGCAATGCATCGAGTTTTTGCGGATCGATGAAGAGGGCGCGATCGTATGCTTCGATAGCTTCGGCGCGCGTTTGGCCGCCGGCATCATACTCGAGCGCGGTGGCGAGCCATTCGTCGGCATCCGGGCCACGCTTGGCGATGACGCTTACACGCTCGCGGAGTTCGCTCGTTTCAAAATTCAAGGCAAACTGGCCAGAAAGCGGTTCCAGGCGGGCTCCATCATGCTCGATGAGGATATCTTTTCCGTCGGAGAGGATGCGGAGTTCGGCTAACGGGGTCTCTAAGTGAGAAAGCTTTTCGCGGAGTGCGGCCAAGGCATGCCGCAAGCGGCCCGCGGGAACTCCTTCTTCCACCAACTGCTTTACGGTGCGCAGGCCAATCAGGTCGCGGAAATCGTAGTATCGTTTTCCCAGATCTTTTTGGGGAGAGACGAGGCGCAAGCGGTCCCAATAATCCAACTGCTTCCCGGTCAGACCCACAATCCGCTGCACGTCTTCCGGGCTGAATCGGTCCATTGCACCCATTACGGATTAACCTGCAACTTTTTTGCGTTCCCTCTTCTGAGCGGCTGGAACTGGCTCGACGGCGCGAGTTGGTGGCTTCTTGCCGGCAGGGGCCGGTATCGCCACTGGACCTGCGGCCGGAGTTTTTGCCGCAGCAGTTTGTGTTTGCGCGGGCGCCTGCTTTTCCGCGAGGCTCTTCTTGAGAGCTTCCATCAAATCGATTACTGGAGCCATGCGCGGCTGGGCCACTTCGGTGACTTCCTGGCCCTTCAGCTTGGCGGCGATCATGGTCCGCACGTTATCCGAATATTCGTCGTGATATTTCTGCGGCTCGAAAGGAACGGCGAGGCTCTCAATGAGCTGTTGCGCAAGCTTCTTTTCCTGATCTTTCAGCTCGATTTTGTCCGTTGGAACGGCTTCGGCGGCGCGAATTTCATTGGAATAGAACATCGTGTGCAGCGTCATGCCCCTGCTGCCGGGGCGGATGATGACAATGTGTTCGCGCTGGTGCATGGTGAGCTTGGCGATGGCGCCATAGCCGGACTCTTTCATGGCGTTCATCAGGAGTTTATAGGCTTTCACGCCGGCGTCTTCTGGCGTGAGGTAGTAGGACGCGTCAAAGTACAGCGGATCCATCTCATCCAGCTTCACAAATTCCAAAATCTCCATCACGTGCGCCGAAGGTGGCTCGATCTTGTCGAGTTCTCCTTCGTTGAAGAGGACGTATTGATCTTTTTCGTACTCGTAGCCCTTCACGATTTCTGAGCGTTCCACGTTGCGATTGCAGACGGGGCAAAACAGCGGCTGCTTGAGCCGGGAATTGCACACTTTATGGAGCTGATTGAAACTGACTCGTTCGCCGCGTGCGGCGGTCGTCATCCGCACGGGAATCGAAATCAAACCGAAAGTGAGGTGGCCTTTCCAGACATTCGTGGCCATTATAAAAACTCCTTCTGCCGTAGCTCGAAATCGACCAGGAGACTACAAGATTAGCCGCCTGCGAGCGCGCGATGCAAGATGAATTCGCGAATTTTGCTCATTATTGCAATTCAGCTGCCGGGCAGTGTCAACCATTGTTTACATGTCGTGGTAAAATATATACTACTATTGAGCAAATGATGGAGATCCGCGAATACCTGGATCGCCGCGGAGAGAGCCCTTTTCGTGATTGGCGCAGCAGGCTGAACACGGAGGCGCGGCGCAAGGTGACGACAGCGCTCTATCGCGTGGGCCTTGGGAATCTCTCAAACGTCAAGGATGTTCGAGCAGGTGTATTTGAATGCAGAATCAATTTCGGCCCGGGGTACCGCGTTTATTTCGGAAAAGATGGCGAAGAGATTGTCATCCTGCTCGGAGGTGGAACGAAGCTACGCCATCAAAATGACATTCATCTCGCCGCCGAACGGTGGCAGGACTACAAGCTGAGGAAGGCCAACCAGAAACAAGGGGAGTGAGCATGGCTTTGACTAGAGATTTTAGAGAAACAATTCAAGCGGACGCGAAGCGCGATCCTGCGTTTCGGAGAGCGCTTCTAAGCGATGCGCTGGAAAGTCTGCTTTCCGGCGAGGTGGCTCTTGGTAAAGAACTTTTACGGGACTATATCAATGCCACGGTCGGGTTCCCGAAACTGGCCCAGCAGACCAAGCTCCACGTGAAGACGCTGCATCAGATGTTCGGGCCGAGCGGGAATCCTACGGCCAGCAATCTTTTTGAAATTGTCGCGTATTTGCAGCGAGCGGAAGGGGTGCGTTTCGAGGTGCGATCGACACGGGCAGCACTGCGGAGGAAGCAAAAGCCTTACGCGCGAAGGGTGAAGGCGATCGCGTCTGCGGGCTTGGGCCGCTAAATGAGCATGGGTAAGCTCGACGAGTATAAAAAGAAGCGCAGATTTGACCGAACGCCGGAGCCTTCCGGCGAACCCGAGTCGCCGCCGGAATCCGAACCGCGCGCGGAAGATGGGGCGAGCGGCTCGATGGCTGGCGGACAACGCAAGCGTCTGCCCAACCCTAAGCTGGCGCTGCCAGAAGTTCGTGCGGAGCACGGGGACATTTTCGTGGTGCAGAAGCACCGGGCCACGCGGCTGCACTACGATTTTCGGCTGGCGATGCACGGAGCGCTCGTGTCCTGGGCAGTGCCCAAAGGGCCTTCACAAAGTCACGCCGACAAGCGACTCGCAGTGCGGACAGAGGACCATCCGTTGGCGTACGGCGGCTTCGAGGGCAATATACCCACGGGAAACTATGGCGCGGGAACAGTGATGGTATGGGACCGCGGAACGTTTGCCGTCGAAAACCTGCCGGGGAAAAATTTAACTGCCGACGAGCAACTCGAAAAAGGGGAAATTAAATTCACTTTAAACGGTGAGAAGCTGCGCGGAAGTTTTGTGCTTGTGAAGCTGAAGAAAAGCGAAAAGGGCAACGAATGGTTGATGATCAAGCACAAAGACGCCGCCGAAGACCCTGGATGGAACATCGACGAGTATGACGGGTCTGTTCTGACAGGCAGGTCCATTGAGGAAATCAAACAGGAAACACCACCCAGGCGAAGCCCCAGCCTAATTCGCCCGGAGGATTTGCAGGAGGCTCGCCTGTCAGCGATGCCGGCTCGTTTCGACCCGATGCTCGCGACAATTGGTAATCGCGCTTTCTCCGATCCCAACTGGCTATTCGAAATTAAATGGGACGGCGTGCGTGCGCTTGCATGGATCGAGAGTGGCTCTCTGACGTTGCGTGCGCGCAGCGGCGCCGACATTACGCAGCGATATCCTGAACTCGCCATTCTTCCGAAAACTCTGGCCGTGCGGCAAGCGATTATTGATGGAGAAATTGCCGCGCTGGATGCCCGAGGCCACAGCGATTTCGGTCTTTTGCAGGAACGAATGCATGTGCGCTCTCCAGCAGAAGCCCTCGTGTCGCGCGTACCCGCTACCTATTTCGTTTTTGATTTGCTTTATTGCGACGGATACGACCTGCGCAAGTCGCCGCTCATCGAAAGGAAGCAGCTCCTCCAGCGCCTGCTGCATGCAACGGAAAGAGTGCGCTTCTCTGATCACCAGGTGGAGCACGGAAAAGAGCTTTTCGATCTGGCGAAAGAGAACAGTCTGGAGGGCATCATCGCCAAGCGGTTGGACAGCAGGTACGTTTCAGAGCGGAGCACGAACTGGCTAAAGCTCAAGGTAACGCAAAATCTCGACGCCGTTATCGGCGGCTGGACTGCGGCGCGCACTTCGGCAATCCCTCTCGGCTCGTTGCTCCTGGGGCTGCATGAAGGAAAGAAACTGCGCTTCATCGGGCACGTCGGCAGCGGTTTTGATGGGAAAAAGCTGGACGAGTTAAGCGAAAAGTTCAAAGAATTAGCGACGCCCACTTGCCCGTTTGATTCCTTGCCCGCGACAAACGAAAAGCCGTCCTGGGTTTCTCCGACTCTGGTCGTGCGCGTGAAGTACAGCGCGTGGACGCAGGATCATTGCTTGCGCCACCCCGTGTTCATTTCACTTCGCCCGGACGTCCACCCCGCTGATTGCCAATGGGAGAACGAAGTCACTCCTGCGACAGTCGAAACTGCTCTTGCCGCCCCGCCCGATGTGGTTCGCGCGCCAACCGTCGTGGGCAAGGTCATCAGCAAGAAAGCGCAAATTGAGCAGGAATTGTTCGAAGGCCGATCGGAAACCATAACCATCGAGCTCGACGGCAAACGCCTCCGCCTTAGCAATCTGAACAAAATTTACTTTCCGGAATCCGGCTACACAAAACGCAATCTGCTGGCTCACTACTATCGCGTCGCCGACTTCATCCTGCCTTTTCTTCGCGACCGCGCTCTGGTCCTGCGCCGTTATCCAGACGGAATCAAAGGTCAGGCGTTCTTTCAGAAAGATGTTCGCGAAGGACTACCGGAATGGTTCAAGACCGTGCCGGTGGATTCCGAGGGGAAAGGAAAAGAAATTCATTACGCGACCGCCAACGATCTTGCTTCGCTATTATTTTTGACCGGCCTCGGCTGTATTGATCACAATCCCTGGTCCAATCGCTACGATGATTTCGACCATCCCGACTACTTTTTCTTCGATCTCGATCCATCGGACGGCACGGAATTTTCTGTGGTAGTCGCGGTCGCGCAAGCGCTCCACAAAGCTCTGGATGAATTGCAGGTCATTCATTTCATGAAAACGTCCGGTGCCACGGGTTTTCACATCTTCGTCCCTGTCGAACCGGTCTACACCTACGATCAGCTAAGAACCTTTGCGGAAATCATCGCGCGCAACGTAACTGCCGAACATCCAAATCTCGTAACCAGCGAACGCATCGTTGCCAAACGCCCGGCAGGCCGCGTCCTGATTGATGTCCAACAAAATGCACACGGACGTCCCCTCGCCGCCGCTTACTCGGTGCGCGCATTTCCGAAAGCGCCGGTTTCGACGCCAGTCCTGCCGCGTGAGCTGCGCGCCACGCTCAAGCCCGAGTCGCTCAACATCAAGACCATCGCGTCTCGCCTGAAAGAAAGAGGCGACCTCTGGGCCGATTTCTGGAAGCAGCGACAAAAACTAGAACCGGCCATCGAACTTCTCAGCAGGCGAATTTCACCCAGAATCACCAAGACGTCTTGATTCGCAAACCATTTTTGGTCTTGACCTTTCCGCTTGCGTTGCGACTGTGATTTAATCCCTACACCAGAACATGGAGGTGCACTATTTCTCAGCAGGGCCAGCTCCGCGTAGGCACTTCCGGATATTCCTATAAACAGTGGAAAGGGAACTTCTATCCCGAGAAGCTACCCGACCGCGAAATGCTCAGTTTCTACGGCAAGCAGTTTTCCACCGTTGAAATCAACCACAGCTTTTACCGCATGCCCACCGAGTCCGCTCTATCGAATTGGGCGCAAAGCGTCCCCGAAGGCTTTCGCTTCGCGTTGAAAGCCAACCAGCAAATCACGCACATTAAGAGACTCCGCGACTGCGAAAGCACGCTAAAGCGTTTCCTGGAAGTAGCCAGCATTCTCAACGATGGCGACCACCTCGGCCCGATCCTCGTTCAGCTTCCGCCCAACTTCAAATTCGACCGTCCCTTGCTGGAGGATTTCCTGGCCCAGCGCCCCCCTGCATTCCGCTTCGCTTTCGAGGTGCGCCACGTATCCTGGTACACCGAGGAAACCTACGCCGTTCTTCGCAAGTACGACACAGCTCTTTGCTTGTCCGAAACCGACAAGCAAACGCCGCCCGACGTGCTCACCGCCAACTTTACCTACGTTCGCCTTCGCCTGGAAAACTACACTCCGAAGCAACTCACAGCCTGGAGAAAACGCTTCGACACTTGGCTCGCGCAAGGCGTCGACGTCTACGCCTACTGCAAGCACGAAGACGAAGGTAAAGCCCCAGCAGACGCCCGCGTCCTCCTCGGCGAATCAAAATAAAGGCAAGATCGCTCCATTACAAAAACCTTATTTTGTCTTCCAAAGAAGTATCCTCCAACTCATTAAGAACAAAAGAGTTGCTCTACGTCTAACGGGGCACTGGCACCCTGCCCTCGTCCATCTGCAATCGCCCTCATTTGCAACCCAATAATCCTCTCTCCTCTTTTCCACACCCGTCCTAGTACATCAGTACTTTCCAGTGTTGAACCGATTTTGTACCCGCAGTCCTATTGTTCCCTGGACCACTCCCGGATACACTCTCTCTTCAATCAGGAGGTCTGCCTTGACCGGTTCCGAACGCCGCACGACGCAACGCTTTCAAATGCGGCTGCCGCTTACCGTCCGCTGGACTACGGGAGCCGCGGTTGGCGAAACAAGCACCGAATCTCGCGACGTCAGTTCTCGCGGAGTTTACTTCTTCCTTGCCAAGGATGTGCGCGAGGGGTCGCCGGTCGAAATTCTTCTGACCCTGCCTAACGAAATTACCCTGGCAGGTCCCGTGCGCGTCCGCTGCCTTGGCCGAGTACAGCGAACCGAGCCGCGCGACGAAGGCGCCATCGGAGTCGTAGCGGCCATTGAGCGCTACGAATTCCTCCGCGGCGACGAACAAGCAAAGTAGCAGCATCGCTTTGCCTGGCAGCAAGCAACAAAGAAGCTAAGCAACAAAGCAGCACATAAATTTTGTTACGTAAGGGCGCTGCCGCCAGCCGTGCCGTTAGCGCGCAGCGCCAAGTGCACGCAAATTTTCTTACAGGTTTCTTGCTCGCTCACTGCGGAGGCGGGCAGGATAAAGCCGGGGTCCCTCGGCCCCTCAGCGGAGTGCCCCGGCTGCTTTTTTTCTCCCCGCATTTTTCACACTAGCTTTCGAATTTCGCGCTCATCACGTCCACTTCTCCCCTGCAACCAGCGGCCGCATTTTTCCCGCCGCCATCTTCCCCAGCGCCCGCAGCCGCTCCTTCAGTTCGCTGTTCTCCAATCGCCACTCGCGGTACAGCCACCGCAGAAAATCCTCCGCCCGCCGCTCGCCTTTCCGCGGATTGCATTCCGAGCAGCTCGAGACCAGGTTGCGACGTCCATTCCGCCCTATCCGCACCTGAAGGACGATGTGATCGATACACCGCGTCGCCGCGGTCATTCGCCGCCGGCAATAAAAGCAGTAGCCGCCCTCGCGCGCGTGAATCGCTTCCCGCAGCTCCCGCTTTTCCAGAAAATCGGCGTCCTCCAGATTCGCAGCCGCGCCTTGCAACCGCTCCGCTTTGCCCCGCAATTTTTCGAGCTGGCACACCGCGCACCTCCTGCGGCAAGCGCACCTCAATCACGTGTCCCTTTTTGCTTCTCTCTGCCAGCAGCAGTGCGCCCTTGCCCGCCAGCCGTCGTACCCCTTTGCGCACCGACGTCGTGCTGAGGCACGCGCCACGCGCCAGCCAGTCAATCGAAAACCGCAGCCGCTGCTTTCCCTCCAGCCGGCTGTGCCGCAGAAGATGCGAATACACCGCCCGCTCGATCACTGAAAGCCGCAGGACCGGCACCAGCAAATCCTCAAACTGCTTCCACACCTCGACTCCATCCAGTACTTTGTTTTCATTTGTTTGTCGATTCGTAGGGGCACAGGACGTTTACGCTGAGCCTCGAAGGGCCGTGCCCGTCCATACTTCTGTTTTTTCTCGGCTTTTACATCAAGGAGGGAAGGAGAAACACCCCAAAAAAACAAAAGCTCCGACCGAAGGTCCGGGCGTACTCTTCTCCGAAACGTATGTTACCCGTAGTTTATATTCTTTTATTAAATAATTACTATTTATATTAATCTGTGTAGTTTTACTTACGCGCCTTCACGGACAAACGGCCCCCCCACGAGCGCGGCCCGGCGATGGAAACCTTTGGCATCGCGGATAAGGCAGGTTAGAATCGGCCCCATGAAAGTCACTGTCCGTTCACTACTCTTGTTTTTTACTATTGTCGTTGCGGCTGCCCCTGCCGCTTTTCTGGTTTTATCGTTGCATGCGGCAACCGCTCAGGCGCCCGCGGCCGACAGCGCGGAGCAGCAAGCGGTCTTGGCGCCTATAACGCAATTGTTTGATGGCATGGCGAAACGCGACGCCGCGGCGATTAAGAAACCGTTGCTCATCGGCGGGACGATGGTTCTGATGAGGGACGGCAAGCCGACGCAGATGACGTTTGAAGATTTTGCGAACCGGGTAGGAAAACCCGGCACGACGCAGATTCGGGAGCGCATTCATGATCCGCTCGTGCGCATCGATAACGATCTGGCGGTAGTGTGGGCTCCTTTCGAGTTTTTGGTGGACGGCAAGGTGGATCACTGCGGCACCGACTTGTTCAACGTTGTCCGTGCGGACGGTCAATGGGTCATTGCCAGCATCGCAGATACAGGAAGGAAAGATTGCGCTCGCAAGTAGCCCTGGCCGGGTCCCCAGACCCGGCGCCCCAACTCAACCACAGCTTCGGGCAAAATGATTCGGAAACGTAGCCATGCTCCAAAGACTCGGAGTCAAAGTCAAAACCCGCACCCTGAAAACCGCAGGGATACGGCGCCCCGTCAAACGTCTGTGGCACCCGGCACGATGGCAAACGATCTAGGTGACATTTCCGGGTCGAGGTAGAGGGGAGGCAACAAAGCGTTTTCTAATTCTCGTGCTTCTCGTTCCCATGCTTACGTGCGCTCTCCAAGCACAGGCGCTAGACAACTCTCCCGAGGCCGATCTTCGCGACGCCCTCAACCCGAAGTCTGACTTCTATGGCGGCGGGACTATGGACAAACGCGTCAGTTGCATGGGCGACGCCGTCGCCGTGGCCATCACGAAGGTTGTGGCAGGAGAGTCGCTCGACGCTTCCACCATCGGCCGCTTGTTGGTCATCCTCCAGACGGCATTTTCCGCTCCGCAGATCGTCAAAAACGAGACCGACAGGACGCCACGTACCGCTTTGTTTATTCTGAACTCCTTAGACCATCAAACATCCAGTCCAGAGCAGAAGAGGCAAATTGCGCAGTTTAGGGAGGAATTCAAAAGGCGAGCGGTAGAACAGTAGAAACCTGGGATAAACCTGGGGACCTGTCTAACGAAGTCGGCCGTATCAAGAGTGATTCTGTAAGTTTTTTGACTCTTCGCCAGACAGCCGTGCAAGAGCGCAGCGGCAATTTTTGCAGCGAGCACTTTGCCCAGGAGTCCCGTTCTGTTTTTTGCTCTAATCCGATTGGCCGGGTGGCACAGCCTTCAGCCTGTGCAGTTCCCGCCTTTTGTAGGGGCACGATACATCGTGACCGTCTTTGCTCAGCAACAGCTTCAGGCAAAACGATTCGGAAACGTCCCGTCTGACACGGCCGACTTCGTTAGACATGTCCCCATATTTGTCCCCACATTTCCCATATTTCCAGTGACGAGGAGGTTGCCCCAGGTTCGCTTTTTGCACCTGGGACCTGAGGAAGACCGAAATTCTCACGTCCAGCTCCGCGTATAAGTTTCAGGAAGAAGCACGCGCTGTATTCCCCCTGGATAACCCGGTTGAAGGTTCGCCCTGCCGTCGCTAAGGAGGTTGCCCTCCTCACCGAGGAGCAGACACGCATTTAACGAGGAGAACATCAAATGAAACAAAACCTCATGTTGCCCATCGCCTCTCTGCTCTTGATCCTGTTGATGACTCTTCACCTGACGAGCGACACCATCCACGCCAGGCCCGGGTCGCCCGAGGCTGGCGGCTCAACCCTCGTCGCAGTGCCCATCCTGGTTCTCTGGCTGTACGGAACGCTGCTGCTCCCGCAACGCCGCTCCGGCCACATCATCATGCTCATCGGCTCCCTCCTCGCGATCCTCATGCCGGTCGTCCACGTCATGAGCCCATCAGGCATCTTCCACGGCGCCATCGCCAGGTCCAGCCCAGCCTTCTTGTTCGTTTGGACGCTTCACGCACTCGGCCTACTCGGCCTGTTCGCCTTTGTCCTGGCAGTTCGCGGACTCTGGACCCTGCGACGCCCCCAGGCGCGGTAGCCCCTGTAGCCGCGGTCTTCAGACCGCGGGCTCGTGCCAGGCGAATACCTCCTCGCGGGTCTGTGGGGGAAACTCGCTCAGCTGAAGGAAAGGCGAAGTGCCGAGTCCTTCGAGCCAGGATCGCACGGCTTCTTCAAATCCCAATTCGGGTGCGGCTCGGCCCGATGAACTGCTTTGAAATTCTGCCAAGTACCCGGGGAAGGAAAAGAAGCGATGCGCTGCCCTATCGGCCTCCTTGTCACTCCGGATGTCATCGAGGTGTTTCGCGATACCTATACGCTGCACCATGTGGGTTTCCAGCCGAGTCTTGTCGTCTTTGCCGTTGGGACGCGAGAGTTTCACCTCCACCGCGAACAGAATCCGCGGAGTGTCGTCACCGCTCACGATCATATCGGGTGAAAATGACATATGGGTTCCAACCCATGCCAGAAATTACCGTCTTTACGCGTGAGACTAGCGAGAACGACGGGGACCTCACCCATCGTGGCTACGGGCCCGATGAAATGTGCAACCCCACCGATTTGCCGCTTACGTAGAGTCCGATGGCCGACTTATTCCTGGAATCTCCAGCGGACCACACCGTCAACGTTGCGCCGGAACGTTCGTCGGCCTCCACGCTCTGTTGCGTCAACCAACTGGAAGGGATCAAAAAGCGCAGTAACGCTACGAGATCAAGAAACTCACTTTGCGCGGCAGCCTCCGATTCTTGCGGCCAGTAACAAACATACTGCGTCGCCGGCCTTCCCGGCGTGCGCGGCGAGGGTCTTTTTGCAATCTTCGTGGATACGGCGGCAAAAGTGGCGCCTAAGACGGATTGATTCCCTGCCGACGCTTTCGTGCTCCCAAGAGGCTCCGCATGAATCACGCAGCTCGAAGCCCCGGAGAGTTTCACCAGCTCTCCGGGCGAAGTGGACTTGGAAGGGACGGAACCCCCGCTCCTGGCGCCTAATTGCCGGAACGAGCTGGCGCGGTATTCCAATACCTTTTTGAGTCCTTGGCATAAATCGTCGCACCCGGAATATCTCTTCGAGGACGGCGCTTCGGCGCTCGTCACCACCGGTTCAGCGGGCAGGTTTTCTTTAGTCGCCGAAGTGGCAGAAGCTGGAGTTGGAGCTGGTGTAGCAGTCGGAGCAGGAGTTGGTGCAGAAGTTGTTGCCGAGGAAGCGACCGTCGCCGAAGCTGCCGCCGCAGGAAGCGACGCCGGCGCCATCGCTGTACCCCCATGGGAAACTGGACTCGGTTGCACTGCCTCGGGCGGCTTCACGGATGCCGACAGCTCCAACGATTTGGACTGCGCCGCCGGATTCCGAGCCAAATTCTCCGACGAGTTTAGCCAGAAGGAAATCCGCACGGTGCCGCGGTCCTGCCGAACCGTTTGCAGGTGCAAAGGACACTGCCCAAGGTAGGGTCCCTCGGCGATGTAAGGCTCATCCGCATGATAAGGACCGTAGTGGGTCGTTTCCACGTGAGCCACCTCGCAACCCTGCGGCCCGGCATCCACATAGTGATCCGCCCCTGGCGACTCGGTCTTGTACTGCCACAAATACTGCAGCTCCTGGAGGTCCGCCATGGTCTTGGCGTACCATTCCTCCGCTTCCTGGGCGGGAACCTCAGCCGAGCAAATGTACACAGCCACCCCACTGGCCAACCAGAAATCCGTATGGCAAGGAACATGGATGGATCCAACGGAAAGGTCCGGGTTCGGCGGCGTCACCCTGCGATCGCTCGGCTTGACCGGTGGGATGCCGCGAAACTCGAGAAAATCGGTTTCCGCGGCATAGAGAATGTACTGCAGGCTCCAGCACGCCTTGTCTTGCTGGTTCTTACACTGTGCGAATGTCGGAACGGCAAAAAAACTCGCGAGAAAAAAAGCAAGAAGCCAAAACACTTTTCCATTCATGAGGTGCCTGCCCTCGACGAGATGAGACACGCTTGATTCGGTGGCAAGGACAGAGCGGGGAGCGCCCCAGCCGCAGCAAACGCGCACTTCAACGACGCCGCATACGTACACAACCATCCAACAGCCGGTAATCAAACAGATGGGCTTAACGGCCCGGCGGGTTGCCCGTGTAGCGGCAACTTCACGTCGCCGCCTGCGCCGTTGACGGTACCTCGCCGTACTGGGCTTGCGCGCCGAACTCCCCATCTGCGTTCGAATTGTCCAACGCACTGGTCACCAACCCAGCGCCCCGAAAATTGTTGCGCAATTTTCTTAGCTAGTTCGGCGTGCTACCCCTCCCCTGGGGCCGCCGGGCCCAGGCCGCGGGTACGTAGGCCAGTCGGACAGAACTTCGCGGAGCGGACAGAAGAAAGCCGCGTCGAGCCGCCGCACTCCATGAGTTCGATCTTCATCGCCGTCGCATTTCACGACTTTGCAAGCTATTCATTCGAATCAAGCCGTTGATTCGAATGTTCCTGCCGAAAAGTTTGCTTTCACATTTCCACAAGAACGGTTACGCATGCGCGTCCTGTACTTCAGGTCAGGCGATTTTCGCTCGCTTCGTGAGCGATGATGTCCTACGCCCAGCAATGCATCAGCAAAACCAAAATCTGCAGTTTGGAAGGCGCCGGACGAAGTCGCCTACCGTCGGCGTGTGATCGCCGGCAATGAAACCAGGCTGCCATTCTTGGGATGGCAGAGCGTCAGCAGAAAAAGACATCCGTGGGGGAAAGTTTCAAGATGCTAGCGGAAATTCAAGACATAAAGAGTGGAATGTCCGTTGAAGAAGCGACCGGGAAAATTTCGCTTCTGGATCTCGCGGAGATTCTCGATCAGCATAAAATCTGGGTCGAAACCGGCGGTGAATCCGGAACAAAAGCGGACCTTTGCGGCGTAAATCTTTCGCAAGCCGACCTCACTGGCGTGAACCTCGAAGGTGCTTTTTTGCAGCGCGCTAGTTTGATCGGCGCGGATTTATCGATGGCGAATTTACGGGGCGCGAGTTTGGTTCAAGCAGACTTGCGAGATGCTAACTTACTTGGAACGGAATTAAGGGGCGCGAACTTAATGGGCGCAAATCTTTACGGCTCCGAGGGCGTCTGGGTCGGCCGCCTGGGGGGCACAAATCTTTTCGACGCCATTCTGCCGGAAACCATTGCGGCCTTCGACAGCACGAAAGCGATTCTCGATGCCACCAAGGTCGCCCGCTGGTTTTATTTTCTCATTCTGGGAGCCAGCCTCTCTTGTATCGCGCTGATTGCCTTGACCACCGACGTGCGTCTCATCGTGGACGCTTCCGTGATTCCCGTGGCCAGCTTCCCCAAAATTATTTCGATGACGAGCTTTTACCTTGGCGCGCCGCTTCTGCTGTTCATGCTATACCTGAGATTTCACTTTCTGCTTCTGCGTTTGTGGGGCAGCATGTCCGGCCTTCCCGCGGTTTTCAAAGACGGCCAGACTCTCGAAAAAGATGGCCCGTGGTATCTCATGGGTCTGGTGCGCCGTCATTTTCGCTGGATGCGTGAAGGCCGCTCGCCATTCTGGGTATTGGAAACGATCGTGGCCACCGCGCTGGCTTACTGGATCGTGCCCGCAACGCTCTTTCTATTTTGGTTGCGCTACCTGGTTCGCCAGGATTTTCGCGGCACGCTGCTGCATGCGTTTCTTCTGACTCTTTCGGTCGGCGCCGCAACGTGCGTTCCGACCATCGTGGCGCGGGTGCTGCAACCAGGCGATCTCTTGAGGCAAAAATCCAAAAACCTGCTGCGCCTGAGCTTTGTGACCGCGCGCGCTGCACTATTTACAGGACTCGCGCTGCTTATTTTCTCGCTGGGAGTAAATCGCGGACTGCCTTCGGACAGCAATATTGCCACCCAACATTCTCAATCCAGCATTTTGAGATGGGCCGCGGAAGCGTTGCAATCGATCGGGTACAGACCGTACGCCGAGCTGACGGAAGCCATGCTCTCCGGTCCGCCTCCGCGCGGCAACTGGAGCGAAGAAATGCTGCCTTCTGTCGCGGGCGCAAAGCTCAATGAAATGAACCTGCGCTTCGCCCGAGGCTACAAATCCTATCTCGTCAATGCAAAGCTCTGGCGCGCCAATCTGGAAGGCGCTTATTTATCGGAAGCGGACATGCGCGGAGCTAATTTGAGGGAAGCGGTCCTCCACGATGCGATCTTCGACCGCGTGAAAGCCTCTAAGACGGTCATGGTTTCCGCGGACGCCAGCCGCGCCAATTTTACCGGCGCCGATCTGCGCGGTTCCGACATGTCGTTCGCGACGCTGGAAAGCGCTCTGCTTTCCAATGCGCGGCTCGACGACGCTTCTCTCTACGCTGTGAATTTGCGCAACGCCCAATTGCTGCGCACCAATCTCTCGCGGGCAGACATGCGCGACACAAAGATGGAGCACGCCGTGCTCTCGTTCGCCACGCTCCTGCAAACGGATTTTTCGTCCGCAAAATTGGGCGAGGCCAACCTGACCGGTGCACAGTTTAAAGGGACCATTCTGATGGACGCCGACTTGAAAAACACCGATTTGCGCGGCGCGCTATTCAACGCGGCTATTTTCCGCGGCACCGACATCAACGGTGCCAACGTCGCCGGCGCCGACTTCCGCGGCGCCCTGGGATTGACGGCCGACCAGGTCTGCTCCACACATGGCTGGCAATCCGCCCAATTCGACGCCGACGTGCTCGCGCAAACGCAGGCGCTTTGCGGCATGCGGCACTAATTGTCCACCGCAACGCCGGATTACGCTATCGCTTGCGGCTGGGATCGTCTTCGGGATTGACATAATTGAACTGCAAGGGAGATGTGCCGTGGACCTGGACCACAACCTCTCCACTGGCCATCGCATAGTGATGCATGTCGGGATCGAGAAAGGCAAAACTTCCCGCCGGAAAAGATCCCATTTTGCCCTCGTCAAAGTGATCACCCATGCCAACCTTGAAAGTGCCGGAGATTACAGTGACATTTTCCCGTTGCGGATGCCAGTGGGGCGCGATGCGGTAGCCGGCGGGCATCTTCAAGCGCACGGTGTAATCGCCGCTTGAGGCACCGGGGTTGCCTTCGAGCACTGCCAACTGTGCGCCTGGTGCCACAAACGCGGGCGCCGGACCGTACGCAATGTCATCGGGTGTGAATGCATGCTTTTCAGGAGAAGCGGTCCGAGCGCCGATCGCGAATACGAGGGCTGCAGCGCACAACATTCCGGCCATTCCGAGCTTGAAATATGCTTTTCGTTCCATCGTCTTACCTCCATCGTGAGATCTTGACCACCCGAATATTCCTCTATCCATCGAAGCGTTTCAATCGAGGGCGGATAATGCTTGCGTATCTTTTGTATATCTTCGTAAATTACTGAATCTTAGGGGATAATGCCTGAGTTAGAGTCCATGCGTCCCACAAAACAGACACCTGACGAGATGGAACTGGACCTCGGGCGTTACGAACTTCGCCGACGCGGGCGACGGGTGAGGCTTGAGAAGAAGCCTATGGAGCTTCTGATTTTTCTCGTCGGTCGCAGAGAGCAGTTGGTTTCCCGTAAAGACATCGTAGCGAAACTTTGGCGTTCGGATCTCTTCATCGATGTCGAGCCCAATATCAATAATATTGTTCGAAAAATTCGTGCGGCCTTGGGCGATAACCCTGTCAAACCGCGCTTCCTCGAGACCGTCGTGGGGAAAGGATACCGATTTGTCGGCCCGTTGCGCGTGATTGACCCGCAATTCCCGCCGTCCGACTTCGAATATGGCCTGGCAGGTGAGTCCAAGCGGGAGGGCGATTCGTCGCGCAGCGAACGCCCGTCGCTCGCCATCCTGCCGTTGTCTCTCCTGGGAAACATTTCTGATGATCAAGGGGTTTGTCTCGGGTTTGCGGACGCACTCGTATCACGGCTGGGGAACCTTCCAGGTGTGGACGTCTTGCCGACTTCAGCAATTCTGAATCTTCCGGGCGAGTTGGCCCCCTCGGATGTTGGCCCGCGCCTCGGGGTCCGCTTTGTCGTCCATGGCGCCATCCGACGATCCAAAGGGCAATGGCAGCTTTCGTTGGAGATGTTTGACACTCATTTGCAAGCTACTTCCTTCGCACGCAAATTCGTTCTCCATTTGGATCGGCTTCGAGTCCTTGAGGATGAAGTCGCAAGGCAGATCGCGGTTACCTTGAAAAGGCCCTTGCAGGTACGGGCCGACCATGTCCTCCCACGCTACAGCAAAGACCCGTTCGCCTACGCGGAATTCATGCGTGGCTACAGGCTGAGCTCGTCAGGAGACTCCACCTCCCTGGACGAAGCGGCCCAACGCCTGAGCACTGCTGTCGCGCGCGATCCCGGTTTTTCCCTCGCGCATGCCACACTTTCCTTTGTGTGCGCGACGCGCCATTTCGAGTTTGATCCAGCGTCTATGTGGCTTGAAAAAGCGGAGTTTCATTGCCGCCGCGCACTGGAACTCGATCCGGACCTGCCAGAAGGTCGTGTAGCCAAGGCGTTCCTACTTTGGGGGCCTTCCAAGAACTTCCAGCATCTGGAAGCGATTGCCGAACTGCGCCGGGCACTCTCACTTCAGAAGAATTTGCCTCACGCTTACAACCGCCTTGGAACAATTCTGGCGCATATCGGGCTTCTGGATCACGCTCGTGAAATGTATGAAAGAGGCCGACCCTTCAACCCGAGAAAAGCCGTGAGTCATAGCATCGTTCAGGTTTATATCTGGAGTCGGCAGTACGATCGGGCGCGGGACGAAATTCAAGCCTGGCGAACGGAGAACCCAGGGAATAAGTACCCAATTTATTTTGCCCCACAACCAGCCATGATGACTGGCAATTGGAACGAAGCCGAATCACTGCTCGTCGAAGCCGAACAACTATTGCCAGAAGAACCGATGATCGTCAGTTTGCAGGGCGTCTTTTATGCCCTGACCGGTAAAGCCGAACAAGCTTTGGATTGCCTGGCCCAGGCGTGTGCCATCCCAAGGTCCTTCGGACATGCTCACCATACTTATTATCAAGTCGCCTGCATTCTTGCCCTCTTGGGCAAATCCAAATCTGCTTTCGAGTGGCTTGAGCGCTGCGTCAGCACCGGGTTCGCGTGCTGGCCATTTTTCCAGAAAGATCCTTGCCTGCGAAATTTGCACAACCTTGCCGAGTTTGAAGTACTCGTCAGTTCGTTGCAGGCCAAGTATCCTGACCACCTAGGGTTGCTATAGTCTGCTACTTCCGCGCGTTCTGTGGGCACAAGCTTTAGACTTGCAAGCTACGCAGGTATGGCACGCTGGCCTTCATGAAGTCAAAGTTCATTTCCACAAAATAATTCTTAATGCCGCCCGTCTTCGCGGCGGTGAAGATTTTCTTCCAGTCGAGACTGTCCTGCCCGACCGGCTTGATCTTCCTTGTGGCAGCATCCCAGCCTTGCACGTGCATCGAAATGAATCGGCCGGGGTATTTCGTAAAATATTCCGCCGCGTCGAATCCTTCGGCGATGGTGGAAACCTGGAACTGGAATTTGACCAGACTGGGATCGAGCAGCTTAAACAAAATATCGTAGGTGCGCTCGCCGTTCACGGACGACTCTTCAAAACCCTCATTGTGCAGGCCCTGTTGAATACCCGCCGCGGCCGCCTTTTCTCCCATCTTGTTGTATTCGTCAGCGGCGCGATGCACGTCGTCCATGATGGGATTTTTCGGTCCGCCGAGGCTCGCGACGAGCATCTGCGTTAAGCCCAAATCCTTGGCCCACGCAATTCTTCCGGCCTGGTCTTTTCTCAGTTCCTCCATGCTGAAGTGCGAACTCACACAGCTCACTCCCCAATCGTTCAGCATTTTGCGCAACTCGGACCCTTTGTATTTCGCCAGTCCGCCGAATCCGGAATCGTCGTATCCAACAGGGGAACACAGCTCGATATTCTGAAATCCGGCGGCGGCAAGCTGTTTGATGGTCCCGGTGAAATCCTTGGCAATGCCATCGCGCACCGGCCACGTCTGGCAGCCAATCGGCAACCCAAGCGGATTCGCCCGAAGCTCAAGCGTATCAGTGCCAAGCAAACCAACGGCAACCGCACCCGCGGCAGCGCTTTTCAAAAACTCTCTTCTTGCCATCGCAGCCATTTATTCCTCCTCCTTCGATTTCGAAAACGAGTTGAGCTTGCTTATTCTGTAAGCGCTCCGCGCTCTATTTTTCTTCGCCGAACAACTTGATATCTTCCGGCCCATCCTGCAAAGGCCCGGTCACCCTGCCCTGCACGAGCTCTCGAATCTGCGCGACGATATCCGGATTGGCCAGCGTGGTGATATCCCCGGTATCCATGTGATTGGAAATGGCAGCGAGCACGCGCCGCATAATTTTGCCCGATCGCGTTTTGGGCATGTCCGGAACGATGTGAATCTGCTTCGGGCGGGCGATCTTGCCAATGATGGTCTCGATCGTCGAGACAACCTTATCCTTCACAGCCTTCGACGGAGAGACGCCAGGCTTCAGCGAAATGTAAACTTCGGGCACGCGCCCCTTGATCTCGTCCACAACAGGAACCACGGCTGCCTCCGCAATATCCGGAACGCTCAGGCAAGCGGATTCCACTTCCTTGGTTCCGAGCCGGTGTCCGGCTACGTTGATCACATCATCGACACGCCCGAGAATGCGGTAGTAGCCATCCGCCGGCAGCACAGCTCCATCCGCCGCGTAATACGGCCAGTCGCGCCAGTCCTTGCTCTTCGGATTCTTGCAGTATTTTTTGTAGTACTGGTTGACGAAACGCTCCGAACTTCCCCAAATCGTCTGCATAATCCCGGGCCACGGATTTCGAATGCAAATGTTGCCGGCTTTCCCGGTACCCGGTTTCACTTCTTGTCCGTTCTCGTCCCAAATGACGGGATAAATTCCCAACGCCGGCGGCCCAGCACTTCCGGGCTTCATGGGATCGAGCGCAGGCTTCGTGGTGCACAAAAATCCGCCGGTTTCCGTCTGCCACCAGGTGTCCACGATCACCGCTTCGCCTTTGCCAACCACTTCGTAATACCAGCGCCAGACTTCCGGCTCAATCGGCTCACCGACTGTGGTCATGTGCTTGAAGTGATAGTTATATTTTTTCGGCTCGTCGCCGCCGGCTTTGCGCAACATGCGAATCGCCGTCGGTGAGGTATGAAAAATGTTGACGTCAAGCCGCTCCGCGATACGCCAGGGACGCGCGGCATCGGGGAATTGAGGTACGCCTTCATAAAGCACGCTCGTCGCACCAAGCGCCAGAGGCCCATAAACAATGTACGAGTGCCCAGTAATCCACCCAATATCCGCCATGCACCAATAAACGTCCTCGGGATGAATGTCCTGGTAATACTTAGAAGTGCCCGCGGCATAAGCCAGATACCCGCCGGTGCGATGCTGGCAACCTTTTGGTTTGCCGGTGGTTCCGCTTGTATACATCAGAAACAGCGGCGCTTCCGCGTCCTGCGAAACGGGTTCAACAGTTTGACCGCGGTAATCCTTCAAAATATCTTCGACAAAGAAGTCGCGATTCACGATCATTGGCGATTCCGAGCGATAATGCCCGGGGTAGCGCTTCCAGAACAAAACCTTGTCTATGTCCTGTCCTTCTTTTCTTGCCGTCTCAACCGCAATGTCGGCGCTGGGCTTATGGTCCACCCACTTGCCGTTGCGGTGATAACCGTCAGCGTAAATGAGCACCCGGCTTCCGGAGTCCGCGGCTCGCAGCCCGCAAGCCTCTCCGCTGAAACCGCCGAACACGACGGAGTGAATGACCCCAAGCCGAGCGCACGCCAGCATCGTGATGGGCAGCTCGGGAATCATTGGCATGTGGATGGTGACGCGGTCGCCTGTCTTTAGCCCCGCAAAGTCGCGCAGCATGGCCGCCGTTTCGTTTACGCGCTTGTATAACTCTTGATAGGTAATAACGGCAGCGGATTCGTGCTCGGGTTCTGGCACAAAGATCAGCGCCGCCTTGTTTTTATGTTGCGCTAGGTGCCGGTCCACGCAGTTGTAGCAGGCATTCAGCTTCCCGCCGACAAACCATTTCCAAAAGGGAGGATTGGAAGCGTCCAGCGTCTTTTTCCAAGACTTGTCCCAATCCAGCAGCTGCGCGTAAAGATCGAAACACTTCGGAAAATTCTTCTCGCTGAACTTTTTTACGAACGAGGGATCGGTAAGATTCGCCTGCGCCTTGAATTTCTTGGAAGGATAAAAATACTTCTCTTCCTTCCAGTGAACGGCTATCTGCGCTTCCGTGAGTTTGTTCTTCGATGCTTTCGCTTCTGTTTTCTGGCGAGCTTTGGCCACGACGGCAACTCCCCCTGGTCGATCGATTTCGGTTGTGATTCTACAACGAAGGATAGTCAGGTCCGGACAGGCGTCATTTCCGTTTCTGCAAGAACCGGCCCGCCAAAAATGATGCTCCCGCGCGGCTGCGGTAGTCAATCCATAGGGCGGCTCGCTGCTGCGCAGGCAGAGGCACTACTTCATGCCGCCGACTTCGTCCCAAATCTTGCGCCCGTGCGTTTCCTTCAGCAAGATGCTGCCGAACAGCAGCGTTAAGCCGGCTACGACCATGGGGTAATAAAGCCCCGCATAAATGTTGCCCGTCACCGCGCACGAGTACAATCCAATCAGCGGCACCAACCCGCCAAAAACGCCGTTGCCGATGTGATACGGCAAGGAGAGCGACGTATAGCGTATCTTCGCGGGGAATGCCTCCACGAGATACGCCGCGATCGGCCCGTAAATCATGCAGACATAGATCACCTGGAGGAAGACAAGAAAGGTGAGCATGGGTACATTCGGGCTAGGCGCTTCCTTCGCGGGCACTTGCGCGCCCTTCTCATCGACAGTTATGGGTGTCAACGCGATGGCCCCGGTCACTTTATTCTTCGCCGATTTTACGGTCACCACGTTGTTTCCGGCAGCGCTCTGCATCCCGTGATAAATCGGAATGTACGTGGTAATGGACAGCAACAAAGCCAGCATCATGATCCATTTACGACCGAACTTGTCCGAAAGCGCGCCAAACAGGGTAAAAAAGGGCATCGCGCACAGTAGCGCAATGGCCACGATGATGTTCGAGGTTTTCCCGTTCACCTTCAGCACCGTCTGCAAATAAAACAGCGCGTAGAACTGGCCGGTATACCACACAACGCCCTGGCCGGCCGTAGCTCCGAACAGGGTAATCAGGAACCGCTTAAAATTATCCCATTGTCCAAACGCGTCTTTCAGCGGTTGCAGAGAAGTCATGCCAGCGGCCTTGAGCTGGCTGAAAATCGGCGATTCCTTCATCCTCATTCGAATGTAGAGCGAGATCACCACTAGAACGATGGATGCCAGGAAGGGAATGCGCCAACCCCATTCCTTGAACGCGTCGGGCGTCATCGATTGCTGCGTCAAAAGTATGACGACCAGCGAAACGAAAAGGCCCAGCGTCGCGGTGATCTGAATAAAGCTGGTGTAATAGCCGCGCTTGGCATCGGGCACATGTTCCGCCACGTAGACGGTGGCTCCGCCATACTCGCCGCCCAGCGCCAGCCCTTGCAGCACGCGGATGATCAGCAGGGTAATCGGCGCGAACCATCCCGCCGTGGCATAGCTGGGGAGCAATCCGATAACTGCCGTCGCCCCTCCCATGATGGAGAGCGTCACCAGGAACGCGTATTTGCGTCCCACCAGGTCGCCGATGCGCCCGAAAAAAAGCGCGCCAAACGGCCGCACGAGGAAGCCAACGGCAAACGTCGAGAGATAAGCGATGAGGGCGAAAGTATCGTTGCCGGCAGGATAAAATTTCGGGGAAAGCACGGCGGCAAGGCTGCCGAAAATATAAAAATCGTACCACTCAATCATCGTGCCGACAGCCGAAGCGAGAATTACACCGGGAATGCTGTAACCCTTGCCGTTTGTGGGGGATCCTTCCGGGCTGGCCATACTTCCTCCTGTTGCTTACTTCCGCGATTTTCGCTGCTCCGCCTCAACAAAATGGGCTGGAAGCCGAACAGATCCCAACCCCGCGCCCCCTTCCGGCAGGCTTTCCCCGAACTCGCACACCAACCTTCGAGTCCGGTCGAACCACGGAAGAGTTGCAAGAAGTGACCCGTTACATATACGGACAAAGGCGGCTTGTCAAGAAAGGACTTGGGTGGCAACTCTGCTTCACTTTTTGGCTCTTCTTTCCTGCGATCCTGAGTGGAAGGTTCTTCTTTTTCTGTTCGAACTGGAGCGCAAGCCTCGAACGTGATAAAAGTTTTGTTTGAACTTCCACAACGCCATCTTCCTCTTTTTCGCCGGGGCCATCGGCGGTGCCATCAACGCCGTCGCCGGCGGGGGCAGTTTCGTAGCGTTCCCCGCGCTGCTATTCACCGGCGTTCCGCCCGTGCCGGCCAACGCCACCAACACGCTCGCGCTTTGGGTCGGCACAACCGCCAGCGGCGGCGCATATCGCATGAAGCTGAACATCCCGCGCCGCGTGATGATTCCACTCGTCGCTACGAGCATTATCGGGGGATTGGCTGGTGCCGTCCTGTTGATCAAGACGCCGGCGCAAACTTTCCTCAAGGTTCTGCCGTGGCTGCTGCTTGGCGCCACGTTGCTCTTCGCTTTCGGCAAGCACCTCACGGGACGCATCTCGGCGGGTATTTCACAAGATTCCAACGCCCGCGCCGTCGCTGGCGCTTCCATTTTTGAACTGTTCGTTGCGGTTTATGGCGGCTATTTCGGCGGCGGCATTGGCATCATGAACCTGGCCATGCTCGCTGCCATGGGCATGACCGATATTCACGCCATGAACAAGCTGAAAGTCCTGCTTGGGGGCGTGATCAACGGAGCAGCGACAGTGATGTTCGTCATCACGAAGGCAATTGTCTGGCCGCAGGCAATCGTCATGACGGCCGGCTCACTGATCGGCGGACTGGCGAGCGCGCACTACGCGCAAAAGCTCCCGCAATCCTGGATCCGCGGCCTCGTTATACTGGTAGGAATCGCGATGACCGCCTACTTCTTCAGGCGCGGCTATCGCTGACGATTTTCATGCCTGAATCACATCCAACTTGCAAAGCATTTCGGCGAGTCGCGAGCAAGTCGGATGCTTGACAGACTGAGGCACGGTAAGCAAACTCTTCGCACTCTTGCAAAAGCGCAAGCCGACCTAACCTAGTCCGACGGCTTCGATTCGACAATTTCGGCAACGAGGATGAAACGATGAAGACAAATTACGCGGCGGTGTTCGTTTCGGCCCTGGCGTACTGGATTCTCGGCGCGGTGTGGTATGGCGCTCTCTTCAACAAACCATGGATGGCGCTCGAAAATATCTCGATGGAACAGGCCAAAACGATGAACCCTGTTTTGCCATACATCATTACATTTGTGCTGAATCTGGTGATTGCCTTCGTGCTGGCGCAAATTTGCATCTGGCGCAGTGCAAACACCGCGGCACGCGGCGCGGCGCTTGGAATCTTGCTGTGGATCGGTTTCGTCGGCCCCGTCACGTACACAACCTACATGTACGAAATGCGCCCGATGTCATTGTTTGCCATCAACGAGTTTTATCCGCTGGCAGGTTTCTGCCTAATGGGGGCCATCCTCGGCGCCTGGACAAAAAAATCCGCCAGCTAAACGCCCGTCCGCAGTCATTCATGTAGGGGGAGCAGCAATTCCGGCTTCTACAAAGGCAACTGCTTGCCTTGGATGGAGGCGTCAAGTATTTCAACGGTGTGGACGACGCGCGTAGGTTTGCCGTTTCGAGCGAGCGAACTCTGCAACTGAAGCAAACATCCAGGATTCCCTGTGGCCACAACTTCGGCATTTAACGGCGCAATAAGCTGCGCCTTCCGGTCGCCCAGCGCATTGGCGGCATTGGGCTGCACCAGATTGTAAATCCCTGCCGAACCACAACAGATCGCACTCTCTGGAATTTCCGCCAGTTCGAGCCCCGGAATATTCGATAGTAACTGCCGCGGCTGAGAGCGCACACCCTGTGCGTGCTGCAAATGGCAGGAATCATGAAAGGCGACGCGGAGCTTCAAAGGATTTCTTGTTGCGCGGGGCGGCAAATCGATGAGCACTTCGGTGATGTCCTTGCACTTCGCGGCAAAGACTTTTGCGCGCGCTGCGTAATTCGGATCGTCCCGCAGCAAGTGGCCGTATTCCTTCACATTGGAACCACAACCAGCAGCATTCGTGACGACGATTTCGACGTTGGCGCGCTCGAAAACGTCAATCGTTTTCCGGGCCAACTCCAGCGCACCATTTTCTTCCCCGGCATGAACCATCAGCGCTCCGCAGCACGGTTGTTCTTTTGGCGCGACGACTTCGCAGCCCTCCGCGGCGAGCACGCGCGCGGTTGCTGCATTTACTTGCGGGAAGAATTCCCGCTGCACACAGCCGAGCAGCAGGCCGACGCGCCGGCGTTTCACGCCTTGCGCTGGCGTGACTTCCGCCACGTGCTCGTTTGGCCCAAGCGTTGGCATCAGCGCTTCCATGGCCTGCAAGCGTTTTGGGAACAGCTTTAGCAAGCCGACGCCGCGAATCAGGGACTGAAATCCTGACTTTTGGTAAAAAAGCAGCGGCCAGCGGATCAGACGAAGACGCGCAGGCCGCGTAAAAATCGCAAAAATAAAACGCCGATGCAGTTTTTCGCCGGGCGAACGCGGGTGCTGTCGCTCAATCTGGGCGCGCGTGGCTTCAATCAACTTTCCGTAATCCACACCGGAGGGACACGCCGTCATGCAAGCCATGCAACCGAGGCAGGTATCAAAGTGGCTGACCCATTGCGGAGTCATGGTGGCGGCGCCTTCGCTGGCGAGTTTCATCAGGTAGATTCGCCCGCGTGGCGAGTCCATTTCCTCGTTCCACAAAACGTAGGTCGGACAAACGGGCAGGCAGAAGCCGCAGTGAACGCACTTATCAATAATCTCCGGTGAAGGGGGATGGTGACCGTCAAACGTAGCTGCTGTAGGAATCGTTTGTGGTGGCTGTCCCATTGGGAAGGTGAACGCGCTTCGTCAAGCCATAACTTAACCGAAGTAGCGGCGCGTCGCAAACCGGAACGGTACCATGCCAGTGCATCGGGCAACCAAGACCGGTTCGACCGCAACGAACGATTCAAAGGGATCGTTCTCGGAGACTTCCAGTGCAAGAATGTAGAAAATCCCCGTTCCAAGTGCAGAACGCCCTCCAGGTTTATTAGGCCGAAGGAGCGGTGACCATGAGATCGATAAGCATCCGCAAACGAGTCAGAGATATCGCAAACATTTTTGCGTTGTTTTGGATGGGAACCTCCGGTGCACTTTTGGCACGGGGTCAAACCCCGCACCAATGGACGGAAGCGGAAAACTATGGATTCAAAGGACCCGTCCGCACCATTGAGACGACGAGTGCTACGCTCGATTCGGCTACGAAAGCGGATCCATTTTTCACCCAGCCCGTCGGTCCCGCCTGGATGGAGTTTGATTCGCACGGTAGTCTTCTAGCAGAAGGCCAGGATCTATCGAAGCGCAAGGAAGTGCCACGAAATATCTACGTCTACGACGGCCAGGGACGGCTTGTCACAAAAGGCGTTTGGGCGGGCGATGGCGTCACTCTGTATCGGCAGGAATACAAATATGGACCGTTTGGCCCACTGGAAGTGCGATGGTATGCGGGGAAGACCTTTACCGGCCGAACGGTGGTGGAATATGACGCGAACGGAAATTTCATCCGCGACGCCTCGTATGACGCGGAGGGCAAACTCCAGCACGAGAGCCTGCAAAGAGAAGATCCGCGAACGAACGCGGTCGAGGAAGAAGGCCTGGACGCGGACGGCACGAGTCAAGTGCATGTCGTTGATCAAAGCGATCCGAAGGCTGGCATCTACGAGCACCAGAGCCTGGATCCCCAAGGGCACGTGGTCGGAATCCTGCGCATGCACGATGGAGATTTTTTATCCTGGTGGCAGAGTCCGGACTTTCAGTGCGCCGCCGGGCAAGGTGAAGTAGGAATTTTCAACGGGAACGACGAGAAGCGAAGATTTCAGATTTATTTCACGTTGCGGTGTCCGCGAACCCTGGAGATCACCAAACTACACCATGCCGGCAAGCAGGGAAGTATCGAAAATGACTTGGAAGAGCGATACCTCGAGGACGGCACCGTGCTGGCTCGCGTCCAGTATGAATATGAGCGCGACGCTCACGAAAACTGGACAAGGAGAGTTGTGGCCGTCTGGAACGCGAAGGAAGACAAGATGATTGCCGTTCGTGAAGACCGGAGAACCATCAGCTACTTCGAAGGCTCTAAGGCGGAATAAAATGGCAACTGCTCGCCCTTTGACCGAGGGAAATTAGAACACTAACCCCATGGACGCCGTATTTTTTCGCAAAATCATTGCGACACAGACGGGGTGGTGCTCAGGCTGGCGCGGCGCAGTTCGTCGATGTCTTTGAGAATGGTTGCGACCAGCGATTCGACTACGGCTTGTCCTTTTTCGCGTGTGGCCAGGGTCGGGTCACCCCAAGCGCCCGTCGTCGAATAGGTGCCTTTACCGTTCGGGTCGCGCGTGAGTCCGCCGGGCTGATCTGGGTTGAGGTCACGGATGGCTCTGTTCATGCGGACCGTTTCGGGTGCGATGTAGAGCATCATCGAGGTTTCAATCTCGTCCGCGTGCGTGCCGCCGGATTGGCGAACTTTCTTCTCGACTGGATCATCCTTCGTGAGATCGGTGTAGCGAAGCAGGATGTTGTCTTTGGCGAGACCCGCGGCAGCTTGCGCCAGTGGCCGCAACGTCGAGATGCCGGTATTGAGAATGTAAAAGCGGCGCGGGCCGTAGTGGGCAAGAGAGTGAACGATGTCGGTAATCATGGTCCGTGCAGTGTCGATGCTGACGGACGTGGAGCCAGGATATTCGAGGAAGGCGGGATAAAAGCTGTAGTTGATGGTCGGAGCGACGACAACGTTTTGCGGCGCAGCGGCCAGGACCCTCTTTTTCAAATATTCAGCCATAAGGAAATCATTGTTGAGTTGCAGATGGCGGCCATGTTCCTTGGACTCAGCGCCGAGCGCGATGACAACAACGGTGTCCGCCGTGAGAATGTGTTCGGCTTCGTCCCACGAGAGTGTTTCGAGAAGGATAGCGGGCTTCGCTTGCCCGGATTGCGGAGCCGCGGGAGTTGGCACCGATTGTGCAGAAGCAACAGCGACAATACCAAGCGACAACGTCAAGCAAGCAGTCCAGGAAAAGGCTCGCGTTTTTCCGATGCTCATGGCCGGCACCTCAAATCAATCCACCAACTTGTTCCGCATTATCGCGCGATGGGGCCTGTCTTAATTCCGCTGTTTAGATCGTAAACCGCACCGATCGTTCCGACCAGACACGTCTGCCGCGTCAAGCCCATCAACTCGCGAAGGCGGTAAACGCTCTCGATGCCCGTGCAGTGCGCTCCCAGAATGCGCGCGGTGTGGTATTCCTTCAGCTTGGAAGCGGTCCAGGCGAGTTCCTGATCGCTTGCTGCAAAGAGGTGAAACCCTCCAATCGCAGCATCCATGGGAGCGGGACGTAGGAAGCCGCGCGCGTACTGAATCGTATTAATGATGCCGGAGTGGCCGCACCCGGAGAGTAAGACGAGACCGTGCGAAGTGTTGAAGACGAGCGACTGATCGTCGGGAATGTTGTCCTCGACCCAGGCCGTGCCGGTGTTGACCTCGGTCCCGGCGGAATAATTTTTCTCGGGGTAGACCCTCGGAACAGGGCCGGTGAGCCAGATGCCGGGGAAAATCTCTTCCGGCTTGTCGTGCACGATAAAGACGCCACCGGTGGCTTCGTAGTCTTTCTTCATCTGAATCATTGGATTCAGCAAGTGCCCACGGCGTTCAAGAAAAATGCCGGTTGCAACGTGCACACGCGAAAGAGCGGAAGGATTGTTTTTGGAAAACTCGCGGCGAAGTGTCATCAGGCCGGTGGTGTGGTCGTCATGGTAGTGGCTGAGAATGACGTCTTGAACGCCGTTGAGGTCGACCTTCAATTCGCGGGCGTTTTCTAGGACGGTGGTAGGGCGAGCGCCGGTGTCGAAGAGAATCTTGCGGCCGTCGGCTTCGACGAGCGCAGCGAAGCCCCATTCACCGATGCCGTCATCGGCGAGCATCGTCGAGAGAATGGTGATTTTAAGGGAGTGAACTTCCGCGGGAAGCGCTGCGCGCGGGGGCCGCGTTTGCGGACACGCGAAAGGTGCAAGTAGCAAAAGAGAGAGGATGGGAAGTGCGCGGCCAGCTTTATTCACGTCAAAAACTCCTCGTCAGATGTCGCCAAGAAAGCGGCCTGGATTCAATGTATTGCGCGGGTCGAACTGATTTTTCAACGCGCGCATGAGCGGCAGCGCGTCGCCGGGCTGGCCCCAGGTGTCCATGCGTTTTGTTCCGGCATCTACTGCGCCTGCGCGCTGTGGCTCGCCGGGCCGATCGAAAACGGAAAGAGAACCGCCTGCGCGTTCAACCTCGTTGCGCAGATCCGACAGAGAGTTGTAAAGATTCTCGGACGACGCTTCCAGGCGAATCCAGCCAATGCCCGTGGCTTGCATCACGAGTTTCCAGCGCGTCGCGCGCTGTTCAGAGAGCTGATCGGAGATTCTCTGCACACTCTGCACCGTCCGCCCGATGGCGGCAGGAAGCGTGGTGATCTTCGCCATCGCGGCCGGACTCGGCTCGTTCCAAAGTTCTTCGGAGGCTGACCAAACCGCGGAGGAGGTGTCAACAATCTGCGCCGAACCTCCAATCGTTCGCAACTGGGCTTCCTGAGCCGCGATACCTGCTTCCGTCCCCTCGAAAAGAATGTCCACAATTGGCTCGGCATTTTGTTCAACGCGCGCTTGCAGAGACGTGTGGGCCATCTTTGAGTCTTGGATCGCGAGGATCAATTTCTGCATGTTTTCGAGAGTTCCGGCAGAGATCGATAAAGTTTTTGTGTTCCGCGGCAGTGGATGCAGACGAAAAACGGCGCGTGTGATTACCCCGAGCGTGCCAAAGGCGCCCGTGACGAGTTTGGGCAGGTCGTAGCCTGCTACGTTTTTCACCACCTTGCCGCCGCTGGAGGCCAGCGTGCCATCGGGGAGTGCGATGGTTACGCCGATGATGAGGTCGCGGAGCGAACCGAAGCGGAGCCGCTGACTTCCGCTGTCGTTGGTGGAGAGGACCCCGCCGATGGTGGCGTCCTCCGGCCACAATGGATCGAGCGCGAGCCTCTGGCCGTGCTGCGCAAGCGCCGCTTGAAGGGTTGCCATGGTGCAGCCTGCCTCGACGCTCACCGTGAGATCGGCCCAGGGGTGCTCGATGATTTTGTTCAGGCGCGCGGTCGAGAGGATGACATCGGCGCGCTTCGGCGTATTGCCCCATCCCAGCTTGGTGCCGCCCCCGCGGGGAATTACAGCCAACCCCGCCTCGTTTGCCACGCAAAGGGCCGCCGCCAATTGCTGCTCGGTGGCAGGCTCAAGGATCAGGCGCGGCTGCACGCCTGCAACTGCGTCGGCAGGAGTGGCGGAGCGAATCGAATCAGGAACCAGAATGGCGCGGAAGTCTTGTTCGAGAGCAGGTAGAGACGTCGTCATGGGTTCCGAGGAGCCAGTAGAGTACAACGGTTAGCCGACGTCAAGACTGGCCTAGGCCGGTCGATTAGCGAGCTTGAACCTTAAATCTTGAACTGTGAACCATGCGGAAGAAGAGAGCACGGTTATCCCTAACTTTTCCTTCCTTCAAAAATGCCCACGCGCATCAAAGAGAATTCAGGTAGTTTAGGCTTGCCTCATTAGAATCTGGCGCGCGGGCAAGCGACTCGAAAAGGCAGGAGCGGCGATGGCCACCCAAGATCATTCTCAAGACCACGCGGATTTGAAGCTGCATGCTGCTCAGCGTGCACTCAAGCTAGTCGAACCGGGCATGACCGTAGGGTTGGGGTCCGGCTCGACCGCGACCCTCTGGATCAAGCTACTCGGAGAGCAGGTGCGCGACCATGGGTTGAAGATTCGTGCCATCGCCAGTTCCGAAGACAGCGAAAAGTTGGGGCGCAGCTATGGAATTCCGATCATCAATTTTGAAGAGTGCCGGAAGCTGGACCTGACCGTGGATGGAGCGGACGAAGTTGCGCCAGGGCTAGCGCTGATCAAAGGCGGCGGCGGCAAGCTGCTGCGTGAGAAAATTGTCGCCAGCGCCTCAAAACGGTTTGTCGTGGTGGCGGACGGGTCCAAACAAGTGGAAAAGCTGGGCAAGTTTCCCCTGCCCGTGGAAGTGATTCAAATGGCTGTTCCTTTAGTGAGCGACGAGCTTCGCGAGCTTGGGTTCACGCCAAAGATTCGCGTGCATGCGGATGGTTCGCGCTACATTACGGACGAAGGGAACCTGATTCTCGATTGTTCAGGGCTCCTGATGGAAGATCCGGCGAAGCTGGCGGCCAAGATCGATTCCCTTGTTGGAGTGGTGGAGCACGGTTTGTTTCTGAACATGGCTAACCTTGCTTTGATTGCTTGCGAGAAGCAGATCATCGAGCGGACTGTTTAAACGGCTTTGAGCACTGGGATACAGAATCATGCTGAACAAGAGATTTAGAGCCAAGCTGCAGAAGAGCCCTAAAAAGGGCGGTTGGACCTACGTGGTTTGGCCCAGTTCAGTAAAGTTTTTTGGGACGCGCGGGCTGGTGAGGGTGAGAGGAAAGATTGATGGCCATCCATTTCGGAGTTCGTTCATGGCGATGGGGGATGCCAGGCATAAACTGCCGGTGCGAGAGGACATTCGTAAGGCGATCGGCAAGCGAATAGGCCAGAGTGTAGTCGTCGAGTTGGAGGAGCGGATCGAATTGGGTTCGTAAGCCCAAGGTCTGGTTTACGACGAACACGGCCAAGTACTCGATGAATCTGCGTTGCCGTGATGCAATTCGCTGGTTCCCTCCAAAATCAGCTCTATAGCGCCTTGGCGCCGGCTGACATTCTTGCGATGTCCGAGCAGACCTCGAGGGCTGGACTTAATCTGTCCCTGCGTACCATTGCTGCCTTGCAGGCATCCCGCTAAGGTCTTTCTTCCCGGCGTAAATCTCACTATCTGAGCCCGGGATTCACTATGAGCCGCGATTTTCTTCGTATTTGCTGGCGCTGCCTGCGCCTCTTTCTCCTCTTCACAGGCCTCCTTTTGCCGCGCGCGAGCGGGCAAACTGCGCCCACACTAACCGTTGACGCTGCCGGAAATCCGCACCCGATTAATCCCGATATTTATGGGCTGGCGAATTACGGCCTGGATGCAACATTTGCCAAAGAGATTCAAGTGCCGAACATCCGTTGGGGCGGCGACGGGACCACGCGCTACAACTGGCAGGCGGACTCCAGTAATTCGGGTTTCGATTGGTATTTCATGGGCGGGAACGGCCAGGCCACCGCGACTCCGAGCGCGTCGGCGGATTTGATGATCAATACGTACAAGACGGCGTCGAATGCCAAGACGCTGCTTACGATTCCGATTATTCCTTATGTGAATAAAAGCTCCGCGTGGAGTTGCAGCTTTCCGGTTTCGGTTTATGGGGCACAGCAATCGACGAATCCTTATGTGTTCCCCAACGGGGACACTTGTGGGAACAGCATAGCGACCAGCGGGACGCAATTGCTCGACAACAATATTTACGCGAACCACATCAATAACACCACGGCGCTGCAACAGGGCTGGATTCAGCACCTGATTGCCACTTTCGGGACGGCCGCAAATGGTGGCGTTCCTTATTACCAGCTCGACAACGAGCCGGGCGGGTGGAGCAACACGCATCGCGACGTCGAGCCGGTGCAGCCCGACTACAACACCATTATCAGTTTGGGGCAGCAGTATGCGGCGATCATCAAACAGACCGATCCTACGGCCAAAGTTTTCGGGCCGGTGGATTTTACTTTGGGCGGATGGATTGGGACGCCGCCGGATCAGGACAATCTTTACGCGGGGCAATATTATTTGCAGCAGATGGCGGCGTATGAGCAAGCGAATAATCAACGCATTCTCGATTATTTTGACGAACATTATTATGGCGGCGGTTCGACGGACGCAGCGGAATTGGAATCGACGCGGGCGCTGTGGGATCCAACGTTTAATTCGGGGAGCTGGGTGGAACAATATTATTTTGATGGGCCGATGCAGTTGATTCCGCGATTTCAGAGTTGGATTCAGACGTACTATCCGGGAACGAAACTTTCGATTTCGGAATACAGTTTTGCGAGCGGGACGAATCCGTTGGTGGACATGCTGACGGAGACGGATGTTTTAGGAATTTATGGACGGCAGAGTCTGGACTTCGCGAACATGTGGAACGTCCCGGCGCCCACCGCGCCACTGGCTTACAGTTTTCGGATTTACAGAAACTATGACGGGGCTGGGGGACAGTTTGGCGATACCGCGGTGAATTCGACGAGCACGGACCAGAGCCAGCTTTCTGTTTATGGGGCGCTGCGGTCTTCCGATGGGGCCCTCACGGTTGTTGTGATCAATAAGACGACTGCAGCGATTCAGACTGGCTTGACCCTGGCGAATTTCAGCGCGGCTGGTAGCGCGGCGGTTTACACGTATAGCAGCGCGAACTTGAGTCAGATCACGGCGGGGACGCCGGTGACGGTGGCGTCGAATGCTGTGAGCTACAACTTTCCGGCTTACTCGGTGACTGTTTTTGTTTTTACCGCTGGGTCCGGAGCTTCGCCTGCAGCGACGACTACCTCGCTTAGCGCGTCGAACGCGCAATTAACCAGCAGACAGAGCGTGACGTTTACGGCGACCGTTGCTCCGCAGTCGGGCAGTGGCACGCCGACGGGAACGGTTACGTTCAGCGATGGAGCGAATTCGCTGGGCACAGCCACATTAAGCGGTGGGACGGCGACCTTCAGTACGTCGTCGCTGACGGTTGGGTCGCACAGCATCACGGCGGCATATTCCGGCGATGCGAATTTTGCTGCGTCCACTTCGACTGTTGTGACTGTGGTTGTTTCGGCGCCTGCAAAAATTAATACGAGCACTTCCCTGAGCGCGTCGAACACGCAATTGACCAGCGGACAGGACGTGACGTTTACGGCGACCGTTGCGCCGCAGTCGGGCAGTGGCACGCCGACGGGAACGGTTACGTTCAGCGATGGAGCGAATTCGCTGGGCACAGCCACCTTAAGCGGCGGGACGGCGACCTTTAGCACCGCGTCGCTGACGGTTGGGTCGCACAGCATCACGGCGGCGTATTCGGGTGATGCGAATTTCGCCGTATCGACTTCGACTGTTGTGACTGTGGTTGTTTCGGCGCCAGCAAAAATAAATACGAGCACTTTGCTGACGGTTTCGGCTACGCAGATTACCGCGGGAGCAAGCGTTACCTTCACAGCGAACGTGGCTGCCGTGAGCGGGACCGGCACTCCTACGGGGACGGTCTCTTTTCTCGATTCGCAGACGGTTGTGGCGACGGCGACGTTGAGCGGCGGGTCAGCGCAGATGAGCACGGCGGCGCTTACGACGGGGTCGCATTCGATTCGTGCGGCTTATTCCGGCGACGCAAATTTCAATGCGTCGAGTTCTGCCGCTGCGGCGGTAACTGTCGTCGTCGCGCCGGCCCCTGACTACGCCTTGTCCGTGAGTGCTTCCACGCTGAATGTTACAGCCGGCGCGGCGGGTACGATCACGTTGACCGTTTCACCTGAGAATGGCTTCAAGCAGGCCGTTGGGTTCGCTTGCTCGGGGCTGCCGAGTGGGGCGAGCTGCAGTTTCAACCCGATGTTGGTGACGCCTGCCAGCGGACCGGTCAATGCGATATTGAAAATTCAAGTGCCAGCAATGATGGCGGCAAAGTTAGAAAGAACCTCACCTGCGAGTTTGTCGAGTCACGCGGAGGGCCTATATATTCTGCGAACGCGAATGGCGGCATCCTTTGCCCTTTTATTGGGGCTGGGCAGTTTTGTAGTCATTGGAATCATTCGAAGCGCAAAGGGCAAACAGTTCTCGCCAGCCCCGGCAAAATTCCTGCAAGCGATGGCGGCTTCCTTATTGCTCGCGGCGACTCTCGTCGTTTCCGGTTGCGCCGGTCTAACCGGGGCAGACCATCCTGCACCGCAGGGAACTGCGAAGACCTACACCGTCACACTGACAGCGAGCGGCGCAAACGCGCCTACGCATGCACAGTCCTTCACGCTGACTGTCGCGCCCTAACCTTGTCTTTGCCGCAGGTTAAAATTCCCCCAACGCGTAAGTCTTGACCTCCACTGCACTGGTCGAGGGGATCTACCAAGGCGCAGTCTCGATTGCCATTCTGCGCAAGCGCGTCGATCTCGGCCCCGACCGATGAACGTAGGGGGAAAAACTATTGCTTGTAGACGAGGCGGGGGCCGCTGAGTTGGTTGGCTATGAGATTTACATTTACTTCGACTCGGTCGGCGATCTTTATGAAGGGGATGCTTTTGTCGATGCCGTAGTCTTTGCGGTCGAAGGCCATAGTGCCCACGACGATGCCGTGGCCGGTGCCTTTGCCCGAGACATTTAGCAGCAGCTTTTCGGGTTTGGTCACGCCGCGTATCGTAAATTGGCCGTCGAATTCAAAGGTGTCCGGGCCGGTTTGCACCAGTTTGTCGGACACAAACGTGATGTATGGATTTTGCTCTACGTAGAAGAAATCCTTGCCCTTCAACTTGCCGTTCTTCAGTCCGCTTCCTGTCTGCACACTGTCCGCTTGAATGCGAATGTTCAAGACGGCTGTGGTGACGTCGGGAGAAGTGAAGGTGAGGGTGGCGTCCCATTTTTCGAAGGTGCCCTCCAGGGATACCGATGCTTTGACACCGAACTTTATGGTGCTATCCCCAGGAGTGATCTGAAACGTTGGGATGCCGGCAGTGTCCTGGGATTGGGTTGCTGAGGCAAAGAAAAATAACGCTAGGAGGAAAAGGGTAGATGTTCGCACGTTTGTCAGCGTGGGCTCTTTGGGTGCGGTTGTCAAATTGTAGTCCGATTCACCGGCAATTGCGCACACGTTGGCCTTGGCTAGGCGGCGGAGCTGTGGGCGTCACATTTGAGGACGCCGAGGTAGGCGCTCCAGGGACCAACGGCTTCGCGGTATTGGTGCGCCAGGACTCGGGAGAGTTGATGAAGATGGGTTAGATCGTGGGCCGCCCAGGTGGCGAGGAGTTGTGAGAGAGTGACAGGACCGAAGGCGGGGTGACGGCCCACGCGGGCGAGATCTGACGGTTGGAGATTCATGGCGGAGAGCTCGGCGAGATTTTTCGCGCGTTGCGCGTCAAATTCGTCGAGGAGTTGGGACAACGATTTTTGCGGGGTTTCGCGGGTGTGGGCTTCGCGATCAAGCGGCGCGAAAGTTTTGCTTTCGCCGTGGTCGAGAATGGTTTTTGCGCGGAGTAGCCAGTTGCAGTGTTCGGTGTGGACCAGGTGAGCGACGACAGCGTAGGGGGTCCAGGTGTTTGCGCCTTCGTTTTGCTGGGTCCACGACGCGGGCAGGTTGCGAAGCAGAGCGTTGAGAGTAGCGGGCGTATTGCCAAGCAGTGAGATTGTTTGGGTCAAGTCGTGCGGCATGGGGGCCTCGATTCCGGCGAAGAGCTTTTCGTCGACGATGATTGTAGCGGGCCTTACAGTGCGACGAGGAGTACAAAGGCAAATAACAAAACTAGGGGATATCTGTTCCTGTTGCGGACCTTGCCTTGTGAGCAGCGGCAGTAGGCGACTTCGCGTTCGCGATGGAGTTGCACGAGGAGTGCTTGGCGGTGTGGTCGGGGAGTTCGTAATCGGGAAATTTGACGCCGGGAACGATGTCGGGTCGCATGGGAATACGTCGCGAAATTGGAATTGCGTCGCTAGTTTGTCCGTTCCTCGGCCGCGTCAGGGGCATTGTTGTCTTGGGGGTGCACGCGTATTCTTAGGCGAGCGGAGAAAGAACTCGAACGATGTACCATCTAACCATCTCGGTTCCCGATGAGCTTTTCGAAGCTCTTTCCGCAAGGGGGAAAGACCTTTCCCGCGCGGCCCTGGAGTCTTTGCTGACCGACGTGTATCGTCAGGCAAAGAATCTCTCACGCACAGCTTGGCCGCCTGCTCGGGTTTAACACACCAATGGAAGTGGAGGAATTCCTCAAGGACCGAGGCATAGAGCTCGAATACTCCGCGGAAGACCTGGAGCGTGACCGCGAAACGTTGAACCGCCTGGGCGTGTAGATGCCGGCGGTCGTCTGTGACACCGGCCCACTGAATTATCTAATCTTGATTGACGACTGACGCTCGCATTAAGATCACGCCTCCTGCTACAAGGCATAGGAAAGCAGAGAGTCAGAGGATCTGTGTCCGGCGAGAATTTCCGACAACGATTGGTTGCATGTTCTGAATAACACGTTATCCGTTGCCTGTCATCTCGGCAATGGTTCGAGTCAGTGGCATCCAACGATGCGCTGTCCATCTTTCCACCCCTATATCAGAAGCGGTCGGCGCTGCCTGAGATTTCTGCGGGGTGGGGCTTGTATTCGCCGGGCTTTTCGCCGCAAAGGCGGGGCGTCGGGAAAACTTTAGTGGGATTGCTGAGATTGTAGGGGTCGAAGGCGCAGCGGACGCGTTGCATGGTGGCGAGGTCGGGTTCGGCGAACATTTTGGACATCATTTTCTTTTTGTCTTCGCCCACGCCGTGTTCGCCGGTGATGGAACCGCCTGCGGCGATGCAGATTTCGAGGATTTTTGAAGAGAGGGCTTCGGCGGCGTGCTCCTGGCCGGGGATGCGCTGGTCGTAGAGGACCATGGGGTGGAGGTTGCCGTCGCCAGCGTGAAAGACGTTGGCTACGCGGAGGCCGGCTTCCTGGCTTAGCTGATCGATTTCGGACATTACGCGCGGCAATGCTGTTCTCGGGATTACACCATCTTGAACAATGTAGTTTGGGGAGATGCGGCCCATGGCGGCAAAGGCGGCTTTGCGGCCTTTCCAGACCAAGGCGCGCTCGGTGTCGGATTGGGCGAGCCGGATTTCTTCGGCGGCGTGTTCGCGGCAGATTTTGTTGACGTCGGCCATGAGGGCGGCGACTTCCGCTACCGGGCCGTCGAGTTCGACGAGGAGGAGGGCGCCGCACATCGGGTAATTGGCGTGGACGGCTGCTTCGGAGGCTTGGATGGAAAGGCGGTCCATCATTTCTATGGCGCTGGGGAGCATACCGGCGGCGATCATGCTGCTGACGGCCGCGCCGGCTTCGTTGGTGCTGGGGAAGGCGGCGAGGAGAGTTTGCACACATTCCGGGCGCTTCACGATGCGGAGAATCATTTTTGTGGCGATGCCGAGGGTGCCCTCGGAGCCGACGAAGACGCCGAGGAGGTCGTAGCCAGGTGCGTCGAGAGTTTTGCCGCCGAGATGGATTAGCGTGCCGTCGGGCAGGACGACTTCGAGGCCGAGGACGTGTGTGGTTGTAAAACCGTATTTCAGGCAGTGAGCGCCGCCGGAGTTTTCTGCGACATTGCCGCCGATGCTGCAGATGGATTGAGAGCTGGGGTCGGGGGCGTAGAAGTAGTCTTGCGGCGCGACGCGGGCAGTGACGTCGAGATTGATGACGCCGGGCTCGACCGTGACGCGAGCGTTGGGGAGATCCACTTCGAGAATGCGGTTCATGCGGGCGAGGCTGATGACGATGCCGTCTGCTACGGGTAGCGCGCCGCCGGAGAGGCCTGTGCCTGCACCGCGGGCCACGAAGGGGAGGCGTTCGCGATGACAGAGGCGGAGGATGGCTTGGACTTGCTCGGTGGAGGAGGGGAGCAGGACGGCTTGGGGCAGGACGCGGATGTTGGTCAGGGCGTCGGTGTCGTAGGTGTGGAGCTCTTCGTGAGAAGTGATGAGGCCCCGGGGGCCTACGATTTGGCGAAGTTCGTCGAGGAGATGCGCGTCCATTGCGATGAGAGAGAAGGATAGTACGGAGGAAATGGAAAGAGAAGGGAGGACAGATTCCTGGACGCGGTTGGCGTAAATCTAAAGAACAGGGAAAAGTTTGTTCAACATGCCTGATATGCATCGTCGCGGTCAATGAGTTGATCCCCGAAGAAGGCAAAGGAGCAGCCCGGCATCTTCTTCGCTCTGTATTGTCCGTGTAAGCCGTACCTTCTCTTGTCTTACTTTCATTCTTCTGCCATACTATTTTCATGCCATCCGAAACTTCTACCGTCACCACCAAGGGCCAGCTTGTCATTCCCGCCAAGCTCCGCCGCAAATACTCCATCCGCCAAGGCACGCAAGTCGCTTTTCTCGAAGACCAGGGCCGCCTCATTCTTCAGCCCATCACTCCCGAATTTATTCGCAGCCTCCGCGGCTCCCTCGAGGACGGCTCCTCTGCGCTCGACTCGCTCCTCGAAGACCGGAAGCGCGAACGCGATCTATGAAACGCATCGTCCTCGACGCTAGCGCCCTCATGACCTTCTTCGAAAACCGCTCCGGCGCCGATAAAGTCGAAGAACTCCTGCATCTCGCCGTCGCCGGCAAGCGTCAGCTCCTCATGTCCGTCGTTAACTGGGGCGAGGTCTACTACTCCGTCTGGCGCATCAAAGGCCCTGGCGTCGCGCATAAAATTCTCGAGGATATCGCTCAACTCCCCATTGCTCTCGTCCCCGCCGACCTCGAACTAACCCGTTCCGCCGCCGAACTCCGCGCCAGCCACAAGCTCCCTTACCTCGATTGCTTCCCCGCCGCGCTAGCCCTCCAACGCAAAGCCTCCGTCGCCACCGCCGATCGGGATTTCTACGCCCTCGACAAAAAAATCGACCTCCTCTGGACCACGTAGCGCTCGGGCTTTCGTGCGAAGGCTGGTGCGACATATAGGGAGCACGATGATTCGTGCCCCACAAAGAAAAATAGATCCTTCGCTGCTCCCCCTTCGGCCACGGTCCCTTCTGCTAGCGAAGACGATGCCGGGCTGAAGCCTGGCGCTACATGAACACCATAAACAGTGCACGCGGGATGACAGCATCGCTGGAAAGCAGCTCCCCGGGTTTCCCATGTTTCGTCCCCATGTGTCGTTGGCGGAGACTGACGGATGACGGTGCTACAACATTTGCTTAAAAACTGGTCGAAGACAGAAACCTGGGCCTAAAACAGAAACGCCTCGCACGGGGCGAGGCGCGATCTTTTACGGGAGTATTACCATACGGGTACTATTAGTAAAGGGTATAATTTTGGAACTTGGAGAATGTTTTTTATACGGAGGACACAGAATACGCAGAGAGCACGGAGAACTTCGCGGGAAGTATTGAGGAAAGCCCTAGTGGGCTGTGGCGCCGCTGTCGTTGCTTACCATCAGGCTGGAGACGTTTACGGGCTCGAAATCGGCGAGAGTCAGGCTGGTGATGCAGGCGAGATCGGTATCGTTCCAGCGGGCATCCGGAGTGCCGATCAGGCCCCCGCTCATGCCATTATCGGCGAGGATGATGCCGTAGTTACGGAAGGCGGTGATGAGAATGGCCGCCTGCGGACTGGAAGAAACGCAAGAGGGAGTCGCGACGCCTGCCTTCAGACGATAGATTTCGCCGGCAGGTCCGGTCATGGTGCAGCTCGTCGGAGGAGAAGATTGCGAGATGAGAGACATGGTGGGGATGGCGCTTCCGCCTGAACTGCAACTGCCGACGCCAGCGGTTTCCGTGGCCGGCCAAACCCAATAATTCAGCATGTGGTTGAGGGTGAAGCGGATGGGATGCTGAATGGTTCCATTCGGCGCAGAGGATGTGCCTGTGCCGATGACTTCGTCGGCGTTGGCCAGAAGAGGAGCTACAGGAAGACCCGCGGCGTCGGACGTGCCGTTGCCCTGAGGTGTGAGAGCGTTGGAAGTGACGTCTGGCCAAAAAGCGTTGGAAGAGTCGGTCCAGGAGCCGCCTTCATAGATACCCTGCCACATTTCATAGAGAGCAGGTTTCGTAGTGGCGCCAGGCTCGAGATAGACGAGAACGTGCCGGTCGCCGGTGGAGTTGGCGGTGCCCTCCGGAGGAGCGTAGGAAGGAATGGGGCCGGAGCTGAAGTAGGACTGATAGACCGTAGTGGAAACAGTGACGTCCGGCTGGTTTGCAGGAACCTGGATAGCGGGAATGCCATTGGGAAAAGGACCGTCGTTGCCGAAGAACGGCCTGACGGTGGCGGAGAGATAGCCGCTGTAGATTGCGGCGGCGGGAGAGTTATCCACGGGGAGGCTGGTGGAAGCGGCGTCAACGCGATGATGGAAAATGGAGTTGGCCGGGAAGATGTTGGAGAGGAAAGCGTTGTTGCCGCTGATGGAAAAAGAAATTTGTTGCGTGGCGGTGGCGCTTGCGGAGTCGGTGACTACGAGTTCCGGGCCGTACGTGCCCTGGCCGCCGATCAGCGAGCTGGTAATAGCGCCGGTGCTTGGGTCAAGAGACATGCCTTCGGGCAATGGGGGGAAATTCGTGTCGGTGCTGACAGAGAAGGTGTACGGCGGAGTGCCGCCGGTGGCGGAGATGGTGCAGCCAGCGTACGAGGAGCCTTGCGTGCCGGCTGGGCATGTTGTGGTGATGATGGAGAGCGGGCCGCTGGAGCTGCCGGAACTTACGGTGACCTTGGCTGTGGAACTAGAGGAGCCGGAAGCGTTCGTTGCGGTGAGAGTGTAGGTAGTGGTTGCAGTCGGGCTGACACTGGTTGAGCCAGTGGCAGAGCCGGAAGTGAAAGTGCCCGGCGTGATGGAAATAGTAGTGGCACCGGAAGTGGACCAGTTGAGAGTGCTGCTCGAGCCCGAGTTGATGCTTGTGGGACTGGCGGTGAAAGAGTTGATCGTGGGTTTGCTTGCAGAGACGTTTACGGTGACGGTCACAGTTGATGTGTTCGAGCCAGAGGAATTGGTCGCGGTGAGAGTGTAGGTGGTGGTGGAAGTCGGGCTGACACTGGTTGAGCCAGTGGCAGAGCTGGAAGTGAAAGTGCCCGGCGTGATGGAAATAGTAGTGGCGCCGGAAGTGGACCAGTTGAGAGTGCTGCTCGAGCCCGAGTTGATACCTGTAGGACTGGCGGTGAAAGAATTGATGGTCGGCTTGCTGCCAGCGGGATTCACGGTGATAGTCAGCTTAAAAGTGGAGGAGCCTAAAGAATTTTTGGCGGTGAGAGTGTAGGTGGTAGTCGAAGTAGGGCTGACACTTCTCGAGCCGCTGGCCGACGTGGAAGTGAAGTTGCCGGGAGAGATGGAAATTGTGCTGGCGCCGGCAGTGGACCAACTGAGCGTGACGTTTGTACCGGAAGTTATGGTCGTGAGATTGGCTGTAAAAGAGTTGATGGTGGGGGCGGAGCTCGGTCCTGGTTTTCCGGCGCCTGATATACCGGCACAACCCGTCATGCCAAGGCAGGCGAGGAGAAAGAGGCAGGGCAAGAAGGAGCTTGGCGCTGAAGCATGAGGTTCGCGGCAGCGGAGATAGCTTCGAGTAAGGCCGTGTTTGGAGCGCACGCGGATCCCCCGACGGAATTTCTCTAACAAGTCTAGAGATGGCGCGCGTGAGATTTCTACTGGTCGGGAGTGCAGGGTTTGGGGCAGTGTAAAGAGACCGAGCGAAATGAAAAGCTACCTAGATCCGCAGAGAACAAGCCCGGACATTACCTATTTATAGGACGCGCGGCCCGGCGATAAATCACGCAACGGCTACTCCTCGCGGAGAGCTTTGAGGGGATCTATTTTGGTGGATTTGCGGGCGGGGATATAGCAGGCGAGCATGGCTACGGCCGCGAGGAGAGCGGGGGCGCCGACCAGCAGGAGTGGATCGGCTGTGCCAATTTTTAGGGCGTCGACGAAGAGGCTGGTGAGGGCGGAGAGGATTTTTGCCATGGCGACAGCGCCGAGAAAGCCGAGGATTGTGCCGGCGCTGATGAGGGCTGTGCCTTCGCGGAGGACGAGGCGCAAGATCTGGAGTGGTCTTGCGCCGACTGCGGTGCGAATGGCGATTTCCTTGCGGCGCTGTGCGACCGCATAGGCGGTGACGCCGGCGAGGCCGATTGCGGCGAGGAAGAGGCCGAAGAGTCCGATACCGCCATAGGTTTGAGCAGAAAACATGAGGGCGGAACGGCTACGGTCGAGGTAGGAGCCGAGAGTTTGGATATTGAAGATGTTGAGATTGGGATCGAGGAAAGCGATTTCGTTTCGAATGGCGGCGAGCGGATCTGTTCCGGAAGTTGGAAGAGTTCGTTGACAGAAGGGGAGACGTACTTTAAGATTAGAGTTTGTCTCTACAGGGAAAGGTGTGGCTGAGCGCAATGAGGACGTACGTAGCTAAGGGAGAAGAAGCGGAAGCGCTGAAAGTGGGCGCGAACTGGTTTGTGGTGGATGCGACGGACCAGGTATTGGGGCGGCTGGCGTCGAAGGTGGCGCGGATACTGATCGGCAAGGATAAGGCGAGCTATACGCCGTATCTGGATTCCGGGGACCATGTAGTGGTCATTAACGCGGACAAGATTCGCATGACCGGGAACAAGGTCGAACAGAAGATTTATTATTCGCACAGCGGATATCCGGGAGGGTTGAAGGCGGTCCCGGCAAAACGAGTGCGGGAGACGAAGCCGGATTGGATGATTCGCGAGGCGGTTCTGGGGATGCTGCCCAAGAACAAGTTGCGGGCGCGGCGCGCCAAGAAATTGCGGATTTACCGGGATGCGGCGGGGTTGGCAAGGCATGCCGGGCAGAAGCCGCAGGCAGTTGCGGTGGGTGCTTAGGGTTGTAAAGGCAGGAAGCACGGACTAAAGTCTGTGCCACGGTTTTCCGCACGTTGCTGTTCCTTGGTCAAGTGTGGCCGCGCAGTGGTCACCTCTAAGTGGTGCCTTAGGCAGGGAAGCAAACCGGCGTGAAGTTTGATGTTCCAGACGTGTTGGTGTCTGGAATGGAGAGATTTCGAAGAGCACAGACTGAAGTCTGTGCCACGGGAGGAACGTTGAGTTCTACTGGTACGCCCTTGGCGGGCACACAAACGTGGTTTCTGGGAACGGGCCGGCGGAAAGAGTCGGTGGCTCGCGTGTTTCTGAAGGCGGGGAGCGGGAAGTTCACGGTGAACGGCCGGGAAGTGGCTAGCTATTTTCCGAATCATGCGTGGAAGCATGACGCTACCGAGCCGCTGAAATTCACTAGCCTGGCGGACCAGGTGGACGTGAAGGTTACGGCGCATGGCGGCGGTGTAGGCGGCCAGGCCGGAGCGGTGCGGATGGGATTGTCGAGAGCGATCTCGAAGTTCAATCCGGAATTGAGGCCGGCTTTGCGGAAGAACGGGTTTTTGACGCGCGATTCGCGCATGAAGGAACGCAAGAAGTACGGGCAGAAGGGCGCGCGTAAGAGATTCCAGTTCACCAAGCGGTAGTTGGTGGACGAAAAAAGATTTACACAGAGGACTCTGAGTTCGCTGAAAGCACAGAGTTTCGAGTGTAGAGAGCTCCAGTGGGTTGACGACAGTTGGCCCACTGAGATCACGGCCAGCATGGAGCTGGCAAGAGGCTGTTCTGTAGCGTTGGTTTGGGTGCGGTGGGACGGGCTAAAGCCCGCCCCTACAAAGGCATCAAATCGCGCTACCGCAAACGGCTATTCAAATAGGAGGAAACTTGGCAGTAGAAATTACAATGAAAGAGTTGCTGGAGGCCGGAGTACATTTCGGTCACCAGACGCGTCGCTGGAACCCGAAGATGAAGGAATATATTTTCGGGGAACGGAACGGCATTCACATCATTGATTTGCAGAAAACATTGAAGATGTTCCGCGAAGCGAGCCGCTTCGTGAGCGATCTTTCCGGGCAAGGCAAATCGGTTTTGTTTGTGGGAACCAAGCGGCAGGCGCAGGAAGCTGTGGCCGAAGAGTCCAAGCGCTGCGGAGCGTTCTTTGTGAACCACCGCTGGCTGGGTGGGACGCTGACGAATTGGGCGACGCTGCAGAAATCGATCAAGCGGCTGAAGCTGCTGAAGGCCATGACGGAAGATGGCCGGATCAACGAACTTTCGAAAAAAGAAAAAGCGCGGCTGGGCCGCGAGATGAAGCACCTCAATCAGAACCTTGAGGGCATCGAGAACATGTCGCAATTGCCGGACGCCATGTTCGTGATTGACTCGAACGCGGAAGAGATCGCGGTGAAAGAAGCGCGGCGCATGGGCGTGCCGGTTGTTTCGGTTGTGGACACGAATTGCGATCCCGACGTAGTGGACTGGATTATTCCTGGGAACGACGACGCGTTGCGCGCGATCCGGCTGTTCACGACGAAGATTGCGGACTCCGTGCTCGAAGGGCACACCGCTTACCAGCAATCGCAGGTGGCGGAGCAGAAGTCGGCGGAAGACCAGGCGCTGGTGGATGGCGTGGAGTACGTAGATACGAGCGCATACGAGCGGTATGAGAAGCAGGAAGGCGACTTTGTCGAAGGAGCTGACGTGGCCGTGCCTGCGGAACCTGCTCCGGAAACGGGCGCCGAAGCGACCGTACCGCCGGACGACGAGTCTCGGTAGTTTTAGCGTGCCAGCAGGAGATTGGCGAGACCCGCTCCAGGCGGCTCGGAGCGGGTCTTTTTGCAGATTGCAGCTTGCAGGGTTTCAATCGGCAGGCTTCATACAAGAGATTAAGATCCGGAATTCGCGGACAGAATTCGCAGAGAGAAAAAGGATGAGTACACAACAGCCAGCTATGCAAATCCCAGCACATCTCGTGAAAGAACTGCGCGAGCGAACCGGCGCGGGATTTAGTGATTGCCGCGCGGCGCTCGTGGAAGCGGGCGCGGACGTCCAGAAAGCCATCGATATCCTGCGGAAAAAGGGACAGGCCGCGGCGGCCAAGAAGTCGCAGCGCGAAGCGAGCGAAGGGCTCGTGGGCAGCTACATTCACGCGGGCGGCAAGATTGGTGTGCTCGTGGAGATCAACTGCGAGTCGGATTTCGTGGCGCGCACGGAGCGATTCCAGAATTTGTGCCATGACATTGCGATGCACATCGCGGCGCTGGATCCGCGGTATGTGCGGCGCGAAGAAGTGACGCCGGAGATGCTGGAGAAGGAACGCGAGATTTATTCAGCGCAGGCGCGGGCTACCGGCAAGCCGGAGCCGGTGATCGAGAGAATCGTTACGGGCAAGATGGAGAAGTTTTACGAGGAAAATTGCCTGTACGAACAACACTACATCAAGGATGAGAGCGTGACGATCGGCGAGATGGTGAAGCAGGCCATCGCGGAGCTGGGCGAAAATATCGTGATCAAGCGGTTTTCGCGGTTTAAGGTGGGCGAGGAAGGCGGGCCGGCGTCGGCGTTGCCGGAGACCGCGCCTGTTCCGGCACCTGCTAATTCGTGAACTGTTTTCACTGAGACAGGAACCTTGAGCGTCCCGGTTTTTTGCCGGGACGTTTTTTTTTGCGGGTGGAAAAGATTTGCATCTGTTTTCGCGTGGCGCTGGGAAGCGGAGAGAGAAAAAGACGGGGAGACGGAAAAGAAGGAAAAGACGGAAAAAGAAAGAAAAGCGGGAGCAGAGCTCCCGCACTCCATATTGGTTGGATAGTTTGTTACAATTCCGAGGATTTTATTGGGCAGGTAAAGCAGCTACCGGAGATACATGGCCGCACTGAAGAAGACTGGAAAGAAAACCACGAAGAAAGTTACGCGACACGCGCAATTGGCCTACCGGCGGATTCTGCTGAAGCTTTCGGGAGAGTCGCTGCAGGGTCCGCAGGGATTCGGGATTCATGGTGAGACGATTCAGTCAATCGCGCGCGAACTAAAAGAGGTGCACGAGCTGGGCGTGGAGATCGCCATCATGGTGGGCGGCGGAAATATTTTTCGCGGGGCGCGGCAGAAGGGCTTTGAGATAGACCGCTCGACCGGGGATTACATGGGCATGCTGGCGACGGTAATCAACGCGCTGGCTTTGCAGGACGCACTGGAAAAAGAGGGCGTGTTCACGCGGGTCTTGAGCGCGATCGAGATGCGGCAGGTTTCTGAGCCGTTCATCCGGCGGCGGGCGATGCGGCATCTGGAGAAGAATCGGATCGTGATTTTTGCTGCGGGGACCGGGAACCCTTATTTTTCAACGGACACGGCGGCGGCTTTGCGCGCGATGGAGATCAAAGCGGACGTGATTTTGAAGGCCACGCGCGTAGACGGAATTTTCGACGCGGACCCTGAGAAAGTTTCCGGAGCGAAGTTTTTTGCGCAGATTACGTATGGTGATGTGTTGAACCAGAATTTGAAAGTGATGGATGCGACGGCGATTTCGTTGTGCATGGAGAATGGGATGCCGATCGTGGTGTTCAACATGAACCAGCATGGGAACATCAAGCGGGTGGTGCTGGGCGAGCGCGTGGGATCATCGGTGACTCCTGCGTTGAGTTAGCGTTCGGCGCTGCGGGGGCGGCGCTGGGGAATCATTCTTGCACAGCGGTGAACGCGGGCCGGTTTCATCTATTCATTTTATTTTGAAAAGTGAGTTGAGGGCGACATGACTACGAAAGACTTGATGGCTGCGGCACGGACGCGCATGGAAAAAGCGGTGGATGATTTTCGCAAGGAAGCGGCCACGATCCGCACTGGGCGCGCGAATGCCACGATGCTGGATAACATTCGCGTGGATTACCACGGAACCCCGATGCCGGTGAACCAGCTTGGTTCGATGACCGTGCCGGACCCGACGCTGATTGTGATCGCGCCGTGGGACACGAGCGTGGTGGCGCTGATCGACAAGGCGATTCGCACGTCGGATTTGGGATTGAATCCGACGAACGACGGGAAAGTGGTGCGCGTGCCGATTCCGGCTTTGACCGAGGAGCGGCGCAAGGATTTTGTGAAACAGTTGCACAAGGTGCTGGAAAATCACAAAACGGCCGTGAGGAATATTCGACGGGACATCAAAGAAGGAATTGAGAAGCTGGAGAAAGAGAAGAAAATCAGCGAGGACGAGAAGAAGCGCGCGCTGGATGAGTTGGAGAAAGTGTCGCAGGCGGAGACTGGCAAGGTGGAAGGACTGTCCGCGGCGAAAGAGAAAGAGATTATGGGGATCAAGTAGTGCGAAGAACGGAATTTGAAATACGAACTTTGAAAAAAAGAAGCGCGACGTTAAAGACCGCAGTGGTCATTCCTTCCTGCGGGTAATTCCATTTTGCCCTTTCAGCGCTGAATTTCGATCAGCAGAACCCAGGCTCCAAATACTCCTGCCGCGAAGGAGAAGAGCGTGCCTGGGACGACCCAATAAATACCGTGAGGGTGGCCGGTGATTAGCAAAACGCCCGCCACAAAAAAGGGAAGGGACGGCAGCTGATTCATCAGGATGCGCGAGAGGGATTTTGCGCGAGGGTGGGAGTTCTTCCAGGTGCGCATTAGAGCGACGAGTTGGAACGTCCACATCGTGAGACCGGTGGCGCCCATTTCGATGCCGAGGGTTGTTTGCGATTGTGCTGGAATGAGGGCGAAGGTCGCGACGATCAGGACGGAGAGCAGGGAGAGGAGTGCTTCGACGGCGCGCGTCGGCAATTCGCGGAATTGAAGGATGCGCGTGAGATTGATGGAGATAGCGACGAAGAGAAGGCCGGCGAGCGCGGCGGAGGCGCCAGCTTCTGCTACGAAGAAATTCTCCCAGCCCAGCATGCGCGGGAGGGTATCACGGTTTCTGCGGTTTGGCCGGGGAGGCAGGAGCTGGGGTTGGAGTTGGAGTGGTTGCGTCGGCGGTCTGGCGCTCCAGCGTGAAGGATTGCGACTCGTCGTTTTGGACGGTGCGGAAGAAGGCGATGTAATCGGCGGCGCGGTCGGCGGAGATTTCCTTCAAAATAAAATTGAGGTGGCGCGTCGCGAGGAGAGACGCCTCCTTCGCGCTGTATTGTGAGGAGTAGGTCGCGAAATCGCGCTGGACGGAAGTTCCGGCAGGGACTTGGATCGTTGTGCCCGGGGGCAGATGCAATGTCACGCTGACGATCACATCGAGGGGCGTTCCCAGGTCGATGGGCGAGGGGGCAGCGCCGGCTGTGGATTTTGAGGGCGGGTCGGGCACACCGAGAAGCGGGAGCAGCGCGGGAATGCGAATTGTTTTTTTTGACCAGTCAACGAGCTTGGGTTGCTCGATCTCGTATTCGACCTTGAAAGGCTCTTTCGTCGCGTAGGGATCGGAAGTGGTGGTCGAAAGTATCTTTCCGCGGAAGCCGTCGGAGAGCGCGAGAAGTTGCGCGACCTCGTTTTGTTTTTCTTTAGGAGCTTGATGAAAAGCGACGCGCAGGAGGAGTTCATTGTCCCCGCGCATGGCGTAGTGGACTTTGGCGGTGAGTTTGCCTTCGGGCGAGAGAGCCGCATCAATGTCCACGCGTTGCGTTGAAGCAAAGGGCAGATCATTGGGAATTTGGCCAACCATCGGGGAGGGCGGCAGGTCCGTAAGCGGCCCGTCATCGCGGCCGACAATCAGTGAAGCGCTGCCTCGGTACGGGGCTGGGAGAGCGCCAAAGGGCGCTACCTCCAGGCTGGGATCGAGCCAGCAGTTGCAGCCCACAACGCCGATCAACAAGTGGGCAAATGCCGCGGGGCTTGGTACCAAGGCACTAAATTTTTTGGAGGAACCGATCAGGGCAGCACCTGCTTCGAGTCCGGCGGCTTTTGCGAGCGCCTGGAAAAGGAAAAACTTGTCTTCTTGTGTGGCGTAACCCGAGGAAATGATTTCGGGCAGGGGGCGCGACTTGAATCCCGTGGCGCCCAGCGGCAGATCGACCGTTTTGATTTTTTGCGAGACGAAGTCGTAGATGCGTTGTGTCTTGACCAAAGGGGTGGAGGCTTGTTCCGTCAGGTGCTGCGACAGGGCGATGACTTCGTCGGGCAGTTGTGTCGGCAGCCGGAACGCTAAGTAGAGGTTGTAGGAAAGTTCCGCCCATGACGAAATCTTTCCGGCTTGTATGTCGGGGACCTCGTCCGATGCGGAAGAGTCCATCTTGCTGCCAGCTGATTCCTGGGGCACTGCGTGATGCCAGGTGTAGATGGTCCTGGAGTCGACCGCCTCACCGGATTTCTCGACCGATACGTCGGATGCAGTCGGCTTGAGCAAAAGCTGAACTTTGCCGAACTCGGGCGGCGGAAGCGGGTCATCGGCTGGGGGAGGCGGAGCAGAAGGAGAAGCTTCCGCTGGCTTGGTGGGAGCTTTCTCGGGCTTTGTTTTTTTCGGGTCCGATAGCGGCAATTGAGCCAGCAACGCGGGATCCACGCTTTCGATTGTCGGCTCAACACAGAATCCGCAGTGTTGGTCCGGATAGAGGCGCCATGCCAGCTGCTGTTTGGTCGCTTGGCTTTTGATGACGATGTATTCGGTTTTCGCCAGAACTGAAGTGGGCAGGTCGACTTGAAACTGCTCGTTTAAGACGACACCGGTGCGATCGAAAGAGTGTTCCAGCGAGAAGTCCGGAGCGAGTGGAGGATGGGAGATTGTTGTGATGACGCGATATTCGAGGGAGTCGCCGGGTTCGAGGCCGAGGATGCGGACGGATTTTACGCGGACGTCCTGGTAAGCGGGGGCGTTGACTACAGCGGGATTCGGGATGTCGGTGATGGCGCTGGGGAGGACGTCGGCGGTGCCTCCGCTGGCGTGGGTGATGCGGACGAGCGGAATTTCGATTTGCTCGAAAGCGCGGTTGAAATTGAAATTGAGGCGGGCGAATTGGCGGGCGCCGAGTTCGTCGTTGATTTTGACGCGGGCGTGGACTTCCTTGCGGCTGGCGCCGTCGGCTTCAAAGCGAACGGTTGTTTCGAGGAGTTCGATCTCGGAGGGGAGTTTGGGGGTTGGTTTCGTGGCGGATTTTTCCGGGGATTTGTCGGGAGCTTTCTCGGGGGCTTTCTGCGCGGGCTTTTGAGAGGCATCTTGCGAGTTCCGCGGGGTTGCGGCAGCCGCAGCGAAAAAACAGAGTGCCGCAGCGATGGGAATCGCGGAGAGAAAAGCGCGAAGAGCTTTCATGATGGCCTCGGAGGAAGTGTAAGGGCGAGGGAGAATCGAGGTAAAGCGGCGGGTTGCGTGGCGTTGCCCGTTATACACGGCGCGGGGTCGAAACGGATTTGGAGTTGGGCCGTCTGACGGCGTGGTAGAGTCTTTTGCCGGTTTGCGTGAGGCACAGGGAGAACTGGGAATGCGAAGGATTTTTGGCGGGATTGCGGTGGTTGCGGCGATGGCCGCGGTTGGCGCTGCGTTTGTTCGTGCCGACAACAGGGTTGCGGCGAAGGGGCCGGAGGAAGATGGGACCAAGCCTGCGCTCGTAAAAATTGCCGGGGCTGGCTTGATGGATTCGCATGCGTACCAATATTTGACGGAATTGAGCGACGATGTCGGCGCGCGCGTGACTGGCTCGCCCCAGGCGAAGCATGCCGTGGAATGGGGCCAGGCGAAGATGAAGGCCATGGGCCTGGAAAATGTGCACGTGGAGAAATGGCAGTTGTGGCGCGGGTGGACGCGGGGGACGGCGCAGGCGGAACTTTTGACGCCGATACGGCGGCCGCTGCATGTGGATGCGATGGGCTGGACGGGCTCGACGCCTGCGGGAGGGGCGGAGGGAGATGTGGTCGCAGTGAATTTGTTCGACCTCGACGGGGAGATAAAAAATATCTCGCGGCTCAATGGCAAGGTCGCGCTGGTGGTGATGCGCGGCGCGCCGAACAAGAGCGGCATTCAAATGTTCGCGCAGTTTGGGGATTTCTTGCGAGCGGCCGCTAAAGCGGGCGTGATTGCGGTGATTGGAGGGCAAGGCGGCGGGAAATCCGCAGGGATGAATCTGACGCATACGGGAATCCTCGGGTTCGACGCGGACTTTGCCGTGCCGGTGGTTTCGATGACCGCGGAAGACCAGGGACAATTGGAGCGCTACGTTGCGCGCGGGCTGACTCCGCGCATGCGTTTCAACGTGCAAAACACATTTACGAACGGTCCGGTGGAGAGCGCAAACGTTGTGGGAGAAATTCGCGGCCGCGAAAATCCGGAGCAGGTGCTGGTTGTTGGAGGGCATCTGGATTCGTGGGATCTTTCCGAAGGAACTACGGACAACGGCATGGGCTCGAGCTGCGTACTGGGTGCAGCGGACGCGATTCTGCGCAGCGGGATGAAACCGCGGCGTACCATTCGCTTTGTTTTGTTTACGGGGGAAGAGCAGGGAATTGACGGCTCGTTCGCATACGTAAAGCAACATGCCGCGGAAATGGCGAATCATCTGGGCAGCGTGATTCTGGACAATGGACAGGGGCCGGTGCGTTCTTTCCAACTTGGTGGACGCGACGATTTGGTGGAAGCGTTCCGGCCATTTGCACGGTCGCTCGCGGATATTCGGGAAGTGAAGGTGGACGACAAAGTGGAAGACGGCACGGACACGCTGCCATTTTCGATTGCTGGATTGCCGGGAATTAACATGGATCAGGATTCGCCGGATTATCAGTACACGCATCACTCCGCGGCGGATGCGCTGGAGGCGGTGAAGCCGGATGTTTTGGCGCAGGATGCGACGCTGATGGCGCTGGCGGCCTATTGGATTGCGGACAGGCCGGAACGTTTTGCGACGCCGTGGCCGGCGGAGCGGGTTGTGAAAATGTTGGTGGCGCAACATGAGGATGACATGTTGAAAGCGTTTGGATTGTGGCCGAAGGAGTTTGCGGATATCGAGAAGAGGGAAGCGCCGTCGAATTAATACACAATGCGGAGGCTAAAGTCCCCATTATCAAGCAAATTGTTTATTATTAATGACTTACAGGCTGGCTCGCGGAAGGGTGTTTGGGGCCGGAGGGCCGGGGACTTAGCGTTATTTGTCGCGATTTGGAGAGTTGGCGTAAGTCCTGTATAATCAGGGTGCTGAGGAAATCCTGACTTAGCTTTATTTCCACAGAGAGTCATTGAGGAATTAAGAAAGAAATTTGACAGAGCACGTTCTTTTCCTTATACTCTACGTTTTGTCAGGGATGTTTCTACCCTGGTGAGGGCGGCCTGAAGCTAGGTCGAGGGGTTGGAAGGGAAATATCTTCGGTCCCGGAACATAGCACGACGGATTGGGACAGAAGAGCGGCCGGAATGGGGCGCCAGCCCCGCAAAGCCGAGTAAGCCTCTCCGAACTGAAGCCAAGAGAATAGTTCTGCCTCTTGGAGTGCGTACGGAGTTTCTTGCTGGTTGTACCTCCGGATTCGCAGTAGACCTTTCAGCACTATGTGTGCTCTCGCGCATTTTTTTGTGCGCGCGTGCGAGAGCCGCGGGAAATTTTGTGCGCAATGGTTGGCCGCAAGCGGCCAGACCAAGAAGAGGACGACTGTGCCGACGTTTTCGCAACTAGTACGCATGGGACGTGAAAAAGTCCTGGTCAAGACGAAGTCGCCCGCGCTGGCGGGCTGCCCGGAGAAGCGCGGTGTGTGCATTCGCGTGTACACGCAGACGCCGAAGAAACCGAATTCCGCGTTGCGCAAAGTGGCGCGCGTGCGCTTGACGAATTCCGTTGAAGTGACGACATACATTCCCGGTATCGGCCACAACTTGCAGGAGCACTCGATCGTGCTCGTGCGCGGGGGCCGCGTGAAGGATTTGCCGGGAGTTCGCTATCACATCGTGCGCGGAACGCTGGACGCCGCGGGCGTCGAGAATCGCAAGCAGGGGCGCTCGAAGTACGGGGCGAAGCGGCCAAAGGCAGCGGCAGCAAAGTAAGCAACGAATTCGGCAGCAAAGATTGAAGGAGCGATAAAGAGCAATGCCACGCAAAGGACTTGTTTTCCGACGATCACAGGCGACCGACCCGGTCTATGCCAGCGACATCGTGGAGAAGTTTATCTGCTCGATGATGTGGGAAGGCAAGAAATCCACGGCGCAGCGCGTGTTTTACGGTGCAATGGACCAGGTTGCGAAGAAGACGAACGACGACGCGCTGAAGATTTTCAAGAAGGCCATCGAGAACGTGAAGCCCACGCTGGAAGTGAAGACGCGGCGCGTCGGCGGCGCGAACTACCAGGTTCCTGTGGAAGTGAACCCGTTCCGGCGGCAGTCGCTGGCGATTCGCTGGCTGCTGCAGTATTCGCGGGAGCGCTCGGGCAAGACGATGATTGACAAGCTGGCGGATGAGTTGATTGACGCGGCGAATGCGCGCGGCGGGGCCATCAAGAAGAAGGAAGACGTTCACCGCATGGCGGAAGCGAATAAGGCGTTTGCGCACTATCGCTGGTAAGAGGCGCACGGTAGCAAGCGGATTTGCAGGGTGCGATAGAAAGAAAGTTTGAAATTGTAAATGGCGACGGAAACCAAAGGGGCAACGCAGCAGATCATGGGACGAGCGTACAAACTCGAAGATACGCGCAACATCGGTATCATGGCGCACATTGACGCGGGGAAAACCACGTCAACCGAGCGCATTCTTTTTTATACCGGTGTGACGTACAAGATCGGCTCCGTGGATGAAGGCACGGCCACGATGGACTGGATGGAGCAGGAGCGCGAGCGCGGAATTACCATTACCAGCGCTGCGACGACCGCTTCCTGGACCCGTTTCAACAAAAAGTATCGCGTCAATATTATTGATACGCCTGGGCACGTGGACTTCACGGTGGAAGTCGAACGGTCGTTGCGCGTTCTCGACGGCGCTGTTTGCGTGTTTGACTCCGTTGCCGGCGTGCAGCCGCAGTCAGAAACCGTCTGGCGCCAGGCTGACAAGTATCGCGTTCCGCGCATCTGTTTCGTCAACAAGATGGACCGCATGGGTGCGGATTTTGATCACGTCATCCGCACCATCCGGCAACGCCTCGGCGCCCACCCCGTTCCCCTGCAGTTTCCCCTCGGCCGCGAAGACAATTTCATCGGAATCATCGATTTCCTCGAAGAAAAAGTCATTGTGTGGCTGGAAGAAACGCTTGGTGCGAAGTTCGAGGAATTCCCGGTTGAGAAATTGTGGGACAAGGCGTTTGTGGATTCGCGGCCGGATGTTGCCGCGGCGCTGAAAGGCTCCGCAATCGACCAGAAGTTTTACGACGAGCATCGCGGCAAGATGGTGGACTACATTGCCGAGCACGACGACGAAGTGCTGGACAAGTACTTGACCGAGGGCAAGCTCTCGCTCGAAGAGATGCGCAAGTCGGTGCGCAAGTCCACGCTCAATCTGAAAATCGTTCCCGTGCTGGCAGGTTCCGCGTTCAAGAACAAAGGGATTCAGCCATTGCTGGACGCGGTGATTGATTATCTGCCGTCTCCAACTGATGTTCCCCCCGTCGAGGGCACGGATCCCAGCACCGATGAAGTTGCTTTGCGGCGCGCCGCGGACGACCAGCCGTTTTCGGCTCTGGCGTTTAAAATTATGTCCGACCCGTTCGTCGGGCACGTTACCTATATCCGCGTGTACTCCGGCGTTTTGAAGTCCGGCAGCTACGTTTTGAATTCCGGCAAAGGTTCGCGCGAACGCATCAGTCGTTTGTTGCAGATGCACGCGAACAAGCGCGAAGAAATTGATGAAATCTATGCCGGCGATATTTGCGCTTGCGTTGGGCTGAAGAGCGTGAACACCGGCGACACGCTGTGCGATGAGGCGAAGCCCATCATTCTGGAATCCATCGACTTCCCTGCGCCTGTGATTTCCGTGGCTATCGAGCCGAAGACGAAAGCGGACCAGGACAAGCTGGGCGTAGCGCTGCAGCGTCTTGCGCAGGAAGATCCGACCTTCCGCGTTTCCACCGAACCCGATACCGGCCAAACTTTGATTTCCGGAATGGGCGAGTTGCACCTTGAAATTATTGTGGACCGCATGTTGCGCGAATATAGCGTGCAAGCCAACGTCGGCCGTCCGCAGGTCGCCTACCGCGAAACGATCCGCAAGAAGGCCGTCGCCGAAGGCAAATACATCAAGCAGACCGGCGGTAAGGGCCAGTACGGACACTGCAAAATCGAATTGCACCCGATTCCCAGCTCGAGCCACGAAAGCATGAAAGAGATGTCCACCGACGACATCGACGAATTGGCCAAGCAAGTGGTCGGCGGAAGCAACCCCGGCAAATGGAAGTTCGACAAAGAACACCGATTCCTTTTCATTGACAAGATTGTTGGCGGCTCGATCCCCCGCGAATTCATAGCGCCGATCGAAGCAGGCATCCGCGAAGCGCTGGACAGCGGCATTCTGGCGGGCTTTCCCACGGTGGATGTGGCTGTCGTGCTGATCGACGGCAGCTACCACGACGTGGACTCCAACGAAATGGCGTTCAAAATCGCCGGCTCGATGGCTTACAAAGAAGCTTGCGCGCGTGCCAAAGCAGTTCTGCTGGAACCCATCATGAAGGTGGAAGTGGTCGTTCCCGAAGAATACATGGCTCCGGTGTTCGGCGATTTGAATGCGCGCCGGTCGGCGATTCAGGGCACGGAAAACCGCGCGGGCGTCAACGTGATTCGAGTCGAAGTGCCATTGGCGCAAATGTTCGGTTACGCAACGGATTTGCGCAGCCGCACGCAGGGCCGCGCGACGTTCACCATGCATTTTTCGCACTACGCGGAACTTCCCGCGGCGCTGGCCGAGGAAGTGATCAAGAAGCAGAAGGGCGAGAAGTAACGCAGGGGAAGTAAAACGGTTTTGATTTAGTTGGTTTGCGAATTTTACTCAGGAGCAGAAGGCGATGGCGAAGGAGAAATTCGAGCGCAGCAAGCCGCATTGCAACATAGGGACGATCGGTCACATTGACCATGGCAAGACGACCCTGACGGCGGCGATTACGAAAGTGTTGTCGAAGCACAACCCGAAAGTGGCGTTTCGTGCG